>CAWUSW010000001.1:0-12006 GCA_963925675.1 uncultured Pseudomonadales bacterium
ACTGGAAAGACGCCAGTCTTTTCCAATGATATTCCCAGTCCTGCACCACTGCGTACGTCTTCTTCTACGACCTCAAGGTGATGAATGAGTTCCTCATTACTGATTACTTCGCGGGCAACTCTTAAGCCACGGATCAATGGAATACCTGCCCCAAGCAGGGCGCCCAGTGTTCGTGAAAATATTGCCACATCGCGGTGCAGAAATAATTTGCCGGCAATTGGCAGACGCAACATATAGGCATCTTTAGGCCGCTTTCTTTGCTTGTCAGCGTTAAGCCAGCGCCACCAATAGCCAATACCAAATGCTACCGGCACTATCAGCCAACCATAATTCTGCAGGCCCGCACTTAAGCTCAGTAAAAATTCCGCAGAGGGAGGAATGTCAGACCCCACATCCTCAAACATCGCCGTAAATTGAGGCACTACATACACCAGCAATAAAACCACTGAAATCAGTCCAGTGATAAACAGCACCAGTGGATAAGTAAGCGCTGAAATAATCTGCTTCTTGGTTTCCTCAGCATTTTCAAGAAAATGACTCAAATCCGGCAACAACTGATCCAGAATGCCGCCTGTTTCACCTGCCCTGACAATATTGTAATAAAGTCTGGAAAAAACTTCGGGTCTTGCCTCCATAGCATCAGCAAGACTTTTACCTTCTTTTACATCACGTCTTAAAGAAACCACCAGACGCTTCATGTGTTCTTTTTCTGTAATCCCTTCCAGTAAAGAGAGCGCCTTATCGATAGGAATTCTTGCTTCTACCAGCGTAGTTAAGCCGCTGGTAAAATCCACCAGGTCAGCATTTTTAATCTTGCCTCCCGAGCGCTGTAAATTTTGTTTAGAGGTGATTTTCAGTTTTACCGGCACAAGCTTTTTCGCTTGCAACATGGCAATGGCTTCACGCTCAGAATCAGCACTTAGCTGACCGTTAATTATATTGCCTTGAGCATCACAGGCCTGATACTCATAATAATTCACACTCATATGGCGCGAGTTACCCTCACTACTTCTTCAGGGGTCGTCATGCCTGACTTGAGTTTCTCAAGGGCATCTTCGCGAAGTGTTCTCATCCCCTCTTTAATGCTTTGTTTGCGAATCACGTTGGCATCGGCACCGTTGGTGACCAAGTGCCTTATTTCATCTGACATTAATAGTAGCTCATATAAACCTACCCGGCCGCGATAGCCTGTTTCTCCACAGCGGTCACAACCAACGCCCCGTTTAATTTCCGGATAATCTTCTTTTTTAACATCCAGCACATTCGCCTCATCATCACTAAGCTCGGTGGTTTCTATGCAGTCTTTACATATTCTGCGCACCAGTCTTTGTGCCTGAATTGCCAATAAGCTTGAACTGATCAGATAACTCTCCACACCCATATCCTGCATGCGGGTGACAGCACCGGCCGCATCATTGGTATGTAAGGTTGAAAAAACCAGATGCCCGGTTAGCGCTGACTCAATAGCAATTTCCGCAGTTTCATGATCACGGATTTCACCAATCATCAAAATATCCGGGTCTTGTCGCACAATAGAGCGCAAGCCAGAAGCAAAATTAAGTCCAATACGGGCATTCACCTGAATCTGGGTGATACCATTTAGTTGGTATTCCACCGGATCTTCAACGGTAATAATCTTCTGCTTTTCATTATGAATTTTTTCAAGAGTGCCGTAGAGCGTTGTAGTCTTACCACTTCCTGTTGGTCCCGTAATAAGAATAAGGCCATGTGGTTGAGAAATTACCCGGCTATAGTCCTTGAGTATTTGCTCCGGCATGCCCAGGTCCATGAGCTCAATACTTAAATCACTTCGGTCCAGAATACGTAACACCACCGACTCGCCAAGCACGCCGGGCAAAGTGGAAACACGCATATCAAGTTCCCGATCTCCTATCCGATAATCAATTCTTCCATCCTGGGGTAAACGCTTTTCGCCGATATCCAGTTTCGCCATAAGCTTCAGTCGGGAGGCGACAGCAGATTGTATTTTCACCGGCAGTTTTTCAATGCGGGTCATAATGCCATCAACCCTGCAGCGTACTTCCAGATGATGCTCTGTCGGTTCAAAATGGATATCACTGGCATTCAAATCAAGAGCACGTGCAAACAGGTGATTGACCAGTCTGATAATCGGCGCTTCAGAATCCATATCTGAAAAAGTATCATCATCGCCAAAGCCGGAAACGAAGGCATCGTCAGCATCAGCTATTTGCGGAGAAAGTTCTGCGCGCCAATGCTTGGTAAGTCGTGCGACTTCATCGGTGTTGCCTAGCCGAAACAATACCTGTTCACCAATAACAAACCTTACCTTCGCGCGGCTTTCAATGCTGGGTAATTTATTGCACACAAGCTCCCAGCTATCGCTAAAGTTTTGCGCAGGCGCCATGCCTTCCGGCTCCAGGAGCTGGCTAAAAACGGGTAATGTCAGTTGCGTATTTTCCATCTCTATTGCCATTAAAGGGTTTTACTAAATCCGGTGACCGTAATCGACCCTGTGTACTGCCTTCTGTTTCTGTTAATGCTAAATTCTGTGACATGTAATTTTGGTCTGGAATTTTCCAGCAGTTCGAGAAATTTAAGAATATTTTCCTGCTCAATAACAAAATCCATTTCCTGGGTAACCAGTATCCAGCCCCGGGTTTCTGCAATGCGGGGGGTATTATATGAACGAGGTGTAACATCCGCTTCTTCCACCGCCTGTCGCAACTGCCGCTGCACGCTGGTACCGATAAGATTGGAATCTTGACCAGTAAAAACCCAGTCTTCCAGTACAGCAACTTCAGCACGTTTTTCTGCCTCTTCATCTACAATAAAGTGGGCTTCTTCAACAAGAAATCTGAGCCGCTCAATACGCTGCTCGAGAAAATCTATTTCATCCAGGCCCTCATCATATGAGTCCATTAATAGCGGTATGACTCTTACAACGACGACTACCAGAAATATAATTCCTGCCAGGCCAATTAATTTTTTCTCTTTGCTTTTCATAGTCTATGTAAAAATACTTATTTAACGTCCCTGTGAAACTACCGGAAACTTTTCATCATATGCTTCAAAGTCAGTACTACTAAGATTCAAGCGGATGCCAAATTGGGCGCCACCTCCCCGGGTATTTGTGCTTTGAACTACATTGTAGAATTCTTCTCTTTGTGCCAATAACTCAACCAGATAAGCCGGATCATCTGTCGAGCCGGAAATATCAACAACGCCTTTGTTAATTGAAAATGAGCTTAGAGCACCCTGCAGAACTTCATTTAATGAAATCAGTACATTTGCTACTTGCTGATTCGGGTATTCTTCAAGAGCGCCCCATTCTTCTTCCATATCAAAGATAGACGCTCGCAAGCCTCTGGGCTCTATGGTTTGTTCCTGAACCCGTTCCAGTTCTGCCTGCAAATCTTTAAGTGTTAACCAGTTCGAAATGAAAGGCGCAAAAAGCAACAATACAAGGCACGCCGTTAGAGCCATACCCACTTTACTTTTCTTGACCAGGCTAATTTGTTTTTCTGCTTTTATTGCGCCAGCGGGATGAAAACAATATTCGGGGACCGGCGTGACTATTTGTCGAATCTCTAGCCAATCATCGAGTGAGCTCATGGTTTTTACAGCTTCACCTTTCAGCTGATTTATTTCTATGTCCCATTGTTTAGCAAAAACTTCCTGCTCTAAATCTGTTTTATTCACTGTCAGTAAGCGCCTGATAGCAACGCCTGTTACCTGCAAAAACGAAATATTACTGCCCTCTTCGTCATTGATAAGAAGCGTTTTGTCATTCTCATCCTGAACATCAAGCATCGCCAGGGCTCTTGGCATAATTGCACTGAGGAAAATATTTTGTTCCTCAAAGGCACGAAAAAGAGCGTTAGCTTCTTTTTCGTTAAACCAGAGGGCAACACCTTCGGGCTTAGTCGCATTCACCGCTAAAAGCAGGTTTTCATCATAGGCAGGAATGAGTGAATTTGATTGCAGCTCCAGAGCAGATCGAACCATCTTTTCACTCATTGCATTCATGTTAAATGTGGTGGTTGCAAAATCTGCTGTCGGCAGCAGTAAAAGAACATGCCTATTACCATCACTCATCGGCAACAGCTGTCTGGCTACCCTTGCCAGAGCATCTGCATATTGCTCATCTTGATTTGGCACTATCTCAAAAAGAGTCCCGGTGGCCGTGTTAATAAGGGAGTTATCGTAAAGTAAAAGACTGGCATCTATTCTTTTTAGAATTTCATTATGACGCCCGACAGGAAATAGTGACTGGGCTTTCAGGCCTATTTCCCTAAATGGAATTTTTTCAAGCAATGGAATGCCCAGATTCATAGTTAGCTTCAAGTCACTTATTATCTAAAACGTTGAATTATAGGTTATTTTTAATGCTGACCCTAACCCTTGATCCAATTATTAAGGGATTCAAAGCATCAGGTCTGTACTATGACAACACAGCTCAGCAAAAAGTTTATTATTTTCTTAGAATTTTACTGTAAATATCTAAATTTACTGGATAAATGCGCTGAAACTTGCAGGTTCACAGCCATCTTAACTAACGCGCCATAAAAAACGCCCATGCTGAATCAGCATGAGCGCCATTAGAACCCTATTTGCAAAGAACAGGGATTTAGCTGCTAGTTTTTTCCTTTGCCACAAGAAAGTCAACAATCTTAAGCAGTTCGGTCTGCGTAGGCACCGCACCACCAACAGAAACCAGGTATTTCCCGTTAACGACCATACTGGGAACGCCGCGCACGCCATAATCTCTCATTCTTGTTCCGGCACGCTTCACGGCAGAAGAAACAGAAAAGGATTTCCAGGCTTTATCAAACGCATCGCCATCTACACCTTCACGCACAAACATCTCTTTAACGAGGTCTTCAGTTTGTAGGTAATTACGGCGCTGGTTTATTTCGTCAAAGGCGACTGAATGAATATCTTCTGTAACACCCAGAGCTTGCGCTGCATAAAAGATTTGTGCATGAATTTCCATGGTGCTGTTCCACATACCCGGGCTGCGAACAAAGGCGACATCAGATGTCAACTTGTTCTCCCAACTGGTAATCAGTGGCTCAAAGGCATAGCAGTGAGGACAGCCATACCAAAAAATCTCTGTGATTTCGATTTTATTGGGATCGGCCGTTCTGACCGGAGAGGCGATAACCTCATAATGTGTGCCTTCTACATATAAAGCAGGCTGGGCTATGGCTGCCGCTGAAACATTCAACAGCAAAACAACCAGCATCAGTGATTTTGTTACAAATTTCATTGGGTCTCTCCCCTGGTTAAATTCTTGCTAACTTGTTTACTAAATTCTGGCTTAACTCAATTAAATCAACGCATTCAAGGCGTGAGTATGCCATAAGGCTTTATAAAAAAGGCATTAATGAAAGGCCCTTTTTTTCATTTTCATAATATTTGCAGTTTTAACCAAGCCCGCTGAACCAAGGCTTAATTAGCGCAATCCTGACACATAAGAAGCCAGAGCAGCAATTTCTTCATCATTGAGCCTTGCTGCAATACTACGCATGACTTCGGCATCATCATTTTGTCTTATGCCATCTCTGAACGCGCGTAATTGTAAATCAGTATAGGCAGGATCCTGGCCACTTAATGCTGGATAACCAGCAGAGCCAAGCCCCTGGCCATTCGGCGAATGACAGGCAGAGCAGGCAGCAACACCGATTTGGGCATTCCCGCCGCGATACAGGCTTTCACCAAGCGCCACTTTATCTTGCTCAGCAGCACCCTGGGGAGCAGCTTGTGAAGCATAGTAGGCAGCAACATCTGCCAAACCCTGTTCATCCAGTGTATTAAGCATTCCAGTCATCAGGGGGGCTGCTCTGGCACCACTCTTGATATCCTGCATCTGCTTTAACAGGTATTTTTCGGACTGCCCGCCAATTTTAGGCACATTGGGGAGTTGGCTAACATTGCCATCCTGACCATGACAAGCCAGGCATATTGCGATTTTATCTGCGCCAGCGGCTGCATCGCCCTGGGCAACAGCCTGTCCACAGGCGACAAGTGCCAGAAGCGTGATTAAAGATTTAGTGAGTATTTTTACCGAGTTATTCATTATATCTACTGCCATATTCTTCATTCTAGGTTTCCGGTCGGGACTCAATGCTGCCTGGGCCCCGTTAATCCAGGTTTGAAATTTCTGTTAGTTTTGTATTTATTTGCTATTAACTTTCTATTAGTTATTTATTCACTATGCAGTGCTGTTACAATTCACAGCCGTTAAAAGCCGCGCAATTATACCTTAAGCCTCCTCCCAACCCCAAACAGATTGCCCATTATGAAAGCTGAATTACAGGTCGAAAGGCTAGATTTTTCCAAAACCAGCTTCTTTCTTAGCGCCAGCACCTTAAATCAGTGCCCAAGTGATGAAGCTGACGAAGTAGCATTTGTTGGCCGCTCTAACGCCGGGAAGTCCAGCGCCATTAATTCACTCACTGATCAGCCCAAACTGGCAAGAACCAGTAAAACGCCAGGCCGCACGCAGCTGCTTAATTTTTTCCAGGTCGCGGAGGGGAAATTCCTGGTAGATTTGCCGGGATTTGGCTATGCCAAGGTTCCTCCAGCCGTTAAAGCCAAATGGCAAAAACAACTTGAGTCTTATCTTAGAGAGCGCAAATCACTGCGCGGACTGGTGTTACTGATGGACTGCCGTCATCCCTTGAAGGACTTTGACCGATTAATGATCGAGTGGTGCACACAAGCACCTATGTCTGTCCATATTCTGCTGACTAAATGCGACAAGCTGAAATCAGGCGCCCGTAAAAAGGTGCTGCTGGAAACTCGCCGGGAACTGGCACAATACGGTGAATTAATTACTATCCAGTTATTTTCTGCCCTGAAGCATGAAGGGGGTGGAGAGCTCAAAGGCCGTCTTCAGAACTGGCTTTGCCCCAGGGAAAAAGAGCCCCAGGAATAAGAGTCGGTTTTCAGTTTGAAAGAGCCTGCAAAACCTCAAAGCAAACAAAGAAGCCCCGAAGGCGTCCAAAAAAAAACCCACAAATAAAAGGGCCCTAACTGTAGGAGAAACAGTTAGGGCCCCAAGCGCTCCTATTAACCAGGAGATATATCTTCTAAATAGCAGGCTGGAAAAATCGGGGAGAAAACCATCCTGCTATACTAATTGACCCGCTGTTTTTACTTAAGTTCAAAAAAGCTAATAATAAATGTGAAATTTATCCTGCCTGAGCAGTAACACAGCAAGAATCAGTCAAATTAGTGCGCAGTATTCCAGTCCTTACCTGAGCCAATGTCGACCACCAAGGGCACATTCAGCGCTGCAGCAGATACCATACGGAATCTGACGCCATCAGAGAGTAATTGAAGATCTTCACTTGCCACCTCAAACACCAGCTCGTCGTGTACCTGCATAATCATCAAGGCATCCATTTTTGCAACTTTTAGCCAGTGATCAATATCAACCATTGCCTGCTTGATAATATCCGCTGCTGTTCCCTGCATGGGTGCGTTAATCGCTGTTCTTTCCGCAGCCTTGCGCAACATACCATTACTGGCCTTGATATCAGGGAGGTATAAACGTCTACCAAAGATTGTCTCAACATAGCCCTGTTCATTTGCCAGCATGCGTGTGTTATCCATATATTGGCGCACGCCAGGGTAGCGCTGAAAATAGCGCTCAACATATTCCTGAGCCTCACTGCGACTAATTTTTAATTGTTTAGCCAGCCCAAAAGCTGACATGCCGTATATCAAGCCAAAATTAATCGCTTTTGCACTTCGACGCTGTTCAGGTTTCACTTTGTCCAGGGCCACTGAAAATATCTCACTGGCAGTGGCCTGATGAACGTCCAGCCCCAAGGAAAAGGCTTCACAAAGACCTTCATCCCCGGACAAATGGGCCATAATCCGCAGCTCCACCTGAGAATAATCTGCCGCCATCAGCACTTTTCCTTCGCCTGCTATAAAAGCCTGACGAATTCGTCGCCCTTCCTCGGTTCTGATAGGAATGTTTTGCAGGTTTGGCTCCGTGGAAGAAAGCCTGCCAGTGGCTGCCACGGCTTGCTGGTAACTGGTATGAATGCGCCCGGTGAGTGGATTGATATCAAGGGGCAGACGGTCCGTGTACGTAGATTTAAGTTTGCTCAGGCTCCGATGCTCCAGAATCACTTCTGGTAATGGATATTTCAGAGCAAGCTCCTGCAGAACAGGTTCTGCCGTGGAAGGCTGCCCTTTTGCGGTTTTACTTATTACCGGGTAATTCAGTTTTTCATAAAAAATTTTCTGTAACTGTTTGGGTGATCCCAGATTAAACTCTTCATCTGCTAACTCAAAGGCCTGTAATTCCAGCGCCTTGAGCCGGTCTGCTAATTCAATACTTTGCCTGGTGAGCGCTTTCACATCAAGGCTCACTCCGTTGTCTTCAATCTGATTCAACACCGGCACCAACGCAATTTCGAAGTAACGGTAAACCTTTTCCAGCTGTCCCGACTGAGAAAGCTTGCTGGCTAATATCTGGTGTAGCCGAAAACAAAAATCTGCATTTTCGGCAGACCACTGCAACGCCTGTTCTACTTCCAGCTCTGCAAACGCAATCTTTGTTCTGCCTTTACCCAGCAATTCATTAGGCGTTTTTTTGTCCAATTCGAGATAATGAGAGACGAGTCGATCGAGTGTGTGTTTATGAGCGACAGAATTAAGCACATAGGATTGCAGCATCGTGTCATAACGCCTGCCCTTCAGATCAACCCCATAAGCATGCAGAAGATGAGAGATGGTTTTCAGATCATGGCCGATTTTAAAAACATGCTTATCTTCCAGTACCGGTTTCAGGCAGGAGAACGCCGCATTCACTTCAAGCTGGGCAGGAATATCCAATCCGGTATGGGCAAGAGGAATATAAAAGGCAATACCCGGTTCGCAACAAAGAGACAGACCAATAATTTCTGCCTGCTTATAATGGCCGCCATCCGTTTCAACACTAATAGATAGTCGGCCAGCACTCCTGGCTAGCGTAAGAAAATTTGCCAACGCCTCTTCGTTCAGAATTAACTGATAATCCATCGTGTCTGGTACAGGAATAATTTCTGAATCATTCTCATCTTCAGTGCTCTCAGCCTGGCCAGGTAAGGCTGAAGCCTCAACGCCTTCACCTTCCAGCTCCTTTATCCAGGTGCGAAATTCCATTTGTTTATACAGTGCGAGCAAGTCGGGGTTGTTGGGCTCCAGATGCACCAGGTCTTTAGGGCCGAAATCAAGCTCAACATCCAGCTTGATGGTTGCAAGCTCTTTGGAAAGCTCCAGTTGCGCCAGATTATCACGCAATTTCTCGCCGACCTTTCCTTTCACTTCGTCGGCTCTTTTAACCAGTTCCTCAAGTGAACCAAATTCGTCAAGCCACTTAACCGCCGTTTTCGGGCCGACACTGGGAATGCCCGGAATGTTGTCGGCCTTGTCGCCCATCAAGGCCAGATATTCGATTATTTTTTCTGGCGGAAGGCCAAATTTATTTTTCACGCCATCGTGATCGAGAGTCTCATTGTTCATGGTGTTAAGTAAGGTGACATGTTCATTCACCAACTGGGCCAGATCCTTGTCTCCGGTGGAAATTAATGTGGGCATTTTCTGTTCCCAGGCTTGCTGGGCCAGAGTGCCGATCACATCATCAGCTTCGACGCCGTCAACCACTATCAATGGCAAGCCCATGGCTTTGATAATCTGATGAATGGGTTCAATCTGGCTCCGCAAATCATCCGGCATTGGCGGCCGATTTGCCTTGTACTCGGAATACATATCATTGCGGAAGGTTTTCCCTTTGGCATCAAAAATAACCGCAACATAACTGTCTGGATATGAATTGATCAGACTTCTGATCATATTAATCACACCCTTGACCGCTCCGGTTGGCTGCCCCTTGCTGGTCATTAACGGCGGTAATGCGTGGAAGGCCCTGAATAAATAGGAGGAACCATCAACAAGTATCAGTGGGTCATTTTTAGCCATGCTGCTCAACTTTTGTATTTTCTGTTATTAGAGCTTATCGAATTGAAATATTTCACTAGTCACGACAAGTCACAAACTAGTTGTGACATGACGCAAAATTTGTTGCCATATTATTCATAAACCTGAAATAGGCATCGCTCGCCAGAGGAATATCATGCGCCAGTACATCAACAGAGATAAAGCGCAGGTTACTCCGTTCAAGCTGATTGCCCAGATTCTCTGTATTTACGGAAGGGTCAACCACAATACAATTTACATTATCACTATCAAGTAGCGATTTAATCGCCAACACCTGCCTGATACCTGGTTGCACTTCTTCATTATTGGTAAAGCTTGTTCTATGGGACAAGGCAAATTGCTTTTCAAAATACTGGTAAGCATTATGGTACACAGCAAACGGGGGGAAGCCAGGCGCTTGCAAGATGTTGCTTATCTCATGATCCAGCACATCAAGCTGCTGATGAAATCGTGTCAGATTAACACCGTACTGATTTTCATTTTCGCGATCAATTTCTATCAAGGCCATGGTCAGAGAACTTGCTATGTTGCGCACATTGTCAGTATCCAGCCAGATATGGGGGTCGGGATTGTTGTTAACCTGGTAAACCCTCAGGTCTGGTGTTTCTAATGCTGCCAGTACTGTCGCATTCAATTGCGTAACTATCTGCTCCATACCGGTTTCAAGTTGCGGCCCTACCCAAATAAAAATGTCCGCCTGATTCATCGCTCGTCGCTGCGAGGGTTTTAACGAAGGATGATGGGGGTCCTGGGAACTATCCATAACCAGGAGAGTCTCAGATACACCTTCAGTAATAGCTGCCGCAATTAATTGCAAGGGGCGAATACTCGCAACAACAACAGGCTGTGCCAGGGCCATTGAACTGCCTGCCAGGTAAAGAAGAATAATCAGGATAAGTGAGCGCATAATTAATGGATAGTTAGCAGATAGTTGTGGGTAAATGTTGCACTAAAATATTTTTTAGCCAATAAGTGGAGCACAGAAAAGATGCTATGATATATCACCCTGATTAAATACCACAGGATTCAAATGAGCACATTTATAGATGATCTGCTCTGGATCGTGTTCCTGTATTCTCATACTGCCTTTTCCTGGCTTGTAGTTGATGCATGAGTTGACGCATCAGTTAACGCATGAGTTGATGCACGGACTAACACACAATAATTCGTGCAAGAGTTCATGGAAAAGTAAATGGAAAAGTTCGTGGAAGATAAGGTCCTCATTAATGCACAAAACATTTCCCTGCAGATCGACCACAGGCAGATATTAAATAATATCTCGCTGCAAATCACAGAAAAGCAGATCGTCACGCTCATTGGGCCCAATGGCGCCGGAAAAACCTCATTGGTTAAGATTGTGCTTGGCCTGATTCGACCTTCCAGTGGCGAGGTAAACCTGAGAAAGGGTTTGCGAATTGGTTATATGCCACAGCGCTTGCATATAGATCCGAGCATGCCAGTAAGCGTTGACCGTTTTTTAAAGCTTGCGGTCAATGCCAACAAAAACGAAATACAAAGAGTGCTGGACGAGGTTGGTGCCACCAGCCTGATTAGCAACCAGCTGTATTCTCTTTCCGGTGGCGAATTACAACGCGTGTTACTGGCTAGAGCGCTAATTCAGGAACCCCAGCTCCTTGTTCTCGACGAACCTGCACAGGGAGTTGACGTCAATGGTCAGGCTGAGCTGTATCGCTTGATAGCCGACATTCGCAGCCGACATAAATGTGGAATTTTGCTCGTCTCACACGATTTGCATTTGGTCATGTCTGCTACTGACGAAGTTATTTGCCTTAATCAGCATGTCTGTTGTCATGGCCATCCTGAGCAGGTAAGTAACGATCCCGCCTATCTGGAATTATTCGGCAGAAAGGATGCGGAAACTCTGGCTGTTTATACTCATCACCACAATCATAGTCATGAGCTGGGTGGTGAAGTTATAAAAGGTAAAGATAAGAGAAGCTCTGAATAATCATGAATAATTTCAGCGAGACCAGGAAAGCGCAGTCGCAAGGTGGACACCGATGG
>CAWUSW010000002.1:0-34034 GCA_963925675.1 uncultured Pseudomonadales bacterium
ATGGCCTCATGATACTCAGCTTGGTTACTAAACCATGCCTGCACATCCTCGGCTAAATTGGTTTGAGCTCGAACCTGGGCAGAGAAACTGATCCCGCCTGGCAGGAAAATCAAAAAGATCACTGAATATAAATATAGAGTACTTTTCATGGGTAGTTGCACAATTGCTAAGCTGCTTATATGTAAAACAAAAAGTTTCTCAAGAAAATGTATTAATTCATTAAAGCATAGGCTCGCTGAATTGAGGATATGTCGCTATTAGCATAGAGACTTTAAAGACACTTACCTGTTGCGTATGCGCTCAAGCAACTTCAATGCCGGTTCAGGTGACAGATGCACGAAACACAGAAGGGCGGCACAAAGTAACAATATCGGCCAGGAACCCCAGTAGGAAAACGGAGTGCGCCCACTAAACACCTGTACCTCGCCAAGCAGGACTTCTGCTTGAAACTGCTCGGTACGCGCTAGAATCTTACCTTTTTCATTGATGATGGCAGAAACGCCGTTATTAGTGGCACGCACCATGTAACGACCATTTTCCAGGGCTCGCATGGCCGCCATTTCAAGATGCTGCAGCGGTCCCCAGGATGCCCCAAACCAGGTGTCATTGCTGATGGTGACAAGAAAATCTGCGTCCTTGGCTCTCTGTCGAACAAAATCCGGATAAACCACTTCATAACAAATATAGGGAGAAACGGAATATTGCCCGGCAGTCAGTAAGCCTTGATCGGAAGGACCTTTTTCCAAAGAAGACATAGGCAGATTAAAAATTTGTAGCAATCTAGATAGCACTGCGCGCATTGGGACATATTCACCAAAGGGCACCAGTTTTTGTTTGTGGTAGATACCCTCACCATTGCCAATACTGGTAATACTGTTATGCAGTCCAGCATCGCTTTCGCCAAAAATACCGGTGATCAAGGTCGCCTCATTGCGACTGGCCTTGGCAGAAAAATAGTCCAGTGTGGGGCCAGCCCTGCCAGCGACCAGCGGTATCGCGGTTTCCGGCCAGACAATGACATCGGCCTGCCACAGGGAAGTGCTTAGTGCGTCATAGTGATCCAGGTTTTGCTGGATGAAGGCATTATCAAACTTTCGCCCCTGTTCAATATTGGCCTGCACCAGGCCTACCTTGATGACGGCGTCTTCAACAGGATCTACCCAGGCGATCTTTCCGCTGAGATTGGCAAAAATCCACAGGAAAAATAGTGCGGTGGGAATAAGGGAGCGGGCAACATTAAAGGCCTTTCTTTCAGTATGCCGATTCCAGATGAGAACCATCTCACCAAACCCTGCCCCTGAAAGCGCGACAATCAGACTGATACCAAATACACCGAACAAAGGGGCTATGCCTGCGAAGCTGGACTGGGTATGAGGATAGCCAAGATAAAGCCAGGGAAAGCCGGTCAGGAACCAGCTGCGAGCCCATTCACCCAGAACCCATAATGCGGCGAAGCTGAAAATATAAAACGAGCAATTAAAAAAACGTTGGCTTAGCCAGCCCTGAACAGCAAAAAGCAGCGCCAGGCCGGCGACAAAAAGTAAGGTCAGCAAACCGGCCAGAAATTCGCTGGCATTGCCGTAGACATTAATGCTGACAAAGACCCAGGAAGCACCCAGCCCAAAAAAACCCAGGCCAAAGAACCAGCCCGTGATAGCGCCCTGTCGTGGTGTCGCATATTTCAAGGCTATATACAGTCCCATTACCGAGACGAATCCGAGTAACCACATATTGTTGGGGCTAAAGGCGAGGGGACCGATGGCGCCCCCCAAAAGGGCAATAAAGCATCGTGTGAGTATGCCTGGTCTGAATTCGGGGCCCGGCGCGCTAAGCTCAGTGCTTGCCTTGGTCATCAGTGCTACCCGGTATGACTGGCAGCGAAAATGGTGGTGACCTGTAACAGGCGTATCTGCCGATTATCAGCACTGAGCACTCTGAACAGGTATGGGCCAATGCCGACAGACTCGTCTCTACCAGGAATGTGGCGGAACTGGTTTACCACCAGGCCGCCAATCGTATCAAACTCGTTGTCAGGCAGGTTGCTGTGGAAGAAAGCATTAAAATCCTCAATGGTAGTCAGTGCCTTGACCGTATAACTGTCCTTGTCATAGACCTTGATGTAATCCTCTTCGTCCACATCAAATTCGTCTTCGATTTCGCCCACTATCTGTTCAAGCACATCTTCGATAGTGACAACACCGCCCAGCCCGCCATATTCGTCGATCACGATGGCCATGTGGTTTCTTTTTTCCCTGAACTCCTTGAGCAATATATTCAGACGCTTGGATTCGGGCACGAAAATGGCAGGGCGCAGCACATCCTTCAAATTAAATTTTCGCTGATCTGCAATCAATACCAGCTCGAGAAGGTCTTTGGCGAGAAGAATACCAACGACATCGTCCTTGCTTTCGCCTATTACGGGAAAGCGGGAGTGTCCGGCCTGGATAACTTTGGGAATGATTTCATCGGGAGAATCGGTGATATCGATGGTCGCCACCTGCGAACGGGGAATCATGATTTCCCGAACCTGCATGTCAGTAACCTGCAAGGCGCCTTCTATGATGCTTAAACCATCTGCATCAATGACATTGTTTTGTTCAGCCTTGCGCAGAAACTTGACCAGACTCTTGGTGTCGTCTACCGAGTCTGTAAATATATTGCTCAGTTTACCGATCCAGGATGAACTTCCCGAATCGCTGCCAGATTGACCGTCACTCATTGCCTGTTAATTCCTGGTAGGGATTTGTGTAACCCAAGGTTTTCAGAATAGTTGTTTCCAGTGTTTCCATTTCTTTTGCTGCAGAGTCTTCTTCGTGGTCGAAGCCATTCAGGTGCAACACACCATGGACGGTAAGATGTGCCCAATGGGCATCCAGCGTTTTTTCCTGTTCAGCGGCTTCCTTTCTAACCAGCGGCGCACATATTGCGAGATCGCCGAGCAGGTTAATATCGGTACCTTGAATTCCGCTATAGGGAAAAGACAGGATATTAGTAGCCCCATTTTTTTGTCGGTAGTTTGCGTTAAGGTCGGCAGATTCATCTTCATCTATGACACGAATGCTTAATTCGGTGTTATCCGGCAAAGTCTGCTCGTCCAATTTCGACACAGCGCTCATGGCAGTGTCAGTCCAGCGCTGAAAATCCTTGAGTGCAGGAAGACTGGAATCCGAGCTGGCGTTCATCAAATCAATGGTCACGTTCATTTAAACGATCGTTTTCCATTTTATGTTTAGCGCTGTTGTTCGCATTTGAATCAGATTTGAGTTCAGTAATGGACTGCTTGTCATAGTCTTCATAAGCCTCTACCACTTTCTGCACGATGGGATGACGCACAACATCCCTGGACAAATAATAAGTGAAACTTACGCCTTCGACGCCTTCCAGAATTTTGCTGGCTTGTACCAGGCCACTGCCCACACCTTTTGGCAGGTCAATCTGGGTGACGTCTCCGGTTATTACTGCCGTAGAACCAAAACCGATTCGTGTCAGAAACATCTTCATTTGTGAGGTCGTGGTGTTCTGACTTTCATCAAGAATAATAAAGGCGTTGTTTAAAGTGCGTCCCCGCATATAGGCAAGGGGAGCCACTTCAATAACATTTTTTTCAATCAAACGGCCAACACGTTCAAAGCCAAGCATTTCATATAAGGCATCGTATAAAGGGCGCAGATAGGGATCTACTTTTTGACTCAAATCACCTGGCAGGAAACCGAGCTTTTCACCGGCCTCTACCGCGGGGCGCACCAGCAGGATGCGGCTGACCTCTTCCTTGATTAAGGCTTCCACTGCGCAAGCAACTGCCAGATAGGTCTTACCTGTACCCGCGGGACCAATGCCGAAATTGATATCGTGGCGGGTAATAGCTCTTACATAATTGTTCTGGTTAAGCCCCCTGGGTTTGATAGACGCTTTTGGGGTGCGTAATAATAAATAATCATTATTGGTGGCAGCATTATGCTCTTCACTTTCTTCGATCGCGCCATGGTCTTTGGCTGAGGAGGGCTTATTCATGCTTTCTTCCATACTTTTTTTCATACCTTCTTCCATACCTTCTTCCATACCTTGTTGTATAGATGCTCGTCCGGCGTTATTGATGCCTTCCTGAATTGTAATGTGAATAGTATCCGGTGCCAGGTCTTGTCTATCCTGGGTCATATCGTACAACTTGTGGATGATTCTAGCGCTATTTTTTACAGCCTCAGGCGCACCGATCACCATGAATTCATTGCCCCTGTTCTGGATTTTAACCAGCAGACGCTTTTCAATCTGTTTCAGGTGTTCGTTCAGGCGTCCGCAAAGGTTAGCAAGACGTTGGGGATTTTCAGGTTCCAGCACCAGGCGCTGGGAAAGGGATTGGCTATCCATGTATTGAAAAAACGTGCCTCCGGGGGCATTAAAGTTGAACTCAGTATACCAATTAAAGGCAAGATTGGTATTAATTTTTCACTGTGAATTCAGTGTGCCGTGCAAATAACTCCTTAATAAACAGTAAGTTATTGTGGGGGAGATGATTAAGTATGAACAGCTTCAGGCTTGCAGAGGCTCCTTAAGCCTTGTTCAGGCCATCTCACCACGCAGGGAATTTGGCAGGGCAGAAGTGATTTTCAAATCTACTATTTGGCCAATTATGTCATTTGATTCCGCCCTGAAATTAACCACCCGGTTATTTTCTGTGCGGCCCTGCAACTCACCTGGATCCTTCTTGGAAAACCCGGTGACCAGTACCGGCTCAATGGTGCCCACCATAGCTTCACTGATAGTCGCAGCATGTTGCAATATCCGCGTCTGTAAAATATTCAGGCGTTGTTTCTTCACTTCCATTGGCGTGTCATCAGAGAGTTCAGCTGCTGGTGTCCCGGGGCGAGCGCTATAGATAAAACTGAAGCTGTGATCGAAACCAATTTCAGCGATCAGGTTCATGGTATCTTCGAAATCTTTTTCAGTCTCGCCAGGAAAACCTATGATGAAATCTGATGAGATACTGATATTGGGACGGATTGCGCGTAACTTTCTGATGATTGATTTGTATTCCAGCACCGTGTGATTGCGCTTCATCAATGCCAGAATTCGATCGGAACCATGTTGGACCGGCAGGTGCAGATGGCTGACCAGTTCCGGCACACTGTCATAGGTATCAATCAGGTTCTGATTGAATTCCACCGGGTGAGAGGTGGTGTAACGGATACGATCAATGCCGTCAATGGCCGCAATATAGGTAACCAGGGTTGCCATGTCGATGATTTCACCATCATGACTCAAACCGCGATAAGCATTCACGTTCTGGCCCAGCAGATTCACTTCCCGCACTCCCTGTCCCGCCAGATGGACAGCTTCTGCGAGGATATCATCCAGAGGGCGACTGACTTCTTCGCCACGGGTATAGGGCACCACACAAAATGAACAGTATTTACTGCAGCCTTCCTGGATGGTCAGAAATGCCTGGGATTCCGACACAGTGGGTTCCGGGAGACGATCAAATTTTTCAATTTCCGGGAAACTGATATCAACGACCGGTTTTTTTCCACCTGAGGCGTCCAGTAGTTCCGGGAGCCTATGCAGGGTTTGCGGACCAAAAATTACATCCACATAGGGTGCGCGCTTGCCAATCATATCGCCTTCCTGGCTAGCTACACAGCCACCAACAGCAATTTTCATATCAGGTTTTATTTTTTTCAGTTCACGCCAGCGTCCCAGTTGATGGAATACTTTTTCTTGAGCTTTTTCCCTTATAGAACAGGTATTTAGAAGTAGTAGATCGGCTTCTTCAGCAGTGTCAACGCGTTCCATATCGCGGCTTTCATGCAACAGGTCGAACATACGAGAAGAGTCGTATTCGTTCATTTGGCAGCCATGGGTCTTGATAAATACTTTTTTGGTCATGAGTCTTTCAGTGTTGAGTCTGCAGTTGTGAGTAAGCGCTTAGGGGTAAAAGCCGAAAAAAAGAGGGCGGATTATAACGCCTGTCCAGCCTTCACACTACAACTCATGGGCCAGGATCGGGTTTTTTGGAATTAATGCCTCTCCCAGATGGATTCCTTACCCTTTGCAGGAGCGGTTTCAAGCGCGAAGAACGTAGAAGCTTTCTTCGGGACTGAAGTCCCTCCTACATAGGTTCGCTAATGTTGCAGGAGCGGTTTCAACCGCGAATTTACCTACAGAAGTGCCATGGAAATGCCTAATGCTCCATCTTATGTGAAACAGTTGAAGAATAACCCTTGAAATCGGTGTATAAAGCCTGATATTAGCTTCTGTTAACACAGCAATCGGAATAAGAAATGGCCAGTTCCAGTAAACAACCCAGGGAAATCTACAAAGTCTCCTTTCTTAATAAGGGAGAGGTATATGAAGTGTTTGCCAAACAGGTTTACCAGAGCGACCTCTATGGGTTTATTGAAATAGAGGATTATATCTTTGGCGAACGCTCGCAACTGGTAGTGGACCCCGGTGAAGAAAAACTCAAAGCTGAATTCATGGGAGTCAAAAGAAGCTTCATCCCGATGCAGGCTATTATTCGTATCGACGAAGTTGAGAAAGAAGGGGTCAGCAAAATCAGCAAGGGAGATAATATTTCCCCGTTTCCATCGCTGATCTCTCCCCAGGCTAAAACGCCTGAGTAATAGTTATTGTTGAATTAAAAAAAGGCAGGTAATTACCTGCCTTTTTTTGTGCTCACCTTTATATGAAATAACGAGAAGCACCAGCTTCTTGATTCTTACTATGAGATAAATCTAGTGTGTACAGTGATGAACTCTCTGGTCTTCCTGAGCAGTTTACGGAAGAATATGGCCAGGTGAATTAACATCTTGAGGAGATTGAAATGGCAGATAAATTACCCCAGGAAATGGAGTCGGAGAGTTGGGCTGGTGAAATGGGTGAAAAGTGGAACACCTATGTGGATCAGTTTGAAGGCATGATTGCCCCGGTGGGCAATGCTGCCATTGAGTATGCTGATTTCAAATCTGGTGAACGGGTGATTGATATCGGTTGCGGTGCCGGAGCCACAACGTTTCAGATTGCCGGGCATGTTGGCGATGGTCATGTTACCGGCCTGGATCTTTCACAAACCCTGGTAGGTACCGCAAATCAGCGTTTGTCTAAATCGGGTCATTCCAATGTGAATTTTATCTGCGCAGATGCTGCTACAAGCGCACAAGCAGAATATGACGTCCTGTTTTCCCGTTTCGGCGTTATGTTTTTCGAAGACCCCTATGGGGCTTTCCAGAATATGAAAACCTTTCTCAGGGAAAAAGGCCGCATCAGTTTTGTTTGTTGGGGGCCACCGGGCGAACAGCCCTGGGTTGGACAACTAATGTCAATCGCTACCAAATATGTTGAACTGCCACCACCGGTGCCTAATGCTCCCGGGCCCTTTGCATTTGGCAATCAGGATTACCTGCGCGATATCCTGGTTAAGACAGGCTTCAAGGATATTGAAATTGCACTCTGGCAGGGGAATCAAAATATTGGTGGTTCCCAGGCAACAGCGGAAAGTGCGGCCCGTTTTGTCATGGATGCCTTGTTTCTGGGTGATGCCCTGGCGGATCAAAGTGAAGAAATTAAAGCACAGGCTTATCAGGAAGCAGTGGAGCTGCTGCAGGGCTTTGTCGTGGACGACAAGATTGAATTGCAGGGTTGTGCATGGCTGGTGCGGGCAAACTGCTGAGGGAGAATATCTCCCCTGGAATTAGAGGTATAAAGCATGGCCAGGTATCTTGTCACAGGTGGCACAGGTTTTATCGGCAAGGTGCTTGTGGAGCAGCTTGTTGGCGCCGGTCATGAGCTTGTTGTCATTACGCGTCATCCGGAAAAGCACAGCGGTACTTTAAACGACTCAGTGCGTTTTATTGGAAAATTCAGTGACATTGATAGCAGCAGCATTTTTGATGCAGTCATCAATCTGGGTGGTGAGGGCATTGGAGACAAGCGCTGGAGCGCCAAGCGTAAGCAGGTTTTGCGACAGAGTCGTATCGGTCTGACAGAGCATCTGGTGGATTTGTTGGCACGCCTGAAAACACGCCCGAAAGTGCTGATCAGTGGTTCTGCTATTGGCTGGTATGGCGCCCATGATGCAAGCCCCCTTACCGAAGAGTCCCCCTTTACGCCGGAATTCACCCACGATATTTGCGAGGCATGGGAGCGGGCGGCGAGTGCTGTCACTACTCTGGGTATTCGCCTGTGTGTGATTCGACTGGGTATTGTTCTGGGAAAAAATGGCGGGGCGCTGAAAAAAATGTTGCCGCCGTTTTATTTTGGTCTGGGTGGACGCATTGGCTCAGGAAGACAAATTATGTCCTGGATACACATCAATGATGTGATCAAGGCAATAAAATTTTTGGTGAATGATGGCAGTCAAGAAGGTGTGTTTAACCTCACCGCGCCTGGTGCAGTGAGTAATGCGCAATTTGCTCAGGCTATTGGCAAAACCATTTCGCGACCAACAATTTTTCCCTTGCCGGGATTTGTAGTGAAAGCCATTTTTGGTGAAATGGGCGAGAGTCTCCTGTTAAACGGACAAAATGTGGTGCCGCAACGTTTGCTGGATAAGGATTTTTCCTTCGCTTTTCCTGGGCTGGATGCCGCTTTGGAAGAAATCCTGATTCGCTGAACTCTAAAAATGTGAGTGCGCCAGGTCACATTTTTTGTCATGAGGGGCGGGTCACTTGTGATATAAGTCATACTTTGTTGCTTATTCGATTCATTCCAATAGTGGTGCACTCTAGAATCTGATGTTACTTTAGAATTACTTTTAGACCTCTGTATATTTGTCAGTTTTAAACAATGGAATCTATAGATGCAAAAGTAGCTGCAAAACCAACAATATTGTTGGCAAATCCAGTGGCGAATCAGGTGATATATGAAAGAAAGACGCGCATTTCCCAGATACCCAATCACTTTTCCTGTGAATTTCGGGCTTAATAGCAAGATCGGGAAAGCGGGCTTCAATTCCGAGTGTATTGATATATCTCGATCCAGCATTCAGATCAGTTGTGACAGCAATCTGGTGCAAGCCTTGCTGACCAATGATGAATACCCCCACACAGCGAAACTGGATTTCAGTATACCCGGCGACAAGTCGGTGTTCAGCATAGTAAGCCAGGTAGTTACTCACAGACGCCTGTCACAAGATCATTATTATCTGGTGCTGGTGTTTAATGAATTCCAGGAAGGGTCTGATGAACAGCTGGCCAATGACCTGAAGGATTTTGAGCCTACCGGCTTCAGGATTGATTCAGCGAAATAAATGGCTCAGCAGGTTCGCTAAACCAGCTTGCGAGAGTTTCTACCCATTGTGCTGTGTCATTCATGCAGGGCACTAATGTCAGTGATTCGCCTCCGGCCTCTTTGAATATTTCTGTTCCCTGCAACTCAATTTCCTCAAGTGTCTCCAGACAATCAGTGATAAATGCCGGGCATAACACGAATACATTTTTGATGCCTTTTTGCGCCAATACCTTCAATGTTTGTTCAGTGCTGGGTTCCAGCCACTTTGCCCGTCCCAGTCTGGATTGAAATGCGATAGTGTATTGATCTGGTTTTAGCCCGCTTTTTTCAACAAAAAGTCGGGTGGTTTCCAATACCTGATGACGATAACAGGTGGCATGCGCAGGTGAAGGGACATTGCAGCAGTCTGCGGTTTTCAGACAATGACTGGCAGTAGGATCTGCTTTGGTAAGATGGGATTCAGGCAAGCCATGATAACTGAACAGGATATGGTCAGCACTACCAGTACCAGCATCAGCATCAGCAAGGAAAGGTTGAGCACTGCTTACCAGCGCATCAATATAATCGGGTTTATTATAAAAAGGCTTGAATGGCAGAAGTTTTATCTTGAGTCCGTGCTTTTTAATGACGCGCTGGGCCTCGCTGATGGAAGTAGTCACAGTACTTTCTGCATAGTGGGGGTAAAGCGGAATAAAGAGTATTTCCTCTACCCCGGGTTCACTTGCCAGTTTCAATAATTCAGACTCAATGGAAGGCTTGCCGTAACGCATGCTCATAGCCACAGGTATATCGGTGATTTTCTGCAGGGCATGGAGTAAATCCATGGACAGGGCAATCAAGGGAGAACCCCTGTCAGTCCAGACGCTTTGGTAGGCCTCAGCGGAGCGTTTGGGTCTGAACGGCAATACAAACAGACCAACGATAAGACGTCGCAACAACCAGGGCAGCTGAATCACATAGGGATCCATCAGGAACTGGTTAAGGTAGCGTCTCACATCGGAGACTTGGGGCGACTCTGGTGAGCCAAGGTTAGCTAGTAAAACTGCACGCTTATTCATAGATCTGCCAATGTTTTTTCTACGTATATGTTACGTAAATTTTATGTATAGAAAAGCTGAATAATCAGGCGATAATGCAGCTGTTTTTTTCAAGTCATTGCTCGAAATTTTGTTAAATACTTTGTTTGATACTTTTTTGATACTTTGCCCAATATATAATTAAAGACAAATCTCCAGCTTTACAAACTCGCCTCAAATAAATTCCGATTATTATACGTATTAACTGAGTGAATAGATGTGAATAAAGACAAGTCAGACTCTGAACAATTAATCTTGCTGGCTCATGGCAGCAGAGATAGCAACTGGTGCGACACTTTTGAAAGTGGCCTGGAAGTGATTAATTCATACTTGCAGGAAGGTGCCTGTTTAGCCTATATGGAAATGGCAGCGCCCAGTCTGGAGAGTGTCATCGCCACGCATTATCTGAGCGGTGTCAGAAAATTTAATATCTTGCCGCTGTTTTTTGCCGCGGGACGTCATTTACTGCATGATGTTCCCACGCAGCTAGAACAACTGCAGAGTGAGCATGAGGGAGTAGAAATTACTTTGCTTGAAGCAGTAGGGCGTCAGGGAGAATTCTGGCATGCACTGGGCGCAATGATTGCGAACAAAAATACAGAACCTGATACTTCAACGCTAAAGATTCATCGGAAGTAAGATTGAGCAACTCCCAGCAAGAAACACGGCATAAAATTCAGGTAGGCATCAGCAGTTGCCTGCTTGGAGATGAAGTTCGCTATAACGGTGGGCATAAACACTCTGCCTTGTGTACACGTGATTTTTCAGAATATTTTGACTTTGTTTCCGTTTGCCCGGAAGTGAGTATCGGACTTGGCGTACCTCGTAAACCAATCCGCCTGGTAGGTAATCCCTCTGATCCGGATATTGTTGGTGTTGCAAATCCTGAACATAATGTAACCCAGCCGATGAAGGAGTTTGCCAGGGAAAAGGTAAAAGAGCTGGGAGAGCTCAGCGGCTATATATTCATCAAGGGTTCGCCAAGTTGCGGGCTGTTCAGAGTCAAAGTCTATAACGAGAGTGGCTTTCCCCAGCAAGAAATGGGCAGAGGGGTGTATGCCAGGGCTGTCACAGATACCTACCCTTTGTTGCCGGTTGAAGAGGCTGGTCGCCTTATGGATCCGGTACTGCGTGAGAATT
Organism: uncultured Pseudomonadales bacterium; assembly: GCA_963925675.1. GTDB lineage: Bacteria > Pseudomonadota > Gammaproteobacteria > Pseudomonadales > Pseudohongiellaceae > Eutrophocola. The sequence goes on from CAWUSW010000002.1 coordinate 11,439, forward strand.
TTATTGCCCGTGTATTTGCCTACCAGACTTTTACCTCATTAAAAAAGGCCGGACTGACTGCAAAAAAACTTATCGATTTTCATGCCTCCTACAAATATACCCTGATGGCTCACGACCCACAGTACCACGCATCGCTTGGCAGAATGCTGGCTGATCTAGCCAATGAAGATCTTGCAGAACTCGGTGACAGGTATTTTCAGGCTTTGATGGAATCTCTGACTAAAAAGGCCAGTCGCAAGAGTAATACCAATGTCCTGAGTCATATTCAGGGATACCTGAAAAATGATTTGAGTAGCAAGGAAAAGGAAAAACTGGTCGAGGCGATTGAGCAGTATCGCAATGGCATAATTCCCCTGATTGTTCCGGTTATCCTGTTAAAAAACCATTTTCATACTTACCCCAACGAATACATCGCCAGACAATCCTACCTGCAGCCCTATCCTGATAATCTGAGCCTGAGAAATACTATTTAACTTTCAATTAACTATAAATTATCAATGGTTTTACTATGAGTATTAATCTTTACTGGTTTCGTAGCGACCTGCGCATTCGCGACAATCTGGCACTCAATGCCGCATTGGCACAAGGGCCAGTTGTTGCGCTGTATATAGCCACCCCCGAGCAATGGCTGCGCCATGATGACGCACCTATCAAGCTGGATTTCTGGCGCAGGAATCTGTTGACACTGGAAAACAGCCTGAAAGAAATTGGCGTCCCGCTGGTGCTATGTCAGGTGGCAGATTATGCCGCCATACCTGAACTGTTTGAGGAGATTATCCGCAAATGGGAGGTCTCATCTGTTTATTTTAATGCCGAATATCCACTGCATGAATTACGCCGTGATGATGACATAAGCCTGTTTTGCCAGGCCCATGAGGTGAATGTAAAGGTAAGTCATGATCAGTGCTTGTTGCAGCCAGGCTCAATCCTCAACAATAGTGGTTTACCCTTCAAGGTCTTTACACCCTATTCACGCAAGTGCAGAAGCATGCTGTATGTTGCTGAGTCAGTGGAGGGTGTTGGCGTCTCAGCGCCTCTGGCAAAGCCCCTGGGGAAACTGGAAAAACAATGCCGTCTTGACCAGATCGACTGGCCTGAAGCAAATTCAAGCTGGGAAACATTGTGGCCAGCCGGAGAAAAACATGCGCAGGATTTGCTCACTAATTTTTGTAAAAATACTGTTGCAGATTATAAGAAGCAACGTGATTTCCCCGCTCTGGATGGCACCAGTACCCTGTCGCCCTGGTTGAATGCCGGCGTCCTGTCTATCAGGGATTGCTGGCGTAAAGCCTCCGCCTGGCATCAGGGTGAAGGCGTGGAAACATGGAAAAATGAACTGCTATGGCGAGAGTTTTACCGCCACATCATTTTTCATTTCCCCCATGTCAGTCAGAATAAGCCGTTCAAGACAAATCAGGAACATGTGCCCTGGCGTCATGATGAAAAAGAATTTGCCCGCTGGTGCGAGGGGAAAACCGGTATACCGATTATTGATGCCGCCATGCGTCAGTTACTTGAAACCGGGTGGATGCATAACCGTTTACGCATGATTACTGCGATGTTCCTCAGCAAACATCTATTAATTGATTGGCGCTGGGGAGAAAAGTTTTTTATGCAACACCTGGTGGATGGAGATTTTTCTGCTAACAATGGTGGCTGGCAGTGGAGCGCTTCTACCGGGACAGATTCAGTGCCGTATTTTCGTGTATTTAATCCCGTCACACAGTCAAAGCGTTTTGATGGGGACGGAGATTTTATTCGGCGTTTTGTGCCTGAGCTAAATGAACTGGATGGAAAATCTATTCATGAGCCGGGCTTGTTTAAACCGGATGAATATCCTTTGCCGCTGATTGATCTTAAGTTTGGACGTGAGAGAGCATTAAACGCTTTTCGCCGTTAAACACTGCTGATTTTTCTCGTATTGACCGTCTGGAAAGACAGGTGTTGAAATGTAGATTCTGAAGTTTGGGATTTTGGGAATAGAGCTTAAAATAAAGGAGCCAGTATTCTGTAGAACCAGTTGTTCATCACAATTGGTGCATCAAGCGTTGCCAGACACAGGCAGTCTTCATCTTGTGATGCCACAGGTGTATGCATTTCACCACTGGTGCGCACGATATAATCACCCACATTATAGTGATCTTCCTGATCGGAAAAACTGCCCTTGAGAATAACAGTGATTTCATCACCGCGATGATGATGCTTGGGTACATTACCGCCTGCCTTGATATGAAGCAGGGAGGTTTCACGCTTTTCATCACCCATATTTATATCTGAATAGCGGAAAGACTTACCGATTTTTCGCCAACGCATTTTTTCTATATTGCCGCCAGTGATTTTCTGTATTGCGCGCGGCAAATCATTTGCGTGTTTTTCTTTGCTCGACTCAGTGGCTTTTTTAGTTGGAGTCGCTGCAGTTTTCAGATCAGACGCGCTGGTGAGTGACGAAGCCTGACGAGCTGTAGTCGGTAAATCAGCGAGTTTAGCCATAATAGTGTCGAAGCAATCTTCACTGACGTATTCGCCTTCCTGACTTAGGAAAATCTCGGACCCCACGTGGGTTAGTTCACTAACCTTGGTGCGACAGGCAGGGCAATAATGCAGGTGTGCTGCTACGCACAGGGCCTGAGATTCAGGCAAGCTGCCTGCTGAATAGTCTGTTAAAAATCGTGTGTCAGGATGATATTTAGTCATGATAATTGTGTACTGTTCTGTTAATAAAATTTGTTTTTAATTTGCTTGAAATATGGGCTGGTTTTCCAGCATTTTCTAATCTTTTTACCTGCTTATCTGTCTACGGAAAGGCTTAATTTGTTTAATGCCAGCCTTACTCGTGATTTCACTGTTCCCAGTGGTAATTCCAGCTCTTCTGCAATCTCCGAATGGGATTTATCTTCGAGATAGACTTTTCGCAATATTAGCGACTGCTCTTCCGGTAGCGCTTTCATCGATTCATGCAGCATTTCGCTGTTGCGCTTTTTGGCTAATTGGTTGAAAACATCTTCGTTTTCATTTTCTATCCAGATATCGTCTACATCAAAGGCATCCTCATATTGATCACTGGTCGCCTTGTTTTGAAAATGTCGGGCATTCTTACGCAGTAAATCAATTCGCGTATTTCTGGCAATAGTAAAAATCCAGGTGCTGGCATTGGCTTTTTCAACATTAAATGAAGCCGCTTTCTGCCATACCTTTATCATGGTTTCCTGGACGATCTCTTCGGAAAAGTTTTCACCACGACTGGCGCCGGCCTGTTTGTTGGCAAATGCTTTTATCAGTGGTGAAAAATGATTAAACAACTGCTGAAAGGCGTTGCGATCGCTATGCAAGGCAACTTTCTCGAGTAATCTTGACCATTTAGCGGCAGCTTCATTCAACACGCGCTTACCTTTGGACCCGTGCTTACAAGCTTTAATATCAATGACTGCTGACAAGGTTTGGTACCACCCACATTGCTATGAAAGATTTCTGGGCACACAACTTGTATGCCTGATAATTCATTTACGGGGCATTTATCCGGCTGGATCATTACCTGGATCACTTTTTTAGTGCTTTTTTTCATAGCTGATCTGATTTATTTGTTTCTGCGTATAATCTCGAATGGCGTATATAACACCTTAATGTGTATAGATAATTATGACAACGACTACTGATTCCAAGAACCAGCGACTACTGAGTAGTCTGATGAGCTTCTATGAAGATTTTTCTGTTGAAAATCTGTCTAACCTGGATGAGATCTATACCCAGGACATCGAGTTTGTAGATCCGGTCCATAAGGTTGATGGCATTCTCTCATTGAAACATTATCTGAAAAAAATGGCGGCTAATCTGACCCATTACAGCATTAGATATCTGGATCTGCTCAGTGGAGAAAATACCGCCTACATGACATGGGAAATGGACTTTGCGCATAAAAGTATTAATGGCGGCAAAATGATCACAGTAAGAGGCATGTCCCACTTCAAGTTTACCAACCGCGTTTATTACCATGAAGACAGTTATGACCTGGGGGCACTTATTTATGATCATCTCCCGCTTTTAGGGGGTATTACACGTTCCTTGAAAGCGCGTATGGCTGCACAGGCTCATTGATATGACCACAAATTCGCATTCAAAATCAGTCACAAAACAGAAAACAGTCTGGATTACTGGCGCCAGCTCAGGTATTGGTCTGGTCATGGCAAAAAAACTCGCCTGCCAGGGGCACATTGTCTATATCAGCGGCCGCAACCAGGATACCCTGGACCAGATAGTGGCTCCAGAGGATAAAAGCAGTGCAGGTTTAAGTGGAAAGCTAATTGCCTTGCCCTGTGATGTCACAGATGATAAGGCCATGGCAAGGGTATTACAGGACGCCAACATTGAATCTCTGGATACTATTATCCTGAGCGCCGGGACCTGTGAATATATAGATCTGCCTAATCTGGATATTGAAAAAATAAGACGTGTTAGTGATAGCAATTTTTTTGGTGTGGTGAATTCCTGCATCGCGGCTTTACCTTTACTGCGCAAAACCGCCGCTGACCCATCCAGGGAGCGCCCGCAAATTATCGGTATTGGCAGTATGAGCAGCTATGTGGGCTTCCCAAGGGCGGAAGCCTATGGCTCATCGAAAGCCGCCATGAGTTATTTTCTGCACTCGCTCCGTTGTGATCTGAATAAAACCATCGATGTAACAGTGGTCTATCCAGGCTTTGTAAAAACACCGATGACAGATAAGAATGATTTTTCCATGCCTTTCTTAATGGAGGTGGATGAAGCCGCCGACATTATTTTGAAGAAAGCTGACAAGCGGCCTTTATGCATTGCCTTTCCGTCGCGATTGAACCTTGTTTTGCATACCATGCAGCTGTTTCCGCGCCTGTGGTATTCGAACATTGCCGCCCGTCTTAGTAGACCAGCGGAGGCGTCATCATGAAAATTGCCATCATTGGCAGCGGTATCTCCGGAATGACAGTTGCCCACACCCTGGCACCTGCCCATAACATTACCCTTTTCGAGGCAGGTAAGAGCCTGGGTGGACACACTGCAACAGTGGATGTGGAACACAAGGGCAGACAGTACGCCATAGATACCGGTTTCATTGTTTTTAACGACTGGACCTATCCGGAATTCATCAAGTTGATGGATAAGCTGGGAGTGCAGAGTCAGCCAACACAGATGAGCTTTAGTGTCAGTGACCGACTTGGCGGCACTGAGTATTCAGGTTCGAGCCTGAACACTCTGTTTGCCCAGCGTCGCAACATTATTTCCCCACGTTTTCTAACAATGACGAAAGATATTCTGCGCTTCAATAGTCAGGCAGAAAAGCATCTGCTGGAAAACCCTTCGTGCGCTGAGATGTCGCTTAGTGAATATCTTGACCATTATCGCTATTCGGCAGTGTTCAGGGAGCTCTATCTTCTCCCTATGGGAGCGGCTATCTGGTCGTCAAATACAGAAATGATGTTGCAATTTCCCTTGCAGTTCTTTGTGCGGTTTTTCCGCAATCACGGCTTGCTCAATATCAAAAATCGACCGCAATGGCGCGTTATCAAAGGCGGCTCTAGAGCCTATATAGCACCTCTCACGGAAAACTTTAAAGATAAAATTGAACTGGATAACCCGGTCAGGTGTGTTACTCGTTTTACCGCCAATAATGACAGGGGTCATGTCAGGGTAGAAAGTGAGCGTTTTACTGAAGACTATGATCAGGTAATCTTTGCCTGTCACAGTGATCAGGCGCTTGCCATGCTTGCGCAGCCCAGCGCCAAGGAAAAAGCTTTTCTTAGTGCTATTGCCTATACAAAAAATGACGTGGTTTTGCACACAGATGAACGCTTGCTGCCAAGAAACAGGCGCTGCTGGTCCAGCTGGAACGTATCGCTCAATTCACAAAAAAGTGTGGACAAAAATACCGCTCAGGCAGAACGACCAACCCTGACCTATGACATGAATATTCTGCAGGGAATTGAATCTGAAGATACTTTTTGTGTCACCTTGAATCAGACACAGGACATTGATGAGTCATTAATTCTGGGTGAATACGAATACGATCATCCGGTATTCACAGAAGATGGGATGAAGGCTCAGCAGCGCTGGCATGAGATTAATGGCCTCAATAACACCTGGTTTTGTGGGGCTTACTGGCGTAACGGCTTTCATGAAGATGGCGTCTGGAGTGCGCTTAGAGTGACTCGGGAAATCGAAAAGCAGGAAAGCAGCATTAACGGACAAGCACAATTTGATCTCCTGGCAGAGGCCGGTTAAACCAGGCTCATGAATAACAACATGAAAGAGATGAAGTACAAGAGCAGAATCTACGAGGGCATTGTCAGTCATTGCCGCTTTGTGCCGAAAACTCATCGTTTTAAGTATAGTGTTTTTATGATGTATCTTGATCTGGATGAGCTGGACAGCGTGTTTTCCCACAATACCTTTTGGTCTGTTAAGGGCTTTAATCTGGCCTGTTTTCGTCGTGAAGATTATCTCGGCGATGCATCCCAGCCGTTAAAAGAAGCTGTGCACCTTCGCATCAGGCAAGAAAATGGTGAACAGCTGGATGGGCCGGTCAGGGTGCTTACCAACCTGCGTTATTTTGGATTTATTATTAACCCGATCACCTGTTATTACTGTTTTGATAAACAGGAAAATCTCAAATATATCGTTGCTGAGGTCACTAATACCCCTTGGGGTGAGCGCCACAGTTATGTGATTCCCGCAGCAGAAAACAACGTCCGGACCCAGTCAAGATTTGAAAAAAATCATCATGTATCTCCATTTATGCCCATGGATATGGAGTATCACTGGCGCAGTAGCGTGCCGGGAGACAGACTCAATGTTTACATGGAAAACCATCAGGGCGGCGCACGCGTATTTAATGCCGCGATGTATATGAAACAGCGTGAATTAAGTCCATGGCGGCTTAATGTTATTTTGCTGCAATACCCTTTTATGACGCTGCAGGTTGCCCTGGGAATTTACTGGCAGGCCCTGAAAATCTGGTGGAAAAAAATTCCCTTTCTGCCGCATCCGAAACGACGTGCCATTGCCACAGGAAGCAAGTTAATTTCAGGTCAATCGGCACTTAACAATGTAAAAAAATAAATTAACCTAAGAACGATAGAACCAAAGAATCACAGAACGAAAGAAGGAGCAGGACGTGAGAATTACCGCAGTAGATCAAGATAAAGCATTATCCAGGCCATTTTTTAATATGACTGAATTGTCACGTAAGGCTGTACATTCAATTCTTGGCAAGCTGACTATCGGCACCCTGGTGTTGGAAGAACAGGGACAAGTCATGCATTTTGGCAACAAGGCAGACACGACTGTCACTGCAAGTATCCAGGTTAAGGACCCCGCGGCTTATCTTGCCGTGTTAAAAGACGGCTCTACCGGTGCCGGTGAGGCTTATATGCTGGGCCAATGGGAATCACCGGATTTGCTGGAAGTCATTCGTTTGTTTGTTTTAAATATGCATACCTTGCAGGCGATGGGGGATAAACAACCCTTATTGCGAAAAGTGGCAAGCAAGCTTTACCATGCCTTCAGGGCCAACTCGCTTAGCGGCGCTAAACGCAATATTTCTGCCCATTACGATCTCAGCAATGATTTTTTCTCTCTATTTCTGGATCCGACGATGGCTTATTCCGCAGGAATATTTAAAAGCGATTCAGACACACTTCATGATGCTTCGCTGAACAAATTTCAACATATTTGCGAACGCCTGCAGCTTAAACCTGAAGACCATTTGCTGGAAATTGGCACAGGGTGGGGCGGTCTGGCTATCCATGCAGCAAAACATTTTGGTTGCAAGGTAACCAGTACTACCATTTCCCATGAGCAATTCCTGCATGCCAGCAAATGGGTGGAAAGTGAGGGTCTGGGCGATCAGATAACCCTGCTGGAAAAAGACTATCGTGAACTCGATGGCCTGTCGCAACAATACGACAAACTGGTATCTGTTGAGATGATTGAAGCCGTAGGCGCCAAATATTACGACGAATATTTTCAGACCTGCAATCGTCTTGTTAAAGACAATGGCTTAATGCTGATACAGGCGATCACTATTTCTGATCAGCGTTTTGAACAGTCAGTTAACAGTATCGATTTTATCAAACGTTACATTTTCCCTGGTGGGCAATTGCCTTCCAATGCGGTGATTGCTGACAGGATTGCGACACAAACGGATATGCAGCTGATTGGCATGGAAGATATTACTCTCGATTATGCCCGCACCTTAAAGGCATGGCGCGAGCGCTTCTGGGACAGTATTGAAGATGTCAGGCGTTTAGGCACAGATGAGATATTCATTCGTATGTGGAATTATTACCTGTGTTTTTGTGAAGGTGGCTTTCGTGAGCGGGTCATTCATACCGGACAATTTCTGATGGCCAAACCGGGTTTCAGGGAATTACCCAGAATCGCTTAAATTCTAATGGCTGGCGAGCATCGCTCTGATGCTCGCCAAGCTTTTCTCCATGCTACTATAGCGCTCAATAATCATTAGCTCCTGGAGAGCTCCGTGCCAGCAGCCCACCCATTTGAAACATTGACACCCGATACAGTGATTGATGCCGTGGAAAGTACCGGCATCATTTCAGACGCTCGTATCCTTGCCCTCAACAGCTATGAAAACCGTGTTTACCAGGTAGGTGTCGAAGATGACGAGCCGCTGATTGCAAAATTTTACCGCCCTGAGCGTTGGAGCCGGGAACAGATTCTTGAAGAACATGATTTCAGTCTTGAGTTGGCTGAACTTGATATCCCTGCAGTGCCGCCTATTTTGCAAGGTAACTCTACCCTGGGTGACTTTAATGGTTTTATGTTTGCACTGTTTAAACGCCATGGCGGGCGCAGTCCTGATCTCAACCTGGATAACCTGCTCATCATGGGCCGGTTTATCGGACGCCTGCATGCTGTAGGAGCGACCAAACCTTTCCTGCACAGGCGTGCACTGACGCTGGAGTATTTTGCCCAGGACAGTGCAGCTTACCTGTTGGATAATAATTTTATTCCGGCCAACCTGGTTGATGCCTACTCCACTTTGTCGGCAGACCTGATCAAGCGCATTCAAAATATATTTTCATCAATGTCTGTGCCAAAACAAATCCGTATTCACGGCGACTTTCACATGGGTAATGTCCTGTGGCGCGATGACACGCCGCATTTCGTGGATTTTGATGACACCATGACCGGTCCGGCAATGCAGGACTTATGGATGCTATTGTCCGGCGACCGGCAGACGCAACTGGCCCAGTTAAGTGAAATCATTGACGGCTATAATGAATTTTATGATTTTAACCCGGCGGAACTGGTGCTGATGGAGTCACTGCGCACCATGCGCCTGATGCATTACAGTGCCTGGCTGGCAAGACGCTGGGATGATCCGGCTTTCTCGCTGGCCTTCCCCTGGTTTAATACGGAAAACTATTGGGCTGGTCATATTCTCGAATTGCGGGAACAAATGTCAGCTCTGGATGAACCGCCGCTGGTGCTGTTTTAGAAAGTGGAAAGAATGTAGGAGGGGTTTTAACCCCGAATGAATTCACCACTGGACGTTACAAGTTACAAGTTACAAGGTACAAGTTACAAGTTAAAAGGTTCCGCAACTGCCTTCAGGTAAATTCCTCTGTTTAGCTTGAAGCAGTATTAATCGCCAATGATTAAAAGCTAAAAGCAGTGAAGACTTCGTATATAAAAATAATTGCATAGAGTGGCTGAAATTTTCTGTTCTGATCCTGTATCTTTCATTGTTCAATTAATTAGTATTTAGTCTTATGAATCTGAAATCACAACATATCCTGTTACTTTTCCTTTTTCCTGCGCTGGTCATACTTCAGGCTTGCGCAATATCCGTTGACGACAGTGCGTCATTGCAACGTATTGAATCTATTGGGAAAAGCCCTAATGATCGGCGCGATTATCGTGCTCTTAACCTGGAAAACGGCCTGAAAGTCATTCTGATTTCCGACCCGGAAACGGATAAGGCGGCGGCGTCCATGGATATTAATGCCGGCTCCAACAGTGATCCGGCGGAATTTGAAGGCCTGGCACATTTTCTGGAGCACATGTTATTTCTGGGTACCCAAAAGTTTCCGCAGTCCGGGGAGTATCAGGAATTTATCAGCGGTAATGGTGGCAGCCATAATGCTTATACGTCTTATGAAAATACCAACTACTACTTTGATATTGAAAAAGATTCGCTGGCGCCTGCGCTGGATCGTTTCTCCCAGTTTTTTATTGCCCCCTTGTTTACCCAGGAATATGTCGATCGCGAACGTAATGCAGTGCATTCGGAATATCAGTCAAATTTACAAAATGATGGGCGGCGTTCATATTCCATTTTCAAAAAAGTGATGAACCAGGATCATCCCTTGTCACAGTTTTCTGTGGGCTCACTGGATACCTTACAGGACAAGGCAGCAGGCACTTTGCGCCAGGCATTGCTTGATCAGTATGCACGTTACTACTCAGCTAACCAGATGAGTCTGGCGATTATTGGCCAGGAATCTTTGGATCAACTGGAAACTCTGGCCTTGCAATACTTTTCTGCCATTGAAAATCGTAATGTGGACGCACCACGAACAAATGAACCTATATTTCGTGAAGGGCAATTACCGGCTTTGCTGGAAATTGAGCCGATCCGGGATGCACGCTCATTGACTCTCACTTTTCCAATTCCGGTGGTTTGGCAGCAGTATCGCGCCAAGCCGCTGAACTATTTGGGGAATATTCTGGGCCATGAAGGAGACGGCAGTTTGCTTTCCCTGCTCAAGAGCAAGGGCTGGGCAAATGGGCTTAGTGCCGGTAATGGTATGTCCTACATGGATAATGCCACTTTTTCAGTGACTGTTGCCCTGACCGAAGAAGGTGTTGATCACGTTGATGAGATTACCGCGCTGGTGTTTGAATTTATAACGCTGGCTGAGCGTGAAGGTATTCATCAATGGTTATTTGATGAACAGCGGGTCATGGCGGATATCAGCTTTACCTTTCAGGAACCCGGTGCCCCGGTAGGAACAGTGAGCGGTCTGTCGAGGCGTTTGCAACTTTATCCTGCAGAAGAAATTATTACTGCCGCCTATGCTTATGAAGACTATAACCCGGCCCTCTATCGTGAAATTCTATCCTATCTGCGCCCGGATAATGTATTGCTGACGTTCACTTCCCAGAGCGTTGCAGGTGATCAGGAAGAAGTCTTGTTTGGCGGGCGTTACCGTTATACGCCCATTGCAGCAGAGCGCATCAGCACCTGGCAGACCAGTGACATTGATCCGGCGCTTGCTATTACCGAACCCAATCCTTTTTTACCGGATGATCTGAGTATTGTCGATATTGCGGGAACGCCGACCCTGAGGGGGCCAGAAAACAAACCTGAACTTATTGTGGACGACAATGGGGTTCGCCTCTGGTTTCAGCATGACAATGAGTTTCAGGTGCCGCGAGCGAATTTTTATGTCTATGCGATGACGCCCCTGTTCAATGAATCACTGGAAAATTCTTTACTGTCCAGCCTGGTGATTAGTCTGGTCAATGATAAGTTAAATGAATACAGCTACCCGGCTAATCTTGCCGGTGTTTTTTATGGCGTAAGCAGCAGGGCGCGAGGATTTTCTATTCGTCTTGGTGGTTATAACGACAAGCAGCAGGTTTTGCTGGAAGAACTCCTGAAAACACTGGTTGCAGCGGATTTCGAAGAAGAGCGATTTGAGATCATAAAGACAGAACGCATTCGCGGCTGGGAAAATGCAGATATTCAAATGCCTTACACAAGATTATTTCAAAAAGCACAGGCACTGCTGGTTAATCCGTATTGGTCAGAGCAGCAACGTATTGATGCAATACAGCAAATAAGTCTGGAAGATGTCATCGCTTTCATCCCTCGCATGCTTGAAAACCTAAATCTGCAGGCGCTTTATCATGGTAATGTCGAGGAGTCCGATGCCCTGGCGCTACTGGAACTGGTACAGCAGTATTTATCGGTCACGCCAGAAGTGGTAGACCCACCTTACGGGACAGTTCTGAAACTTATACCAGGTCAACGTGTGGTACAGGAGGTCAGTGTTGATCATGATGATTCTGCTATCGTGATTTACCTGCAGGGGCCAGATGACACATTAATGACACGGGCAACGATTTCACTGCTGGGCACTATTTTGCGTACACCCTTTTTTGAAACCCTGCGCACAGAACAGCAGTTGGGCTATGTGGTTAACGCAGGCTCCATGCCAATTTTAAAAACCAATGGTCTGGCCATGACGATTGAATCCCCTGTCGCAGATCCGCTAATGCTGGAAACTGAAATCAATGCCTTTCTGGCAGATTATGAGACTGTTCTCGCGGCGATGCCCGAGAGTATGTTTGCTGATATTAAAGCCGGGATGTTGAACAACATGCGCCAGGAACCCCAGAGCCTGGGTGGGCTAAGTGGTCGCTTCTGGAGTGATATCCTGATAGAAGAATATGAGGAAGATTCCACTCTGAAAATGGCGGATGCCATTGAAGCTGTGGAAAAATCTGACATTCTTGCCTATTACCGCAGTCAGGTTATTGGCGCTGGGCCGGGATCAACTTCAGCAAAAATAGTGGCAAGAGCAGCGGGCAGACCGCATCGTGATGACTTCAATTCAAACAAGACTGACAGTGACAGTGCATCAATAATTATCGAAGATACAATAGAAAGTTATAATGCCTTCAAAGCACAATCTGAAGTCTTCAGGTTCAGAGAGTAAGGCCAGCCTTTTTCAGAGAATAACACCAAGGAAAGCAAAAGCATGGCAACCAGGCGCCCCTGGGCCGGTTTCATTTTATCATTAGTCACCGCGCTTATGTGGGGTGTGCTGCCGGTGTCTTTTGTCTTGTTGATAGGCAGTATGGATACCATCACTATTACCTGGTATCGCTTTCTGGCAGCAGCAGTGATTGTTGTTGCCTTGCTTTGGCAGCGTGGGAAATTACCGGCAGTGAACAAATTCGGCATGAAAATTAATGCCATTCTGATTCTTGCTGCAACAGCACTGGCAGCCAATTTTGTGCTCTATCTAAGCAGTCTTACCTATCTTAATCCGGAAAGTGCCCAGGTGCTGATTCAACTGGCGCCCTTCATTCTGATGTTTGGCAGCATTTTGTTTTATAAAGAACGACTGGGTTGGCTCGAGTGGCTAGGGGTGGCATTACTGCTTGGCGGATTTTCCCTGTTCTTCAATGATCGTCTCGCCCAAATATTCACCTCCCTGAATGATTATTCACTGGGCATTATTTTAATGGTGCTGGCCTCTGTTTCCTGGGGGTTATATGGTTTGTTACAGAAAACGCTGCTGAAGCAAATGGATTCCATACAATTAACCTCACTGATGTATCTGGGCGGGGTAATACTACTTACGCCTTTTATTGATCCTGCAACACTGTTCGACTTAAATGCGGTCCAGTTTGCGGCCTTGCTTTTTTGCAGTCTGAATCTGGTGCTGGCCTATGGTGCATTTACTGAAGCGCTCAATCTTTGGGATGCGGCAAAAGTCAGTGCGGTGATTACTTTGGCCCCCTTGCTGACTATTGTTTCGATGATGGTCGCAGTGAAATTCTGGCCTTCAGTATTTGCTGATAGCCAACTTAACGGGCTTGCTTATCTGGGCGCTGCACTGGTAGTGGCCGGTTCTATGCTGGCGGCACTGGGGCATAATCTTCAAACGCAAGGCAAGACAAAAAAGGAAGATTTTTTTCATGCTGAATAGTTTTTACAGTGCTGGCAGGTACTGACGGTAAGCAGTTATCTCTCATCCAATGGATGAATTTTAAGGTAATAAAGCCATCAAACCAGTTTTGTATATGTCTTTTCAGCACCGCATCGGATTTGCTGTGCGAGAAAGCATGAGCAAGCGCTTTGCTTGCTCCCAGTGATTCAAGACAATTCATCAAAAGCTGACTGTCGAGGGCAGCATACTTTTCATTTGCATGAACAAATTGTTCGATGATGGCTGCCGACAATACAATGTCCTTCCCCGCTTGCAGTGTGTGAACAAAAGCGAGCCAGCCTTTCAGGTAAACAAAACAGTGCGGGTGGTAGAACAAAAACTCTTCAAGGGGAGATTGCATCAGCATGATTTTATTCAGAGCCGGTCCTGTGCCAAAGGGCACGCGGTCTGAGAGTCGGCTGGCAAGCGCGATGGGTGTGGAATTCAATGTAAGGATGTCGCCAATCTTGGACAGTTTGTTGAGTAAGTAAAAATCTTCACCAGCCTGGCGTTTCGGAAACCCTCGAGCCAGCGCGTAATGTTCTGCATTGATCAGCAAAGTGCTGCCAATGGTGTGATAGGCCCAGCATGATTCGGCCCATTTCAGCCCCGCCACATAGTAATCCATGGACAGGTCATACAAGGTTTGCGCCTGCTGAACTTTCTCATTCTCATGGGGAGTGTGATGAAAGGGGTAAACAGCGGCACTTGTTTTTGTGGTATCCAGCGCTGTCGCGGTGGAGAAATAGTCGGCTGGCAAGATGGCATCAGCATCTGTGCTGTGAATCCAATGATTTTTTATTTTTCCCAGAGTAATTAAGCGACAGGCTATATCACAGGCAATTTTCCGGGCCAGCCCGACACCGTCGTCTCCCTGCAAATAATAGCCAGGCATGCAGCGCTCCACTAAAAGGATATCTATAGTATCTGTCATTTTGAGCAATTGAATGTTGTCAGCGAATTGACCCAGGGATGGGTACTGTTGTTTAAGGTAAGTCGCTATTTCGCGGCTTAGGCTGATTTGCGCCGGGGGCGCCTCTGCGCGGGCATTCACCACAAGGATAATCAGTACAGACTGCTCTTTTGATTGAGCAATAAGCTGGTGGAGAAAGTCCGGTGATTCTGCATAGGCAGGAATGCAAAGCAGGTGGTGGTAATTAAATTCAAGGCCATCAAGGTTATCGAAACGGGAAGCTTCGATTTCTGCGTAACGTTCCAGGTATTGCTGCATGGCCATTAGTCAATATTACCAGTACTGTGGCATGTCAGATGAATCCAATTCACTTTTTTTTGCGTATTATAGGTTGAGAAAAAAAGAAATGCAGAAGGTGAATATTTCTAATCCGCTTATTATCAGTAGGCCACTGCCTGCATGGCTTGATCTGGTGCTTTTCAAGCTAAGCTGGATAGCTCTGGTAGTGTTTCAGGCCGAAGCTCTGTTACCGGTATTGAGTATTATTGTGCTGCGAGCTCTCACTTGGCGGGAAATCACGCGTTTTATACCAATTATTGCCCTGACATTTTTCGCCGGGCTGGTGATGGACTCCATACTTACCGTTGTCGGTGTGTTTGTTTTCCCTTCCGCTTTTTTGCCAGCCTGGTTAATTTTCCTGTGGCTTTCTTTTGCAATGACATTACCCAGAGGATTTTTATTTGTGTCACGCTGGCATTGGTTTGGCCAATCCGCAATTGGCGTTGTAGCAGGGTGTGCAGGATATTTTGCCGGCTACCTGCTTAATGCGGTGACTTTTGGATTTTCCCTGGTCTTTACTATGCTCATCATTGCACTGCTTTGGGCTGCATTTGTTCCTGTCATGTACAAGATCAACAAGGCATTATTGAATAGATAATTTCCCGCAATGAAAAAACTCTGCCTTATACTTTGCTGTATATTTCCCGTTAATGCTCTTGCGGATAATCTCCCATGGCAGAAATTTGAACTGGTGGGTCAGGCAGACTTGAGGTTTTTTGTTTGGCCAGTTTATCAGGCACGTCTTTACAGTGGTTCAGGTGCCTATGAATTTCCACATACCTTACCTTTTGCTCTGGCTCTTGAATACAAACGACAATTCAGTAAAGAGCAACTTATTAGTGAGACGCAAAAGCAATGGCAAATTCTTGGTATTGAGCAAACCCAACAATGGCTTGAATCCCTTGCCAGAGTCCTGCGCGATGTAGAGAAAAGTGATGTGATAACGCTGTATGTTGATAACAAGGCAAGCAGTGTTTTTTATTTAAACGATACGCTTCTTGGTAGCATTAATGATCGGGAATTTACCGAACACTTTGTTGCTATCTGGTTGTCAGATAAAACCTCCAGACCTGAGCTCAGGGCTGACCTGCTAGGGAGTACTTTATGAGACTGATGTTGATCGTTGCAGTGATTTTTCTGGCTGGTTGCAGCCGCGTAAACATAGAGGATTACCGTAATACATCTCCCCAGCTGGATCTGAGAACCTTCTTTGATGGCCCGCTTATGGCCTACGGAGTCCTGCAGGATCGATCAGGGATGGTAACGCGTCGTTTTGAGGCAACTATTGATGCTTCCTGGAATGGTGAGCAGGGCACTTTTGTGGAGCATTTTATTTATGATGATGGTGAAGAACAGGAACGGGTTTGGCAACTAACCCACCTGGGCAATGGGCGCTATACCGGAGGTGCCGGTGATGTCATCGGAAGCGCCAGTGGTCAAATTGCTGGCGCAGCGTTCAATTGGGAATATAATCTGGAAGTACCCTATAAGGATGGGACTATCGTGGTAAGTCTTGATGACTGGTTATTTCTGATAGATGAAAACCATTTAATTAACCGTACAGTGCTGCGAAAATTCGGTTTTCGGGTTGGCGAGCTCAGTCTGGTCATTGAAAAAGAATGATGCAAAGCAATATGAAAGTAGGCCGGGAGCGTGGGAATGTCAGATAAAATTCATCACATTGCTATACAGGTTGATGACATTAACACAGCAGTTCAGTGGTATACCATGGCTTTCGATGTTGAGGTGAGTTATCAGGATGAATCCTGGGCCATGCTGAAGTTCGACAATATTTCCCTGGCCCTGGTTTTACCAGGTGAGCATCCGCCCCATTTCGCTATTGCCAATGAGCATGCTGAAAAATATGGTGCACTGACGCCGCATCGTGATGGTACGGCCTCTATCTATATCAAGGATCCTTTTGAAAACGCAGTAGAAATTATTCGCTTGCAGGAATAACTGCAAAACCATTGCGTGGATTAATCGTTTCGCCATTAACCATGGCATCAATCCAGGCAGCGGCTGAACGGCCATCTTTCATGGGATTGCCGCGAATGGTAATTTCAGTGCCAGGGGGCAGGGCGCTTTTACGAATGCCGGCACGCATCAGCGTGCTGGGTCCTTCTGCTTCAAATCCCCAGGTGGTTACTGAACCATCTTCATTGCTTACATCTACCAGCAGCCAGGAATGGGGATTGGTGTACTGAAACTCGTTTACTTTTCCAGTGACTTCTACCACTGAACTGCCATCGAACATGGCGCCGGAATGGTGGGCATAGACCAGCGGAGAAAAGATAAAAGATAAAGGAAAAAGGGCTAAAATAGACAAGATGGATATTCGTTTCATAGTATTCATTATCAACATTTTCTTAGGTTTATTAATGGGTTATCTAACTGCTTCATCATTGCTGACTTCGGCATCATTTTCAATAAAATCAAAATTCGGAAACTGACTGGTACCGTCATCACGCTCGATGATGTCATTATTCTGGTTTTCCTGGCAATCCCAATAGCGTATGCGCAGAAAATTGTCGTCATTGGCCAGTTCGGTCCAGCTTTGTCTCGAGTACCAGGGCTGGCTTAGATTGACCGGATCAAATACCCAGTAATCTGCTTCCAGTGTGTTGCCATGCACTTTTTTCCAGCGCTCCACTACCTCTACCTGGTCAGAATAATCAGGTTGTGTACCACGTTGATACTGACCACTATAGAGATAGATAGTATGAGTGATCAGCATGTCGTTATGCCAGAAACCAATAGTATCGCCATTGGCTGAGGCATAGGCATCTTCCGGCAAGGTGTGATCACGCCCATCGGTATAAACCCTGCGTAAATCGTTAACCATTTCATTAACTAACCAGGTCTGATCAGGCGTAACGATAAACTCATGCAGGAAAGGCTCGGTTGCCCAGCGTGGGAAGCCCGGGGGCCGACAATCAGATATAGGATCGTATTCGCCCCCTGTAGCGGCGATCTGGTCAATTTTGCTCTGCAAAATTGCTGCGCCTGCTGAGGTTAATTGTGCTGTCATCTCATTACCGCGAATATCCGGATCAAAAGATAAGCCACCACCGGTGCGTGTGTAGATGCCGGACCAGTCATAGGGGGCTTTGCCCATATCATCCCAGTCAAGACGTTCACCGCCATTAGCTGCCTCCTCAAGGGCCTGATATAAATCCACTGAGCTGGCGAATTGCTCGCCAAAATCTTGCAGTGCAGTCTTTTTTTCCTGCCAGTTGTCATCCTTGTCCTGCCAGGTCAGGGCATCTTGTGCCCACAACGAGGTGACAGGGAGAAAAAGGCTAAAGGCAGAGATAACTAAAAAGACAAAGCGAAAATTGATTAATTCCTTATGACTGTCCATGTTGAGTAACTCTTTCGGTTCTAATTGTTTTAAAAGAATAACGATTCTCTGATCACTGTGTCCAGTCAATAATTATCAAACTAATGCGCACTTCCTGATAGAAAATCCTTTAAAACTCTAGCCATTTCACAATTTAAGTAATTCTCTGGTGCAATCTTGCTTGAATAAGAATATATAAAAGAATTGTAATTATAATTTATCATTAATATTTTCAAATGCTTAGGGGAAAATACTGACAAATAGTCTCAGGTTCTCAGCTAACCTGATTTACTGCTTTGCTACTTGTCGGTTAGAAAAACATGGACTCCCCCACAGGAAATACAGTCAAACATTTAAATCCCGGACCAACAGGTTTGTCTGTAGGCTCTGGCGTGGCGGATGTTTTTGCCGAAACCCTGTCAGCAATCACGTCCCGTTTGAGACAGGAGCAAAAGAAACGCAAGTCCCTGCAGCAGGCAATGAAAACGGTGGAAGCTGAACTCCTGGAATTACTCAGCGCCAGCATTCTTACCATTTACCAGAGTATCGATAACGGGAAAGAAATTACGGCGGTTTTCAAAGGTGGTGTTGGCTCAGAGATCGTGCAAAAACATAAAATAAAGGTGCCCTTGAGTACCACATCTTTGTCAGGGTACGTCGCTTTAAGTCATAAACCTGTTTGTATCAAAGATGTGTATGATTGTTCCGAGTTAGAGGAAATACATCCCCATCTGCGCTTTGATAAGCGCTTCAGTGAAAGCCGAAAACTGCGCTTCAAGTCGATGGTTGTGGTTCCCATCAAGCAGGAAATACTGCTGGGTGTGATTCAGTTGATCAATCTCGAAGAAGACCGCGAGTTCTCGCCATTCGATCTCAAACGCGCAGCTAATCTTGCGCAAACTCTGGCAAAAATATTTCGCGATGAGTTTCAATCAACACTGGGTCCTTTTGATTACCTGGTGCAGCAGGGAATGATCAGTGGTTTTGATCTGGAGACCCTGCAAAAAAGTTGCGGCGGCATAAAGAAAAAAATAATTCGCAAGTTGATTGATGATTTCAATATTGATGAAGATCAGATCGGTAAAGCGCTGGAGCTGTATTACCGGGTGCCGTATTTGGCATTTGATCCGGAATTTGAACCGGTGGAAGATCTTAATAAAAATCTAACTATAAGTTACCTGCAATACAATATGTGGGTGCCTATTTCCGGCAACAAGGAAGAGGCCGTGATCCTTATTGATGATCCCAGTGATTACAATCGAATTATGGAGATCCAGTCCTTACTGCGCGTCAAAAAAATTGAGCTTAAAGTAGGTCTGCCCGAGCATATACTGCAATTCATTAATAATGAAACAACAGAAACAGATAAGAGATCCGGTTTTGATGATGTTTTTAAAAGTCTTGAAGAAGAAACCAATGTTGAAGTTGATAAGTCTGATTTAGAAACTGTTGATGAAGCTGCTGTTGCCAGTTCAGCGATTATCCAGTTGGTTAACAAAATTATTGTTGAATCAAACCGCTTAAATGCTTCAGATATTCATATTGAACCGGGAAAAGAAAACAGTCCCGGTAGTGTGCGTGTTCGGGTTGATGGTGAATGTGTTGAACTGCTGAAAGTGCCAGGTGAACACACCGGTGCATTGATTGCACGTATCAAGGTAATGTCCAGACTGGATATTTCAGAACGCCGCAAACCCCAGGACGGCAAGTGTAAACTGAAGATTGGCAAGCGTTCTCTGGAATTACGTGTTGCCACTGTGCCAACGGTTAACGGTGAAAGTGCAGTACTGCGTATCCTGACAGCAGGGAATGCTTTGCCCATAGACAAGCTGGCTTTGAGTGAGAAAAATTTTGAATTGATCAATGGCATCAGTAACAAGCCTTACGGATTGATTCTGGTTGTCGGTCCGACAGGGTCAGGCAAAACAACAACGCTGCATGCCCTGCTCGGACATATCAACAAACCCAACAAAAAAATCTGGACAGCAGAAGATCCGGTGGAAATTACCCAGCCTGGATTACAGCAGGTACAGGTACATCCAAAAATTGGTTTTACCTTTGCAGATGCCATGCGCGCTTTTCTGCGTGCCGATCCGGATGTCATCCTGATTGGTGAAATGAGAGACCGGGAAACAGCGGCCATTGGTGTTGAAGCATCCCTCACCGGTCATCTTGTGCTGTCGACATTGCATACCAACTCTGCCCCGGAAACCATAACCCGCTTGCTGGATCTTGGGCTGGATGCAGTTAATTTTTCCGACGCCTTGTTGGGAGTGCTGGCACAACGTCTGATGCGTACTTTGTGTTTGAATTGCAAGGAGGCCTACACCCCGGAATTCAGGGAGGTGGATCATTTGATCAATGAATATGGTCGTGAGCAATTTGAAGAGCTGGAAATTGACACACGCGATATCAGTCTGCATCGTGCCGTGGGCTGTGAGAAGTGCGGCGGCCTGGGATATCGAGGCCGGATAGGGGTCCACGAGGTGTTGTTAGGAACAACGCAATTACGCTCGCTTATTTACAATAATGCCGAGATGGAAGCACTGCGTAAGCAGGCTATTAAGGACGGCATCCGCACCCTCAAGCAGGACGGCATTGCCAAAATATTTATGGGCCTGAGTGATTATTCCCAGTTGCTGAATGTGACAGCGGAATAAACGCTTGCGAATTTGTGTGCTGTGATCAATATATGGACTTTTTTATATAAAAATTAAAAGGAGGTCTGATGAGGCCTGCAAGACGGTCATTCGACAAAGCATTCACTACTCAAATTACTCTCGAAAATAAACCCAAAAAAGCCTCGAATAAACCAGGCTTTATTTAAAGTAAAAGAGAATCAAGTAATAAATAATTTTTCTTGCTATTTTTTCTCACCAGTGACTAGTGAATAGTATCCATAGGAACGTTGCGCCTGAACATTGGTGAATCCCGCTTTGTTGAGCATTGCTTCAAGCTGATTAAAGGTAAATTGCTGGCCTTTTGTTCCCCAGGTCATCAGGAAAGAAAACGCCACGGCAGGGTAGGCGGCATCACCTGATTCTTCAAGCAGCATTTCCTGCAGACAAATCCTGCCACCAGGTGCTAGTGCGGCATAACTTTTATCAGCAAGTTCCTGACAGGTTTCAAAACTCCAGTCATGAAAGATATTGGCAAAGAAGTGTGCATTGTAATTTTGTGGCCAATCTTCCCTGAACATATCCACAGCTTTGGTATTAACACGATCTGCCACATCGGCCTTGGCAATATAATCATCAGCTACGTCGCATACCGGGGCCAGTTCCATAACAGTACACAGGATACCAGGGTTGGCATTGGCAATAGCGGAGGCATAACAGCCGGAACCGCCACCCACATCAAGCAGTTTTTTCACATCTGAAAAATCACACGAATGCGACAAGCCTACTGCGGAAGCCATGGAGTGGCAGTGCATGTAGTCCGTAATGGTGCGAGCAAAATCCGGCTCCATTTGTCCTGATTCCCATCCGTCAGCGGCTTCTCTTTCCTCGACAGTTTCACCATCTCTGATGTTTTCCAGAAAGATTTTGTAATTGGGCAGTGATTCCGAGGTCCAGCTAAAAAATGGACCCCAGAAATAGGGGCTTTCTTTTAACAGGTAGGTTCGGGACAGATTGTTGAGCTGGTAGATGCCTTTATGCTTATCCAGTAAGCCCTGAGCTTTCAGCATGGCTATCAGAGCAGTCATACCACGCAGGCTATAACCCAGTTTTTCAGTCACCCCTTCCAGACTTGCCGGTTCCTTAAACGCTTCAAATATCTCCAGCTCCAGAGCCAGGGCAATAGCAGGGGTATTGTAAAGACTGAGCATGATGTCCCAGATTTTAGTGTCGTCAATAACCGGTAGTTCAGGATTCATAAGGCAAACCTCTATTTTCTGGTCCATGCATAGGGAGTTGGAAAACTGTCTAAGATTACATGGGCAGGGTAGGTTTAAACAACCCGAATATCGGGTGTTTTGCAGTCAGGGCTGTAGGCCGGATAAGGGCACAGCCCGTCATTCGAAGAAAAATCCACAGGATGCCAAGTTATTGGCGCTTGAAACCGCAAGGGAAGAGCTAATGTCGTTAAATATTGGACTGCTAGGGCTAGTTTCACTATGCTTGCATCCTCTAAATAGTTGCAGGAAATACCATGAAAGAACAACACCATGAATATGAAGATCTCGATGTTTCTCCACAACAGATTTTCGACTTTCATAAAAATGGTAATTCAGAAGGAAGGGCGAAGATTGCCAAATACTGTATCATGGATTGTGAACTATGTAT
>CAWUSW010000003.1:0-9532 GCA_963925675.1 uncultured Pseudomonadales bacterium
GCATGTTAACCGCGATACTGCTGGGCTTTATTGGCGTATTGATTGTTGTCAGACCTACACCCAGTCATTTTCATATCGCTCATCTGGTGATGTTGGGCTTTGCACTGGCCTCGGCTTTTCTGAGTATTTCCGCCAGAGCGCTGGTAAAAACAGAATCGGCATTAACTCTTAATTTTTATATCTATCCTGCCACCATCATTCTGGTGGCATATCCTGCCTGGCAGAACTGGATTACCCCCGATCTAAAATCCCTTGCCCTATTATTTGGCGTAGCATTTTTTGCCACACTTGCACTTTTTTCCATTACTAAAGCAGTACATTGTGCCAGCCCTGCCAAGGTCACGCCGTTCGATTATTCGCGCATCATCTGGACAATCAGCATCGGCTATTTTTTCTTTGATGAATTACCCGACAAAGTAACCTGGCTTGGAATTACCATTATCATTCTCAGTGGCATATACATCATCAGTAAAGGCAGAACTGTAAGAACGGGCAGCACTGTAAAGTGAGTTAAAAAACAAAAACCTTCCCAGCTAAGGTCAACGCCTCACTTTTTTCGGAAAAAATATTGGCAGGAATAATTCACACCTTAAAATAGCCTTACCCCAGAATCCTCCCATCGCAAGCCTGCTCAATATCCAGCAAGTCCTGAATCTGGCTTGAGGGTTAGCAGCATCGCCACCGCAAACAGAGTATTCCCCGCCGAAAAATGCTCTATTTTTAGCAGTTTATAGGGTTATAATCAGTAAATAATCAATATTATCAACAAGTTAAAATTTTTCCCGCTTGAAGAAATTAAATAAGCAACTATTGCTGATCAAATAACTACATTTCTGCAAAACTGGCTTTTTGAAGTTTTTCTGCTAAGTTTTTTGATTTCCTGCTTCAACTCCCGCAGCCATTCATGTAATGTTTTGCGTTAATACTTTTTACACTTATTACATGTCCAGTTTGAGTCAGGCACTAATTTACAATCGAGGGGAAATACACCATGGAACTACGGGTTAACAACGAAATCCATGAAGTTGATGTCGAGCCGGAAATGCCCTTGTTATGGGTTATCCGGGACATCCTTAATCTAAAGGGTACCAAATTTGCTTGCGGCATCTCTCAGTGCGGCGCCTGCACAGTCCATATTGACGGCGAACCTGTCCGGTCCTGTTCTTATCCTGCATCCGCAGCAGAAGGCAAGCAAATTACGACTATTGAAGGAATATCACTGGATGCGTCACATCCAGTTCAGCAGGCCTGGGTCAAGCATCAGGTGCCACAATGTGGATACTGCCAGTCAGGACAAATCATGGCAGCTGTTTCCCTGCTGGAGAAAAAAGCCCGGCCCACCGATGCAGACATCAATGCGGCAATGACCAACATTTGTCGCTGCGGTACCTATAAACGCATACGCGATGCCATTCACGATGTTGCCGGCAATACTGCCGAAAACACACTAGCCTACGAGGCGTAAGGAGATCACTATGAATAAACCATTCAATTCCTCTCGCCGCAAGTTCATGCTCACCAGTGCAGCCATCAGTGGTGGTTTTGCTCTGGGTCTGCAGTTACCTGCCAAGGCGCAGGATGCAGCCGCTGGCAATGACATTAATATCTGGGTACAGATCAACCCCGATGATACGGTGACAATAAAGTACGCCCGTTGTGAAATGGGACAAGGCAGTATGACCTCCGCCCCACAAATCGTCGCAGACGAGCTCGATGCCAGCTGGGATCAGGTACGTATTGAATATGTCGATGTAAACGAACATTTCCGCATGGACCGGGCCTGGGGCGCCATGGTTACTGTGGGCAGTCAGACTATTCGTAATTCCCAGGAATACTTGCGCAACGCCGGTGCTTCAGCCCGCGCCATGCTGGTTGCTGCCGCCGCAATCGAATGGGGAGTCCCCGCAAGTGAAATCAATGTCAGTAATGGCGTAATCAGTCATGCCACCAGCGGTCGTGAAAGCGGGTTTGGCGCTTTGGCAGCCGCAGCGGCCCAACAGGCAGTACCGGAAACTGTTACTTTGAAAGACCCGGCAGACTGGCACATCATTGGTCAGTCAAAGCCGCGTGTGGATATTCCCCCTTCTGTTGATGGCTCACAGGTTTACGGTGTCGATGTGGAATTGCCAGGCATGGTCTACGCCTCTATGGCGACCTCCCCGGTATTTGGCGGCAGCGTTATTTCCTTTGATGCCACTAAAGCCCTCACCCGCAAAGGCATCATTGATGTTGTTGCTATCGACGGTATCGCCGTTGCCGTGGTCGCCGACAACTGGTGGCGCGCCAACAAGGCCCTGGAGGAAGTTGAAATACAGTGGGACACCAAGGGTAATGGCGACGTCAACAATGAAACCATACTGGCTCAATTTAACGACAGTTTAGCGGCGCCCGATGCCGCGCCAATGCCTAACAATGCCGGTGACGCCGACCAGGCTCTGGCCAATGCTGAACAGGTACTGGAAGCGGATTATTTCACGCCTTTTTTAAGTCATTCGCCCATGGAACCCATGGGCGCCACAGTACGTATTACTGGTGAGCGTGTAGATATCTGGGCATCCACCCAGTCTCCAGAAGGTCTGGTCGGAGAGATGGTTAACGCGCTGGGTGTGGAAGAAGAAAACGTCTATGCACATCGGGTACAGGCAGGTGGCGGTTTTGGCCGCCGTGGTGGTTCCAGCGATTACGCACGCGCTGCTGCATTGATTGCTGCCGAACTTCCAGATGGCACACCGGTGAAAATGCTGTGGACTCGCGAAGAAGACACCCAGCATGATTTCTACCGACCATTAGCCATGTACAGATTAAAAGGTGGGCTCGATGCCAACGGTATGATCTCTGGCTGGAAAGCCAGGATTGCCAGTGGCTCCATTCTTAACCAAATGCGTGGTGCACCTCTGCGCGGCGGCGTCGATTTCACCGCAGTGGAAGGTTTTACTGAACTGCCCTATAACATTCCCGATCAGTACCAGGATTTCAAACTGACCCCTACTCATGTGCCGCTGGGTTTCTGGCGTACCGTGGGATGGTCACAAACCCCTTTTGCCAGAGAGCAGTTCATTGATGAGCTGGCCCTGGCTGCCGGGGAAGACCCTTATCACTTCCGCCTGAAGCACATGGCAGAAGATGAGTTATCCCGTCATATCCTGGTTAAAGTGGCTGAGGCCATCGGCTGGGATGAAACGCCCGCTGCAGGTATCTACCGCGGAATCGCCACAACGGAACCTTATGGCAGCTATACAGCTGCAGCCGTAGAACTGTCGGTGAATGATGCCGGTGCAATCAAGATTCACCGCATTATCCAGGGCATCAATACTGGCCACATGGTGAATCCAGACAATGTTATTGCACAGCTCGAAGGAGCAACGGTATGGGCTATCAGTGCGGCCATGTGGGGTGAGATAAACATCGATCAGGGTAAGGTGCAGGAAAGTAATTTCCATGACTACCGCTTACTGCGCATGGCACAAATGCCAGTCATTGATACCGTACTGGAGGCCACTGGTGGTTTCTGGGGTGGTGTCGGTGAACCCGGCCAGGCGCCAATCCTGCCAGCATTTTGCAATGCTATCGCGGCGGCTACCGGCACCAGAGTCAGATCTCTGCCGCTGAAACATCACGGCTTTAGCCTGGCATAATAAATAGGGGACAGACCACGTTTAATTCAGCAGACAAGCGCTTTTAAATCTACACTGACTTAATTAAATACACCTCTAAAAAACAAGACAAGGATGTCTTATGCCACGAAGAGCGCGAATTCGCCTAGCCGGAATTCCCGTACACATTATCCAGCGGGGAAATAATCGCTCTGCCTGTTTTTATAATGATGAAGATTACCTCTACTACCTGTACACGCTAAAACCACTGCTATCAAAGTATGAATGCGAATTACATGCTTATGTCCTGATGACTAACCATGTACACCTTCTCCTGACCCCCATGATGGTAGATTCGGCTTCGCTGCTGATGAAGCATCTCGGGCAACGGTATGTGCAATACATCAATAGAACATACAAGCGTACAGGGACTTTATGGGAAGGCCGGTTTCGATCCTGTCTGGCCCAGGATGAATTGTATGTGCTGAATTGTTACCGCTATATAGAGCTCAATCCAGTGCGCGCGATGATGGTTGAGAAACCATGGGATTATCGCTGGTCGAGTTGTATGGCAAATGGCTTTGGTAAGGTTTCTCAGATCATTACACCCCACAGGCAATATCTGAATATGGGTAACTCCCCTGAGCAAAAAATGCATAATTATCGGCACTTGCTTACACAAGCATTAGATGAAAAAACAATTGATGCCATCAGACTCGCAACAAACAGTAACCATGCATTAGGAAATGCCAGGTTTACAGCTGAAGTCGAGACCATGCTCAAGAGACGGGCAACGCCAGGCAAACCTGGCAGACCGAAAACCAGAACAAAAAAGGGGGACAGACCACGTTTTACTTAGGATAAATGGTGGTCTATTGAGTTTTATCAGGTAAAAACGTGGTCTGTCCCCATTTAAACAGGATAGAACACCGGGATTAAAAAACTCAGGCTTACCCACATCAGTATAGTAAGTGGAATCCCCACTTTAAGAAAATCATTGAAGGAATAGCCCCCCACTGTCATCGCCAGCAGGTTGGTTTTGTAAGCCATTGGTGTGGCATAACTCATATTGGCTCCAAACAATACGGCCAGTACAAAAGGCTCTACCGCCAATCCCTGTTGCTGGGCAATACCAATGGCAATGGGGGTGCCGATAACCGCAGCAGCATTGTTGGAGACAATATTGGTCAGGATCGCCATCAACAGCATCAGCCCGCTAAGCTGAAAGGTCACTGAAGAATCTGAGGTGAGACTGACAAATTGAGCCGCCATGGCATCGGCCGCCCCGGTGCCAACCATTGCCACGCCAAGGGCAAGGGATGCCGCAACGATTAACACAATTTGTGTATTCACCGCTTCGCCCACATCACGCCAACCCAGACAACCAGTGATGGTAAGCATCAACACACCACATACTGACCCAATGGCAATGGGAAGAATACCTATTGCGGCCAAGGTCACCACCGCCACCATAATGCCAAGCGCCAACGGTGCTTTCTTGGAGTGAGGAATATCAGCAGTGCCATCCAGCACCAGAATTCTGCCGCCTTTTTTTAATTCGCTAATTTTTTCACTGGCGCCCTGCACCAACAATACGTCACCAACCTGCAAGGGAACATTTGCCATCTCGGACATTAACTTTCTATTTTTAGAACCTACCCTGTGCAGCGCCAGCGTGGCCAACTGATAGCGGTCAGCAAAACGTAAATTAGCCAGGGTGCGTCCAAGAATGGGCGACCCATAGGTGACAATGACTTCTGCCAGTTGTTGCCCTTGCGCTTCCAGAGGATGTTCTTCATCCACCCTGTTATCGCTATTATAAAGTTCGGCATCGAGCATTTTTTCGAAACTCTTCAAATTGTCCGGTGTATCTCTAACCAGCAATTGATCCCCTGCCTTTAATTTGATGCTGCTGTTGGTTACTGACAGATATTCGGTGCCCGCTCTTTTAATAAACAACACGTCAATGGCATTGTCCGTTTTCTCAATCGCTTCTTTTAAGGTGAGCCCATCTGCCACACCTTCTTCATTAATAAAGAGTGCCGCAGAAAAAATCCTGGGCGATGCATCCTGCAATTCTGAACTCCTTTCTGGCAGGATATGAGGAGCTATCAGCCACAGGTAGGCTATAGCCAGCGTGCTGGTGATCGCTACCGGCGCAATGAATTCAAACATGGTGAAGCTTTCCATGCCCATACTGACTGCCACAGAGACAACCAACAGATTGGTTGAGGTGCCAATCGTAGTGCCCATGCCACCAATCAAGGTAGCAAAGCCCATGGGCATCAATATTCGGGAGGCCGGTGTACGGGTTTTCAGCGAAACACTGGTCAGGATCGGTAGCAGCAGTATTACGACAGGCACATTATTCACAAAGGCGCTTAATACTGCGCCTACCACCAGGGTGAGCAGAAAAGACAATTTCGGAGAGACTTCCCAGAATCTGGCTAACAGGCGCCCAACAGGTTCAAGTGCACCGGTACGCGCCATACCATGCCCGATAATCATCAGCGCTGTTACTGCAACAAGGGCTTCGTGGCCAAAGCCGGAAAAGAAATCTACAGCATGCAGGGTTTCCCCATCCTGGCTGTAAGGAAACAGTTCAAAACCTGCGGCAAGTATAGCCAGCACAAACAGGCTGGACGTTTCCAGTGGGATTTTATCCCGGGTGAACAGGAACAGTGCCACCACGGTAAGAAGCAAAACAGCTGCGGAATGAGGATTAAGATTGAAGTCTGCCAACATAAGTTTTGTATACTATAATTTCTGAATTTTTTACATTCTAGCCAAGCAATAATGATAAGGACACACAAATATTATGACCGACTCCATCGACTATCTTTTTGTCTATGGCACGCTGCGCAGTGACTCCCATTCCGACAGTTACCGCCAGTTTATTGCACCGGATTTCACCTTGGTCAGCAGGGCAACGATAGCAGGCAGGCTTTATGTGATTGCCGATTACCCCGGCTTACTGCTTGCAGAAAAACCGACCGACCTAGTGGTGGGTGAGGTGTATTCGTTTAATGGTGGTGAATCACAGCTCGCTAATATAGATGAGTACGAAGGCTGTGCCGCTCACTCCCAGCTGCCACATTTATACACGCGGATGCAGAAAGCCGTTTCCTTACGGGACGACTCCCAGGTTGCCGCATGGGTGTATTTTTATAATTTCCCGGTTAGTGACACCATGTTGATCCGGTCCGGGGATTTTCTGGACCCTTTTTAATTGCTCACAACACGTTAAATGATTGAGAGCACTTTCTTCTGCAATCGTACTAATGTAGGCTTTTGCAAATCGTAAAACGAGGAATGAATGATGAAAACAACCCCCCTTTTACCCCTGTTCACAGCCTGCCTGTTGGCGGCCTTTTCCAGCCAGGTGTCCGCACATCACGCTTTTGCTACTGAATTCCAGGAAGCAGAAGGAGAAGTATCAGGTGTTGTCACCCGGGTTTGGTGGACCAACCCTCATATCCGTTATGACGTGGACATGACCATGCCTGATGGCTCCATTGAAAAATGGTCTTTGCACCCGCCTGGCAATCTGCCCACCTATCGCCGTGAAAACTGGACCAGGGAAACCATCGCGGCAGGAGACACTGTATTTGCCACAGGCAATCTGGGTCGGGGGGATGCAAAAAAACTCTACGCCACCTGTATCAACCTGGAAAGCGGTCGCCAGCTGGGCCGCTGTGTCAGCTCCAATACTACTTCGGAAATCAGCGCTGACCCCACTATCGATCACACCATTACCGCTAATGATTATGAGGTAGATATCAGTGGTTTCTGGACCAATCGCTATAAGTTCCAGACCACAGTGGATGACTTTCAGCCCAAGCCAATGCCAATGACTTCAACCAGCCGCGCTCTCTATTCAGGCCGTGAATTTGGCGATGACCATGTATTGCGCTGTCAACCCGCTGGCCTGCCGCGCATCTTTGGTTCTCCCTATTCAATGCAGGTTCTTGATGCCGGAACTCATTACCTGATGGTGTATTTGCAGGACAACACGCCACGCTGGGTCTATATGGATGGCCGTGGCCCGCTGGCTGATCAGCCCCTGACTTCCATGGGTTTTTCTGCCGGTCATTGGGAAGATCGCACACTGGTTATTGAAACCACGCATTTAACGGCGGGATGGCTGGATGGTTCCGGTTATCCCATGAGCGGTGGTGATGGCACGCGTATCGTGGAAAGATGGAATATTGCTGAAGATGGCCTGACCATTGACCGCACCATGACTATTTATGACGACTATTATACGGCGCCACTGATCAGAACCCGAGGTTCTCAGCGCGGTGATGCCAGGGAATTACTGGAAAGCCCGCCTTGCGACCCTTCGGTGTTTTTTAATGAAATGCTGGAACTGGGAAAACTGGAAGAAATATTGAATCCGCAATAAAAGACCGCATTTACGAATAAAAAAGGGTGTCGATTTACACCCTTTTTTATTGGGAACTAAAAATAATTATGCCCAGGTCTTTCAGGAAGACATTGATTTTCTGATCCTGGAAAAGAACAGGATACATTTACCCTTGTTTATAGACATTGGATCGGTGAGCAATTTTGATCACCAGCACAATCAGGACAGCATCCCTGACTTGATAAACAATTCTGAAGCTCCCTACTCTGGCACGATAACACTCTTTCCCGGCCAACTTGATGCAGCCATCACCCCGGGGATCTATTGATAGTTCCTCTATTCTTTTCAGTATGCGCTTTACATCCTGCCCGGATATTTTCCGAAAATCTTTTCTGACTGATTTCTTAAAACGGATTTTATAACTTGCCATGCTTTTTCAGGTCATTAAGCATGGCTTCATAGGTCATGTCAGGCTCATTAATGCGGTCTGCTACCGCAGCAAGATCTTCCTGGTCCTCCAGCAGATGCTGACGTACCGCTTCGTCAACAAGTTCGGAAAGAGATTGCAAACTAGTTGCAGCTCTGACTTTCAACGCCTGGTGAATGACAGGATCGAAATAGATTGTCGCGCGCCTGGATAACTCACTCATTTATATTCCTCCTGTTCTTCAAAAAGATTAAAGAAATTCGATGATGTTCAAATAAATTAGAATGGAGACAGTTTAGTGCTATAACGTTATAACGTCAAAACGCTGTTTTTCTTAATCCACCTCACACTGGTAAGGCAATATCTCTATATCTGGCCGCCACTTCCAGAGCGAATAATCTTCCACTCTGAGCGTTTCGGTAAATGTGCCGGGATCAGAAATACTGATATCCATATGTAATTCAGTACCATCATCGTTGAGATAAAAACGTTCTTTAAAACTCACCGCCTCACTTTGCGGTATCCCTGCCAGTCCGCTGATATCAAACCAGGGATAGCTCACCCGCGCCGTATTCACCACCAAAGTCTTTCTACCCGCAAGCGCTGATGGCCCTTCTTCCCAGTGACCAATGGAATAGCCCAGTGGGGAAAAGGGTGTTGAATCCGGGATAGATGACTGGTCCAGGTGAATTACTCTGCGCACATCAAAATATTCACCCTGCAACAAAATACTGTCGCCCTGATCAACAAAAGCGATGGGATGTGGACCTGTCGCCGTTATAACTCGCGGCATACCCAGTTCGGCACACTGCAGTGCAGGGTCATCATAATTATCAAATTGCTCCCACACCTGGCGGGCGGTAAGAGTCAGTGGAGGATTGTCACTGAATGAAGGCCTGTTAGTACCATCCAGTGTCCAGGTTCTAAAAATACCCGTTGTCTGATTAGCCTTGCCGACTTCAGCTACCGTTGCCCAGTCGCCACCGCCAATAGGATTATCTGTCCAGCGCGGTCCGGCAAAACGTGTCAACAGCACTTCTTGTTCCCGGGAACTGTCCATTAACAGCACATTGGTGACCAGCATATGAGCAGCCCGGCGCGAAGACGCATAACCGGCCACTCTTACATTTTGTCCCACCTGAAACG
>CAWUSW010000004.1:0-9676 GCA_963925675.1 uncultured Pseudomonadales bacterium
CGCCAGGAAGGCAACCAGATCGGCAATTTCCTGAGCACTGAAGTCATCTGCCAGAGAAGGCATACCCGGACTGGAAAAGCCGAATGATGCCAGCTGATTTTTTTCAAATGATCGCAAGCGCTGATCAGTATCAAGAATCTGGACGCTAAAGGCATCATGGTTAAGCAGTCTGCCCGACACGGTTTGCCCACTTCTTGTCCGTACAGTATAAAACCGGCTAGTAGGCTGCACTTCACTATCTGGCTCCAGCAATGAAGCCTCCAGGGCAGCGGCGGAGCGCACCAATGCGATGCTGCTCAGATCTGGCCCAAGCACAGAGCCCGACCCGTTCACCATATGGCAATCAAGGCACTGCCCCTTGCCCTCAAAGAGATTGCGTCCCTGTACAGGATCACCAGCAAGACTACTGCCATCATCTTCCCCAAGACTGCGCAGGTAAGCCACCAGCATCATGGCCTGCTCAGCAGTGACTCGCGGTGTTGGGGGCATTGGTGTATCAGGAATACCATTGAGGATGATGCCAGCCAGATCTTCATCAGAATAAGGCTGACGAAAATTGTTATGACCCAGATCCACTTCATTGATCAGGTCACCATCAGGACCATGGCAATTTGCACAATAATCCTGAAAAGCGCGCGCTCCGCTGATCAGGTCAGAACCGGTCTCATGCTGGGCAAGGACCAGGGTGCAGAATAAAAATAAAACGCTGGAAACAATCAGGCGATAAAATATTTTGAGTGGCGCTTTCATAAGTATTGATAGTCGGCTTTTAGAGGTGGTGTCATTAATTGTAATCCAACAGGCTGAGCAATAGACAATTAGTATCTGAGAAAAAAGAAGCGTTCAAATGGGTCATCATAATTGCATATGCCCAGGCTTGTTTAATCTATGGAGTCAGGCGCAAAACCAATACCTTCCCAACCATCTGAAGGTCGAATAATAGTCAGCATCTGCAGGCGATGATCGCCATTTTTTGCCCGTCGCCCAGTGAATACGATTGCGTCCCCGGCTTTAAGGTCATTATAATTCCAGCCTCGTCGAACCAGAATATTGCGGGGATACGTTTCCGTTTCCCAGGTTGTTTTTTCGCCATTGGCTGCAGTAGTTTCGATATAAACTCTGGTATGCGGATTTTCAAACCAGACTTCTGTCACGATACCTTCCAGCGTTTCATTGCTATCGCCATCATAAATAGACAGGAAAGAATGATGAGCAAAAACCGGAAACGTTAAAATACTTAAAACCAAAGTAAGTAGCTTCTTATGCATTTATAAACGGCCTCTTTTTAACTTTTAACTTTTAACTTTTAACTTTTAACTTTTAACTGCCGAACATCGCTTCGCTCTTCCTGCCTACAATTCTTTCCACTTTCCACTTTCAAATCAACTTCAGCGTGTCTTTTCAGGCGGACCTTTTCCGACCTACATCTTTTACCTTGTACCTACTGTCTAATTCCCAATATGTGGTCTGGGATTGCAGTCATAATCCATGATTTCAAAATCAGAGCGCTTCCACTGTGTGGTGACACTCCACGGTTCGGCAAAGTATTCCGGATCAATGATAATGGTTTCCAGGGTCTTGGTGTTAGCCCCTGCCAGCATGGTGCGTTTTTCAACAACATGAAGCTTGTCAGAATGTGGCACACCCTGGGGACGCAGATAACCATTGGTGAGACCTACTGCTTCTATCACCAGGGTATCGCCTTCCCAGACAGCATTGGAATTACCCATCAGGGTTGGATAGGTATCTTGCGGATGCGGGCGCCCCACATAGGCCCTCCTCACTTGGTGTTGATATTCATACAACAAAACCACGCGCTCTTCTTCCTGGATTATTTCATGGAGCATGGGGGCGGTGGTAATACGCACGAGACTGAAAATACACTGGTGAGCGGGATCGTTGAGTGGATTTTCTACCCAGGCGTCATAGGCGGCTTTTCCTGCTTCGGTATAAGGCGGTTCAACATCCCATTCTTCAGCCGACCAGCCTTCCATTTCCCAGATCCCCGAGAAGTCCGGTTTTTCCTGGGCAGCCGACACCGATGAGGTCAGAGACAATAATGCCCACACAAGCGCCGCCAAAGAGCAGCTAGTGACTCTGGTAATGGTTCCAGATAATGCTTTCTTACAGGTATGACTCACTAGGTAGATCACTACATTCCCCCTGAACTTTCTCTTATATCTGCTAAATATACTTCATTTAAAGGATTCAATGGATACTTTGGTTTTCAGATCTGCCTTGCAGAAGGCATGCAGAAAACAGGTTTGTTCAGACATATCCAGTGCCGTGCGCGCAAAGTCATCGTCCTGCTCAGTCACCAGATAAACATGGGTTTCCACGGGATCTGCCGAGCCCGCCTTGCCGGTACCACCACTGGCTCCTCCCAGAGAAAAATGGGTGTCCTGAATGATCCGGTATTCTTGCAAATCCTTTTTCACGATCTTGGCATAACGGCCAAACTGGGTCATAAAGCAAAATCCAATGCCGGCGGAAATATAACTGGCCGCATCCGGCGCCAACCCTTTCCCACCATCCTGTGGCGCTTCATCACAAAGGAAATGAAAAATAGAACCATGGGGATTAAATAAATGCTGCTCAACCTGCTTTACGCCGTCTTCCCGCAAGGTGCAGATGCCACGAATATGCAGCAGTCGATCCTGTTCATCTTTCAGACTGTCGCCAGCAAGGGTGACAGATTCCTCATTTTTTGGTGTCATGCCCCCTTTTCGAAGCAAGCCTGACCAGTCGTCATCTGTAGACTCTGCTTTGTCGAAATGATCACCGGGATCCGGCTGTGCTGGCCCCCCTACTGGCAAGGCTTTATCAGGTTCGATTTCTCTGCCGTTATGACTCAGGGTAAACAGACTCTCCTTTTCCCCTCTCATCAAACCGTTTAATGGCGATGCCGAGACGGCGTCAAGAACCAGTTTATTGATTTCGTCGCGCTCCACATCACAACCTATTTGCACAGCAAGCTTTACATTTTTTGCCCCGCCGATCATGGTGCCTTTCAGCGCGGAGCCTTTCATGGTGTAGTAGTTGTCCTGGATCAGGCGAATATTATTGATGGTAATGTTGCGTTGTTTTGCCAGCGCCAGGATTTCGTTCATATAGGAACAAACCATGCCCGTAGTGAGAAAGGAAAGCGGGCAAGGCGCTTCATCCAGCCCGGCCAGATAGGCACCTTCATCACTGGCCAGACGCCAGACAGTGCCGGTACGAGCAGACACCACCAAGGCTTCTTTTTGCATCACCGACAAAGAGCGAACACACAGACGTACCGCGTCTCCAAGGCGAATTTCCGGCGCCTTGAACCCTATAGAATCCTTGTCAGCGACTTTGAAAAAAAGCGGTTTGCCGCATTCTATTAATGGATTGGGGACCGGATCAGCCATCGATTACTCCTGCTTTCATCTGAAATTTTCACGTTAGGCAAGTTAATTCATATTCCCTTTACTGGCAAATCCTTGTGCTTGATAAAGCAGTTTTGTTACCTGCTTGCCGAATCTGCTAAACTCATAGGCCTATAATAAAGCTGACAACAAGCCAACTTTAAACAGCCCTAATAACAGGATTCGCATACTCACTATGAAAGCCCGGTTTCTAATTTTTTGTATCGCACTTTTCCCCGGCATGCAGGCTTTAGCAGACGAAAGCCTTGTAGATCTGGTCGCTAATGACCAGCACAGCCAGGCCATGAAACTGATCAGCACTGGCGCTGACGTCAATAATTCCAGGCCGGATGGCACAACTGCCTTGATGTATGCCGCGTATTCGGGCAATGCTGACATAGCCAAAGCACTGATTGATGCTGGCGCCAATCCTGATGCAAGTAATATCTATGGTTCCTCAGCCATTCTGGAGGCCGCCATTGCCGGCGCCACAGACGTGCTGGAAGTGTTGCTGGCGGGTGGCGCCGATGCAAACTGGAGTAATCCTGAAGGCGAAACCCCCCTGATGAATGTGGCCAGAGCCGGCCAACTTGAAGCTGCTGAATTGCTTTTGAGCCATGGCGCACAGGTCAATGCTGCAGAACAATGGGGTGGCCAGACTGCCCTGTTATGGGCTGCAGCGCAGAGTCAGCCGGCAATGCTTGCTCTGCTCATCGCCAATGGTGCTGATGTCAACGCCCAGAGCACAATTAGAGTATGGGAGCGCACCATTTTGAATGAACCACGCCCTCAAATATTAAACAGAGGTGGCTTTACCGCCCTGCATTATGCCGGACGTGAAGGCTGCACAGAGTGCATTCTCATCCTGGCCGCAGCAGGTGCTAATCTGGATGCCCATGATCCGGAACGTGTCACCCCGCTGAATATTGCGCTGATCAACCAGCACTACAGCACCGCAGCGGCCTTGATTGAAGCCGGCGCTGATGTCGACAAGTGGGATCTCTACGGACGCTCGCCACTGTTTAATGCCATTGATTTAAATACTCTGCCCACTGGAGGCAGAGCTGACATTCCCAGCTCTGACCTGACCACTGGTTATGATATAGCCGTGATGCTTCTTGAGCGCGGCGCCAACCCCGACATGCAATTAAAGCTGGTACCGCCATTACGAGAAGCAATTTACGACCGCGGTTCCGACAAAGTGCTTACCACTGGTGCCACCGCTCTGATGCGTGCGGTAAAGGGAGGAGACCTGGCAAGCACACAACTGCTGCTTGATCATGGCGCACAACCGGACCTGCCCAACAAGGAAGGCCAGACGCCGATGATGATTGTTGCCGGCATCGGCCATACCTCATCGCCTACTCGAGGCAAATTTCGTACCCAATTGGAAAGTATCGACGCCATTCGTTTGTTGCTGGATGCCGGTGCAGATATCAATGCACTTTCCGGAGACCCGGTTTTACCGAACGGTGTTGCAGTAGTGGATTATCGCCGCGACAAAACGCCTCACCCGGCCAATGAAGGCGAAGTTGTAATTCACGGCCAGACCGCTCTGCATGGCGCGGCAAAACAAGGCTGGACTGAAGTTGCCAGGTTTTTGATAGAAAATGGCGCACAACAACAGGTAATAGATGACGCAGGCACAACACCTTTTGATCTTGCCATGGGTCGTTATGCACCCGCCTACAATGACACTCCGCCATTACCCTTTTTTGAAACAGCACATTACCTGCAGCAAGAATGCGAAAGTATTGATGGTTGTGTGATACCTGACCCTATAAATCTGGAAATAAACCCTTAACTATAAATTACACATTTGACCCAAATAGAAAGTTGACCTTAAAAAAACTTGAACAAACAAGACTCTGCTCTCATCAGCAAAGTTCACACAGGAAACAAAATGGCTGAATTTGGCTTTGGGCAGAAAACTGGTCAGATAATGCAGATGGCCTATGTGGTTGAGGATATCAGGGCTGCCATGAACTGGTGGATCATGGATGCCAAAACCGGCCCATGGTTCCTGCTGGAAAGCTTTACCGGCCCGGACCAGATATACCGTGGCGAGCAATCACAAGCTGATGTGGCTATTGCCATGGCCTTTGCCGGTCATATGAATATCGAATTGATCCAGCCAAAAGACGATTTTCCGTCAGTCTACAAAGAGACTATCGACACACGCGGTTATGGTTTTCATCATGTCGGTATTGCTGTGGATGACACACTGGCAGAATCCCGGGCATATCAGGCACGCGGATTTGCTGAAGCTTTTTCTGCCGATGTTGGGGGTGGTCGAGTACGTTATATGGATGACGGTAAAACCGAACCTGGCTTTATAGAACTGATCCCGGGCGTCCCGGAAATGGATGAAGCCTTCACACGTTTCTATCTGGCCTCCCAAAACTGGAACGGGGAAGATCCAATCAGGGAGTTTTAAGTAAAGCTCAAAAAAATGATAAATTTTTACACTCAGAATAAAACGTTAAACGGAAATTTTTACTTTCCGCTTTCAGCCTTCAGCCTCTTATCACTTCATCACATCGTGAAAGAAAGCAATTATTCCATTGGTAATCGTTGTATCGGCTGAATCTATACTCATCACATGGGATACATGATTGTAACCCTGCCACTGCGTATACAAGGGACAGTCAGCATATTTACGGCAAAGTATTGCATACATTTGTGCGACACTTGTCTCGATATTTGCCGGATCATATTCTGCGCTCCAGAGATAAATTGGCACCTGCTGTCCTGCATAAGATTCCGCAAGACCAAGGGGTGAGCGCTGCTGCCAAAGAGAAGCATCATCGCCGTAATAAACGGCATTGCCCGCCGCAAATCCACCAGAGCTGAGAATCGCCGCCTTAACGCCTGGGCCCTCTGGCAACTGGGAAGCTTCATGAAAAAGATAGGTGGCCACATGGGTTGAGCCTGCGGAATTACCCATCACAATTATATTGTCTGGATCTCCCCCGTATTGCGCTATATTTTCATGCACCCATTCGATGATCAGGCGCATATCCTCGGCACCGCTGGGCCATTTGACCTCAGGGGCCAGTCGATAATTGGCATTGATGCCAATGCCACCTAACCTGGCCATGAACTTGCCAATATTGCTGTAAATCAGGTTATCGGTTTCAGCACTGACCTTGTCGCCGCGCACCAGACCGCCACCATGAAAATATATTAAAACCGGAACACTTTCGCTGAATTCATCGTCACTGACCCAAAGATCAATGGTCTGAAGCGGATGAGAACCGTAAGAAATATCTGAGTGCAAATCCAAACCTTCAGAATCCACATTCCTGTGAAGCGGCGCATAGAGTGCCTGGGTTTTGACATTCACTTCACCATTCCACTGTTTCCCAATCGCTGCAACACCGGCATAAGCCGCATCCACAAGATCTTCTTGCGCCATGGCGCTACTTACATTAGTCAGCGCAACAATAAAACATAGGATCCTGATGGTATTTTTGGTCATGGTAAAACTCCCTAAGATGTATTCCAGTCTGGAATGATCATACCCTGTAAATATCTATAGCCTATCAATAAGGCTCCAGCAGATAATAACTTGAGAATGACACCTATACAATTTTAGAAGCTTACCGTTCAGTCTTCACTCCGGCCAATTCCCATTTGTTTTCGTGTCACATGAATAAACACTGAGACTGCCACAAGCAAAGCGAGGGGAACCAACAAATAAATGCCGTAGGTCCCGGCATCATCAAGACTGACCATACCGGCACCCAGAAAGCTGTAACTGATAACACCAGGCATGGCGCCGAAAAGGGTTAACAGTAGCAACCTGTCAAGTTTGATATTGGTCATCGCCAGAATAATATTCTGCAGCAGGTAAGGCACCACAAATGCCAGACGCACAATAAGTACAACTATGGTGCCATAACGGGTGAACTGATTAAGGAATTTTTTTACATCCTGATGCCGCATGGCGAATTTCCCCATTCCTCTAAACACATAGCGCACAGAAATTGTCGAGGCAATACAACTCACCAGCACGCCAGCGAGGCTGACAAATGAACCAAGCACAGGACCGTAAAGTGCACCACAGGCTATATTGAGTGGAATAAGAATAGGGATATAAAAGAAGGAACAGAAAAAATAAATAAACAGAAGATAGACTATGCTCATCATGCCAAAGGTCAATAACAGCTCTTCCATAATTCTAATCAGGGCAATATCTGAGTATTCAGGGAACAGAAATTCCCGCAAAATAAATAGCAGAATGCTTACCACGATAAGCAATATAAGCGGATTTATTTTCTTCAGCAAAATAAACATCTTTCTAATAACAATCTCTAGAATTCACAAAATAGTAACATAGCCAATAGTGCCTCAATGGCAAGAAAAGCATGTTAGGAAAAATTCATAAAACCAACTCTTTAAAGGCAATTTCTGCCTAGCCTTATAAATAGCAGCAATCTTCAGTATTATTGGCAGCAATAACCAAACGCGAGCATTAATCATGGCAATCTCTCAACGAATCCTGCTTCTTGTCGTCCTTGCCAGCCCTGCTCTGGTGTTTGCTCATCACAGTTTTTTTGGACGCTTCGATAATAGCGCTTCCATGCAGATCGAGGGTATTGTGACCAAACTGCACTGGGAAAATCCCCACATTCTTATTGTGCTGGAAGCCGAAGACGACAGTGGCAACATCGTTGAATGGGAGCTGGAGAGCGGATCCCCGACCCTGATGCAGCGCGCAGGTATTCCCCGTGATGCCATTCAGGTCGGCATGAGGATCCGGGTGGCCGCCTGGCCTCCACTCACTGACAAACAGGAAGCCTTTGCCACCAATGTGCTGTTACCGGATGGCCGTGAGCTGGTTATGCAAACCGGCCAGGATGCTAAATTCAAGGAAGAATTCATTGGTGATTTTTCCTACCGCTTTCGCACCGAAGGTGACCGTAGCAGACCGGAACTGGGGCTGTTTCGCATGTGGACTTTTACCGGCGCAGACGGATTCCTGTTTCCAGAATCTATTAATCGTGATTACGACTTATACCAGTACCCGCTGACCGAATCGGCCAAGCAGGTTCTGGCCAATTTCGATATGGCCACAGACAACCCCACCAATAACTGCCAAGCCAAAGGCATGCCTTTAATTATGGAACAACCCCTGCCGATGGAAATTGTCCGTGACGGGGACAACGTTAAATTACTTATCGAGGAATATGACCTTACGCGCACTATTCATATCGGCGAACAAGCTGCCCCTGCCGACACCCCTTTTACTTTACTGGGCTATTCATGGGGCTGGTGGGAAGGTGACACCTTGGTCGCGCGCACCACACACATCAGTTTCCCCTGGCTCAACCAGCGCGGCATTCCCCTGAGTCGAGCAGCCGGAGTAACAGAACGCTTCACACCGATTGAAGACGGCAGCATGATGGATTACCAAATGGTGATCACCGACGCTGTTAATTTCAACGAGCCAATTCATCTGAGCAAGAAATGGATTCATGTACCGGGAGTGGAGATTCTGCCGTTTGAGTGTGATGAATATAGTGCAGACTAAAAAATAAAAGATTCACACATTAATATTTGCATTTGATTAAGGACTGCCTGCGGCCAATAGCTGGCCCTAACATGACTTATAACGCTCGTGATCAGCGGCGGCGCGTGGCGCCGTCCGCTGGATCCGTTTGTTAGACCGCCGTCAACAACATATGTTCA
The DNA here is from genome assembly GCA_963925675.1 of uncultured Pseudomonadales bacterium. Classification (GTDB taxonomy): domain Bacteria; phylum Pseudomonadota; class Gammaproteobacteria; order Pseudomonadales; family Pseudohongiellaceae; genus Eutrophocola. The sequence continues at coordinate 9,087 of CAWUSW010000004.1, forward strand.
CCCATTTCTTTCAGGCAAATCGAGCACATGAACCCAAGGGCGGTGCTGCAAAGAGCTAAAGCAATCCTTGGCGACTAATTTTCCAGAACGTTCGTATTAGTTGCTTCAAGTATGCCGCTCCTGTCGTAATACGTGTAGAAACGGTTGATCAGTTTGTTAGAATCGAAATACGTCACTACATTCATGCGAATATTTACAGTCGCTGCACTGTAGACCAGTTCGTTTGAAAACCATGAGATCACCACCTGTCCCGGCAGACCAGATATGGGGTTTGGCGTTTTCTGGACGACCGGAATGTCGGCATGATCCACATAGCTCATAGATTGGATGCCGGAGGTCATCTTCCAGTTATTCCACCAATCCAAAACTGCTGTCTTTCCTATCAGGCTGGTTCTGGTTCCCGTATCGCCATCCGGGAAGTAATACTCCACATCATCAGACATTGTGGAAGCCCACGCGTCAATATCTAGCTGAGTCCAGGCACTCAGTGATTTGACAGCAAGGTCGGAGTACTCCGTCGTGCCAATGTCATAATCTGGATTTACTGCCAATGCCGTATCTTCAGTCGACGATCCGCACCCCGATAAAAA
>CAWUSW010000005.1:0-113774 GCA_963925675.1 uncultured Pseudomonadales bacterium
CCGATCCTCTTCATGTAGGCCAGAGTGCTTCTTTTTATACCCTGGCTTTATTAAGCAGTGGGCAAAAGTTGGCAAAAAACTCGGCAGGCAAATTTAAACAAATTAACAAGCTATCCAGTATTCCGGCTTTTAGTCAAACCAACGCTCTTGCACCACTGGAAAACTTTTCTATTCTCAAGAATCTTAAAGCCGAGGCTTTTGGTGTAAGTGACCTCACAATTCAGATATTTCTGGGCTACTCTCTCGATGCTGCTCCCGGGGAGATATACTTTAATGGCAAAGCAATTACCCTGGCCATTGAGTAATTCCCACACGAAAAAATTGGGGTCAGTACCGTAATAGCGTAATTACAGGTATAATCCCCGCCTCAAATTTCACCAGGGTGCAGCATTTAAGGCCCAATTATTACAGTACGAGGAATTACAGTGATTCAACAATCTGGATCAATCTTTTCAAAAAAGATACTTATTACAGCAATCATGATGGTGTTTTCAGGGCTGCTGCTTGCCGCTTCTGATGACAAAATAATTGAACGCATCGCACCAGCTGGCTCTGTTTGTGTTGTTGGTGACTCCTGTGCCGGGGGCCTCGGCATGGCTTCTGTTGCTGGTAATAGCGGCTCTCAGGACCCTGAGCAGACCTATAATACTTACTGTGTTGCCTGTCATGCCAGTGGTGTTAATAACTCACCTATCATGGGGGATGCGGCTGCATGGCAGCCACGTATTGATAAAGGCATGGATACGCTTTATGAAAATGCAATCAATGGCTTCAACAATAATGCCATGCCAGCAAAAGGTCTTTGCATGAGCTGCTCAAATGAAGACGTTATGGCAACGGTAGATTACATACTTTCCGCTGTTCAGTAATTGATAAAAACTCCCGCCTTTTACCCCAGGCTTTTACATTAAAAGTGACAGCCTGGCGTTAAGTTGTTGCCAGCATTTGCGAAACACCAAAATCTGCACTATTTATATAAGTATCTATTAGTTATTTCTGCAGGCGTTTTGTCAGCCAGAAAGCCTCACCTTACTCAAGGATCGAGTAATGTCGCTAGCCGTCGTACTTACCCGTGCAAATATAGGAATTGACGCGCCAATGGTGCGCGTGGAAGCACATCTTTCCAATGGTCTCCCGGGATTCACTATTGTGGGCCTGCCGGAAACAGCCGTTAAGGAAAGCAAAGAAAGGGTCAGGAGCGCGCTTCTCAACTCACAGCTGGATTTCCCTGACAAACGCATCACCATTAACCTTGCCCCAGCAGATCTTCCCAAAAGTGGTGGGCGTTATGACCTCGCCATTGCTATCGGGATTCTGGCGGCTTCCGGCCAGCTACCTACAGAGAGCTTGCAGGACATCGAATTTCTTGGAGAGCTGGCTTTATCAGGTGAAGTGAGGGCAATTACAGCGGTGCTACCGGGAATAATGGCGGCCCAGAATGCAGGGCATGAAGTAATTATTCCCCAGGATAATGAAAAAGAAGCCGGCTTGCTTAGCAAGGGAAAAACCCTTGTTGCTCCGCATTTGCTGGATGTATTAAGCCATCTGAATCATGCCAGCGAGCTGGCAAGGCCAACATCTACCCCCTTGCGTGAGCCGTATTTCAATGAAGACATGAGCGATGTCATCGGGCAATCGGCGGCTCGTCGCGCGTTAACTGTGGCCGCTGCAGGGAATCATAATTTGTTGATGCTGGGTCCTCCGGGAGCAGGCAAAACCATGCTGGCAAGTAGAATTTGTTCCATCTTGCCACCTATGGATGAATCTGGCGCTCTGGCCGTCGCAGCATTGCGCTCCATCGCCGCCAAGGCATTTAAACCTGAATACTGGCGTGTGCCACCTTTCAGGGCTCCCCATCATACCGCTTCAGCAGTCGCCCTGGTGGGAGGAGGAAGCACCCTGAAAGTGGGGGAAATAACCCTGGCGCATAATGGGGTTCTTTTTCTTGATGAACTCCCTGAATTCAGCCCGAAGGTACTGGAAGTCCTGAGAGAGCCACTGGAATCAGGCTATATTTCTATTTCCCGTGCCAGTTATCAGGTAAGGCTGCCGGCCAGGTTTCAGTTAATTGCTGCAATGAATCCATGTCCGTGTGGCTATCTTGGCGACACCGAAGGCCGCTGCCGTTGCAGCACAGAAAAGGTAAGGCAATATCAGGCAAGGGTCTCCGGACCGCTATTGGATCGGATTGATATGCACGTAAATGTTTCAAGCTTGAGTGACTATGACCGGGAGCGCTTACTGAAAGGCAATCAACAAAATAGTGAAAACAGTGAAGAAATCCGAGCCAGAGTAACGCAGGCGAGTGCACGGCAATTTGCCCGGGCAGGAAAAAATAATGCCTTTTTAAGTCAGGCTGAAATGCGTAAACACTGCAAATTATCTTCAGAGGATGAGCAGCGACTGAAACAGGCCATGCAACAATTTAAATTATATACCAGGGCTTTTTTCAGAATTCTGAAAATGGCGCGAACAATTGCAGACCTGGATGACGCCACAGACATTGGCAGGAGTCACCTGATGGAGGCTATTGCTTTTCGTTTTCCACAGCAGAGCGGGGCATCATTTCCTGGCCTTCCTCCAGGGCAGTAATTTTTACTTCCAGTGCTGCAATGGTATTTTCTGCTCTTTCAAGCACCTTAAGCTGAGCATCGAACTCTTCCCGGGTGATTAAATTTAGTTGCGAAAAAGCATTTTGCAGGACCTCACGAATACTGCCCTCGACATCTTCCCTGACACTGGTAGCCATAGGAATCAGCTTGGAAATCCTGTTACTCAGATCGTTTAGGAACTCATTGTTTAGCATAGTAATTACCTATTGTTGCGTTGAGAAAGTTTAATTCAGGTGAGCAGTACGGGGAATCGTTTTTTTAACTTAACTAGCTTATACTCGTGCAATGCAAAGGCAGATTAGCCTGGCTTCAAGCATTGTGCGAGGATAATAAATATGAAAATGATCACTGCTGTTATAAAACCGTTCAAACTTGATGATGTGAGAGAAGCTTTGTCCGGTGTAGGCGTGCAGGGGATAACAGTGACCGAGGTTAAGGGTTTTGGACGTCAGAAAGGGCATACAGAACTCTATCGAGGGGCAGAATATGTTGTCGATTTCCTGCCTAAAGTACGCCTGGAAATTGCTATTGATGATTCAATGCTCGACCAGGTTATTGAAGTTTTGAGCAAGGCAGCTAACACAGGGAAAATTGGTGATGGCAAAATTTTTGTTCATACTTTGGAGCAAGTAATCAGGATTCGTACCGGAGAATCTGGAGCCGATGCAATTTAGAGTCTCTTTTAAAAGAGGACTTAATTAGCGCCCCCAGAGGAATTGAAACAGACTTAGCGCCGCAACGGGTGCTGTCTCTGTCCTGAGAGTCCTCGGACCCAGGCTTAAACCGTAAAAGCCCTTGCTTATGGCAAGGGCTTTTTCATTATCAGAAATACCGCCTTCCGGGCCAATCAACAAGGCAACAGATTGAGGTTTTTTTATGTCTTCAATGACGCCCTGTTGCTCCTGATCAAGCAAAAATTTGTACTGGCAAGACACCTCCTCCAGCCAATTATTCAGAGACAGGGGCGGGTAAATTTGCGGCGGAATAACTCGTCCACTTTGTTCACAGGCACTGATACTAATTTGCTGCCAATGAGCGCGCCTCTTATCTGCTCTTTTGTCATCCAGTTTGACCTCACAATGCTCGGTAAACAAAGGTTGAATAATTTGCACGCCCATTTCTGTACTTTTTTGAATGGCATAATCCATGCGCTCTCCCCTTGATATGCCGAGCCCAAGAATGGTTTTCAGAGGTGATTCAGTATCTGGCCTAACCGACTCGTTTACAGAGATGAGACCCGATTTTTTATTCAGTTCACTAATAGTTCCATGAAATTCCATTCCTGAGCCATCAAAGGCGATAAGCGACATGCCAGGTTTCATGCGCAGCACTGAAAATAAATAATGTGCACTACGGGGATCCAGCTGTACTGCGTTATCTGCTTGCAGGGATTGGGTCAGGTAAATTCTGGGAATTCGCATACTGGACAAAGCTTCTACAAAATGAGAGTTATGGGATTATCAGTGATATTGTGCCTCAGGGGGAAACATTTCTCCTATACAGAAAGTACTGATATGATCATTTCAATAAGAATTTCACAGGCATTCCATGAATAAAGTCTTTTTCGCCATTGTTTCTTTACTCGGGTTTTTACCCTTGTTACTTCTGTATCTTGCCGGCACAGGCTATGTCAATGGGGTCTTTGAACTGGGTCAGGCATTTACCCTTTTGCGTTATTGTGCCTATGCGGGTATTACCAGTGTTGGACTGGTAATTTTCTATTTGCTTTGGCAGCGTCCTGTGGGATTAAAGGTGCTGATCCTTTTTCTATCAGCGCTGGCCGGTTTGACAGCATTCTATTTGCCTTACCGACAACAGCAGATAGCATCGCAGGTCCCGCCAATTCACGATATAACGACCAACATTGCATCCCCGCCACAGTTTGTAGCGATAGTGCCATTGCGTGCTGATGCGCCTAATCCACCGGAGTATCTTGGGGGTGAAACCTCTGAACTGCAACGTCAGTTTTACCCAGACATCATGTCAATTGTTTATGTCCAATCTCCAGAACAGGTATTTTCTGCAGTTACTGATATTGCCACTGCGCTGGGCTGGGAAATAGTGGATGCCAATTTGGCAGACGGCAGAGTTGAGGCCACAGAGACGACAAAATGGTTTGGCTTTAAAGATGATGTGGTGGTCCGGCTGACAAGGGGTACGGCTAATTCAACCATTTTTGATGTACGCAGTAAGTCCCGTGTTGGCAGAAGTGATATTGGCGTCAATGCGAAGCGAATTCGTACTTTTACTGGCATGCTTAATGCCAGATTGGCTGTAGAAAACTAACCCCCCAGATTTAAGCTAGTGGGGAATATGCCCCAATTTACTGCGTTTTGTTGCCAGATAAGCCTGATTGTGTGAATTTTCCCCGGTAATTATCGGAATTCTGCTGATGGAAAGGCCTAATTCCCGCAATGCTTCAACTTTAAGGGGATTGTTAGTCATCAATTCGATATCTGAAACGCCAAGGTGAGCTAACATGGATTGGCACATATCGTAACGTCTTTCATCGGCATCAAAACCCAGCGCCTGGTTGGCTTCTACAGTATCGGCACCTTCATCTTGCAATTGATAAGCCCTGATTTTATTGGCTAAACCTATATTGCGGCCTTCCTGTCGCAAATAAAGAATTACACCACTTCCTTTGGTCGCAATTCTCTTCATGGCTTCTTTTAACTGTGAGCCACAGTCGCAACGCAGACTGAAAAGAGCATCACCCGTCAAGCATTCAGAGTGGAGGCGACATAGCACTTTATCATTGGCATTTAGCTGGCCATAAACCAGTGCGATATGTTCTTTTTTACTTGCGGCATCTTCAAAGGCATGGATGACGAACTCTCCGAATTCGGTGGGCAGCTTTGATGAGGCAATGAATTTTACTGTCACGGGATATACTTGATCCTGAAATTTTCCGGGCGTGAACTTTACCAGAAATTGGCGCTTAGCGGTTAATTTATCTCCGCGAATACCGCATAATTCGAACCCCTGAGTAATGAATAGACGTATTAAATAATGAGCAATAAAGACACAGTAAAAGCAGATATTGTAATAGCGGGTGGCGGACCCGTTGGCCTTGCTGCTGCATGCTCGCTTTCTGCGTCGGGGCTGCAAGTTTTACTTGTTGATGCAGGTAAGCAAGTGATTACGTCGGATGAACTCTTGAGGAATGCTAAAGAGACGATCTTTGATTCTCGTGTCAGTGCCCTGACAGTGGCTAGTCATGCCTTTCTGGCCCAGCTCGGCGCCTGGGATCTCGTCGCAGCTGTTCGACTGTGCTCCTATCAAGATATGCATGTATGGGACGGGGAAGGCACCGGGTCAATTCATTTTTCAGCGTCGGAAATTCATGCTCCATCACTGGGCCATATTGTCGAGAATCGCCTCCTGACCACTGCATTATATGAAGCAGCAAAAGCAAAACCGCAGCTTGGCTTTATCCATCAGGATAAAATTACGGGTGTAAAAGCCGAGCAAAACCAGACCGGTCAGGATACTCGTCCTGTTCATGTGACACTGGCCAGTGGGCAGGTAATTGAAGCGAAATTGCTGATAGGTGCAGATGGTGGTAACTCCTTTATTCGGGAACAGGGAGGCTTTTCATTACGCCAGTGGGAATATGGCCATAAGGCTATTGTCACTACAGTAAAAACCGAAAAGCCTCATCAATATACAGCCTGGCAACGCTTTATGAAGACTGGGCCGCTGGCCTTTCTTCCGCTTCATTTACCTGGGCTTGGCGCAGGTGAGCAGCAATATTGCTCAATTGTCTGGTCATGTGTCACAGAGAAGGCAGATGAATTATTAAGCCTGGATGATGAGGCGTTTCAGGAAAGTCTGGGCAAAGCCTTTGAATTCAAGCTGGGGCGCATAGAAAGTGTCGAAAAAAGGGTGAGTTTTCCGCTCTGGCAACGACATGCAACAGATTATGTTCTGGACAATATCGCTCTGATCGGCGATGCCGCGCATACAATTCACCCACTGGCGGGTCAGGGCGTGAATCTCGGCTTTGCAGATGCGCAGGCTTTGACTGATGTCATTTCTGCGGCACTGGCTAAAGGCGAGGACTATGCCAGTCATCAGGTACTAAGCCGCTATCAGCGTAGCCGTAAAGGCAAGAATTTAGCCATGATGGCAGCTATGGAAGGGTTTAAGCGCCTGTTTGAGTCAGAGGATCTTATGCTGAAGACCTTGCGCAATAGCGGCCTCAATATCACTGATAAAGTCCCCATGGTGAAGCATGAACTAATGCGCGGGGCCATGGGGTTTTAGGTCTTTAGCTAAAAGCGCCCAATAGTCAGGTTCTGAAGAGCATGCGCTTGCTGGTTAAAGGTGAATGTTTCGTGAATTCAACTATTTATCCTTGTTTTTCTAAATGATAATAATTATCATTTGCTTCCACTTTTGAGGAGTTTCCAATGTTTCGCGTGCCACTGGGTTTACTATGTTTTCTGGCACTGCCCTTGTCTGTTGCCTGCACGGATCAGTCTTCTGTGGCTGATCAACAACAGCCTGAAATACAAATTTCAGAAAAGTCCTCAGCAGCAGCTGATCGGCTTGACACAAGCACAGTGATTAAAGGACCTGTAGTTGTCTACTCTTCCCGTCAGGAACACCTGATCAAGCCACTGTTTGATCGCTTTACGGCTGAGACCGGTATTGAAGTGCAATACCAGACTGGAGAAGATGGTCCGTTGATTGCCCGCTTACAGGCAGAAGGTGATCGAACTTTTGCAGATATTCTTTATACCGTGGATGCGGGTAATTTGTGGTCTGCGGCAGAAAAAGGACTCCTGGCGCCTATTCAGTCTGCTGTTCTGGAACAAAATATTCCTGAGAATTTGCAAGATCCGATGAAGCGATGGTTTGGTTTGTCAGTGAGAGCAAGAACCATTGTTTATTCCACCGAGCGTGTTGATCCAGCCGCCTTAAGTACTTATGAGGCCCTTGCAGATCCGCAATGGCAGGGCAGGTTGTGTCTGCGTACATCGCGCAAGGTTTACAATATGTCTCTTGTAGCTACCCTGATAGAGCGGCTTGGCGAGCTTGAAACCCAGAATATTGTAGAAGGCTGGGTGGACAACCTGGCCACGCGCGTTTTTAGCAGTGATGCATTATTGATAGAAGCGATTGCTGCCGGGCAGTGTGATGTTGGCCTGGTAAATACTTATTATCTTGGTCAGCTACAGGCTCAAAATCCGGATATTCCAGCGGCCTTGTTCTGGGCAAACCAGAACTCCAGTGGCGTCCATGTCAATATATCGGGGGCAGGTGTCACTCGATATGCAAAAAACCCGGCGGCGGCTATTCGCTTGATTGAATGGTTATCTACGGAAACGCCTCAAGCCATGTTTTCAGAATTGAATCTTGAATATCCTGCAAATCCGCAAGTAGAACCGGTAGCACAGGTTGCGGCCTGGGGCGACTTCATTCCGGATACATTAAATGTGGAAGCGGCCGGTCGCCTGCAGTCTGCTGCAGTGATGTTGATGGATCGTGCTGATTATCGCTAGGAATAAACCATGAATTCCTTGTTGAGTGGCGGAAACTGGTTCTGGAGAGGGCTGGCATTTCTAGCTGCAGCAATCTTTATTTTTCCTCTGCTTATTATCATTCTCCAGTGGGGCACTGTAGGCGCTGGTGAACAAGCCATCTGGCAGCATTTATTTGATACCAAGCTGGACAGGCTTGCCGTCAATACTTTACTGCTGGTCCTTGGTGTGGGTATTGGTGTTGTGCTTCTTGGCGTTAGCCTGGCCTGGTTAACCACCTTATGCAATTTCCCGGGTCGGCGCTTGTTTGAATGGGCCATGATGCTGCCATTGGCCATTCCCGGCTATGTCATGGCCTTTGTTTTTCTCGGCCTGATGAATTATTCGGGACCACTGCAAACTTTCTTGCGCGAAGAGTTTGGGCCAAATGTCTGGTTTCCTGATGTGCAGGGTGCGCTGGGCGTAATCTTCATTCTCAGCCTCGTGCTTTACCCTTACGTCTACATGCTGGCTCGAAGCGCTTTTTTAAATCAGGGGCGTAATTTAATGGATGCCGGGCGCATTTTGGGTTTAAGCCGCAGCCAGGCATTTTTAAAAATTGCTTTACCGGTAGCACGGCCTGCCATCGTTGCCGGACTGGCCCTGGCGCTGATGGAGACCCTTGCAGATTTTGGTGCGGTGTCGGTGTTCAATTACGATACTTTTACGACAGCAATTTATGGTGCCTGGTATGGCTTGTTTAACCTCACCGTGGCTGCACAGCTGGCTTCCCTGCTGTTGCTGTTTGTGGGTGTCACCCTGGTTCTGGAAAAGCAGTCCAGGAGTCATGCGCGCTATACCCAGGACGGAGAACGCAGTAATAAATCAGCTTATCAATTAACAGGCAAATCCGCTTTGGCAGCATCAATCTATTGTTCAGTGGTTTTACTGATTGCCTTCCTGGTGCCACTTGGGCAGTTGCTGGTATGGATGTTTGAAGCTGGATTTGGAGAACAGGACGGGCGTTTCCTTGGCTTCCTTGGCCATACCCTTGGTCTGGGTGCCATCGCCGGTTCTATCACAGTGGCTATAGCCTTATTGTTGGCTTTTGTTAAACGCCTGCCAGGATCAGCCCTGGCCCGGCGCTGGAGTAACTTTTCAATCCGTATTGCCACCCTTGGTTATGCCTTACCAGGCTCAGTGCTGGCAGTGGGTATCATGCTGGGTTTTACTTATCTTGATCGCAGTTTGGGAACCCTGCTGGGAAGCACCGTGCTGGCCCTTATCATTGCTTATTCCTGCCGTTTTCTGGCAGTGGCCTATGCTCCTATTGAATCGGGTCTGGAGCAGCTTAAACCGTCTGTGATTGATGCTGCACGAAGTCTGGGAGCAAGACCTGGCCGTTTATTACGCCAGATCTACATTCCATTGCTCAGGCCCGGCTTGATAACCGCTTTTACCATCGTGTTTGTAGATGTAATGAAGGAAATGCCAGCGACTCTTATTATGCGACCATTTGGCTGGGATACCCTGGCAGTGCGCATTTACAGTATGACCGCTGAAGGGCAATGGGAGCGTGCGGCATTACCCGCGGTAACCCTGATAGCGATAGGTCTGATCCCGGTTTACCTGCTTATACACAATGCCCGGGGCAGCCGGCAAGCGACCTGACACCTATCTTATTTCCATCTTGCAGGATGGCGTGATCAATCTTATGATGCATTCATGTCATTTTGTCGTGCTGAAGGTAAAAACCCTGCAGGCGGCAAAAAAGATCTGACAGGGAAGGTCAGTGAATCAGAGGAATTGCATGTGAGTGAAACACCAGAAAACCTGTATTACGCTTCATCCCACGAATGGGTTAAACCAGGGGAAGATAGCGTTGCCACTGTTGGAATCAGCGATTATGCCCAGAATGAACTCGGTGATGTCGTGTTTGTCGAGTTACCTGAGGTTGGCAGTCAAGTGTCAGCGCGTGACGAAATAAGTGTCGTTGAATCCGTCAAAACCGCTTCGGACATCTATGCTCCAGTTTCCGGCGAAATAATAGCTGTGAATTCGCTGCTTGAAGAGAGTCCGGAGACCATCAATTCCTCGCCCTATGATGATGGCTGGATTATTAAAATCCGCATGAGTAATGAAGAGGAGCTCAAGGAGCTGCTCAGTGCCGAGGATTACAGGGAAAGCCACGACGCCTTGTAAGTACTGGCGAGGGGCGATGCCGCAATTATTAGCGGTCTCTGTGAATGTGAAACCTTATTAAATATTTTGAGCTTGGCCTGTCAGTTGTGCAGAGTTATTCATCAAAAGTGCTAGTGGATAAACGTGATTGATTCGGATGGTTTCAGGCCCAATGTGGGCATAATAATTTTTAATGGCCATGGCAAATTGCTATGGGCGAAGCGCCTTGGGCAAGATGCCTGGCAATTTCCCCAGGGCGGTGTTCAGGGCGATGAGTCACCTGAGCAGGCTGCCTTTAGAGAATTAAATGAAGAAGTGGGTCTTGCTCCGGAAGATGTGGAAATTATTGCCAGTACAGAAAAGTGGCTGCGTTATAGATTACCAAATCATCTGATACGACAGAATTCCCACCCTGTTTGCATTGGTCAGAAACAAAAATGGTATTTAATGCGACTGTTGTCAGATACTCAGAAAATTCGTTTTGATTTAAGCGAGAAGCCGGAATTTGATCACTGGCGCTGGGTAAGCTACTGGTATCCGGTAAACCAGGTAGTATCGTTCAAACGTAAGGTATACAGAAAAGCGCTGGAGGAATTAATCCGGCCCTTCAATGATGCGCTGCAGGACGGCAGCGATGAGAATAATAAGCAAGGAAAAACAGCCTCCTGATATGTGTACTCCTTCACCATGCTAGAAACACTGCGCAGTATCATTCAGGAAGTGAATGATGCAAGGGACCTTAATGCCTCCCTGGAGATTATTGTCCGACGGGTGCAAAAGGCAATGGCAACCCGCGTCTGCTCTGTTTACCTGCTCGATAATAATCTTGAACGCTATGTTTTGATGGCGACTAAAGGCCTGGACCCCTCTTCGGTCGGTAAAGCCAGCCTGTCACTTGAAGAAGGCCTGGTAGGACTGGTTGCCCAACGTGCGGAACCGGTTAACCTTGAACATGCATCTTCACACCCTCGTTATGTTTATATTCCGGAAACCCGGGAAGAGGAGTTTGAATCATTCCTCGGCGTTCCGGTTATTCACCATCGCGAAGTACTTGGCGTACTCGTTGTTCAGCAAGCTGATGTTCGGGCCTTTGATGCTGAAGAAGAGGCTTTCCTCATTACCTTGTCAGCCCAGCTGGCGGGAATTATCGCCAATGAAGAGGCGCGCGGCGCTATTACCGGCTTTAGTCCCACCGGGCTGAAAACAACGGACGCCAGTTTTGAAGGGGTTCCTGGCGCGCCAGGGGTAGTGATTGCAGAAGCTGTCACAGTTTTTCCTCCAGCAGATCTGAGCGCTATTCCCAAGCGCAAAACAGATGATATTGAAAAGGAAATAGCATTTTTTAATGAATGTCTGAATGCAGTAAGAATTGATATCAGTGAGCTCAAGATGAAAATCAAGAGTCAGCTACGCCCGGAAGAACGTGAGTTATTTGATGCTTATTTGCACATGCTTAGTGACGACGCCCTGGGCTCTGAAGTCATTGCGCGTATCAAGGAGGGTAGTTGGGCCCAGGGGGCCCTGGCCAAAGTAGCAAAGGATCATGTCAGAAACCTGGAGCATATGGATGATGACTATTTGCGTGAGCGTGCTACCGATATCAAAGATCTATGCTCCCGCGTCCTTTTTTATCTGCAAGACAAGGAGCAGGAAAACCAAAAATATCCTGAGCGCTGTATTCTGGTCAGCGAGGAATTATCTGCGGCAATGCTGGCGGAAGTGCCCAAGGAAAATCTGGCAGGTATTGTTTCTTCAAAAGGTTCCGGCCACTCACATGTGGCAATTCTGGCGCGGGCGATGGGTATCCCCGCTGCCATGGGTATTCAGGACCTGCCGTTTTCAGAACTTGATGGCAAGGAAATTATTGTCGATGGCTATAACGGCCGTGTTTACAGTAATCCGTCCGATGAGTTGCGTGAGCGCTTCCTGGAGATTGTTCGCGAAGAGGAGCAGCTCTCTGAAGGCCTTGAAACCATCAAGGATCTGCCCTGTGAAACTCTGGATGGCAAGCGCATTGAACTTTGGGTGAATACCGGTTTGATGACCGATGTGCTGCGCTCTATCGAGCGTGGAGCCGAAGGTATTGGCCTGTTTCGCACAGAGGTGCCTTTCCTGTTACGTGAACGTTTCCCGACGGAAACCGAGCAAACAGAAATTTATCGGCAGCAGCTGGATGCTTTCTATCCCAAGACTGTCACCATGCGCACTCTTGATATAGGCGGCGACAAGCCGCTACCGTATTTTCCAATCAATGAGGAAAACCCGTTTCTCGGATGGCGTGGAATTCGGGTGAGTATGGACCATCCGGAGATTTTTATAAGCCAGGTGAGGGCAATGATTAAAGCCAGTGCCGGGCTGGATAATCTTCAGATAATGTTGCCGATGATCAGCAATATGAACGAGGTGGATTATTCCCTGCGCCTTATCAAGCGTGCTTACCAGGAAATCCTCGAAGAAGGTCTGGCAGTGGTAAAACCCAGCGTTGGCGTAATGATTGAAATCCCGGCATTGATGTACCAGGTCAAGGCGCTGTCCAGACGAGTGGATTTTATCTCTGTTGGCAGTAATGACCTGAGCCAGTACCTGCTGGCTATTGACCGCAACAATCCACGCGTTGCCGGCATATATTCCACAATGCACCCCTCGGTACTGCGTGCCTTGAAACAGATTGCCGAAGATGTCCATCGTGAAAATATGCGCCTGAGCATCTGTGGTGAAATGGCAGGCAATCCTGGCGCTGCGGTGTTGTTGATGGCGATGGGCTATGAAGTGCTATCGATGAATGCGACCAGCCTGTTGAAAGTGAAGTCGGTGATTCGCAATGTCACATTCCAGCAGGCAAAAGAACTGCTTGATAAAGTGTTGGCAGAAGATGATACCGAGGCAGTGAAGGCTCTGGTGGACATCGAGCTTTACAATGCCGGCGTAGACAGGCTGCTGCGTACCTCGAGCAATAGTTAGCCCGGCAGTCAGGCAAGACTCTCAATAAATTCCCTTACAGCACTCTTGTTTAGCTAATAAGTCTGCGTCAAAAAAGCTATACTTCGACCAGTAATTTGAAGCGGATTTTCATAGTGAATCACTGCGCTGCCCAGGCCATCTTTATATGTTGCAATACCCTCAAATAGACCCTGTCGCCATTTCTCTGGGACCCTTAAAGATTCATTGGTATGCCCTTACCTATATTGCCGGTTTTGCTGCGGCCTGGTGGCTGGGGAAAGTCAGAGCGCAAGGTAAAAATTCTGACTGGAACCGTCTGCAGGTTAGCGATCTGATCACCAACAGTGCTATTGGCGTTATCCTCGGTGGACGAATTGGTTATGTGCTGTTCTATAATTTCTCTGCTTTGCTGGAAAACCCCCTGTCCCTGTTTTATATCTGGCAGGGTGGCATGTCCTTCCATGGTGGCTTGCTAGGGGTGGGTATTGCCTTATGGCTGTTTGCTCGCAGTAATGGAAAATCCGTCTATCAGGTAATGGATTTTACCGCTCCGCTTGCTCCTCTGGGACTGGCATTTGGACGACTTGGTAATTTTATTAATGGTGAGTTGTGGGGAAGGGCGTCTGATGTGCCCTGGGCGATGGTGTTTCCCGGTGACGCTTTCAAGATCGCGCGACATCCTTCACAGCTTTATCAGTTTGCTCTGGAGGGCGTCAGCCTGTTTGTTATTGTCTGGCTCTACTCCTCAAAACCTCGACCAGCCTTCGCGGTAACAGGCGTTTTCTGTCTTGCTTATGGCGTTTTCCGCACCTTTATCGAATTCTTTCGGGAGCCGGATGCTCATCTGGGTTTTGTTGCCTTTGACTGGTTAACCAAGGGGCAGCAGTTATCCATACCAATGGTTATTGGCGGGCTGGCTATTCTTGTTGCTGCCTACAAATTTGATTACTTTGAAAAGACAGAGGCAAGAGGCAAGAGACAGGAGACAAGAGGAAAACGATAAATTTTTGGCAACAGCGTAATACTCAGCTGGTTTGGTAATACGGCAGGCCGTCATCCGACAGAGATATAATTGAAATTTAATCTATAAAAGAAGAGATCTGTAAATGCAACAATACCTAGATCTAATGTCACATATCCTCGAAAACGGCGCAAAGAAAGAGGATCGCACCGGCACCGGCACGCTTTCTGTCTTTGGGCATCAGATGCGCTTCGACCTGTCAGAGGGCTTCCCGCTCCTTACCACAAAGAAGCTGCATATTCGCTCAATTGTTATTGAATTACTCTGGTTTTTGAATGGTGATACTAATATCAAGTATCTAAAAGATAACAAGGTCAGAATCTGGGATGAGTGGGCAGATGAAAATGGTGAGCTTGGTCCGGTGTACGGTTTCCAGTGGCGCTCATGGCCGGGCAAAGATGGTCAGGCCATCGACCAGATGGAAAATGTGATTAACAATATTAAAAATAATCCTGATTCACGACGTCATATTGTTGTCGCCTATAATCCCGCCTATGTGGATGAAATGGCCTTACCACCATGTCACTCCCTGTTTCAATTTTATGTAGCGGACGGCAAACTGTCCTGCCAGCTTTACCAGCGCTCTGCTGATACCTTCCTTGGCGTGCCATTTAATATTGCCTCCTATGCATTATTGACGCACATGATGGCCCAGCAATGTGAGCTCGATGTAGGGGATTTCGTCTGGACCGGTGGTGACGTGCATTTATATCTGGATCATCTTGACCAGGCCAGGGAACAAATAACGCGCAAACCAATGGCATTGCCGCGGCTTAATATCAAGCGCAAGCCTGCATCCTTATATGAATATGCCTTCGAGGATTTTGAGATTCTTGATTATGAAGCGCTTCCTCATATTGCGGCGCCAATCTCAGTATGAAAATTTCACTGGTATGGGCGATGGCTCAGAATCGGGTCATTGGCCGTAATAACAATCTGCCATGGCACCTCCCGGAAGACCTGAAATATTTTAAACGTATTACGCTCGGCAAGCCGGTCATTATGGGACGTAAAACCTATGAATCGATAGGTAAACCCTTGCCGGGCCGGACTAATATTGTGGTGACACGTAATGCCGATTTTTCTGCCGCAGGCGTAAAAACAGTAAATTCCCTGTCTGCCGCAAAAGCCTTATGTGAAAGCATTGGCGAAATAGATGGAATAAGCGAAGCTATGGTGATCGGGGGCGCAGAAATTTATACCCAGGCGATGCCGATAGCAGATCGCCTGTATCTCACGGAAGTGCATGCCAATGTGGATGGAGATACATTTTTTCCTGAATTTGACCGTGGTCTTTGGCAAGAAATTGCCCGGGAAGACTTTGATGCCTCAGGGCCCAATCCCTACGCTTACAGTTTTATCACCCTGGATAAAATTTAATTGGTAATGACAAAGCGATGAATACCCGTCTGCAATTACTTGCAGCAATAGCGATTGTCATATTATTGATGATCCCCATTGTGGGGCTGTTTTTATCTGTGGGCAAGGAGCTGAAGCAATGGCATACACCTTCGTCTTTCGATGAGCCTTTTGATTTTACCAGCAGTAGTTTTGCAGACTATATCGATTGGTCAGAACGACGCATCCGTGCTTCTCGACTCGATACGCCCTCTGATGAAGAAGTATCCAGATTGTTGCCCTATATCCTGGAGCCGGAAAGTGACTGCCCGGTAAATGCTGATGGGAAATATCCTGATGGCATAGTTTTGGTACATGGCTTAATTGCTTCCCCCTGGGGTATGAAGCCATTAGCGCAGCATTTAAATTCGCGCTGCTTCTATGTGTTGGGACTCTTGCTACCCGGTCATGGATCGCGCCCGGGAGATATGCTTGAGGCACACTGGGAGCAGTGGCTGGAAAGTGTGGAATTTTCAACGCAGCAGTTATCAGATAAAGCAGACAGAATATTTTTAAGCGGACATTCAGTCGGTGGAAACCTGGCCGTTTTGGAGGCACTGCACTATTCGGCAGTAGATGCGCTGATTCTGTTTGCTCCTGCCATGATGGTGACACAAGCTTCTCGCCTGGCCGGCATCCTGAGTCTTATCGGAAAACTGTTCCCGGCAGCAGCATGGTTTGAACTGGAACCAGATGATGCTGTTTACCGTTATGAATCCTTTCCCTTCAGGTCAGCCGCTGAAACCTGGTCACTGATTCAGGAAACTAACAAGACTCTGGATGATACGCCCCTGTCCATTCCGGTTTTTACTGTTGCTTCGGCTCAGGATACGACCGTAGATGCCCAGTCTACGTTTGATTTTATGGTGGCACAGGAAAATCCGCTGAGTTTCACCTTGTTATTTACGCAGCGTGAACTGCCGCCATATAACAAGACCCAGGTAAAAATCAGTAATACACTGGATCAATGTATTCTGGGCCTGGGCCACCTGGGTCTGATGACGCCTCCAGATCATCCTTATTACGGGAGAGACGGAGCGTATCGCTATTGCGGACATTATTTTGGTCAGCCCAACGACAGGTTTGCGCGTTGCAAGGACGGGGAAAGGGATTTTTACGGTGAGCCCACGGATGAAAACCTGGCCTTGGGGCTCATTGAAAGAATTGCTTTTAATCCCTTTTACGGTGAGATGATAGAAGAGTTAGACCTGTTTCTTGAGCAGGTCAGTATGGACCCCAGGGGGCTGCCAATTCAGCGAGAATTTGAGGGCAGTCGTCTGGACCTGGATAACTAGCTAAAAGCTAAAAGCTAAAAGTGGAAAAGATGTAGGTCGGATAAGGGCGTAGCCCGCCATCCGACATGGCGGACATCGTCCGTCTGGTAAATTAAAAATTAAAATTAAAATCAGGCTCTTTATCAAGGCTCGGCAAAGCACACTGCACAAATCTTGTTGCCATCCAGATCACGCATATAGGCCGCATAAGCATTAGGTGCAAAATCACGCGGTCCTGGTGCGCCTTCATCAATAGCGCCCATGGCAATCCCTTTCGCATGAAATTCATCAACACCAGCACGAGTAGGTGACTTCAATCCATAGGTGCCACCGTTGGCAACTGTTGCAGGCTCGCCATTAGTCGGGCTCAGGACAAAAAACTCCGGCCCCTCGTCGGTGCCAAACATGGCGGAATGTCCTTCGACTGTGCCAACCAGTTGCGCACCAAGGGGAGCAAGGACTTCGATATAGAATTCAGTAGCTCTGTTGAGATCATTGGAGCTAACGCAGGTGTGGTGTAAGAGTCTCATGGTGTTTCCTTGGCAATATTAGTTGGCAGTAAGTGTATGCTAACGGATTTTAAAGGGACTTTATAACGTTACTCATATCATTGACGACGACCGTTCCAGGGAAACTGATCGTCACCGTCAATGTCTGTCCAGTAGCCACTAAAAGAAGAGTAGTCGGTGCTGAATTCCAGAAACACAAAACCTTCACCAAACTGGTCAGTCCATTCCAGAGAGAAGGCGCGATTACCCTCGGGAATTAAATTGGAAAGCCTGCCTTCATAAAACCCATTCTCATCATCAACCTTGTAGGTCCCTGCAAAGCGGCCACGGGTATCAAAGGCCAGTACAGTAAATACAGGATCAAGATTACTGCCGTTGTAAGCCCGCCCGGCGTAAGTGCCAGAGATAGCGCTGATTTCATCAGGTATCGCAGCGTGGGCCAATGTCGACAAACCTGCTAATAAACTTATTAATAGTGGATACAAAATTTTAGGATTTATTAAAGGCATGCTGTTGAAGCTTCCATCCCGCTTTATAGTTTAATAAAGGCTAAAGCATTATTTGGATTGAGGGGAATAACCAGCTGGTGTTGTACAGAGTCATAACACATTGACGCCGCACTGGGGATGCCGGTGGCAATTACTTCAGCATTCTGGCCAGGCCTGATGCGTGAGACGCTGCCAAAACGCACACTGCTGACATACTTGGTGCCATCGGCTGTTACCACAACGCCATCATTGCCCGCTTCTGCGGCATGTTCAGTGCGCACAAGATCTCCATTGGGGGCATAGGTAATCACGGTGTTATTGCCGATATTAACCACCACGATGTTGCCATCCATATCCATGGCGACGCCATTGGGGACATTTAAATCGCCACCCTGAGCAAACACGGTGCTACTGCCTTCAGGGCTTACTTTATAGATCACTTCCGGTTCGCGTGAATTGGAAATATAAGCGGTGCCATCATCAGCCACAGCAATACCATTAAGGATAGTGGAGCCAGGTACAGGAACAGAGCTGATTGGCGAGCCAGTGGCCAGATCGTAAGCGCGTAAAAAACCGATATCCACGGTATATAAAACGCCATTACTCACAGCGCTACCAAGAGGATCATGTAATTCCAGACCATCGCGTGTAGCACCAATCCACTTGGCAGTATGCACACTGCCGTCGGGATTAATTAATGATACAAAGCCATCCTGCTCAGCGCCTTCAGCACGGTTGCCGGCATTCATGGCAAGAATTAAATTTTTGTCCGCATCAAAAGTACAGCTCTCGGTAAAATGAAAACTGCCAAACACTTTTACATTGTCAGACATGGGCATGGTGACGCCCGCTTCATTAACTGAGCTTAAAGGTTCGCCGGCAATAAATTCCTGCGCGCTAAGTTGAAAAGGCAAGGCAGTTAAAGCCAAGGCCAGTAATTTAATTTTTATTGAATGATGCATTTATAATTACTCCGGTATAAATAATCTCCCAAAATGAGCTTATGCACCAGGCTGGAAGAGGTTTTAAAAGGTTTTATTTACCGATTTCACAAAAAAGCCGCCACATTTTGATAAATCGGGCGGCTTAAATTGTCATATCCTTGTAACTTGTAACTTGTAACTTGTAACTTGTAACTGCCTTTATTCCCTGCTTAGACGCCGGAAATACTCCGCCACAGATTCCTTGTATTCATCAGGAATAAGATCTTGAGTAGCGGTACGCACATTGTTGGGATTATTGTTATCGTTATCCAGCTGCAGGCCAACTTCCAGCTGCTCAATTAAAGCCAGCATGTCATTGTACTCGCCGGCGAGAATTGCTTCGTTACGATTCAGGCGCGTGGCTTCCAGTTGACGGATCCAGTCAACCATCTGAGCCAGTTCTTCGGCGTTGAGTTCCAGATCCTGTACCGCATCTCTGGCGATGTCAGTAAACTGATCAAGATTGCCATAGAACTGATCGGGTAAATCTATTGGGCCATTATTAAGTGGATCCACGCCATTCCAGGCACCGAAGCGAGGGCCAAGGGCGAAACGATCAGCGCCTGAATTACCACCACCCTGTTGCTGACCTTGCTGGCCTTCCTGACCTGACTGTCCAGGCTGAGGGTTTTGTGCCAGCTGCTCCTGTAGCTGAGCGCGCAGGGCCTGAGCCTGTCGCTGGGCAACTTCCAGATCAGAAGTGCCTGGGGCACCTTGTGTTAATACCATTTCCTGAGCATCTTCCAATGAATCCGCCAGCTTGCGCATTTCAGCGGTTACAGCACTTTCGTTGCCAGCAATATAAAGGGCATAACCGGCGTCAATGTAGAGGCCGGCATTGGTAAGGGCCTGTTCCAGTTCACTTTCCACGACTTCCTGGTTGGCTTGCTGCAATTCTCTTGAGGCATTGGGAACCTCATCACCAAAACGTTGCATGGAGCTAAGCATCTGTTCCTGCAAACTGGAAAGATCCGCTGCCAGTTCTGCCTTTTCACGCGCCAGTTGCCATTCTTCCTGCAGCTCCATGCCGCGACTGTTTGGATCTTCACCAGATTCTCTTTCCGCAACCGCTTTCGCCATGGCCTGTTCCAATACCTGTTCCTGGCGCTGTTGTTCCCTGAGCATGCGCTCAGCCTGTTCAGCCATATTGCTGAACGAAGATTGCATGTCTGCCAGCTGATCAGCCGCTATTTGTTCCCGGGCACCTTCCAGTTGTCGTCCGGCTTCATCCGCCGCTTGTTGGCGTTCTTCGGCGCTGCCATTGTTGCGCATTGCCTCGGCACTTTGTTCCATGGCGCGAATGGCACTGTCCAGCCGCCGTTGCAGTTCGCTTTGAGCAACTTGCTCACCTTGTTGTTCGCCTTGCTGGCCGCCCTGGTTGGACTGCTGACCCTGTTGACCAGGCTGGCCACCCTGTTGACCTGATTGTCCGGGCTGCCCACCTTGTTGGCCTTGCTGTCCAGATTGCTCGCCTTGCTGGCCTTGGGGGGGCTGGTTTTGGGAAATCTGTTGTCCCTGTCCACGCTGCAGGCTTTCCCGTTGCTGTTGCAACTCTTCCAGACGGTCTTGCAATTCCTGGGCTTCGCGCCTCAGCATTTCCTGCTGATAACGCTGCGCTTCAGAAATTTGCTGTTCGTTGCGCAGATTATTGGCCAGCTGCTGCTGACGGCGTGACAGCTCATCCAGCTGGTCCATGATGTCTTCTTCTTCGGCTTGTTGGGCCTGAGGCGAGGCATTGTTACCGGTTTCATACTGATTAAGCTCAAGATCCATTTCCAGCTCAAACATTTCTGCCAGGTCCTGTTGCGCGCGGCCGCCACCGCCGCCACCACCACCGCCTTGCTGGTTGTTGACCTGGAACTCATTGAATACTGCTTCCGCACGAAGCAAATGTTGCAGTGCTTCCTGGGCGGGCTGAATTGCTTCGTCCAGTTCTATTGCCGCCAGACGTTCGGAGGCGGGATACATATTTTGTACAGCCTGCTCCATATTGGTAACGAACTGCTCAATTTGCTCGTCCATATTGTCCAGCTCACGGGCACGTGTACGCTGGGCTAATGTTGCAGCCTGTTCTGCGAGAGTTGCCTGCAGTTCAGATAACAAGGTGGAGTTGACCTGAACCTGACCAGCACTGGCATCTTCTGCCTGTTCACGAATCAGGTTCCAGGTGGAAGTAATGATTTGTCGTTGCCGGTTAGAGATCTCATCCTGAGGACCGCCACCACCGCCGCCACCGCCACCACCGGAGAGTTGTGACTGGCTATAACGGCGGGCATAGGACTGTATCTGAATGAAAAACATATCTGTGCGCACAGTCTGGGTGCGGTCATTGCCTTCGGCATAGAATGAAATCAGGTCACCGGGCACCAGGGGGACTTCTGCAGGGGCCAGTGCTTCGCTGTCGTCATTACCAATCATCAGATTGACATAGTCATCTTCAGATTCCTGAATGCGTTCCTGTTCTGAAGTAACAATGGTGAAAGCGCCGACATTGGTTTCGACTATTTCTTCCTCAGGTACGCGAATATCTTCCAGCATAAAAATATGCTCGGCAGTGATATCGCGAATATTTTCAGCCAGAGAAACACTTTGCCAGTCGCCACCATTGACTGAATATTTAAGGGTCAATGCTTCCAGATTAAAATCGTCACTGGCTTCAATGCGAGCCGTGACTTCTTCAATATTGCTGGCATTCCAGTCGCCCCCAGGTCGAATGAATTCGATGACTGGCTTACCGTCCTCGGCAATGCGGATAAAGTAGTCATCGCTCAGGCGTACTTGCTCACCACCGACAATCGCGGCAATGTAATATTCGCCTTCATCAGTGACCATAAATTCTGTCGTGGCTTCAACACCAGCAACGGAAAGTGGCTGGGCGCTTTCATTCAATACCAGTTCGCCATCGGACAAGGGTGTGCTTGTGGTAATTTTCAGTTCAATGCGCGTATCAGGCAAAGTTCGAATATCACCCAGTTCAAAGGTTTCCGGATCACGTTCGGTCCATTCAGGATAATTGTAAGTAAGCTCCAGACTTTCTATGCCCGGAACTTCGACCACTTGAATTGTATATTCAGGACTGCGAATACCTGTGGTAGTAACAAAGTAGTTCATGTTGTCCTGCAGGGAAAAAAAGGTGAACTCAAAGCCGGCCGGGCTTTTTACCATCTCAACATCTTGCCATTCGCCACCGGTTTCGCGCACATGGATGACGGCATCATCAGGTGAGAAGCCTTCCATGACCGCCATTACTCTGAGGTTGGCGCCAAGACGGACACTCTGGTTACCGGGCGTAACAGTAATGGATTGCGGTGGTAAAAGATCATCAAAGGCCCACCCGGCAAATAAATTGCGCAGGCTGTAATTCATCATGCCAGGACCGGCAACTAAAAGAATAAGTAAAACGACAACAGCCGTGCCACCGATGGCGCCGGCGATAGCAAAATCTCTCTGATTAACTTCCTGACGAACAGGGTGGCTATCACTGACCTGCAAGGCATCTTCAGCGAGCAGGTCGCGGAAGGGGTTATTGCTTTCCCGCATCTGCATATAGGTTTCTATGCGGCCACCGAAATCCGGTGAACGCTCTTCTACCTTGCGGCTGATATCGGCATCAAGGTCCTGCAGAGGACGGATGATTCTGGTGATGATGACAGCAGCCACTGCCAGGACGAGGATAATGCGGAAAGCGGCAACAGTATCGCCGGCAAAACCACTTTCAGTGGAAAACCAGGCGCCAATAACAGACAGCACCAATAGCACTACAACAGTAGCGGCCAGACCCTGCAGCAAGGTGAGTTTTCGAAGACGCTGCTTAAAGGCGTCGAGATACTGATCCAGTCTATCGGAAGTATTCATCTATTTTATGCCTGTCTATTGTCTGAATAGTTTCTTAACTATTGCTGCTTTACTATTGTTTTATTACTACAGTTTTATTACTAAGGTTTATAGGGTTCCTGTTCTTACGCGTAAATGCTGGTTACCCAGCAGTGATTCTGCAATGACTATGAGTGCAAGCAGAATCAGGAAAATTCGCCAGATTTCATTTTCTTCCAGATCCTCGTCAGCAACACCAGACTCTGAATTTAAAGCCTGCTCTCCTGTATTAGCAGTACCTGCCACCACATTCTGCCAGTTTTGTAATACCTGGGCATCCATTATTGTGAGATCTGACTCTCTTTGGTCAGGGTTCACGGCAACCAGAACCTCGCCTCCAGAAGAAAAGACCTGATAATAACCGGTTTTATTCAAGGGAATATCCTGGGCCTGGGTGGTATCTGACAGTGACAGCAGGCTCACGCCATCTGGATCATAGACCTGGCCTGAAGAGCCGCCAGCCAGAGAAAGTTGTAAAAAGCTTTCCGCGACTTGTTCGCGGACTAACAGGTTTTCATTGGACAGATAGCGTGCAGCTTCCGCCATGAAGCTGACAAAGACAGGTTTTACAGGTAAGTCGCTGAGTGTGTTGTCCAGCGCCGTGGTTAACAGCATCAGGCGACCGCGGCCAATATTGCTTTCCAGTAATACCGGACGGTTATCTGCCTGAGCAATGAGCACGCGTTCGCCGCCGTTTAAACTCACGGGTAGAGTTTGCATGTTCACTGAGCCCCAGCCTGATGTTTCTGACAGGGCAGGGTGGCTATTATCTATCATGGTGATTGGATTGCGGTTTTCGCGGCGTATCGGGTTACTGCCCACTGCCAGGTTCATAACGGGGACCGAGTCCAGGCCCAGGCTGGATTCGCCAACGGCGGCCAGCACGGCGCCGCCGCCACTTATATAATCGGTGATTGCAGTGGCCAGACTGACGTTTATAGCCCCAATGTCTTCAATCACTATCCAGGGATAACGCTGCAGGACGCGCGCATCCAGATCAGCAAGAATCTGAGTGATGACCTCATAGCCCCTTGGCGCGGTTTCCAAAGCAGCAGAGATATAGGTAACGCCCAGCGATTGCGGATTTTCGGTCAGCAATAGCACCGGGGTTGGTGGTGAGTTATCAAACACCGTGTGACGAATATCATCGCCGGCCAGAGCATCATTGGGTATAAGTCTGATATCAACACGATTATCACCTTCCTCAAACACCACATTATCAAAATTTATAAAGCTCAGGCCTCCTCCATTGAGAGTGACCTGCTGTTCCTGCTGGAGCATATTGTTGATGCTCAGGGTGATTGTGCGCGCTGAGGAATCATCATTGCTTGCAAAGCCTCGAATGCCTGCTTCAACGGCATTACGATTACTCACCAGAACGGAATCAACCGCCCAGTTTGCCAGGTTATCTGTTTGCACTCGCTCAAGTTCCAGTAGCACTGGCCTGCCGTTGATGACATCCGGAATCATGTCGGCAAAGCGGACTGCCTGGCCGGTCTGTTGGAAATCGCTGATAAAATGCAGCACAAAGTTGGCCTGACTTGACTCGATCAGCGTATTCATACTGGTCACCATAGTACCCAGATCAAGCTTGCCATTGTCCGGGGCGAGGCCGCTCAGGGCCTGATTGAGGATGGCGCCATCGGCGGCGGCAGTCGCCACTGTCGTAATACCTGATGAGGCTGTGTAAAGGCTCGCCACCTCGTCAGCGCCCAGCCCATTGATAATATCCTGAGCGCGTTCTACCGCCGTGGTAAAACTGTCGCCAGCCTGCATGGAAAACGAAGTATCCAGCACAATGACATGATGAGTGGTGTCTTCAGTAACCAGGGCCTGGGGTGGGGAGAAAAGGACCGGTCGGGCAAAGGCCAGCACCAGAAACAGGAAAAAGAGAATACGCAGGGCCATCAGCAGCAAATATTTCAACTTCCTTTGCACATGGATACGTTTTCTGGCAGGTTCAAGAAACATCGCGGTGCTGAACTGTTCCCGTTCTGTGACCTGGGTTTCAAGGCGGTGCAGCCAGATTGGCAGGCCGATGCCAAGAAGACCGAGAAGAAATAAGGGGCCTAGCAGTGCCACGGGTTAACCTCTCTTCTCTCTGAATGTTAAATAATTATGCAGCGCCTTATCCAGGGGATCAGCAGTGTTAATCAATACATGATCAGCGCGAATGCCGTTGGCTGCTTCTTCAATATTTTTGATATGGTTTTGGATCTTTTCCCGATAGGCTTTTGCCATATAGGCGGGTTCTACTTCTATGGCCTGGCCGGTTTCCATATCTTCGTAAAGGGTGGATTGCTTGATTTTTGGATCCAGCTCATCGGCATCCAGCAGATGAAACATAATCACGTCCTGCCCGTGCATAGCCAGGGGGCGAATATTCTCCAATAGTTCTTCTGCATCACAGTAAAAATCAGAAATCACAGCAACCAGACCGCGTTTTTTTACATGTTCACGAAAGCGATTCATGGGTTTATTAATGTCTGTTCCCATAGACGCTTCGGCCTTATCCAGAGTATGGATTACTCCTTGCAGGGAGCCTACCTTGCTTGCTGGAGGCCGATAATCCACCACGTCATCGTCAAACAGCATCACACCAATAGCATCATGCTGGCGCGACGACAGGTAGGCCAGAGAGGCCGCCAGATATTTGCCATATTGCAGTTTACTGGTGCTACCGCTACCAAAGCCCATTGAGGCACTGGTATCCAGCAAGAGCATCAAGTGGCTGTTGGTTTCGCCCATAAAGCGTTTGATATAGGTACGATCAGTGCGGGAAAAAACATTCCAGTCGATATAACGCGGATCATCACCATCAGAGTATTCCCGGTACTCAACAAATTCCTGGCTGAAGCCAAACTTGGGTGAGCGGTGCAGGCCATTCACAAAACCTTCCACAACAGCTTTGGCTACCAGCTCCAGATTTGACATGCTGGCCAGCACACTGGGATCCAGCAGGCGGGTCTGGGCATTTCTCGTTTCAGTGCTGGCAGGGCTCATAGCTTCATCTTCATTTTAATCGCTCAAATTCCTTGCTCAGGTAGCTGCACTCGGTGCAGGTAACTCATTTAGCATACTGTTGAGGATGTCATCGACAGTGACGCCATCAGATTCTGCATAATAATTTGGTAATACACGGTGACGCAGAATAGGGGGCGCCAGAGATTTAATATCATCCGGTGTGACATGGTAACGACCAGCCATCAGGGCACGGGCTTTGGAGGCCAGTACCAGATTCATCGAAGCACGGATACTGGAGCCGAAGTTGATGTATTTTTTAATCATGTCAGTGGCCAGCGGGTCCGATGGACGAGTTGCCCTGACCACATCTACGGCATAGCGGGTAACAGATTCTGAAATAGGCACCTGACGGACCAGCCATTGGAACTTGATAATTTCTTCACTGGTGGTACAGGCTTCCACAGCCGGCATGTCAACACGTCGGGTAAAGCGGTCAAGCACTGCCACTTCTTCTTCGGGTGACAGGTAATCCAGAATCTCGTTAAACAAAAAGCGGTCAAGTTGCGCTTCCGGTAATGGATAGGTGCCCTCCAGCTCAATGGGATTCTGTGTTGCCAGTACCAGGAAGGGTTTATCCAGGGTATGAAGCTGGCCTCGCACAGTAACGGTTTTTTCCTGCATGGCTTCCAAAAGAGCCGCCTGGGTTTTTGGCGGCGTCCTGTTAATCTCATCGGCCAGCAATACGTTGGTAAACACCGGTCCAGGAACAAAACGCCAATCACGCTTACCGGTACTCTGGTCTTCTTCAACCATGTCGGTGCCAGTAATATCAGTAGGCATCAGGTCGGGCGTAAACTGAATGCGTTTAAAGGTCAGTCCCAGTGCCGAGGCCAGGGTGTGTACCAGCAGGGTTTTTGCCGTGCCTGGCATTCCGGTTATCAAACAATGGCCACCCACATACAATGTAATGAGGAGATTATCGACGATATGCTGCTGGCCAATAATAGTGCCGGCTATTTGATCGCGGATTTTGCTATTGGCAACCTGGAATGACTTGACCAGTTCTCGGGTTTCATCAGTATCAAATGCTTCGTTAACTTCTTCGCTCATATCACGTTCCTGTATGTCTTGCTTATATTCTTGTGGGTTGTCTCTATTTTTCTTTTTCGTTGACTGTATTCTTTAAAGTGCCTGATTAATTACTTGTCCTGCTCATTTCCAGCAATAATTGCTGGGCCGGCCTGAACTGGGGCGCAATATCCAGCGCTGTCATCAGGTACTCCATGGTTTTATCATCATTGTCCAACGCCTTATAGGCATTGGCAATACGGTAATTGGCAGAGGCTTTATCCAGCGGGTCCAGTGCCAGCAATACTTCAAATTCTTCCAGAGCTTTTGCCGGCCTCTGGGTGTCCATATAAAGATCACCCAGTTTCACATGCAGGTCCTCAATAAAGGGGTCGGCATAGCTGATATCCACCAGAACGGCTTCTGCTTCTGTATTTATCTTACGTTCCAGATAGTAATCGGCAAGACTGAGCAGGGCTGCAGGCAGATAACCGCCTTTTTGCCAGAACGTTTGCAGAGCCTGAAACTCTTCTTCCTTTTTATCAAGTTTTTGGTAGGCCCGTGCCATGACTATATACGCGCTGTCATTTTCTACATAATCCGGATAAGTAAAGACTGCCCGTTCTGCTGCCGCCGCGGCTTCTTGCCATTGTTCTGCCTGCAAGGCTTCATAACCGGCACTCATATCTTCCATCCAGACGCTCAGACCACTAAGCAAGGGGCCGTACTCAATATCAATAAACTGTTTGAAGTGGCGGTCAAATTCGCTGTCACTAATTCCCAGAACCTGCTCAATGGCTTCAACAGGCGTGATGTCTTCGTTAAACAGATAAAGCATGTCGACAATTTTGTCGAAACCGTATTCAAGGTCAATGAAGTCAAAAATCAAGCCGGCTTGCATATAGGAAACAATCACTTGTCCCTGATAATCCGGGCGCATAAAACCATCATCCAGGACAGCAATAGGGAGGAATTTACCTTCTGCCATGGCTTGCAAAACATCGGTAGGAATTTTACGGCCGGGTATGGGACCGGTACGCCATTCTTCATACACTGAAATACCTTCACTGAACCAGCGTGGTACCAGGTTGCCGGTCGCCTTAAGGGTAAAAACATGGGCCATTTCATGCCATAGCGTTGTTCCCCAGTGGTATCTCTGGTCGGGATGGCCGGTGGGTGAGTCCATAGCAAATAGATAGCCAAAGGTGACACCAAGAATGCCTACGCCGGGCATCCCGATGGAGCGCACTACAAAATCTTCGTGGTTGGGATAAATTTCTACAATGATGGGTTCTTTCGGCTCAAAACGATAACGCTCGGTATACACATCAATACTGTCTTCCGATAATTTGCGCGTGTAATTTTTCAGCACATCACGCTCGTCTTTGTGCAGCTTGACCACGAGCGCTGGCAAGGGGCCTTCTGGTGGATCGGGATAGGTAATGGACACAAAGTCCTCGGTGAAGGTGTCCAGAAGACGAAGCAAGTTGACTGTCATCGGGTTAAAGGCATTGCCATCATAAGAAATATTCACATGCCTGATAGCGTCATTGATATCGTTAAGACGCAGGTAATTCTGGCCCAGGTAAATATGAGCTTCCCAGTGGTCGGGCTGCAAGGTGACGGCTTCCTTAAAAAAGTCACCTGCTTCCTCATAACGTCGGATTATCGTGGCATGGTAGCCGGGAATGAACCAGGCATCTCCATAGCCAGGACTTTCTTTCAGAGATGCATCTATCCAGGACTGGTAATCGCCACGGGTCATGAATTCATAAGAAGCTCTCAGGGCTTTAAGTTCCATGGTGGCAAGGCTTTCATCTTCAGCAAATTCAAAAGCCTCTTCCAGAGATCCTTCTGCTTCCTGATAACGATCCTGACGCAATAGCGAGCGAATCACCATCATCATGGCGCGCAATTTGGCGCCATGGGGTGCAAGCCCTTCTTCCATGACCTTGTTTAAATGCTGATTAAGGGCTTCCGGATCACCACCTTCGCTGAGGGCAGATGCAGCGCCGATGTGTGCCCAGGAATTTTCAGGATCAATTTCCAGTGCTTCACCAAACAGGGCATAGGCTTCGGAATACTGGTATGAATCTATAAAAAGCTCACCCCAGCGTACTCTCACCATTGGGTCTTCGGGGAAGCGGTTAATGGCATCCTGAAATTGTGTGTTGGCACTTTGCAGGTCGCCTTGTGCCCAGAAAGCTTCAGCGCGGATTTGTGGTGTTTGCTCGCCGTTGTGCAGTCCACTGTAGCAAGCCGCAGCTTCCAGTAACTGTCCTGCCCAGTTCACGGTTTCACACTGCAGCAGGCTTTCGTTATCTATGGCGCCATAAAGGTGGTCACGGGCAAAAGAAGAATGGGGCACTATAGAGAGAAGAGCCGCAAGAAGAACAATAGCAGTCGGTTTGGCTGCTCTTGCAGCAATACTTGCAAAAACACAGGCAACAACACATGCAACAACAGGAGCAGCGAGATCATGAAATGAGTATGTGTGCTTAGGCCTATTGAACATTTGCCTGGGTGCCTTCCCGTAAACTGTCTATCTGTTCACTAATCTCGGCGGACTCCAGAATGAGAGCCTGCAGACTCTGGATATACTCTACATTGGAAAATTCATTGCGCCGTAATTGCAGTGATTCAATTTCCGCATTGAGTTCAATACTTCTGCTGAGTAATGCATTGATAAGGGGGTTCTCATCAGACGTTTCAAGCGGTTCAACTCTCGCAAGACTGAAACTTGCTGCGCCTTCGCCTCGAATCTGTGGATGCTCTGTTGCCAGCCTGCCTGAGGATTCAAAAAATTCTGCAACGCTGCGTTCGGCAAAATCGAAAGCTTCCTGAATGCTGACATTATTATTTTTGTTAATGTCTGCAATATCACTGGCCAGGGCATCGGCAAAATAATTACCGAACTCTGTGGCATTTTTTTCATTGCCATTGCGCGTGGCGGTAATGATGACACGCTGGTCACTTTCGAGTGCCTCGAGAATAGCGCCACTGGTGCTTGAAGTGTTTACCAGGAAATGATTCTGCCCGGGAAAACTTTCCAGAATTTCAGCCAGATCTGCAGCGGTGATATCCGGCCCTGGAATATTAAACTTGTATTGTTCTCCGTCATAACTGCCATGACCCACCAGATAAATAGCTGCTCTATCATCTTCATTCATGGACTCTGCGAGGTTTTGAAAGTGAATAAGCAGCGCACTTCGTGCTGCATCATCGCCCGCCATCGAGGTCACATGCGAGGCATCAGCCAGAGTGAGGGATGCTTGATAAATTTTTTGCGCCTGATCGGTAAATTTGTCATCGTATTCAGGTAAGCCGCCCAGGCCTTGCACAATAGTGACGTATAAAGCGGCGTTGGCACTTGGCATTAGCAAGATGGTGCTTGATAGAAGCAACACAAGCTGTAGTTTGTTCATCACTTTCGTCATCACTTTGTTTGTTGTGCTATTTGTCACCAGAATTTCCTAGATAGTCCGCCAGTGGCGTCTTAATAACCACTCGAGGGTTTTCAGTAGTATCAGTAACAGAAAAAAGAAAGGTGCATCCCACAAATAACTGATTTGCTGTTCGGTAATACCTGCAGTGGAATAGGAAATGGCTTCAGGAATTTCATTCCATTGCTCCGGTGTCCAGTATTGTCCACCGGTGACCTGGGCAACTCTTTCCAGTAAAGGTCTGTTTTGGCGGACATTGAAAATTTCCTGACCCTGATCATAGCGTACGGCAGTTGTTGAAGAGCTCACCAGGGTTTCGCCGACACGGGAGATGGCATCGATACTATACAGGCCGGTTTGCTCAGGTTTAAAACCTGCTTCATAGACACCTGGTTGCCCTGAAACAGGCTGCAGTTCGAGACTCACCACATCATTGTTTTCGGAAGACACCACCGCAGATATGGCCAGCCCCTGGTTTTCTTCGGCATCAGGGTCTCGCAACTGGGCACGGACCTTAATCTCTTCATTTTCAATACGGCTTGAGAGTTCAAAAGGCCTGGGGGAGTTTGCAACCAGTGCTCTGGTAAGTTGGCGCCAGAAGGTCTCGTGCCGCATGTCTGCCACGGGCAGGCTCATTTGCCAGCGCCAGGTACCGCCTGTGGCGAGAATATAACTTTGGCCGCGTCCGTAAGGCTGGGTGACTAATAAAGGCTGGATTCGGCCTTCGACATTCACGCCCAGTAAAGTTGTTGCTGCAGGGCGTAAAGGCCCAATTTGCTGGTAGTCGGCAACTTCCGGGAGTTCAGACCACAAACGGTCATTTTCGGATTCGCTGTCGCTGAACTGCAACATGGGAGCAAGTCGGCCGCTATCAGTTAAAGCCACGGGCGCCTTTTCACGGATAAAAGCCGCTTCTCCTGCGTTCAGGCGCGACGGCAGTATTTCGTTGACCACAGTTTCGCCCCAGCCGCCCAGACCAAGACCGTTAAGACCTGCCAGCATCATGAAGCTGCCGCCTCGCTCGCTGACAAAATCCCGAATCATTTCTTGTTGCTCACTGGTCAGTTCTGCGGCATTCATGCTACCGATTATCAGGGCATCGTAATCAAACAGCTCGGCTCGCTCAGTTGGGAAGCCGTTTTCCAGCTGTTCGGGGCTTTCAATCCCTTGCCGATAATATTTATTGGGAGTGACCTTCAGCAGTGTTGATAACTGGATACTGGGGTCATCATTCAGGGCACGCTGCATGAATTTGTATTCCCAGCGCGGCTCGCCTTCCACATACAAGACCTTGTAACGACTTTCCTCGACATCTACTACACGGGCGCGCGTGTTATTTGCCAGATTGCTTTCATTGTCGATGGGATCAAGGGTAAAACGCAGGTCCAGCTGACCAGGTTCAGGCACTTCAATATCAATGAAGGCCAAGGTCATATTCTGCCCGTCACTGAGGGCAATTTCTTCAGTAGACAGGAAGGTGTCACCATCATAGACCTTGATTCTGGCGCTACCGCCCTGGTCATGGCGTATTCCGACACGGGCAGACAGGGTTGTTCCAGGGAGTGCTTTTTCAGGGAGCAGGACTTCGGTGAGTTCCAGGTCTTCCGGGATGCTTTCGCGGCCTAAACCAACACTGTGTACGGGAACCCCAAAAGCAGCAATTTCACTCATCTCAGCCTGGCTGATAGCGCCACCATTATCAGCGCCGTCACTCATCAGAATGACTGCACCAAGAGAGGCGCTACTAGCCTGACGAAGAGTCTGGAGAATGGACTGCCCCAGGTTGGTGGCTACACCGGGTTCGGGCAGGGTAGAAAAGGAATCCAGGGTATTAGCGGTAGCTGAAAAGCCATAAGGCAGGATAGTGTAAATATCGGCGATATCTTCAAGAGATTCCGGCGTCAATAATGACTGCGCCTGATCCATTCGGGTCGCCCCGCCCTCATTGAAGGTCATGCTCCCGGATGTATCGAGCATAATTGCTACAGCATTTTCACCGCTGAGCAGACGCTCGGATACCAGTGCTGGTTGCCAGACCACCACCATAACTACAGTAAGCATTAAAAGTTGCACAAAACCGATAGAGCCGAGCTGCAACCAGCTCATATTGCCCGGCCGTCGCATAAACAACACGACCAGAGCGGCCAGAAAGGCAAGAATCACCCCAAACATCATCCATATTGGCCAAGCGCTGGCGAAAATGAAGTCGCTGTCATTAAATACTGATCGGGGATATTTGAAGAAAAATTCGATCATACTGCCAATACGTAATTTGAAGTGCTTCGGTTTGAAGAACTACCCACTGTGGGTAAGACCCTGAAAATTCTATCTCATTCTGGGCTAATTACCGCGGCTGTAAAAGAAGGCACAAAAACTCCTTCTGAATGCCGTGCCCACTTGCCGCAAACCAGGCATAAAAATAGTGGAACTCAAGCCCTGCTCCCCCCGGAAAATGGCGTTTTGTAAAGGGGGAAGACATATAATCATGTTTGTCAAAAGAATACCATCCCCGCACCGGCTACCCTAATAAAGGGCTGCTAATTTCATAATACTGACACAATCATGTCTATTGTATTGCCCCTTGCTACCGCCAAGTTGCCCTGTTATGTGTGCTGGTTTATGCTCCTGTGGATGCGCGCTCAATAAAGCAAAACAATAAGGCGGGAAAAAGAGGGGGGTGTGAAAGGCGATCACCATGATGAATGCTTTCTCTATATTGGCCAGTGTTTCCGCGGATTACATAACAAATTAAGGAAAATAACATGTTTAAAAAACTGACCATGGCTTTGCTTTGCACGCCGATATTTGTTTCTGCTCAAACAGATTTTGATGAAATTGAAATTACGGTAAATGAAGTGACAAACGGCATTTATATGCTGGAGGGCTCGGGTGGCAATATTGGCCTTAGTGTAGGGGAAGATGGCGTATTTATTATCGACGATCAATTTGGGCCACTGACTCAGAAAATCAAAACGGCCATTGCTGCATATTCCAATGATGATGTGCAGTTTGTTTTCAACACCCACTTTCATTATGACCATAGTGACGGCAATGAAAACTTTGGTGCAGGCGGTGCCGTCATTATCGCTCAGGACAATGCCAGAATGCGTATGACTGAAGATAATTTTCTACAGGTAGTTAATGTGCAGCAAAATGCCTACAACGCTGACGGCCTGCCCAAAATCACTTTTACAGATTCAATGACTCTTCATTACAACGGTCACACTTTACAGGCAATGCATTTTGGTTCAGGGCATACCGATGGAGACACAATTCTTAAATTTGAGGAAGCCAATGTGATCCATACCGGCGATGTATTTGTGCGATATGGCCTGCCTTTTATAGATGTGCCCAATGGCGGTAATTTGAATGGCATTATCAGG
Organism: uncultured Pseudomonadales bacterium; assembly: GCA_963925675.1. GTDB lineage: Bacteria > Pseudomonadota > Gammaproteobacteria > Pseudomonadales > Pseudohongiellaceae > Eutrophocola. The sequence goes on from CAWUSW010000005.1 coordinate 33,606, forward strand.
GTAATGCACGGGGCTATTGCCATGGCTGATGCAGATACAAAAGTCATTCCGGGGCACGGACAACTTTCCGGTCGCCAGGATATGCTGGACTATGTGGAGATGCTGGAGACTATTCGCGACAGGGTTTACGAGGGAATCAAGGCAGGCTTGACGCTGGAGCAAATCACTGCCACAAACCCGGTACGCGGTTACCCTGAAGGCTTTCTGAACAATGAATCTTTTAGCAAAATCGCCTATGACAGTTTCTTCTGAATACCTTAAATCTTTTAATAGGTACTATTCAGTGGAAATAACTATAAAATAATCACTTGCTGAAAAAGCAGCAAATATGAAATCTATTAACAGAACCATAAAGGCGCAGCATTGACTGCGCTTTGTTATATTCAAAGCCATATTAAAATTTTCAATTTAATAACAATAATTATAAAGGAAGTAGTACATGCTGGTACCAAAGGCCATCGCTCAGATCCTCAAAGCTGAGGGAATCAAATATTTATTTGCTTATCCTCTAAACCCCATCATCGAAGCCGCAGCTGAAGTAGATATTCGCACTATTATTGTTCGTCAGGAAAGAACCGGTGTGCATATGGCTGACGCCTTAAGTCGAATGACCTCTGGTGAAGAGATTGGTGTTTTTGTTATGCAGCATGGGCCAGGTGCTGAAAATGCATTCGGCGGTGTTGCTCAGGCTTATGGGGAGTCAGTACCGGTTCTGATTATGCCCGCAGGCTATGATCGCAAGCTGGCCAATTATTTCCCCAACTTTAATTCCACCTTGAACATGAAGCACATCACCAAGTGGGCAGAACCGATTACCTCGGGATCTGAAGTGAAGAATATTATGCGCCGGGCGTTTACTCAGCTGCGCAATGGCAGGCCCGGTCCGGTACTGGTCGAAATCCCATGGGATGTCTGCCAGGAAGAGTCAGATATTTCTGATTACGTGCCAAGTTATAAAACCAAATATGCGCCTGAAGCTGAAAGTATCAAAGCCGCAGCACTCGAACTGGCTGCAGCAGACAAGCCGGTTATCTATGCTGGCCAGGGTATTCATTATTCAAAAGCCTGGGATGAGTTAAAAGAGATTGCTGAATTATTAAATGTTCCGGTAACCACAAGTCTGGAAGGCAAAAGTGCCTTCAATGAGACTCACCCGCTGAGCATTGGTTCCGGCGGTCATGCTACGCCCCTGGCGGTTTATCATTTTCTTAATGATGCAGATCTTATTTTTGGCATTGGCTGCAGTTTTGCAATTACCTCGTTTGGCACTCGCATGCCTGATAACAAAAAAGTGATTCATGCCACGCTTGATCCGATGGATTTGAACAAGGATTTGCCGGCAGCGCTTGGTTTGATTGGTGATGCAAAGCTTACTTTACGTGCCTTGATCGATGAGTTAAAAAATCTTGATTTGACTAAAGCTCAAAGTCGAAAAGAATCAACGCCAGCGGATATTAAGAAAGTGAAAGATGCCTGGATGGCGCAATGGCTGCCTAAACTGACATCTGACCAGTCGCCTATGACTCCTTATCGAGTGATTTATGAACTCAATAAATTAGTGGATAAAAATAAAGTCGTTATCACTCATGATGCTGGCAGTCCCCGTGATCAACTTGTCCCATTCTGGGAAAGTGAAGCGCCACTATCCTATATTGGCTGGGGAAAAACGACGCAGCTTGGCTATGGCTTGCCCCTGGCCATGGGAGCCAAATTGGCACGCCCGGACCATCTATGTATTAATGTTTGGGGAGATGCCGCTATTGGTTTTACCGGCATGGATTTTGAAACAGCGGTTCGAGAAAATATTCCAATCTTGTCGATTCTTTTTAATAATTTCTGCATGGCTATGGAGCTTCCTATTATGGAAGTGTCCACAGAAAAATATCGCTCTACAGATATTGGCGGTAATTATTCCGAAATGGCTAAAGCGTTTGGTGGATATGGTGAGCGTATCACTGACCCCAATGATATTGTTGCAGCCTTGAAAAGAGGTATTGAAGCCACTGAAAAAGGCGAGGCAGTTTTACTGGAGTTTATTACCTGCAAGGAACTTGAGTCGTCCTTACATTATTCCAGTTACGGGAAGTAGGGTAAGCGCGGGTCAGATCAAAATTTTCCTTTAGAGTGCTTCTTCAATAATAAAACTAATAGAAATTTTGCTCTGACCCCATTTTAGAAGATATTTTGTGGGGGCAAAATGTTTGACACCTTGAAAGAAAAGTTCGGGCCCGGCTTGCTCTATGCAGCTTTGGCAGTGGGTGTGTCTCACCTGGTGTCATCGCCAACAGCCGGCGCCACTTATGGACTCATCATGGTGGCTTATGCCGTACTGGTGTGCCTGGTTAAATATCCGACCTTCCTGTTTGGCGCCACTTATGCAGCCGCCACTGGCGAGACCCTCGTTGATGGTTATGCAAAGATGGGCAAAGGGGTAGTTGTTCTTTTTTTCCTGATGCAGCTTTTTGAATATACCTTTGCCATTTCCGGTGTAGCGGTGACAACAGCCGCGATCATACGCAGTGTCTTTGTTATTGAAATGGGTCTTGGGATTGAATTCGGCCTGGTGGCTTCTTGTATGCTTATTCTTGCCCTTGGACGTTACTCGGTGCTGGAAGATATTACCCGCGTACTGGTTATCCTTTTTACCATCGGAACCATCATTGCCGCCGTTGTTGCGATTGGTGCGATTGACACAGGCGGGGCGAACCTGTCTGCGAGTATTGGCACTGAGCTTGCCGGCGAAAACAGGATACCAACTATTTTGTTCCTGATTGCTGTTGCCGGCTGGATGCCAACCGGCACAGCCGGTTCAGTTGGCCTGTCATTGTGGGTGAAAGCAAAAAGCATTCGTCTCAAGCGACCAGTTACAACCGCCGAAGCAGCTTTTGATTTCCATGTGGGCTATGGGACCGCGATCTTCCTCGCCATTTGTTTTGTGATGCTGGGCACAATGGTGATGTACATCAATGGCGTAGAAGTGGAGGCCAATGGTGCTGACTTTGCGGCCCAGTTGATAAGCCTGTTTACCTTGACAATTGGTGAGTGGATTTACCCGGTGATTGCCTTCTCGGCAATTACTGTCATGTATTCAACATTGCTGACTCTGGTTGACTTAATGCCACGCTCCTCGGCGGCAGCACTGGTCGAAATATTTCCTGTCAGTGCCGGGGAAAAATCAGACAGGTTCGGCAAAATCTACTACATCTTCATCGGTGTAGAGCTACTGCTGGTAATGGCTGTGCTGTTTATCCTGCTGGACTCATTCGGGACCTTTATCGCCTGGGTTACTTCCATGGGATTTGTTGTGGCGCCGGTCTTCTCTTTTCTCAACCATAAGGCGATGTTTGGTCCTGATATTGCCAGGCAGGATCGTCCCAGTGATTTCATTCGTTACTGGAGTATTGGTACGATTACCATTCTTACTGTAGTTGCGTTAATTTTTGTCTACATGACATACCTGATGTAGAAACAGTTTGGTCGAGACTCTTTAGTCGAGAAAGATTTTAGTCGAGAAACAGGGGAATTCTATGCTTGAGTTGTTATCCAGAAAACGCATTATTGCCAAGCCTGGCTTCAATCGTTGGAAAGTTCCCCCTGCTTCCATCGCCATCCATTTATGTATTGGCTCTGTCTACGCATGGAGCATCTATAATCCGCCGCTAACCCGATTATTTGGTGTCGTATTACCAGCCTCCGACGATTGGAGCCTGCAGGATGTCACCTGGGTTTTCTCTGTCGCCATCGTTTTTCTTGGGCTGGCTGCGGCCCTCGCTGGTCATTGGCTCGACAAGGTCGGCCCGCGCATGGTGGGTACCGCCGCTGCAGTATTGTGGGGCGGGGGTTATCTGATCGGCAGTATCGGCATTTATACTCATCAGTTGTGGCTACTGTATTTTGGTTACGGTGTGCTCGGTGGCTGCGGTTTGGGACTGGGGTATGTGTCACCGGTCAGTACCTTGATTAAATGGTTTCCCGACCGCCGCGGTATGGCTGCCGGCATGGCCATTATGGGATTTGGCGGCGGCGCCATGATTGGCGCTCCGCTGAAAAGATATTGCATTCAACTGTTTTATCAGGCTCCGGATTATCTTGGCACTGTTGATCAGGTGACACTGATTACTGAGGCTGGTCGTCGTTTTGTTCAGCAGGCCGGAGAGCAAATCGAAGTGGTTGTGGTCGGCGCTAATGATGTAGCCAACATGCTGGTGCAGGGTGCGGAAGGTGTTTATGTGGTCGGCACAGGCTCTACCGGTGTTGAGCAAACATTTATTGTGCTTGGATTATTATATTTTGTGGTCATGCTAGTTGCGGCATTTTCTTATCGCATTCCAGCGGATGACTGGCAGCCCGAAGGCTGGGTGGCGCCAGAAGAAGATGCTGATTCCAGTAAAATGATTACCTCCCATAACGTTGATATTGAAGAAGCGATGAAGACGCCGCAGTTCTACAAACTCTGGATTGTGCTATGTATGAATGTATCAGCTGGGATCGGAGTGCTGGGTGTTGCCAGCACCATGATGAGTGAAATTTTTGGTACAACACTGCCGAATATCGTTGATGGCGCATTTGCTGCCTTGTATGTCAGCATGATTTCAGTGTTCAACATGCTGGGGCGTTTTATCTGGGCGAGCTCTTCTGATTATCTGGGGAGAAAAAACACCTACTGGATCTTTTTTGCCCTCGGGATTGTGCTGTATTGTTCCGTACCCTATGCCGCACAACAGGTCAGTGCCAATCCTGCTGTTGTCTGGTTAGTGCTGTTTTATGCCGCGACGATGATTATTTTCACTATGTATGGTGGCGGCTTTGCCACAATACCAGCCTATCTTGCCGATGTTTTTGGTACAAAATATGTCGGTGGAATCCATGGCCGTTTGCTTACTGCCTGGAGCACGGCTGGCGTTGTAGGGCCGTTGGCAATAACTTCTTTGCGTGAGTCAGCGGTGAGCAGGGCAATTGAAGATCTGGTTAGCCGTATTGATCCAGCCGCTTTTCAGGAAAAATTCGGCACAGGAGTTGAGCAACTGGATCAACTCGTTGCGGCCCAAACTGTTACTATTGCCAGCCTGATGGAAATTGCACCTGTGGGCACAATTGACCCTACATCCGGGCTGTATAACACCACCATGTACCTGATGGCCGTATTGCTTTGTGTCGGTCTGATTGCCAATGCAAGTATGAAGCCGGTTGAAAAAAGCCACTATCTTGCGGATTAATTCGCAGCAGGAATTTTTGGAGGAATTGTGAAATCGGCTTTCTTGGCCAGTGATTCCCTTGATTCCTGAGCTTAGGTAGTTTACTTTCGATGCCCGCTTCAATAAATGAACCTAAAAAAGAACACGAATAGTCCAAGGGTAATAAAAATGAAGACATTACTGATTAAATCTACACTAAGCCTTAGCCTGGTATTATTTGCCAGTACATTGTTTTCAGCTCCTGCTGGAGATTTTATGGATAAGTTACAGGCAGATTCACGTCCTGATGCGGATAAAGCCAGAGATGGAACCAGACGTCCGGTTCAGGTGGTAAACCTGATTGGCATAGATGAAGGCATGACAGTGGTTGATGTGCAGGCTGGAGGGGGTTGGTATACCACGGTACTTTCTGCGGCTGTTGGCCCCAATGGAAAAGTTATTTCAAATCCAGGCCCGCGAGCCTTACAACAAAATAATGGCCAGGCTGCAAGAGATATGGCAGCAAGTCTGGGCAACGTTGAGGTTTCTTTTGATAACCTGGGCGAGATTGATGCCAGCAATGCAGACGCTGCATTTGCGGCTTTGGAAATACATCATACCAATATGGAATCCGGTGTAACTTATCTGCAAAACATGGCAAGCATGGTCAAGTCTGGCGGAAAAATTATCATCATTGATCATGAAGGTAATCCAGGTGCTGATAACTCAAGCATTCACCGGATTGCCAAACAGGATGTCATCGCAATGGCTGAAGCTGCCGGACTGGAATTACAAATTGATTCCGATTTGCTTCATACCAATGCTGATGACCATTCACAAATGGTTTTTTCACCGCTACTCGGCAGAAATACAGACCGCTTTATTCTGGTGTTTACAAAATAAATTATTGAAAACTGATTAGGTCGGAAGAGCACTATGATATCCGGCAGTATTTAAAGTAATAGTAAAAAGGAAAAAAAACACAATGTCATTTATTAAAAAAATATTTATTTGTACTTGTTTATCATTTATTGCCGTTGGTGCCAATGCAGATATGGCGCCTGATTTCATGGATAAAATGTTATCCGAAAATCGTCCCGAAGCTGATAAAGTCAGGGATGGCTCTCGTCGCCCCTATCAGGTAATGAGCTTGCTGGGTGTTGATGCCGGCATGACCGTCATGGACATCGGTGCAGGGGGTGGCTGGTACACTCGCGTACTTTCTGCCGCTGTCGGATCACAGGGTAAAGTTATTGCACAGTTTGGGCCACGCGCTTTGCAACGCAATAATGGTCAGGCCCAAAAAGATGTTGCAGCCAGTCTTGATAATACCGAAGCATATTTTGAAGATGTCTCTGACTACGCACCCAGTTCAATTGATCGTGCAATCACTGCCCTGAACATTCATCACAATAATTCTGAGCGTGCAGGCCCTTATTTTCAGGCTATTTTTGACGTGCTAAAGCCCGGTGGTATGGTGGCGGTTATTGATCATATTGGTATGGAAGGTATGGAAAACGGCATGATGCACAGAATGTTAAAGTCTGATGCGCGTGCCTGGATTGAAGACTCAGGGCTTGAAATTGTAGAAGATTCTGATTTATTACGAACCAATGCAGATGATCATTCTCGTTCGATTTCAGATCCAATTTATGCCCGTGATGTGGATCGATTTATTTTTATTGCAAGAAAGCCAAATTAATAAAGATCTTTGATTTAAAAAGATAAAATGGAAAGCCGGGCAAAAGCCCGGCTTTTCTTTGTAAGACAGAGAATGATTTTATGGAATGGAAAATATTTTTAACAGTACTTGGCACAGTATTTATTGCTGAGCTTGGCGATAAAACCCAACTTGCCACCATGTTATTTGCAGCAGATAAAGAGGTTAGTAAACTCACGGTTTTTTTTGCCGCATCACTGGCACTTATTCTGGCATCAGCGCTTGGTGTATTGGCAGGCAGTATGCTGTCAGAGTTTATAAATGAAAAATATTTACGTTATATAGCCGGTGTTGGTTTTATTTTGATTGGTGGCCTCACCTTGGCCACAACTTAAAATTAAATGTGAGAGGCAAGAGGCAAGAGGCAAGATTGTTCAGGTAAATAGTCCAGGTCCGGATTTTTTTGACGGGGTATCAGCCAGGCAGAAATATGTGAGCTGGAGAAAATATTGGCTACAATATTGCTGGTCTGCTACTTAGTTATGCTAAATTTACTTTAGGGGTGCGGCCCCTAAAGAAGGTGATGTAATAACAATAATAATTACGCAGATGTGTAGCGGTGAAACTGTTGGGTATACCCAGAATTATAATCTTGCACGTGGCCGTACATTTTGAACTCTAATTAGATGTGGGACTGAGGAAGAACATGATCAAGAAATTACTTTATATAAGCTGCTCAATAATAAGCCACGGCGTTTCAATAAGCTCTCGCATCTTAATCGTCTCGGGCTTTTTAATGAGTTCATCAGCTGTAATGGCCCAGCTGGATTTAAATGGTCTCTGGTTCCCGGCGGGTTTCGATCGAAATGCGCCCCGACTCGAACCTGGCACCAGAGAGTTGCCATTCAATGAGTCTGCACAACAAATGTATGACGAATATGTGGCCACATATGATTTGTCAGACGATCCCGGTGGGTTTTGTGTTAAACCTGGCCTGCCCAGAAGTATCTGGGGAGCGCCTTTTCCAATAGAAATAGTACAGACAGAAGGCTTTATCAATTTACTTTGGGAAGGGTATTTTCAATACCGGAAAATTTACCTGGAGGGCAGTCCCCGGCCGGAACCAATTCTGAATACTGGTATGGGCTATTCAGTGGGTCATTGGGAAGAGGATACGCTGGTTATTGAAACCTCCTATTTGCGCCAATATCCCTATATGCGCAGGACCCCTAATTCAGATGACGCTACAATTGTTGAACGCTGGAATGTGGTCAGCGTGACTGACGATGAAGGTGTAGAACAGAAATACCTGACCAACGAAATGATGCTCACGGACAGCAAGCTTTATACCGAGCCGGTTAGAATAGTGGGAAGTCTGAGATATTCTCCTGAGACCCCGATTCTCGAGTATTCCTGCAGTGAGCAAATATATGATGAGCATTTGCAGGCGCGAGGCTTGAAAGTTCCGGATTTCAGCACTCTGGATTAATCGCCAAATCAACCGGTAATAGGTGTGGCTAAAAAATAAGCGTATGCCTGATCTCCGGTAATACTTGAAAATGATATCCCGACCGTTTTATCCTGTTTACCCTTTTCGCCTGAGCTACTCCAGATAAGTGCTCAAATGAAGGCTTTTATTCAGCGGCGGAAGTTTCAGTAATAAGCAATTTCTACAAACTATTAACTACTACTTAATTAATTATTCACTGACTACAGGGACTGTAGGAGTAAACCCCAGAGGGGAAAGGTTGGCATGAAAAAACAGAAAAGCCAGTATATAAAGGGCTTGAGCAGGCGACATTTGTTAGCCGGTTCTGCTTTGGGTGGTCTGGCAATGGCGTTGCCATCAGTATTAATTGCTCAGCAAAACCTGGTGACCAGTCGTTTAATTGGTGATATCCACCTGATTTCCGGGGCAGGCTGCAATGTTGTGGTCGCTATAGGCGCTGACTCCGTATTAGTCGTTGATGGGGGGCTGATGGAGCACTCAGGTCCTCTTCAGCAGGAAATAGACAGGCTGGGGCAGGGTAAGCCGGTAAGTACCTTATTCAATACCAATTGGCGCCCGCAGCATTGTGGTCTCAATCATAAACTGGGTCCTGCCGGGGTTAACATTATTGCTCATGAAAACACCAGGCTTTGGCAAAACAACGATTTTTATGTTGATTGGGAAGAGCGCCACTACACCCCATTAGCGGCTGCTGAGCAGGCAAATCAGACCTTTTACAAAAGCGGCTCTTTAGTTCATGGTGGTGAAACAGTGGACTATGGACTGATTGGGCAGTTTCATACCGACGGTGATATATATATTTATTTTAGAGAGTCAAATGTAATAATTACGGGAGATATGATGACAGTGGGCGCTTACCCACTAATTGATTATATCACTGGCGGCTCCATTACTGGAGCTCAAAAAGCTACCTCGGGCCTGTTGGATATTGCTGATGCTGGAACACTGGTAGTGCCTGCCTCTGGTGAAGTACAGGCTAGAGCTGCCCTGGAAGTGCAAAAGCAAATGCTTGATCATGCCTATGAAAAGGTGGCAGATGCCTATCGAACTGGTAGAAGTCTGGATCAGTTCATGGCAACGGCTCCAATGGCGGACTATGATGGCATTTATGGTGATTCCGCCCTTTTTGTCGAGTTATTGTACCGGGGAACCTGGTATCACGTGCCGGGCAGGGCTATTCGGGGAATTATTTAAAGTGACAAACGTTGCAGAAAGCAGAATAATTATATAATTATCAGATAGTTAAAGAAGTCTAAAAGGGCTTTCCATGGTGAAAGCCATTGATCCGAAAAATTCGGAATAATTGAGAAAATGAGATAAAAGCGTTCCCAGGCATAAATTTATGAGTCAATTTTCAAGAATTAAGCAGTACTTGTTAACATCAGTGAATCTTCACATTGGCAGAATGCTATGTTTGGCAATGCTGACAGTGACGGGCTTTCAAGCAAGCGGGGCATCCGGTGATTATCAGGCCGCTGTGGCAGAGCTGGAAGACAACTGGTCTACCGTGGAAAACTATTGCACGACTTGCCATAATTTTGAGGATTATGCCGGTGGAGTGGACTTTACCTTGCTGGGTCCACAGGAAGTGGCGGCAGAAGCCGAAATTTTTGAGATGGCACTTCGAAAAATTCGCAACAGTGTGATGCCGCCGCCAAGCCAGGAGCAACCATCAGCAAACGTGCGCTGGGACCTGGTATCCAGTCTGGAAAAAGTCCTTGATAGCCATGCTGCGATGGAACCCAATCCAGGGCGTATCGGCATTCACAGGCTTAATAGAACTGAATATGTTAACGCTATTAGTGATATCACTGGCGTAAAGCTCAATACTGAATTGTCACTGCCTAAAGACGATAACAGTGATGGCTTTGACAATATCGCCAGTGTTCTGAAAATTTCTCCATCCTTCCTTGATCAGTATATTTCTGCCGCCAGAGTTGTCAGTGAGCAGGCCATAGGGAACCCTTTCCCGAGGAATGATAGTGTTGTCTATCGAATGGATTCTTCCAATCAGGCTGGTCATATTCACGGTTTGCCGCTGGGTACCCGAGGCGGCGTTTTGGTAGAACATAACTTCCCTGTCGATGGTGAATATTCGCTGAGTGTACTGGGAATGGCTGGTGCCGGTTACACCCTGGGCATGGAATATAACCATAAGCTTATTGTTACCGTTGATGGCGAGAAAATATTCGAAAGAGATATTGGTGGTGGTGATGATTTGCGCATGCTGGACCAGATACAGGCACCAGCTGTGGCTGAAATTAATGGCCGCTTCAGTGATATTCGTCTATCGGTAACATCTGGCCTGCATAAAATTGGCGTCGCTTTTGTCGCCCGCAGCTTTGCTGAATCAGATGAATTTCTTCACAATCTTGGTGGTAACCGTGGCATGAGCAGAATTGCGCGCGCCAGAGGCTTGGAAGTTAAAGGGCCAGTCACATCTGCTGGTGTTATCAATACCCCAAGCCGTCGCAAGGTAATGATTTGCGAGCCGGCAACAGCAAATGATGAACTTGATTGTGCTCGCCGTATATTTGCGAACCTGGCAAAACAGGCGTTTCGCAAACCTGCTAATGATGAAGACATTGCTGCTCCTATGCGATTTTTTGCCGCAGGTCGTGAGCAGGGAAGTTTTGATGATGGCATCAAGAACGGCATGATGGCTATTCTCACTAGTCCCAAATTCCTGTTTCGTGCAGAAATTCCTCCCCAAGACGCGCAAGCGGGCGAAGTCATAGAGATCAGTGACCTAGAACTTGCTTCCCGTCTGGCATTTTTTCTCTGGAGCTCTTCGCCTGACCAGGAACTGATCGATATGGCAGCAAGGGATGAGCTGAGCAATAACAGGAATTTAGTCGCCCAGGTGGAGAGAATGCTGCAGGATCCTCGCGCTGAAGCAATGGTGGAAAACTTTGTTTTCCAGTGGCTGCGCTTGCGTGAACTTGAAAATATTGATCCTGATGAGGAAATTTACCCGGCTTACAATCCTGGTTTACTTGAGGCTTTTCGTGAAGAAATCCGCTTGCTTGCAGGCAATGTATTTAGTGAAAACTCCAGCATACTCGATTTATTAACAGCAGATTATACCTACCTGAATGAAGATCTGGCTTTGCATTATGGGATCAGTGATATAAAAGGCGGTCATTTCAGAAGAGTACAGCTCGATGATGATGAGCGTTTTGGCCTGCTGGGGACGGGGGGCGTGCTAATGGTTACTTCCTACGCAAACAGAACCACCCCTGTTATTCGTGGGGCCTACATCATGGAGAATTTCCAGGGTGTGCCACCTGCGAGTCCGCCGCCGAATGTTGAAGCTTTCCCGGAAACTCCAGAAGGCGCCACTGTTTCACAGACCGTCCGGGAGCGTCTTGAAATGCACCGTGATAACCCGGCCTGTGCCGGCTGCCATGATGTAATGGATCCTTTGGGACTGGCACTGGAAAACTTTAATGCGATAGGCCAGTGGCGCGACCGGGACAGTGACGCAGGAAATATTCCCATTGACGCTTCAGGCCAGCTGGCGGATGGTACGCCTTTGAATGGTATTAATGATTTGAGAATGGCCCTGGTTGAAAGGCCTGATCAGTTTGTGCAGACCTTTACGGAAAAATTGCTGACCTATTCACTTGGACGAACGGTCGAGTATCACGATATGCCGGCAGTAAGAAATATTGTGAAAAATGCTGCACGTGATGATTACAGCTTCAAGTCCCTGGTGATGGGAATAATTAGTAGTGATCAATTTCGCAAGATCACTGTGCCAGAAGAGAATATGCAAGTTGGTGGGCTTTAAAATAGTTTAAAGCACGCGCAAAAAAGTTAAGGAGAAGAACCATGTTCATCACAAAAAAGCACCTGCCTAGACGGACTTTCCTGAAAAGTGCTGCTGCTAGTGTATCCCTTCCATTATTGGAAGCCATGATTCCTGCCGGCACGGCATTGGCCCAGACGGCTGCGAGCACAGCCCCCAGAATGGGGTTCTTCTATTTTCCGCATGGTGCAGTTATGCAAAACTGGACTCCGGAAACCGTTGGCAGCGAATTTGAGCTCAAGTCCATCATGCAGCCGCTGGAAAATCACAAGGATTATTTAACCATTGTTTCCAACCTGGAAAACAAGCGTGCCTACGGCCCTGTACATGCAATTACTCCAGGCACCTGGTTAACCGGGGCAGCCCCAAGAATCAGTCATGAGCCATTTGGTGGAACTACTGTTGATCAGATAGCAGCCCAACATATTGGCCAGGACACTCCCTTACCATCCATCGAAGTGGCGACAGAAACGAGCGGGGCAGCTGGTGCTTGTGACCGTGCTTACGGTTGCAGCTACTCTGGAACCATCTCTTTCCGGACGCCGACTACACCACTGCCAATGGAAAATAATCCACGCAAACTTTTCCAGACCATGTTTGGTGTTGGTGATAATGCTGAAGAACGTGAGCGTCTGGCAAAACAGACCAGCAGTATTCTTGACTTGATGATGGAAGAATCCAATCAGCTTGCGAAAAAGCTTGGTTCTACTGACCGTGTTGTCCTCAGCGATTACCTGGAAACAGTAAGGGAAATTGAACGTCGTGTGCAAAAGACTGCGGAGCATGATATGTCCACTGTCGAACTGCCAGATGCGCCTTTGGGCATACCTGGCTCTTTTGATGATCACATCAATTTGCAGATGGATTTGATTCTGCTTGCTTATCAGGGAAATATTACGCGTGTTGCCAGCATGATGTTGGCAGCTGAAGTGAGTAATCAGACTTATAATCACGTCGGCGTATCAGATGCTTTTCACCCATTATCACATCATCAGAATGATTCGAATAAAATTGCCCGCCTGTTAAGAATTCAGGAATATCATAGCCGGGTATTTGCACGCTTCGTCGATAGACTGGCGGAAATGCCAGACGGCGATAATGGTTCAATGCTGGATAATTCCATCATGCTATATGGCAGCAATATGAGTAACAGTAATGCCCATGATCATTATCCACTGCCTTCTGTAATTGTTGGTAAAGGCGGCGGAACCATCAGGGGCGGTCAACACATAAGAGCAGAAGAAAGAACGCCTGTTTCAAACCTGATGCTGACAATACTTGATCGAATTGGCGTCCATGAAGAATCTTTCGGTGACAGTACGGGCAGGTTCGAAGAAGTATAAAGCAGAGACAGGATGCAAGAGACAAGAGGCAAGGAAGCCTTCGATAAAAACAGTTTAGAGAGTTGAATTATTGTGCTCCGATTATTTAAATTAAAGAAAAATATTTCGCATCTGATAAGCGCCTCGCTGCTTGTCTCTTGTCTCTTGCCTCTTGCCTCTGTTCTTGCCCAGGATGGCAATGAAGCACAACTTCTGGAACTGGCGAGTGCCGGTGAAACACAAGCGGCACTGGAATTAATAAGTCGAAAAACCGATGTTAATCAGGCTCAGTCAGATGGCACAACAGCGCTGCATTGGGCAATTTACTATGATGATGAAGATCTGGTTCGCCAATTAATTCGGCGTGGCGCTGATGTCACTGCCAGAAATGAATTTGCTGCAACGCCTTTATCCCAGGCAACGATTATTGGTAACCCCGATATCATTAAACGAATTCTGGATGCTGGTGCGAATCCAAATGAAACAGGGGCTGATGACCAGACGGCAATCATGATCATTGCCCGCACAGATAATATTGACGCTGCTCAGGTTTTACTTGATGCGGGTGCAGAGGTAAATTCTGTGGAGAAATGGCGCGGACAAACTGCGCTGATGTGGTCAGCCGCGCAGAGGCGGCCCGAGATGTTGGCCTTGCTGCTTGACCATGGTGCTGATCCTGACGCCCAGTCTTTACCAAATAATTGGGAAAGGCAGGTGACTGCTGAGCCTCGTATGAAGGTTTTACCTGCTGGTGGAATGACTCCCTTGTTGTATGCGGCCAGAGAAGGTTGCACTGAATGTGTTCGTGTATTAATTAAAAGTGGTGCTGATCTAAACAAGGCTGACCCGGAAGCGGTTACACCATTATCAATGGCCACCATTAATGCAAAATGGGATTCAGCAAAATTATTAATTGAAGCTGGCGCCTGGTTGGACAAGTGGGATTATTACGGGCGTTTTCCTTTATATGGCGCCGTTGATTTCAGCACTATTCCTCATGGTGGCCGTGCAGACAGGTTGTCCAGTGACATAACTAGGCCACTGGAAATTATCGAGATGATTCTGGAGCAAGGCGGAAATCCAAATCTGCAGTTAAAATTATTCCCTCCCTATCGAAATCTTGGCGCAGACCGTGGCGCAGATGGTTTATTACGAACAGGTGTCACGGCTTTGTTCCGGGCCGCCCGGGGAGCAGACATTGCTGCTATGACTCTCTTGCTGGAACATGGCGCTCTGGTAGATTTGCCTCAGGAAAATGATGTTACTCCTTTGATTGTGGCTGCAGGCTACCGGGGTAGTGCTATTGATACCAGGGGGCGGTTCCGAACTGAAGAGCAGGCCTTTGAAGCCACTTCACTTCTGCTGGAAAATGGTGCTGATGTGAATGCTCGGGAAGAAAACGGGCAGACGGCAATTTTTGGTGCCGCCACTAATGGCTGGAATAGTATCGTGCAGCTGCTTGCTGATAATGGTGCAGACCTGAGTGTCGAAGATAATAATGGCAGCTCCATAATTGATGCCGCCATGGGGCAGGCCGGACGCTTTGGCCGAGGGGCCGGCGGAGACCAGCACCTTGATACCGCAGCCTTGCTGGAACAATTAATGCAGAATTAAGGCAGTAAGGGATAGGCGTAATGCAGCAGCAAATGTATGCGCCAGTTTTCCCTAGTATTGTTCCTGTATTAATTTACATACTGTTCGCACCTTGTTACCCCACCTGATCTCCGCTCTCGCTATTACCTGATGCTATAAAACAATTTGCTATATTCAAGTAGTGGCATCTGACTGCGAGTAAATAGCGATTTGTGTCATAATTTATTATCCATTTTTTTCGTTTAAAAGGTTTCACACCATGAAGAAACTTGTTGCGCCATTCTTTGTATGTATTTTGTCCGCATATGCTTCGCTGGCATTTGCCCAGGTAACACCATCGCCACAATTTCTGGGCGAGGATCTGGTGCAGGCGCCAGAGAGAGCCTGGGTAACTAATGGCGGCAATGTTTACAACTGGCGTTATTCCCCGCTGGATCAGATCAATAAAAATAATGTTGATCAGGTAAAGGCAAACTGGCGCACTCACCTGGATGGTTCCGGCATGGCACCTAATCACAGTGGTCAGGCCCAGGTGCTGTATTACGAAGGGGTGCTCTATACGGTAACCGGGGAGAATGATGTTTTTGCCGTTGATGTGGAAACCGGTGAGCACTTATGGAAATACACCGCTAACGTTGATCCGGATCGGGTGAATGTGTGTTGCGGTTGGGTAAGCAGAGGTCTTGGTATGGGCGACGGCAAGATCTATGTTGGCCGTGTGGATGCCACGCTTATTGCTCTGGATCAGGTTAGTGGTGAAGTCGTTTGGGAAACACAGGCTGAAGATCCTTTGAAAGGATTCAGTATTACCAGTGCCCCCCTGTATTTTGACGGCATGATCATTACCGGCTTTGCTGGCGGAGAAATGGGTATTCGCGGCCGGGTGAAAGCTTTCGATGCATCAAGTGGTGAGCTTATCTGGACTTTTTACACTATCCCGGGCCCTGGTGAACCGGGCCATGAGACCTGGCCACAGGACAGTGATATCTGGCAATTTGGCGGAGCGCCAGTTTGGCAGACACCGACCATAGATCCTGAACTGGGTATGGTGTATTTCTCAACTGGGAATGCGGCTCCTGATTTTAATGGCTCGGCGCGGGCAGGCGATAATCTGTTCACTGTGTCGATGCTTGGTCTTGATGTTTATACCGGTGAATACAAGTGGCATTTCCAGCAGGTACATCATGATATCTGGGATTATGACTCACCCAATCCCACTATTTTATTTGATGCCCGCTACAACGGTGAGCTGCGCAAGGGTATTGCCGAAGTATCAAAGACAGGCTGGGTATATATCCTGGACAGAATAACCGGGGAGCCTTTAGTGGGTATCGAGGAAAGGCCGGTTCCCCAGGAACCGCGGCAGAAAACGTCAGCGACACAACCGTATCCAATTGGTGATGCTGTAGTGCCTCAGCATATTGATATTGCGCCTGAAGAAGTTGCGCTGGTCAATCAGGGCAAAATTTTTACCCCTTTCTGGACAGAGCTGGTGATTTATAAACCACAGATGGCAGTGAATTGGCCACCAAGTTCCTATGACCCACAAAGCAATACCATGTTTGTTTGTGGAATTGATAACACCGGCTACTCCACCAGTGATGGAGAAGAAGGTTTCGACGGCGAGCCTGAACATGATCGAATGTGGATGGGAAACGGACCACTGACCAGAGTCAGCATCGCCCGGCGCGGTATTTTTTCAGCACTTGATCTGACTACCAATCGTCTAAAATGGCAGCGCCAATGGGTAGAAGGTTGTATGAGCGGCTCCATTAACACCGGCGGAGGATTAATCCTGGCCGGACGCAGTGATGGTCGACTAACAGCCATGGACAAAGATGACGGCAGTGTATTATGGGCTTTCGGTACAGATGCCGGAGTGAATGCGCCTGCTACAACTTTCATGCATGAGGGCACTCAATACATTGCCGTGATGTCAGCGGGCACTATATATTCGACAGGAGCCAAGGGAGACAGCCTGTGGCTTTTTTCTTTAGAAGGCACCATGGATCCTGTGACTGAACGTGACAATGCTTCGCCACTGGCGGCGATGATGCCAGTTGAAATTGCTGCGGGAGAAGCCGACCTGGCGGCAGGAGAAAGAACTTACCGGCAGATCTGTACCGCCTGTCATGGCGATAGCGGATTGGGCGCTGCGGGTCATGAAGGGGTTTCTCTGTCAGATGTTAGTAGCAATCTGCAAGCCATTGTTACTGCCGTAAGCCGTGGTCAAAATGAACAGATGCCGGCGTTTGAATTAATTCTTACCCCGGAGCAGGTTCGGGATGTGGCGAATTTTGTAAACCAGGGATTGTTTGAATAAATTGGAGATAAAAGATAAAAGATAAAGGATAAAAGATAAAGGGGTTAAATTATCAAGCACTGCGGATTTATCGGGCTTGTCACTTTTATCTTTTATCCTTATTTCTTTATCCATATGTTATGACTCTTACACCATTCAAAGAAATTCTTGCCCTTGCTGAAGAAAGAAAAGGCGGCAAGAAAGCACTCCAAGAGCTGTTGGCAAGTCACAGACCCTTAACCGTTAAACAACTCACTGCACTTGGAGATGACCGTTATCTGGCCATGATGACTCGCTGTGTGTTCAATGCGGGTTTCAATTGGAAAGTGATCAAAAATAAATGGGACGGTTTTGAAGAAGCCTTTCATGGCTTTAATCCAAAAGGGCTTTCTCATATGTCGCCAGAAAAATGGGAAGCCTATCAGGACGATACCCGTATCGTACGTTACTGGATCAAGATAAAGTCAGTGCAGGACAATGCTCTGTTTTTAATGGGCGAAGCACGACAGCATGGATCTTTTTCAAAGCGCTTTGCTGATTGGCCTATGCAGGATCAGATTGGCCTGATGGCATATCTGAAAAAAAATGGCTCGAGACTGGGTGGTAATACGGGAATGTATTTTATCCGCTTTATTGGAAAAGATGGATTTATCCTGAGCAGTGATGTTGTTGGCAGGCTTAAGGCAGCAGGTCTGGAAATAAAAGATCAGCCCACAAGCATGAAAGATTTAAAACAATGTCAGGAAGCGTTTAATACCTGGCATGAGGAATGTGGCTTGTCCTATACCGATTTGTCTCGCATCTGTAGCATGTCTATCGGGAAGAATTACCCGCCACTATAAGCGGCTACTGTTCAGATTTTTAAAACTTTGAGATTAGCGTGCCATCATGCTTTATTTATACTACTTGTGACTACTTTCCCTTTCTGCATACAATCAGGCGTATGAAATCAAATGATCCTTGTATCTGTGGCAGTAACAAACCCTTCGGGAAGTGTTGCGAGCCCTATCTCAATTACACAGCAAATCCAAAAACCGTAAAGCAACTGGTACGTTCACGGTATGCCGCCTATGCTCTTGGAGAAAACAAACACAGGGAATATCTGGTTAGGACCTGGCACCCGGCTACAGCGAAAAATATTAGAATGGCTGATTTAATAGCCGAAGGTCATGTGTGGAAAGGCTTGAGCATTATTGATTCAAGGCAGAAGGGAGATCTTGGCCGCGTTGAATTTGAGGCTGTCTACTCAGTGGATGATGGCCCTGATCAGGTGCATCATGAGACCTCTGCATTTCATCGCGACAAAGGGCTCTGGCTTTACCTTGAAGGTGAAGTTAAAGAACAGCCAGTCTGATTTTTTTAATACAGAGACATTAAGATTTATCTGACAGGATTAAACCAGGATTTACTAAAAGGCCAATGTTAATGAACTGTCCGGTTTGCCAGAAAGAATTGCCATTAAAGTTTGCTTATGCAACTGAGTTAAAAAAATATCAATGCCCCTCATGTTCCAGCTCGATTATCACTACAAAAAAATCAATGTCAAAAATAAAGCTGGTTATGGGGACGTTCAGTTTTGTTACAGCGACACCTCTTGGCGCTTATTGTTGTTACCTTTGGCTAGGCACTGCACAGCCGTTATTTTCGCTTTATTTTTTATTTTTTGGCACAGCCGGAATTTTTAGCTGTGTCAGTCTTTATTCAAAGTCTCATATAAGATTCCAGCCCTCATGGATTGCTTTATAAACTGCATACCTCTTTGCCTTTAATATAAGCTGGACGCTCACTGATTCTCCGGCGCCAGGCTTCAACATTGGTAAAGGTTTCCATCTCCAGATATTCCCAGGCCTGGTAAAATTCGGCGCAACAATTTACCCATGGAACTATGGATATATCTACTATGCTGTAAGCATCAACTATGTACTTGCGGCCTTCCAGACGCTTGTCGAGTACACTGAGCAGTCTCCTGGTTTCATTGCTATAGCGTTCAAGGGGATAGTCATCTTTCACCTTGTCTCGCATGAATTTATAGAAGTGACCAAATTGTCCAAGCATGGGGCCTATATGTGCCATCTGGAACATTAACCATTGCATATGTTCCATTCGACTTAGATAGTTTTGTGGCAATAATTGGCCCGTTTTGTCCGCCAGGTAAATCAGGATAGCAGCGCTTTCACTCAGAGCCACCATTTTCCCTTCGGGTCCGTTAGGGTCAATTATGGCGGGTATTTTTTCATTGGGGCTTATCTGTGCAAATTCCGGATCATGCTGGTCACCGTTTATGATATTAATGAGATGAGGCTCATAGGCCAGCTCCATTTCTTCAAGGGCGACACTGATTTTCTGGCCATTGGGTGTTGCCATGGAATAGAGCTGAATGACGTCCGAGGTTTCTGGAAGCCAGCGAGTCGGGAAGGAAATTTCTGTCATAGGGCTTGTCCTGAAATAGGTTTTTCCTAAAGGAATTTGGTGAATACCTAGTATGCGACATACAATGATGCAATGGAATTACTCGCTACAGTAGAAATTGAAACTGGCCCGCAGGTGTGTGCGTCAGTGATTTGGTTGCATGGTCTTGGTTCTAACGGTCACGACTTTGAACCTGTTATCCCCCAGTTGCAATTACAGCATAAGCAAGGTGTGCGTTTTGTCTTACCCCATGCGCCTTCGATACCAATAACGATTAATGGTGGCATGGTCATGCCTGCCTGGTTTGATATTCTCGAGCATGGTGAGCGCCATATTGATTCCGGTCAGCTGTTGGCATCCTCTGCGGCCATTCATCAATTAATAGATAGAGAAATAGAAAACGGTATAGCCAGTGACAAGATAATACTGGTAGGGTTCTCGCAGGGTGGTGCGGTTTGCCTGCAAGCAGGGCTCACTTATGACCAGCCCCTTGGTGGCATTCTTGGGCTTTCAACATTTTTCCCCACAGCCGAAGCTGTTTCACCCCATCCAGCTAATGCAGGGCTGCCTATTCAGATTTTTCATGGCTCGCAAGATCCAATGCTTCCTGAATGGATGGCTGAAAATACGGTCAAGCATCTGAAGAAACTGGGTTACCATCCAGCGTATAAAAGTTATCCCATGCCTCACAGTGTATGCGCGGAAGAAATTGCTGATATTTCCGTCTGGCTAAAAAACATCCTTTTATAATTCTGTTGAATATTATTCAGCGAACGGCAAATCGACTTGCAAAGAAGTTGTTAATGCATCAGGTGCACATTTACACTTCGGGCTTTTAACTGGCCTTTTTTTTGTGCGGCACGTTTTTTTCTTGCAGTTGCAGCACGTTTTTTCCTTGCCATCTCTTCAGCCTTTATTTTTTTTGCCCATTCTTTTTCAAAGGCTTCAAGTGCTTTTGCCCGGGCGGTGAGTTTTCGCTGGAAAGGCTTGGCTGTTTTAAGATTGGCCTCTTTGTCTTTCACCAGATTTCTGGCTTCGCTTACTGAATCAGAAATTAGTGTAGCGGCAGCTAGAGCTTTTTTTAGCTGATTTTGTGCGGCTTTAGAACTGGATTTTTTTGCCGCCACGGCCGACCTGGCGGCTTGTTTTTTAGCAGAGGCAAGTTTCTTTTGTGCAGCTGCTACTGCTCTTTTTGCCTGGGCATATTCTTTCTGGTGAGTGGAAAGGTAGTTGTCTTTCGCTTTTATAATTTTGTTTTGGATTATATGAAAGTCCTTTTCGAGCACTTCCACTACATGTGGTTTTTTTCTGATCGCCATCGGGTCTTGCCTCTGTTACCTGGAAAGAATTTGACTAAAGACTACTTATATTACCTGGGTTATTGCTTGTTTTATATCAATAAAATAAGGGTAAAGCACCTTTTTGAACTATTCCTGAGAGACTTTTACACTTAGTGCTATTAAGGATAAACTCAGAGGGTTGTTATGTGGAGATTTACGCTCACACTGGAACTTGAACATTATGGCCTGCCAATTTAATAATAATACTCAGGTTCAAACACTCGTGGGGAAGATGTTTCCATGCCTTTACGAATTTTGAAGGCCCTTCTCGCATTAACATTTTTTTTCATGCCAGTAATCAGCCTGCAGGCTCAGGAAGTAGTGCCATCCCATGCCTTTACCGGTGAAGAGCTGCAATCATTGCAAGGAACTATTGAACAGGCAGAGCAGCAGGCTGCACGGCCGGGTGCTGGAACGTCGGCAATTTCTCCTGACCTGGTCCTGCAGGCAGATTTTGATAACGGTAGTACCATATATGATAACGCTTGCGTTGCTTGCCATGGTGAAACAGGGCAGGGCGGTCAGGATGGCGGACCCGCACTGACAAATAACTTAAGCTTGAGCGAGATCATGTTAGTCATAAACGATGGCAGGAATACTATGCCGGGTTTTGATGTATTTACGCAGCAGCAGTTGGTAGATATCAGCAGTTTTGTTGCAGAACGACTTCACCAATAAAGATAAGTAAGCCGGAATATACAATTAACACAGGAATCAGGTAGCGAGATAAATAACGGCTTCTGTAGACTCCACAAAGGAGGTAATTCATATGGCCGTAGATTTCAGCGGCCACCCCATGTTTCCGAGGGGTTTTAATAGTCCCACCCGCTTTGAGTTTTCCGTGCTCCCCACGGTTTATGAAATTCCCTTTCATTATGCCAATCCGATATCAGGAAGACCCTGAAACTTATCTAACTTATTGATATTTAATATAATTACTGATTCCCGCTGACCTGGTCAGATAAAAGCGGTGTTTTCCTGAATTCCCGATTTACAAGAAAAAGAACAAAGCTGAGACGTGAATCAAATTAATTACCTTTCATATTAAGTAAATTCAATGGGGTAAGACACTGAAAGAGTCTTCGAAGAAGGAGACAGCTGACTTTTGAGAAAAAAGATGCAAGGAAAGATGGTCTACCCATCAGGCTTTCTCAATGTTCAAAAGTTAACTTGGAAAAAATATCTTTCAGGGTTAAACACAAACATAGCGCCGGGCATCTGTATCCGGTTGAAATTTCCTTAGTGGCACTTGAATACTAGAACAAACTTTATAATGCTTTTTTTGCCCGGGATATATTCATGTTGTTAGAAGCAGAGGAGTGTCTGGGACTGGGTGAAGAAAGCTTTCGAATGATTGCAGATACGTCACCGGTTGGCTTGATTATTAGCCGTGTCAGCGACGGGCAAATTCAATATGCCAACCGTCAGGCCCTGGTCATGTTTAAACAAAATATACTTGAGTTGACCGGCGTAAGCATTCTTGATTTGTTCAAACGTTATACCAGTGACCAGAGTGTGATATCTGTATTAGGGGCTGGCCATAATGTGCAAAACAAAGAGATCTATTTTCAGGAAAAAAATGAGCCGGCCATGTGGCTTTCCCTGACTACCAAAACGTTGCTGCTGGACCGGGAAAAAGTAATTTGTAGTACCTTGCTTGATGTTACAGAAGTCCATGAACTGTCAAGTCAGTTAAGTTATCAGGCGACCTACGACGAATTGACTGGACTGGTAAACAGGCGTGAATTTGAAGATCGTCTGCAGGAAATAATTGATTCTGCACGTGAAAAGAAAACGGAAAACATACTTTGCTATCTTGATCTCGATCAGTTCAAGGTAATCAATGATACCTGCGGCCATATGGCAGGTGATGAAATGTTGCGGCAACTATCCCGAGTATTACATCGCTATATTCGCAGGAATGATACCCTGGCCAGGCTTGGCGGTGACGAGTTCGGGATTTTGCTGGAAAACTGCCAGCTTAAAGATGCGCTGATTGCTGCTGAAAATATTCGCCAGGTAGTTCAGGAATTTCGATTTGTCTGGGAAGGCAGCACCTTTAATATCGGGGTAAGCATAGGGCTTACACCTATCTCATCTGTAGATGAATCCATCTCGGAAGTATTACGGCGGGCTGATACAGCTTGTTTCGTGGCTAAAGATGCGGGCAGGAACCGTATCCATGTTTTTCATTTTGATGATCAGGAACTTGAAGACCGTCATGAGGAAATGAAACTGGTGTCTACTATTAATTCGGCACTGGATGAAAACAGGATGGAACTCTGGCAGCAGTCAATTACACATGTCGATAAAATCAATAAAAAACTGGATAGCGCCAAGGTTCATTTTGAATTGTTGCTACGCATGCGCGATAAGGAAGGCAACCTTATGGGACCGGAAGCCTTTTTGCCCTCAGCTGAACGTTATGATCTGGCCACAAGAATAGACCGCTGGGTACTTGATGCAATGTTTAACTGGTTCGGGAAATATCCAGATCAGCTTGAAGAACTTGAGATGTGTGCGGTAAATCTTTCGGGGCAGTCTTTGAGTGATGAAAAATTTCTTCAGGAGATTACTGATCATTTAAGTCATTCTGAGATCCCGGCAGAAAAAATCTGTTTTGAAATAACTGAAACCGCAGCTATTCAGAATCTGGCAAAGGCCAGTCAGTTTATAAAAACACTGAAGCGTCTGGGCTGTAGTTTTGCTCTAGATGATTTCCGCAGTGGTCTTTCGTCATTTGCCTATCTTAAAAGCCTGCCCGTTGATTTTGTCAAGATCGACGGTTTCTTTGTCAAAGATGTTGTGAAAGACCCGGTTGACCTTGCCATGGTGAAGGCAATTAATGATATGGCTCATGCCATGGGTAAGCTGACTATTGCCGAGTTTGTAGAAGACAGGGAAATATTACAAAAGCTCGTTGATTTAGGCGTGGATTATGTGCAAGGTTATGGAATTGCAAAACCGGCGCCTTTAATTAATGAATCATCACGATAAATCTCAAGTCAACAATCTCCAGTCACCAGCTGACGAAAAAAACACGCCACCAAGCACCTCACCGCTTATAGCTCTTGCGAATGTCTCTCATAGTTATCTTGAGGGCGGCGCACCTCTCAAGGTACTTGATCATGTCAGCCTTGATATTCAGCAAAGTGAGAAAGTGGCCCTGCTTGGTCGCAGTGGCTGTGGTAAATCCACGCTGTTAAATCTGATCAGTGGTATTGATCTTCCGGAACAGGGTGCCATTACCATTGGCGGCGAAAATATATGCTCCCTGACGGAAACCCGGCGTACTTTGTTCAGGCGAAACCACATAGGGTTTATTTATCAATTTTTCAATCTGGTACCTAGCCTGACAGCGCTTGAAAACGTAGCCTTAACTCTGGAATTAAAAGGTGTGTCAGCAGGGCAGGCCAGAGATCGCAGTATGGCACTTTTATCCAGACTGGGAGTGGCTGACAAGTCGGCGAGTTTCCCATCTCGTCTCTCTGGCGGAGAACAGCAACGTATAGCCATTGCCAGAGCATTAGTTCATTCGCCAGAAGTAGTTCTGGCAGATGAACCCACCGGAAACCTTGACGCTCAAACTGGTGCAGCTGTATTAGAAGTGCTTCACGACATACTCGATGAGAGTGGGAGTTCATTATTGCTTGTTACTCATAGCCTCGCAGTTGCCAGATCAGCAAACAGGATTGTTACCCTGGAAGATGGGGCAATCTCGGAGCGTGAAGGTGACTTTGCCTGGTGACCATGTAATGACTGATGTATCTGCCAATAACGCGGCTAGTGTGAGCCCTGGCTTCAGGCTTTTATTACTCAGTGCACTGCGCTATGCGGTGAAACGTCGTTGGCAAACTGTTCTGAATATTCTCGGCATCATGGTTGGCGTGATGATGGTAGTGGCAGTAGATCTTGCCAATAATAGTGCGCGTCAGGCCTTTGATTCTTCACTGGCGCTGTTAAACGGTCAAATTACTCATCAGATATACGCTGGCTCCAGTGGTATTTCTGACAATATCTTCAGGCGTTTGAAAACTGAGCTTGGCTTGCAAAGAGCGGCGCCTTCACTGAGTGGACAGGTGCGCGTTAATAACCGCGAACTGACTCTGCTTGGCATCGACGCTATCAGCGAAGGGGCAATGCAGCGCAGCAGACCAGGCCTTCCTGACCAGGCCTTTTCTGTGACAGGGAATTTCATTGCGGCCATTGGCAGCACTGACAGTGTGGTGATGGAAAAAAATCTTGCCCAAGCCCTTGGCCTGACGGTGGGAGAAGTATTTAGCATCAGCACCTTCCGTAACATACAGGGAAGTTCGCGGCAGGCAACTCTTGTTGCGGTATTTGAAAGTCCGAATGCAGAGTTCACTGGTGAATTGATTCTGGCGGATATAGCGGCAGCGCAATATTTACTCCAGCGTCCCGGAAGTCTGGATGCAATTGATCTTGTTCTGGCTGAAGAAAATATCAGCCAGATACAGTCCTGGTTACCCCCTGGCCTGATGCTGGTAGAGGCCAATACCCGCAATGATAATTTGCGCCAGATGAGCGAAGCCTTTCATATTAATCTGCTGGCCATGAGCTTACTGTCTTTGTTGGTGGCGGGGCTGCTGATCTACAACACCGTTACCTTGTCAGTGATCCAACGCCAGCAAACTCTGGGAATATTTCGTGCTCTTGGTGTATCCCGAAGACAGATATTTTCTCTTGTCATGCTAGAAAACGCCGCAATAGGCTTACTTGCCAGTATTCTTGGAGTGGGGTCAGGTTTTGTTCTGGGATCTTATCTGGTCACCATGGTCACAGCCACGGTAGACAATCTTTATCTGAATCTGGCCGTGACAAATTTTTTTGTAGACCCTGTTTTACTTCTCAAGGGCCTGGTGTTGGGCATACTGCTGAGTCTGGTATCAGGTGTATTACCGGCAATAAATGCTGCGCGAAGTATACCGGTTACCTTACAGCATCAGGCCGCGAAAAATAGTGAGTGGCAAAACAAAATTCATTTTTTAGCCTTGCCCGGAATCTTCTTGCTAGTGGTGGGATGGGCACTATTGCTTCCGGAATATGGCTCACTACTTACAGGCTTTATTGCTCTGACATTGATGGTGTTTGGTTTCTGTTTGCTGGTGCCTATCTTTTTATACTGGATGCTAACGGTCTTGCTATTGCTTGCTGGAAAGTGGGCCGGGCTGCCGGGTGTAATGGCCTTGCGCAATGCGCGCTCGGCAATCAACCGCACCGGCCTTGCCGTTGCGGCTTTATGTGTTGCTGTGTCGGTTACTGTCGGGGTTGGCGTCATGGTGGGCAGTTTTCGAGGAACAGTAATTTTATGGCTTGAGCAGTCTTTGCCCGGTGATTTACAGCTTAGTGCCATCACAATGGATGCGCAGACACAAAGCTTTCCGGAAAATATGCTTGAGGAATTGGCGGGTGTGGAAGGTCTCCTGTCAATGCATTATTCAACACAGGAGCAGGTGGAGTCAGAATTTGGCCCCTTACGCCTGGGGGCAAATGATATCCCTGCAGTAGAAAGATTTTACTTAAAAGAAGTTACGCCTGAAGGCCTGGCGGATCTTGATGCTGGTCTTGGGGTATTTATTTCTGAGCCTTTAAGTTATCTGCAGAAAATAAAATTGAATGACTCTATAAGTCTGCTTACCCAGAATGGTTTGGAAGATTTTCCTGTGTTAGGAATTTTCTATGATTACACTTCCGGTTTTGGGCTGGTACAAATGCATGACTCTCTATATAACAGACACTGGTCACGGCGCAATGTTATGCGCCTTACTCTGGATATAGATAATAATTTTGATGAAGACACAGTACAGAAAACAGTGAGGGTTATAGTTGATAAGCAAAGCGCGCAATTTGATCTGGTGTCTAATCGTCAGCTCAGGCAGTTGACGTTGCAGATTTTTGACAGAACCTTTGCAATAACCAATGTATTACGTCTGCTTGCCATACTGGTCGCTTTCATAGGCGTGGTTTCAACGCTGATGGCCTTACAGCTGGAAAAATTTCGTGAATTCGCAATTCTCAGAGCAACGGGTATGACGCCTATTCAAATAGTCGCGCTGATTTTGAAACAGACCACTGTACTGGGTGTCTGTGCAGGCTTACTTGCGCTGCCTTTGGGATATTTAATGTCGGACATACTGATTGATGTAATTAACCGGCGTTCTTTTGGTTGGTCGATGCAACACTTTCTGCCCGAGTCCGTTTTAATTGAGGCATTTGCTCTGGCTGTAGTCGCAGCCTTGCTGGCTGGTATTTATCCGGCCTGGCGGGCTACCAGAATCAAACCTGTGTTGGCGCTACGGGAAGAGTGAAAACAGGTGTAAGTCGCAAGTTACAAGGTGCAAGGTGCAAGGTGCAAGGTACAAGTGGAAAGTGGAAAGTGGAAAGTGTAGGGCGGAAGAGCGCAGCGATATCCGCCATGAAAATTTAACAATAGGTGATAAGTGGTCAAACTGTTTCTTGTAATTATTACTTTGTTCCTCATCGCCTGTGGGAATCCTGCTGAGGATTTGTCCTCACAAAGACTAAGCGCCGCTGACATATTAGGCAGTGGTGATGTTGAGGGTTTTCTCAGGGCTGATCAGCCGCGCTTATTTTCATTTCCCCAAGATCATGGTCCTCATGATGGTTTTCGTAATGAGTGGTGGTATTTAACCGGTAATGTGGAAACGCAAGTCGGCAGGCGTTTTGCTTATCAGGTCACTTTCTTTTCAACAGCCATCAGGTCGGATGAAGGGGATGATTGTAATACGGATGTTTCCGCATGGTGCACTAACACAATATGGATGGGACACGCCGCAGTCAGTGATGTCAGCGAACAAGTCCATTATGCCGCCGAACGCTTTACGCGCCAGGAACCAGGGCTTGCTGGTGCCAGATTGAATCCATTCCGGGTTTGGCTGCAGGACTGGAAGTTGTTTTCTGGCGCAGATGATTTTCCCTGGGAGCTGGAAATATTTGCCGATGACTTTGTTCTTTCTTTAAATTTGTCTGCGACTAAAAAACCAGTACTGCAGGGAGTGAATGGTTTAAGTCAGAAAAGTCCTGAGCCGGGTAATGCTTCCTATTATTACAGTCTTACCAATCTGGAAACATCTGGGCAATTATTCCTTGGTGAAGAAAGCTACCAGGTTGCCGGATCAAGTTGGCTGGATCGTGAATGGAGTACCAGTGCATTAGCTGAAGATCAAAGTGGCTGGGATTGGTTTTCCCTGCAATTTGATGAGGGCCAGGAATTAATGTATTACCAACTGCGGACATTGAATGGAGATGCTCACTCCAACAGTAGCGGAAATTCGACAAGCTTGATGGGGATACAAACAGCAATTATACCGGAGCAAATGCAGCTGGAAGAGCTCGATACATGGCAGGCACCAGATGGTACTTTATATGCTACAAGATGGCGTATGAAGTATCTGGACAATGACTGGATTATTCAGGCCGTCTTTGAAGACCAGCTGATGGATGTAAGTTTTCAGTACTGGGAAGGTGCTATAGATGTAATTGAAACTTCCGGGGAGAAAGTGGTCGGACGTGGTTATTTGGAGATGGTGCGCTAGTCTCAACGGCTCTTTTATCATATAAAACTATTGCAGCATTCTAGTGCTTGATAAACGCTTTATGCCACCACCGGCGCAGCACCCGGTTCCACCACATGATAGTCCCGGTCACAAACATTGCTGCCGGGGCAAGTCCAAAAATAGCCCACAGCGCCTTCACTGACTGGTCGCATAGCCCAGGGCCGCTGCAGGGAATGCCGATGCCGTTAATGCGACCAAAATGCAGAAAGGCAAGCCAGTACAGCACACTATCTATCAGGCGACGTCCGGCATTCTCATCAGTTACAGGTTGTATTCGATCTGCAAAAGCATGGAAGCTTTCGGGAAAACACAGGTAAATTCCGCTGAGAGTAAATGTCATCATAAAGACAAAAGTCCAGAAACCCATCATGCTGTGGATGTCCCAGGTAAGCCGTTTCCAGCCCATGCCTCGGTGAATTACCAGACTACGTCGCCAGCGGGCGGCACCAGGCCACCAGATAACAAGTCCGGTAAGTAATACCAGAATAACGGCGCTAGCCGCCAGGCCATTCACCTTGCGGCCAGTGGCTCCAGCCAGAAAATTATCATGTACCTGAATTAATTTCGTCACCATGGTGACGCCAGTTTCATTGGCGCTACCCACATCCTCTCCGGTTCGAGAATCAAATAATCGCTTGATGGTTTTGCTATCAGACTGCAGCCAGATAATCACGGCCTGATCACGATTACCGGCACGATAAAAACGTGTCACGCGAAAGTCGGGATTTTGACGAATGGCGTTTGCTCGTAATTGAGACTCATCTAAAACA
The DNA here is from genome assembly GCA_963925675.1 of uncultured Pseudomonadales bacterium. GTDB lineage: Bacteria > Pseudomonadota > Gammaproteobacteria > Pseudomonadales > Pseudohongiellaceae > Eutrophocola. Next base: position 63,095 of record CAWUSW010000005.1, read on the forward strand.
GGCTTGGTAGAACTGGATATGATTGGTTCTGGTGTAAAAATTACATACAGCTCATTGCGATAAACAAGAATACTGCCGGTGATACTGATAAAGAAAATATAGAGCCCCAGAGCGATGCCGCTCCAAAGATGAATCTGGAATAGCGCTCGTCGGAAACTTAACTTCTGCGGATGGCGAAGCCAGCGTTGCCAGGATGTAAGAGAATTATTTTCACTCATACCTCATTATCCATTTGTTCAAGCACCTCAGGCATTGCTAAAGATCAATGTTGGTACTTTGACTTTGACCCTGCTCATGTTTTTTTTGTCGGACACCATTGAGAGTTGTGCCGATGATGGTGTAGCGCACCCACCGGTCGTAAGTCCACAGCAGTAAGGCGCTGGAAATGAGTAGTATTAATGGAAATTTTATTGACCAGTGCCAGGGTACATCCATCAGCAATGTCTGCAGAAAAAGTAACAGGGGGATGTGTGCAATATATATCCAATATGAAGCATCGGCTAAATATCTACGCAGTGCGTTTTCTTTGTCAAAATACTGTAAGCCGGCGCCCGTTAATGCAAATATCCAGCACCATGACGCAAGCGAGTAACTTAGGGCATAAATTAATTTATCCGTACCTGGAATATCAAGCAGCACAAAGGGGACAGGATTCAGCCGGGTAATGCTGAATCCCGTTGTTAATAAAGCAAGACATAAATATTGCGGCCAGTGTGATTTGAGTACAACAAAGCAGTCGCGCTGGCGATCAAAAATCCAGCCGAGGAAAAAAGCCATGCCATAAATAATAAACGCCGGGGCTTCTTTCCAGACTGCTTCGGTGGGAGTGGGAATTCCGGCCCAGAAGTACCAGTCCGCCCTTGAGAAGAAGAGCCATGCAGAGACTCCTGTAGCCAGAATTACCATAAAACGATATTTACATGAGAAATAAATCAGCTCGGTGACCTTATTCATTAGCGAATCACCTGGATCCAGTTTTTCCAGGATGAATGAACACAGTACAGCCAGAGCATAAAACCATAACAGGTAATAGAGAAACCAGAAGTGCATTAACAGGGGCTGGGCCGGAGCGCTTTGCTGATAGACCAGCAGCGCATCAAGATAATCCGGGCCGTAAAATTTACTGGCTGCCCACAGAGCAATGGGCGCAATTAATAGCAGAGAAATAATAAAGGCAATCACCATCGGCAGCGCTATTCTTTTTAAGCGGTCTTTGACAAATTCACGGGGTCCTTTACGAGCCAGGGACAGATGTGCAAAAAAGCCGGCGATTAAAAAAAATACAGCCATGCGAAACATGTGCAGGACATAAAACATATAGGTCAGCGTCATGCTTTTTGAGTTGTCAGAAATTGGGTAGCCAAAGCTATCCAGTCCTGGCCAGAAAGACATACTGCCATGGAGCAACAAGCCGAGCAGCAGGGCAATGCCTCGAATGGCGTCAAGTGCGTGGAGCCGTGTCTGCTGCATTTAATTTCTCTTTAATCGCAAGCTTGAACGCTTCATAAATACTTCAGGTGATTTTTGATGCGCAAGCATGGCACAAAATAGACCTCGCCTTCCTTAATCTTTGCATACTTTTTAATTCTTTATCATTAAAATTGCCGGCGGTTTAACCAATTCCCAGTAAAAGGCAAAAAGGACTTCATAGAAAGCCCTGTCGGCTTGAATATTGGCGGGATGTGGTTTACTTTAGACGGACTTTTGAAAGGCTTACGACTTAGCAGCGTGAGTTTTTTTAAGTCGAATTTGGGGGCGCATTATAAGACCGGTTACAAGCGGCGCATTACTTTGATATTGATCAACCAATCATTATTCAGTTTCTGTCCTTGCTATTCCGAGTCATCACATTGTGCTGTAATTCTGGCACTTAAAACCAGATCAAAGAGTAGGGTATAACTATGGGTTTTTTAGTTTGGCTAGAAGAGGGGGCTATAGGGATATTCATTCGTGAATCCCTGTGGGGTTATCCCATTGTTCTCTCGAGTCATGCCGTTGGTATGGCAATTGTAATGGGGGTGGTGGTTGCTCTGAATTTAAGAGTGCTTGGCTATGCAAAAGATATTTCAATTCTGGCCTTTGACAAGCTGTTTCTTATTGGCTGGATAGGCTTCATCATTAATTTGATATCGGGCTTGATACTGTTTTGTAATACGCCTACTACCTATTTCTTTCAGGGTTCTTTCATATTGAAGATTGCCAGCATTGTTGCCGGCGGTATTCTTATGAAAGTTGTTATGAATAGCGTCCGGGGTGACACCAGTGAGGGGCTTACCAAGCTGGCCTCATTTGCGTGTATTGCCTGCTGGTTTGGCGCTATGATCACCGGCCGTTTGATGGCTTACATATAAGGGGGTATGTACTATGGATTATGATACTTATGCACCATTAGCCTCCTGGTTTGAAGCTACTTGGTTGGGTGGGCAAATGCGAGAGCAGTTCTGGATGTTTCCAATGATGGAAACCATTCACTTTATTGGTATTACTTTCTTGTTCGGCTCATTGCTAGTGATTGACATGCGCGTTATCGGTTTCGGGCGCTTCATTAATATGAATGCGGCGTTGAAGTATATTCCTGTTGCCATTATTGCTTTTTGCGTTAATCTCACCACAGGCCTTGCTTTTTTATGTGCAGATCCTTTCCGTTATTTTCCGAATATCGCGTTTCAGTGGAAAATGGGATTGATTGTGATTGCCGGTATTAATGCACTTTGGTTCTGGTTTGGAGAGCACAAAGAGTTAAGCCAGCTTGCAGATGGAGAAGATGCCCCATTCAGGGCCAAGGTGATTGCTGTCTTATCTCTTGCGATCTGGGTAGGCATAATTATCTTTGGTCGCATGATTCCCTATGTGGAATATTGATCAGAGTTAAATCAGAGTTGAATCAGCATCAAGATTAAAAAGAGGGCATATGCCCTCTTTTTTTTTACTTAAAATTTTCATTCCAGGCACCGCACCTTTTTTCCTCCTTGATTTTGTTCTACTCTGCAGTTCTTGTCTTACAAAGCAATATATCCAGCAGATAAAATGAGCAGCAAGGCCGCAAATAGAACTCGCCAAATTGTTACAGAACCGATCAGACCGCTGCTCTTACGCCTGACTCTTTCTGCATTGGTAGGTAATTTGGCCATGCATCTAATGGGTATCGTTGATACGTTTTTCATTAGTCGTCTGGGTACACTTGAGCTTGCAGCGGCCAGTTTTGTTATTCCAATTCATATGATTTATGTCAGCCTTGCCCTGGGTATCGGTATGGGCATGAGCTCATTGAATTCTCGTTTGATTGGCGAAGGTCGATTCAAGGAATCTTCGCGCCTGATTTGTGATGGGCTTATTTTTGCTGCCTTTTTTGCCGTTATTATGGCAATTATTGGAAGCAGAATTATTGACCCCCTGTTTCGCACATTGGGAGCCGATGAGCGAACACTACCTTTGATTCGTGATTATCTGAATATTTTACTTTTAGGTCTGCCTCCCTTAATGCTGGTAGTCATCGGCAACAGTGCTTTTCGCTCGATGGGCAATATCAAGATGTCTGCCACCCTGGCAGCTTGTCTGTCTTTACTGAATATCACTTTGGATCCTTTACTGATTTTTGGCATCGGTCCCTTTCCTGCCATGGGCATTCGCGGGGCAGCGCTGGCAACATTTCTGGCAGCAACGATTACCATGATCATTTCCTTTCTGGTCTTGGGTTTTTACGAAAAGTTACTCGATTTTACTGCGCCGCGTTGGCATCACTTACGTGACAATTGGCGACAGATTCTGGGGATTGGCATTCCGGCAATGGGAGCGAATATCATGACGCCTTTAGCGGCGGCTATAATGACGGCCATGGTTGCCCGCTTTGGTGATGTGGTGGTGGCTGGATTTGGCGTAGGCAGTCGCATAGAAACCATAAGCCTAATTTTTGTGATGGCGCTTTCTTCAACACTACCGATGTTTATAGGACAGAACATGGGTGCCGGGCGTCAGGATCGTGCTTATGCAGCCTTGATCGGCTGCCTGAAATTTGTGCTGGTGTTTCAGTGCCTGATTTATCTGTTGCTGTTCATGTTTGGCGAAAGTATTGCCGGTACTTTCAGTAGCAATGCTGAGGTGACACAAGTAATCACCACCTATCTGATGATTTTGCCTCTGACCTACGGAGCCCATGGTGTCGTAGTGCTTATTATGGTTTCGCTCAATGTCCTGCGCAGACCAAGGACTGCTCTTTTGCTGACTTTTATCCGGCTAATGCTGTTTTATATTCCCCTAGCTTATATTGGTTCTCAATTCTGGGGATTGAGAGGACTGTTTGTTGGAGTAGCCCTGGGTAATATTCTGGCAGGAATTTTTGCCTGGTTTTTAATCAGGAAAGTAAGTCAGGAATTACATCTGGGTTCAAACTATCAGGACCTGGAAGCTGAGCCAAAATTAGCCGGATAAAGTCTGCAAGGCTGTCATCGAATGATGCTTTGTACGGAAGGAAAATTTGTAATAAAAGAGAGTAATTGGAGCATCATACCGGATGGCGCTACGCTTATCCGGCCTACAAGGGCTAGTGCCTTGCTTGCTTGGCATAAAAGGGAAAAGCGCCAACATCATCTAACTGAAATAAGCAGCGCCACAGACAATCAGAACCATTACAAACAGCACCCATTTCAAAACTGCCTGCGGAACCTTGATAGCAAACTGTACGCTCACCATAGTTCCGACAACGGTACCAACTGCCATTATCAGCCCAGGTATCCAGAGCACTTGTCCCCTGACCACAAATACTCCAAGCGCAATAACAGTGAGAGCTGCAGTGATTGCCATCTTTAATGCATTGGTGCGCACCAGATCATAGCGTAGTCCCCCGGCAACAGCGGCGATGATAATAAAGCCAACGCCTGCCTGAATAAATCCGCCATAAAAGCCCGCGATAAATAAGCCAATAGCAGCCCATGGTCTCTCTTTGATAGTAAATGGCTGTGTGCCTTCCGGAGGCGCGACAACAGAAGGTTTTACCAACATTAAAACAGCCATACCAATCATGGTGGTTAAAAGTACAGGTTTCAGCCAGGTCACTGGCATATAGGAGGCCAGCAGGGAGCCAAACAGGGCACCAAGCAGCGTGGGAATCAGTGTGGGGATAATTGTGCTTGGTTCAAGTTTGCCCTTTTTGTGAAATTCTCTGGCACCGGCTATGGATTGCAGAAGTATGCCCACCCGGTTAGTGGCATTGGCAATATCCGCTGGCAGACCAAAAATCATAAAGACAGGCAAAGTGAGCATGGAGCCACCGCCGGCGATAGTATTGATAAAACCGGCTAAAAACCCCGCGGTGATTAGCAAAGTGATACTGAGAAGTGTAATTTCAAATTCCATCGGGGCCTCTGCTTACAAGGGCTTTTATTGATAAATAGCCCTGATTAAAACAGGGTCGGAGCATGACGGAGGGGCTTGTTAATGTCAATTTCGACTTACTGTGAAAAATGCTAAAATCCTTCGCTTGCCAACAATCACCTGAAGTGAAGGAAGCAGTTTTGGACAATAATAACAATAACACTGAAAGTGCTCTTCCAGGGCCATTGCACATATACGAAGAAAATCTGGCTAAAGGAGAGTTCAAGATCCAGCAATGTAAAGATTGCGGCCAGCACGTTTTTTATCCCAGGTATCTTTGCCATCATTGTGGTTCTACCGAGCTGAAATGGGTTGCAGTTAGCGGTCGAGGATCTGTGTACTCTACTTCAGTTGTGCGACAGCGTCCTGAGAAAGGCGGTGACTACAATCTTTCCCTGATTGATCTGGAAGAAGGTCCTCGCATGTTGAGTCGGGTGATTGATGTGGCGCCAGATGAAGTCACTATAGGCATGGAAGTGAGTGCTCATGTCGGGATGATCAATGACTCACCGGCTGTGGTGTTTTACAACAAAGAGCAGGGGAATAAAGAATGGTAGATTCATTGCGAGGCAGTGCAGCTGTCGTTGGTATTGGTCTTACCAAATTCGGACGTTTACCTGATCGTACCCATATGGAGATCATGGCGGATGCTATCAGCAAGGCTATTGCAGATGCCGGTATTAACAAGGACGAAATTGATGGTATTTTCAGTGCCAATTTCGTTGAAATGCTGACACCACTGACTGTCGCAGAATATCTTGGCATCAATCCCACTTATATGGATGGAACCAATACCGGCGGATCAGTATTTGTTAACTCCATGCAGTCAGCCGCAGCAGCGCTCAGTCTTGGGCTGTGCAATGTCGCGCTCATTTGCTATGGCAGCAATAGTGCCACGGGTCCTTTTACTCACCCGCCTGCCATGCATACTGTGGAAGATGTTTATCGACCGCGTAATCCCATATCACCATACGCGCTGGCGGCCAAACGCCATATGCATGAATTTGGCACGACTAAAGAGCAGTTAGCAGAAGTGGCGGTTTCGGCTCGTGCCTGGGCGCAACTAAATCCTGCTGCCACCATGCGTGATCCTCTTACTATCGAAGACGTTGTGAATGCTCGTATGATTGTTGATCCGCTGGGTTTACTGGATTGCTGCCTGGTCAGTGACGGCGGAGCAGCGATGATCATGGTACGAAAAGACAGGGCGAAGGATTTTCCCAAGCAGCCTGTTTATATGTTGGGCGTGGGTAGCAGAACAGACCACAACCTGATCTCCTGCATGCCTGACCTGACTACCACCGCTGCCAAAGAGTCTGCCGCTGCAGCCTTCGCCATGGCCGGTGTCACACCGGAAGATATTGATGTGGTTGAGTTGTACGATGCGTTTACCATCAACACTATTCTTTTTCTTGAAGACATGGGCTTTTGTGAAAAAGGAGAAGGGGGCAGTTTTGTATCCAATGGCAACATCGCTCCAGGTGGAAGCTTGCCGGTGAACACCAATGGTGGCGGTCTGAGTTGTGTTCATCCTGGGATGTATGGCATGTTTCTGATGATAGAAGCAGTACAGCAATTACGCGGAGAGTGTGGTGATCGCCAGATTAAAGATGCAAAACTGGCGGCCTGCAATGGTAATGGCGGCTTTCTGGCAAGTCAGGTTACGGCAGTTTTTGGCACAGAAGAAACTTTGTAAAAACTTGGTTAATTAATCAGTGCGGCTTGGTTAAATCGGTTAATTAAATGACTTAAGTCAAATAGTATTCTCTGCAATCCCCTTACGATATAGTCGAGTGTGGTAGCAGGATCGCTACCGGGTATTTTTTATTTTGAGAGGTAATTATCGTGAGGAAGAACTGGTTTGTTAGTTCCGCAGCAGTAATTTTGCTTGTATTGCTAAGTAGTTGCCGGACGTATCCGGATCAGGTAGGAAGTTTTCGCTTTCCCATACTGAGCGGCGATATTCAAAGGGGTCAGGAGTCATTTCTAAAGCTGGAGTGCAACCAGTGTCACGAAGTAAATGGCGTAGCTTTACCTGCTTTTTCAGGTCCGCGTCCGGTCACTGTCGTGTTGGGTGGAGATCTGTATTTTGCTAAAACATACGGGGATCTGGTGACTTCTATTATTAATCCAGATCATGTGCTGTCGGATAATTATCTGGAGCAGCTGCCAAGAGAAGTAAGAAGGCGAACGAGCAGTTCTCCCATGTATTTAAAGGAAGAGATGCTGGTAACAGAGTTGGTTGATATCGTTGCCTTCCTGAATTCCCGTTACAGCCTGTTGCCGGGTTATACGGAATATTATTATTGAAGAACTGAAGATGTAAAAAAAGGCCAGCTTTAAGCTGGCCTTTTTTTTACAGTTACAAGTTACAAGTCGCAAGACGCCTGCTTGCGGCTTGCGACTAGACTCCCTTCCCCCAGCTGCTCAAGAAAAAATGTTCGCCTAGCGGATTACGTTTCCTGGGGGCCAGCTCCCTGCCTCTAAACGCTTCCGGGATTTCTGCTTCAGCACATTGATAACCAATGGTCATCATGGCCATCGGCTGGTAACGCGCTGGAATAGTAAAAGCCTGCCTGGCCAGATCCGGACTAAATCCTGCCATCTGATGAGTCATCAGGCCGAGAGAGCTGGCTTGCAGACAGATGCTGATAGCCGCCGCGCCAGTATCGTATGCCCCCCAGGCGTTTTCTTTCTCATTTTGTGAAAACAGCGTGTCGGCACAAATGATCGCCAGTACGGGCGCCTGTTGGCCCCAGGGCTGATTACCTTCTGCAAGACACGAATAAGCTTGTTGCCAGGCTTCTGAATCAGCAGATTTACTACAGAAAATGACGCGCCAGGGCTGGTCACCAAAACAGGAGGGTGCCCAACGTGCGGCTTCTGCCATAGCGCGCAGGTCGGCATCATCTACCATCTTTGCAGGATCATAAGATACACCGCTCCAACGACGGCTAATGAGCTCATGAACGGGAGCGGAAACATCAATTGCTTTATTAATCATGCTGGGTCCTTAAAATATTATTCGTTAGTAAAGATAACTCTTTCAATGGTAGGCGGATCCTGACACAAACAAGCAGGTGCCAAGCAGGATAAAAGGTTTAATACAGAACATCTGGAGCTCCGGAGTCGCTGAAATGGGAAATGCATGGTATACACAGGCTTCACAAAATTGAAGGTCTGCTTGAAGGCTCATTGACAAATGCAGATCTTAACCTTGAATTAGATCAAAGCAGACCTATATTGGATAGAGGTATAATAAATAGTTAACTGAATTGCGGAATTTGTTGAAAAACACGGTTTTTTTGAAAAATACAGAATATTGTCAATACTTGGTTGTCTAACGCTATAAGTGATAGAATCCGCCGGCTACGGCGTAATATAAGGTAAATATGAACGCTATAGTGAAGAAAGAGCTAAACAAAAAAGTAAGCAAAATTAATGAGAGCAATACTGGTCTTATGACTATTTATAAAAGTACTGGTAACAAGAGTGCTGACAATAGCGCCGACAAGGCAGGTAAAGATCTGCAAATAATTGACACGATGGTACCGGGGCGTGACCTAAACGCCTATATCACCGCCGTCAACGGCATTGCTGTGCTCACTGCCGAAGAAGAGCATGAACTTGCCAATCAGTATTACTATGAGGATAACCTTGATGCAGCACGTAAGTTAGTGCTTGCTCACCTGAGATTTGTAGTTCACATGGCGAAGTCCTACTCAGGATACGGTCTTTCTGAAGCCGACCTGATACAGGAAGGTAATGTGGGTCTGATGAAGGCGGTGAAACGTTTTAACCCTGAAGTGGGTGTGCGTTTGGTTTCCTTTGCGGTTCACTGGATCAAGGCCGAGATGCACGAATTCATTCTGCGCAACTGGCGTATTGTTAAAGTAGCCACCACCAAGGCTCAGCGTAAACTATTCTTCAATCTGCGTAGTTCCAAGAAGCGTCTTGGCTGGTTGAGTCAGGCAGAGGCTGAAGCGCTTGCTGCAGACCTGGGCGTAGAAGCCAAAACGGTTATGCAGATGGAAGGGCGCATGGGCGCTTATGATGCTTCATTTGACGGTGCTGCTGATGCTGATGACGAAGAGGCTTATCAAGCCCCTGCTCAGTATCTGGAAGACACCAGTTTTGACCCTGCCCGTATGGTAGAAGATTCGGATTTCGAGAAATCATCAACGGATCACCTTTATGTTGCTCTGGAAAACCTCGATGACAGAAGTCGGGATATTCTGAACAGGCGCTGGCTGAGTGATGATAAAGAAACATTGCATGAGTTGGCTGATGAATATGGCATATCAGCAGAGCGTATTCGCCAGCTGGAAAAAAATGCCATGAACAAGGTCAAGGCCATCCTGGAAGCCTGAAAATTTACCAGTTAATAAAAGCCGCCAGATCTGGCGGCTTTTTTATGTCTTGAATTTTATATTTACCCGCGTTTTTTGTTTATGACAATGCAACGAAATACATAATTATGAATCTTGTTTTGAGAGTAACTGCAGTTAATGGCTTCCTGGTGGTATTACTGGGGGCATTTGGTGCGCACGGCCTGGAAAATATGCTTAGTCCTGAAAGACTGGAAACATGGAATAGCGGAGTTCAGTATCACATGTTTCATACATTAGCCTTGTTTGGTGTCGGGCTCCTTTGTCTTAATTATCCCGGCAATACATTACTCGTGCGTTCCGCAAAATTTTTTCTGGCAGGCATAGTCATTTTTTCCGGCAGTTTGTATCTGCTTGCCATATCAGGGGTGAGCGCTTTGGGTATGATTACTCCGATAGGAGGGGTCGCCTTCCTTGCCGGCTGGACATGTCTGTTTATCGCCTTGTTAAAAAGGGGAGAGCCGAGCATTCAGGAAATAAAACATAAAAAGGGAGATCAGTAATCATGGCTGAAAGCGAAAATATCAGGCATCGGCCAATGCGCAGTTTTGTCGTCAGGGGTGGACGTTTGACGGGTTCACAGCAGGAGGCCATGGAAAACTTGTGGCCTGAATTTGGCCTCGACCAGAACAGGGGACTTATCAGGCGGGAAGAAGTTTTTGGTCGTCGCGCAGAGCTGGTGTTTGAAATCGGATTTGGCATGGGTGATTCTTTAGTCGCAATGGCGGGACAGTATCCGGATCGCGATTATATTGGCGTTGATGTCCATCCGCCAGGGATAGGGACAATTCTGCGCGATATCAAGGCGCAAGGTCTGCAAAACCTGCGTGTTATGCAGGGCGATGCTACAGAAATACTGGATAACTGCTTTTTAAATAATGACCTTGATCGAATACAGATATTTTTCCCCGACCCCTGGCATAAAAAGCGGCATAATAAACGTCGCCTGATTCAAGCGCCATTTGTTGAGTCCCTGGCAGGGAAAATGTGTAATGGGGGAATCTTGCATCTGGCAACGGACTGGGAAAATTATGCAGAGCAAATGATGGAAGTTATGAGCGCTTCACCCTGGTATAAAAACATTGCAGGTGAAGGGCAGTTTGCAGGGCAGGATGAAAGGGCAGAAACCAAGTTTGAGCGCAGAGGTCGTCGATTGGGGCATGGCGTCTGGGATCTGTTGTTCGAAAAAAACGGGTGAAAATCTGGCTGAACAAATACAGTAACAATTGCCTCATCACAGCCCGCCTAACTTTCCAAATTTATTTAAAGCAACAAGATATTACTGTCGGCTCCAGAATCGGTGGCCGTTTTCAGCAAGCCAGTTACGTAATTCCTGAAATTTAGGACAAACACTTGCAACGGTATTCCAGAATTTCTTTGAATGGTTCATATGCCGTAAATGACTGCATTCATGGACTATCAGATAGTTGATGACTTCACGAGGTGCCATCATTGTCAGCCAGTTGTACTGGATTGTGCCATTCTGGCAGCAGTGACCCCACTTGGTTTTTGTTTTTCGAAATACCACTTCCTTGAGTTTATGGTGTACACCTAACTCCCTGGCAACCTTATAGGACTCTACTGTCATGTATTCGCGAGCCTTATCCTTGAGCCAGGTGTTAAACAGCTTTTCAAGGCGCTCGGGGGTGTTCTTGCGTGTATAAATGAAAAGAAAATCCCGTGTCACCCGGACTTCTTGCTGTGGACTGATCAGTACAACGATTGTTCGAGGTCTGCCCAGAAAGGTGATCTCGCGGCCTTCGGCAATAACCAATCGTTGTCGGAAATGAAGCTTTTGCCGATCAAGTTCAGTGAGAATCCAGTCTTTTTTATCAAAAACAAACTCATGAATCCACTTGGTGGAGGCATATCGCGGTGATCTAACCTCTACATTCCCACTTTTTACATAAATAACCAAAGATTTACGTTTTGAGCGAATAATCTCAAAATTAAAAGGGAAGGTGGGTTTTAGATTGCAAATATCAGGCATTTCTTAAAGATTTAACCAGGCCGGTGCTGCCACTTATCTCAATTTCTAGAGCTAATTGTAGTAATTTCCCAATTTCTCCGCTTGGAAAGCCTTTTCTCTGAAACCAGAGAAGGTAGGCTTCAGGGAGATCTATTATCATCTTGCCCTGATATTTGCCAAAAGGCATTGGCGTTTCCAGCAGTTGGATTAATAGATATTTGTCAGCTTTGGCATCTTGCATGAAAAATTACGCGATTCCATCTATAAAAGTGGGATATTTTGATAGTTTAAAAGGGTATAAATTAAAAATTGTGGGAATATATTTGATAAAAATGACTAAAAATAAATCGAGATTTGAGAAGGTCGATTGCGTCTTAATTACCAGGCCCAGAGTAGACGTGATTATCACGCTCTGCATATTTCTGTAGTCCACGTTGTCTGTACTCTGCATATTGACGATACTTTGATCCAGTAACGAATAGTATGCGAAAGGGAAATGCTGCTCAATAAAATGCAGCCAACTGACTGAGTTATTTTCAATTTAAAGGATTAATTCACTACGAAGCGGTAAGCTCTGGTGGAATATATTAAACGTTCACCAGAACTGTACGCGGTGAAAATCAAAAACTCACCTGCAGTCCGGGACAGGTGTTCAACAACATGGGGCATGTTGTCGAACACTCACCCTGGCATTGTGCCGCTATATATTGCGACTGTGTTTTGCCCGGGCAGAATCAGGCTGCATTCTGCCGACGTGCATGAAGTACCTGGCTGACAGCATTGAGCAAGGCGTTGACTGAAGAGGTGACGATATCTTCATCAATCGCTATTCCAGTAAAGCGCATGCCTTCGTACCTCACTTGCAGATAAGTTACTGCATCGGCATTGGCGCTTTGGCTGAGCGCATGTTCGCCGTACTCGAGTATTTGCAGGCTCATGTCGAAGGTGCTTTCCATGGCATCTACAAAACCTTCCAGCATGCCGGAACCTTGTCCCTTGATGACAAAGGCCTCGCCATCAAGTTCAATCACGCCAGAAATGGTTTCATGTTCGGCTTTTTCAATAGAGAAACTTTTTAACAGCAAAGGCGAGGGCGGATTGAGGTATTGCCGTTGAAACAATTCCCAGATCTGATCCGGGGCAATTTCCTGACCGGATTCTTCGGCTGCTTGCTGGACCACGCGGCTGAATTCAATTTGCAACCAGCGTGGCAACTGGAAGCCATACTTGGATTCCATCACATAGGCGACGCCGCCTTTGCCTGACTGACTGTTTACCCGAATCACATCCTGATAAGTCTGCCCCACGTCTCTAGGGTCAATAGGCAGATAGGCAATATCCCAGGTGTCTCCTTCCTTGTAGATATCCAGACACTTTTTAATGGCATCCTGATGGCTGCCAGAAAATGCCGTAAAAACCAGACTCCCGGCATAGGGATGGCGCGGATGAACATCAATTTGTGTGCACTCCTTCACCACAGAAATAATTTGATCCATGTTGCTGAAATCAAGTTTTGAGTCTACCCCCTGGCTATACATATTCATGCCCATCACCATAATGTCCAGATTGCCGGTGCGCTCGCCATTACCCATCAAGGTACCTTCTACCCGATCAGCGCCAGCCATCAGTCCAAGTTCAGAAGCGGCCACGCCGCAACCGCGGTCATTATGGGTATGCAGACTGAGGATGATGGAATCGCGATTTTTTACATGACGGCAGAACCACTCGATCTGATCTGCATAGATATTAGGCGTCGCCATTTCGACAGTAGAAGGCAGGTTGATGATCACTTTGCGTTCTGGAGTAGGCTGCCAAACTTCATTGACGGCATCACAAACCTCAACGGCAAATTCCATTTCCGTACCGGTAAAGCTTTCCGGTGAATACTGAAAATACCAGTCTGTTTCCGGTGCTTTTTTTGCACAGTCGAGCACGCTTTTAGCACCATTCACTGCAATATCAATAATGCCGGCCTTGTCCAGTTTGAACACTTGATCACGTTGTACAGTCGAGGTGGAATTGTACATATGGATAATGGCCTGCTTTGCCCCTTTCAGAGATTCATAGGTACGCTCGATTAATTGAGGTCTGGCCTGAGTCAGCACCTGGATGGTCACGTCTTCAGGAATCTTGTCCTCCTCGATCAGCCAGCGTACAAAATCGTAGTCAGGCTGGGATGCTGCAGGAAAGCCAATTTCTATTTCCTTGAAACCCACGTCAACCAGCAGGGCATACATCTTCCGTTTCTGTGAGACTGACATGGGCTCGATCAGAGCTTGATTGCCGTCACGCAGATCCACGCTACACCAGGTAGGTGCCTGGGTGATTACCTTGTCCGGCCAGGTGCGGTCGGTCAAAGCAACGGGAGTGAATGCCTTGTACTTGCTGTGGTTGTATCTGTTCACCTGTTACCTCTGTGTTTAATTGGGACTTACTTTGTTTACTTGCGGGGGCTGTCCTTCTGGACGTGCATTTCAGTTTCAAGACGGCGTAGTGTACAGGATTCTCGAAGGTGAATAATTGCTAATATCGCCAATATATTCAAATAAATAGTTATAAATGCTAATTATATTAAAAAATATGATATAAAATGCCAATTAACACGTGTAATGTAAATTGAAGGGTTAAGGTCATGCAGCTGGACAGGACTGACAAGCGAATACTCGGGGAATTGCAGATCAATGGCAGAATCAGTAACCAGGAACTGGCTGACAAGGTTGGCCTTTCTCCTTCACCTTGTCTGCGCCGGGTAAAACAACTTGAAGATGAGGGGATTATTGAAGGTTATGCTGCGCTGGTAAATGCCTCAAAGCTGGGTCTGAAAATGATGGCGCTGATACAGATTCGTATGGATCGACACACGCCAGAGCGCTTCGAAGAGTTCGAACTTACTATCAAGGATTACCCTCAGGTACTGGAGTGCATTCTGATTACCGGGCAAACAGCAGATTATCAGGTAAAGGTAATTGTTAGAGATATGGAGGAATATCAGGATTTTCTACTGAATAAAATTACGCCCTTGCCTGGCGTCTCCGATGTTCATTCCAGCTTCATTTTACGGCAAGTTATTAAGACTACAGCCTTGCCTATCGATGACACACATGACTAACTGAAAAAACAGGGTTTCTTGTTCATGCAGATGCGGCTTGCTTGCTGTAAAATCATGCGTCCCAACACCGTAAACAGGTACTGATCAGTGGCGAGTATTTTCACGAAAATTTATAACAGGGAAATCCCCGGATATTTTGTCTGGGATGATGAGCATTGTTTTTCCATCATGACTATTCAGCCGATCCGTCAGGGACATTTATTGGTTATTCCAAAGCAGGAAGTTAATCACTGGGATGATGTGCCTGAAGATACAGCCATGCATATGATGGTCGTGTGTCAGAAAATTGCCAAGGCAATAAAGGCGGTGATTCCCTGTCGTCGAATTGGTGTTTCTATAGTGGGCCTTGAAGTACCGCATACGCATATTCATCTTATCCCCATTGATGATTTTGGCGACCTGGATTTCAAGAATGCCAAAGCAATGTCAGAGGAACTTCTTTCTGCAAGTGCTACGAATATTCGTGAAGTGTTGGTCGCCAATGGCTGTCAGGAAGCCAGTTTTGATGAGCCTTTAAAACCTTCTAAAGAATAGGAAGACAAAACACTTGTCAGCCAGAGATACGCTTTTTGCCAGCGGCTTACCGATTGAAGATTTTGTCTTCGATGAAAAAGTTGTCGCTGTTTTTCCCGATATGATTAATCGGTCGGTTCCCGGCTATAGCACCATAATCGCCATGATCGGCACCTTGTCAGCAGAGTATGCGCAGCCTGACAGTGTTTGTTATGACCTGGGCTGTTCTTTGGGTGCTGCCAGCTTGTCTATGCGCCACAATATCCAGGCTGAGGGATGTTCTATTGTGGCGGTGGATAACTCAATTGCCATGGTTGAAGGCTGTCAGGAAGCTCTTGTGCGTGACAGCGCAATTATTCCGGTGGAGGTGCGCTGCGAAGATATTCTCGACACGCAAATTAGTCAGGCATCCATCGTGGTGATGAATTTTACTCTGCAGTTTGTTGAACCCGGGGTCAGGGATGCCTTGGTCAAGAAGGTCTATCAGGGCTTGTTGCCAGGCGGTATGTTGATTCTGTCGGAGAAAATCCGCTTTGAGGATCCTGCCCTGAACGAGCTGTTTATTGATATGTACCATCGTTTTAAGGAGCAGCAGGGCTACTCAAAACTGGAAATCAGCCGCAAGCGTGCAGCACTTGAAAAAGTACTGATTCCAGAGACGAAAGCTGAACATGTGAGCAGACTGGTGGGAGCCGGCTTTCAAACCCACGAAATCTGGTTCCAGTGTTTCAATTTTGCGTCTATGGTTGCAGTTAAAGCTTTGCAGTAAAACGCTTGCTGTGAAAATAATAGCTGTAAAAAATCTTAAGGGTCGTTGTGGATTACTCTGAATTAGTCACTTTTCTTGACAGCAAACTTGATAACAAAAACTTTTCACGGATTATTGAAAAGCTGCCGAAAGATTTTTTGCAGGCATTTAATCACGGGGATTTTCCTGGCTGGGTCGAAGCGCTCGATGCCTTGCCCGATTTAACGCCTGATTCCTGGGATTTACAGGATGGGGTGCGTATTGGCTCGGCCTCCCAATGTAATGATGAACAGAGGCAGAAATTAAAAGATACCTTGTTAAAAATCCATCCCTGGCGCAAAGGCCCCTTTGAATTATTCGGTCTGCAGATGAATACCGAGTGGCGTTCAGACTGGAAGTGGGATCGCCTGAAAGAGCAAATATCACCCCTGGAGAATCGCACTGTTCTGGATGTAGGTTGCGGCAATGGTTATCACTGCTGGCGCATGGCGGGGGCCGGGGCCCGTTTCGTTCTGGGGGTAGATTCTCACTTGTTATTCACCATGCAGTACTGGGCTATTCGACATTTTCTAAAAATACCCCCGGTTTTTGTCGCGCCCCTGGCATTGGAAGATCTACCCTCTGAATTAAAGGCATTTGATAGTGTTTTTTCCATGGGAGTTCTTTATCACCGCCGCTCACCTTTCGATCACCTTTACGGACTTAAGGACTGCCTGAGACCCGGGGGGGAACTGGTGCTTGAAACACTGGTCATTGAAGGGGAGAAGGGGATGACTCTGGTGCCGCAGGGGCGTTATGCCAGAATGCCCAATGTCTGGTTTCTGCCTTCCTGCGATACCCTGCATGAATGGCTGGAAAAGGCGGGTTTTAAAAACATCCGCCTGATCAATGTTGGCTATACCAGCCCTGAAGAGCAGCGCACAACTGACTGGATGACCTTCGAATCACTGCCTGAAGCACTTGACCTGAAAAACCCCTCAGTTACTATAGAAGGCTATCCGGCACCTATGCGGGCAATATTGGTGGCAGAAAAGCCATAAAAAGGAAATTATCCCTGTTTTCTTGATCCGTTTTCCTCTACAATTTTGCACTTTTAATACACAATTAATACACAATTGATCAAAGCGGACTGTTCGGCTTAAAACGCTGAATTGCCTTTCAGAGCTTTACTATCATATTTGTCTGAACCGTACTGGTCAGTATTAATTGTTAAAACAATGATTAAGGAAACAAAAAGCTATTATGGCCAGACCGCTGCGTATCGAATTTCCCAACGCCTATTACCATGTCAGCAATAGAGGTGAAGAGGGGGCCAGGATTTTTCCTGGTGCCAGGTATTACGAGTCCTTCCTGAACGGTATAAATGAAGCTGCAACCAGGCTGAATGTCGAAATACTTAGCTATTGTTTGCTGGCCAATGAATACAACCTGTTGATTAAAACCCCGGAAGGCAATCTCAGCAGATTCATGCGTCAGGTAGATGGCCTTTACACCCAGCACTATCAGAAACTGAAAAATGAAGGGGGCTCTGTATTCAAGGCCCGTTATAAATCGGTTCTATTGCAGCCGGAAAAATACCTTCTGGGCGTATCTCGTTATATCCATAATTTGCCAAAGAAAGCCAAAACAAAGCCAGAAGCTTATAGCTGGTCCTCGCTGGGGGCTTATGTGAACAAGGCTAAAAACCCCCGGTGGCTGAATCGTGACGAAGTCCTCTCCCAGATGCCAGCCGGCGCCAGACCCAATGCCCGTTATGGAGCTTATGTGGCGGAAGGTGTTGATGCAGAACTGGCACATTTTTACGGTAAGCTTAACCTGCTTTCCATTCTTGGTGATGAGCGCTTCAAAAAACGCGCGCAGGCAAAATTGTCACCGGGAACGGCGCGGGGAAAATCCAAAGGACCTCAAGCCAGATTACGTCCATCGGTCAAAACAGTTGTTACAGCAGTTGCCTCACAATTCAAGGTGAGTGAAAAAAGCATTTATCGATCTGCACGTGGCCCGGGTTCCAAAAATTTGCCACGCTGGGTTGCTATGTATCTGTGTCAGGAACTCTCCGGCGTAACGCTCCAGGATATTGCCAAACGTTTTGGCTTAAAACGTTATGGCACTGTTTCTACCACTATTGGAAAGCTCAAGCAGGAGTTTATTGTTTCACCGAAAAGCTTCACTGCTGTTATAAAGCTACGTAAACAACTGGCTCCCTGACTTTCCCAAGCCCCAATTAACGCTTGTTTTTCCTTTAATGGGCTTTACACTCCGGTTTGAGTCCGTGAGTCCGTGAGTCCCTGAGTCCCTGTCAGGGTCTGGAAAAAAATGAGCGTTGCTAAAGAAACAAAGAAACTTGATCGCCCCCTGGAACTTGGGGCTTTTATGCGTGAACTGGAAAAAGCCGGCCGTATCAACAAGGATCAGCTTGATACGCTTTCATCCCGCCGCCGCACTCCGGCACAACAAAAAGCCCATTTATTGGCCTTTATTGCAGAGCAGAATCTTGACGATCAGAAAAATCCTGGCCAAAAATTAAACCTGGAATCTCTGACCCGATTTCTGGCGGAACTGTCGAAACAGGATTATTTCCACATAGACCCCTTGAGTATTGATGCGGCGAAAGTGACTCAGGCAATGTCATATGCTTTTACCCAGCGTCATAAGATTATGGCGGTTGCAGTCACAAGTGATGAGATTGTTATTGCCAGTGCCGAGCCGCATGTTTGCTCCTGGGAAGTGGATCTTGAACATGTGTTAAGAAAGCCCATCAAGCGGGTCGTCGCAAATCCGCTTGAATTACAGCGCATGACAGAAGAGCTCTATCGACTGGCGGCGTCCATTGATTTGGCAACAACTGGTGGTAACTCTTCATCAGTGGGTATTACCAATCTGGAACAAATGCTGGAACTGGGTACGCTGAAGGATCCCGAGGCCAACGATCAGCATGTGGTAAGGATTGTTGACTGGTTGCTGCAATATGCCTTCGAGCAGCGCGCCAGTGATATTCATATAGAGCCTCGCCGTGAAGTGGGCAATGTGCGTTTCCGCATCGACGGAGTGTTGTACACGGTTTACCAGATTCCAATGCAGGTGATGAACGCAGTTACCAGCCGTTTGAAAATTCTGGGTCGTATGAATGTAGCGGAAAAACGTAAACCACAAGATGGCCGTCTGAAAACAAAAAGCCCCGAGGGCAATGAAATTGAATTACGCCTGTCCACTTTGCCAACAGCTTTTGGCGAAAAAATGGTCATGCGAATCTTCGACCCTGATGTATTGCTGCGATCATTTGGCGAACTGGGTTTTGATGATCAGGACCTGGAAAGCTGGCGGGAAATGATCTCGAAGAAAAACGGTATCATTTTGATTACCGGGCCAACGGGAAGCGGAAAAACTACCACACTGTATTCGACACTTAAAACACTGGCGACCAAGGAAGTTAATGTTTGTACCATTGAAGATCCTATTGAAATGGTGGAATCCAGTTTTAATCAAATGCAGGTTCAGGAAAATATCGACCTTAATTTTGCCGGTGGTGTTAAAGCATTACTCAGGCAGGACCCCGACATCATTATGATTGGCGAGATAAGAAATCTGGAAACCGCTGATATGGCAATTCAGGCCGCGCTGACCGGACATCTGGTGTTATCTTCCTTGCATACCAATGATGCGCCGACGGCGATAACACGTTTGCTCGAGCTGGGTGTCCCTTCGTATCTGGTGAGGGCTACTCTGGTGGGTGTTGTCGCACAGCGCCTGGTTAGAACTTTATGTCCTCATTGCAAGCAAGCTACTGATCCGGATGCCGAGGTCTGGAATGCGATGGTTAAACCCTGGACTCTGCCATTGCCGACGCAGGTATATACACCTGTTGGCTGCCAGGAATGCCGTGAAACAGGATTCAAGGGGCGCCAGGGTATTTATGAGGTAATGCCTTTTTCTGAAGCCTTACAGGAATATGCTGAAGATAAGGGGGATCTGCCCCGATTAAGGAGACATGCCTATAAAGAAGGCATGCGGAGTCTGCGCCTTAGCGGGGCCTTAAAGGTCGCTGCCGGACTTACTACTATTAATGAAGTTTTACGTGTTGCGCCAGAGAGCCGCTAGGTTTGATTAGACAAAGCTGGTGCAAGGGGCAGGAAGGATGAAGATATTAATAATCGGTCCTTCCTGGGTAGGGGACATGGTGATGGCGCAAAGCCTGTTCATCGCTCTTAAAAACAATCATCCTTCTTGTGAAATTCATGTGCTTGCACCACGGTGGTGTAAGGACTTGCTTAATCATATGCCTGAAGTCAGCCATGCCATTGAAATGACAGTGGCTCATGGTGAGTTCGGTTTGGGAAAACGCAGAGCTCTGGGCAAGAAGCTCAAGCATGAAAAATATGATCAGGCGATTGTGCTGCCCAATTCTTTTAAATCTGCCCTGATTCCCTGGTTCGCAGATATTCCTGAAAGAACGGGCTGGCGTGGTGAGGCAAGGTCCTGGTTACTCAACGATTGCCGCGTGCTGGATAAACTGGCCTACCCGTTAATGGTTGAGCGTTTTATTGCACTGGCAAGCCCTGCCGGCACCCCCTTACCTGATCCGCTTCCACGTCCTTCACTTGCAGCAAGCAAGTCCACCATTGCTTCACTGCTCGACACGTTGTCACTTAATAACTCAAAGCCGGTGCTTGTACTTTGTCCTGGTGCAGAATTTGGCGAGGCTAAAAAATGGCCGGCACAAGGGTATGCAGAGGTGGCGAGCCAATGGTTACTTCACGCAAATCAGGAAAAGGGTCAGGTCTGGATACTGGGATCAGCCAAGGACAGTATTGATGCACAGACAATTATTCAGTCGATGCTTCAGAAAAACCCTGAGCTTAATCGAGAAGACTGTGTTGACCTTACCGGGAAGACATCATTAGCCGATGCCATTGACCTGATGTCTTGCGCGGATCGAGTGATCAGCAATGATTCCGGATTGATGCATATTGCTGCGGCATTGGCACGGCCATTGGTGGTGATCTATGGCTCAACTTCACCAGCTTTCACGCCACCGCTTACCGACAATGTAAAAATTGTTTCTCTTGATCTGGAATGCAGCCCCTGTTTCAAACGAAATTGTCCTCTGGGTCACACCAACTGTTTAAAGCAGTTGCCACCAGAGCGTATTACTCAGTCCCTGCAAGAGTTGAGCTCACTATGAAGGTAGCTCTGGTGTTATTCGACTGGTTTCCTCATGGCGGTTTGCAGCGCGACTGTTTGCGCATTGGGCTTGGCTTGATGAAGCAAGGTGTGGCCGTAGACGTGATTTGCATGACCTGGGAAGGCCCTGTACCCGGCGGGATTAAAAGAGTGATGCCTGCTATTTCATCACCCGGCAATACACTCATTGGAAGATTTTTTAGTAGCAAAGTAGCAAAAAGAAAAGCCTTTGCTCAGTTTGTTGCTCAGCAAAAAGCCAGAGAAAATTATGATGCGGTACTGGGTTTCAACCGGGTCCCGGGCCTGGATTACTATTTTGCAGCAGATACCTGTTTTGCCTGGAAGGCGACAAGAGAGCGAAACTACTTATACCGCTTGTCATCACGCAGCCGTCAATATCTTCAATTTGAAAAATCGGTATTTGATGAGCAAAGTAAAGCGAAAATACTCATCCTCTCTCCTGGACAAAAAAATGAATACCTGGCCTGTTATCCAGCCTCAGCCGGTCGCATTATTGATATCCCGCCAGGCATAGAAAGAAATCGTATGGCTGGCGAAGATGCAGATGATCTTCGGCATTCCCTGCGTCATGAATTTGGTCTGGCTGATGATCAACTATTAGTCCTGCAGGTAGGTTCTGGCTTTCCCATCAAGGGGGTGGATCGTTCACTAGCAGCATTGTCTTCCTTGCCGGCAGAACTTAAAAATAAAACCAGGCTGTTTATTATCGGGCGTGATAAATCCGGGCGTTATGAAAAAATGGCACAGCAGCTTGGCATAGCCGCAAACGTTACTTTTTTTAAAAGCAGGGATGATTTGCCACGATTTTTTCAGGGTGCGGATTTACTCCTTCATCCTTCCTATAAGGAAAGCGCGGGTATGGTAATACTGGAAGCCATAGTGGCGGGCTTACCGGTACTTACCACAGCGGCGTGTGGTTACGCATTTCATGTAGAACAAGCAAATGCGGGTATCGTTGTGGCTGATCCTTTCAGTCAAAACGCCTTGAATCAAAATTTCCGAGCAATGCTGGATAGTGATGAGAAGTCACAGTGGAAGGAGGCAGGCATCCGCTACGGAAAGAATGCGGATTTATATGAGATGCCTGAAACAGTAGCATCTTTTATTGCTGAAGATATTGCTGCAAATAATGCTGCCAGGCTGAAAGAGGAATCCCATGCCTCTTGATGAGCTATTTATCAGGGAAGATTTGCGAGAATTTATTCCCCGTGAAGGGGTTTTTGCTTTTATCGCCAGTCTGGAAGGGGAGGAGTTTCGTGCCCTGGAATCAAGGCGCACTATTGCTACAGAATTTGGTGGCAAACGATATTTTGTGAAATATCATCGCGGTATTCCCAGTGCAGAAATTTTTAAAAACCTGGTGCAGCTCAGACTGCCTATAGTCAGTGCCCGCAACGAATGGCGGGCAATCAGGCGTTTGCATGAACTGGACATTTTGGCGCCACGGATAGCCGCCTATGGGAAACGGGGCTTGTTGCCCCAAACCTGCGAGTCATTCATTGTTACAGAAGATGTTGGTACGCAATTAAACCTGGAAGATCTGACCCGGGATTGGGGGACTAATCCGCCACCCTTTGCAGAGAAGCTTGCCTTGCTTGAAGAGGTCGCCGGCATTAGTCGGCTGATGCATAGCCATGGCATTTGCCACCGTGATTTTTATATATGCCATTTTTTGATTAGCGGGCAGAAAAATTCAACAGGAAAAAAGTTAACGCTAATTGATTTGCATCGTGCACTGCTTAAAAAAAATCTGGCCATGCGATGGGTGATCAAGGATGTTGGCAGCCTGTACTTTTCTGCCTTGAATCTGGGGCTGACAAAGCGAGATCTGTTACGTTTCATTGGTTTTTATTCGGGCGTATCCCTCAGAACTGCTTTGCTGGAACAGCAGAGCTTCTGGGATGAAGTGTTGAGTCGCGCAATGAAGTTAAAAAGCAGGCATTCCTGAGGCATTATTAATAAAAGCGTTTTCAGTGCTGCACTCGATAAATAATAATGGTGTCAGCACGTTCGTTGGCAAATCTGGCAAGCTCTTCGAGTCCGGAACTTTGCGCAATAGCTTGTTGTGTATCGACATCATCATGAGACAGGTCAATCACCAGATAATCTTGTAAATTCAGAGATGAAAGACTTTCTGCGGGATCAGGATTGATGGAGTCATATTCCGGGATCAGTCCGCTGAAATAAGCCACAGCAAAACTGTTTGTTTGAACAGCACTTTCAAGCGCAATATTATCCCGCGCCCAGTTGCTAGCCTCTTTGATATAGTTTTTGGAATAGCCAAAGCTCACCAGGCTGTCCGCGGCAAAATAAAATACACAAATTCTAAATGTCAGTCTGAATAGATCTTGCCTACCGTTGTGTTGTGCCTGGTTATAAAGGATTTCAAGTATTAGTGGGCCAAGTGAGAGAAGTAGCAAAGCGGGCATTACGGCATAACGGCTTGTTAAAAACTGCATGATGGAAAGAAAAATAAATAGCGTAAGCAGAGTGCTTCCCAGAAAAAACCAGCATGGCCACTTACTTTCAGATTGCAAAGTGATTTTCCCGGTAAAAAAACCATAGACCAGAAACAGAGAGACAGGAGGGCCAAGTGTCATAAAAACAGTGCTGATAAGCGCGTACAGGTAACCTGCAAACAAAACGATCAGACCCTTGCCAGTAAAGTTTTCTACCTGGTCAGAGATATGAGCTGAGAGGTTTGTCCCTTGTACAGCGCCTTCCGCCGCGCCGGATAAGGTCCCCGAATATTCTGACAACAATGGCAAGTACCAGCGATAAGTAAAATTGAACACTTCAAATAAATTAATGCCCGCCAAAGTAAATAGAACAAGCGTAATTAGTGCTACACCAAGTCCGAAAAAAAGCAGCGTAATGAACAGGCTGGCTCTTTCTTTTATAGAGTGTTTGCCCGGCATAAAAAGGGCGAAAGGAGTGGCGGCCATCAATATGAGCCCATCCAGTCTAAATAATATCGCCGCGGTCATGGCAAGAGTCCAGCCAAGTGCATGTACCTTGTTTCCGGTTTTATTGAAGCGAATGAACTGGATTAACGCTGTCAGACAAAATGCCCAGTAAGCAAAATCGCGAACAAGGAAGTAGCGCATTTCGTTAATTGTGGGATAAGCCAGGATGACGACAGCAGCAAAAAATTTTACGGTATTAGTTGGTTTGTATTCCATGGCCAGCGTGATAAAGGCATACACCAGTAAGGCATAGGAAAGCATATTCACAAGATGCGCGCTGGTCATCAAACCCAAAGGCAGAATGCTGTTGAGGCATGAAATTAAAACTGAATACCAATACCAGCCGTAGGTAACGAGCATGGTATTGAGTCCTTGTTCATTGAAAAATTCTGCGGCTCTGAGGTAGCTAAAGGCATCATCATTAGGGATCGGACTATTGGCAATGACGATGAGGGAGAAAAAGCAGCTCAAGGCGATAGCTATGAACCTGAGGTCAATTGTTTGTAAGACTCTGGATAGGGGATTCATAAGCTTAATCTATTCCGTTCACAGACAAGCCTGCAGCTTGCGCATAGTGGCTGAAAAATAAATCGCCTTCAGTTTTCCCCAGATTGAGGTTCTGTAGCAGTTTTATAACAGTACTGCGTCGATCTTTCAGGCTAATGGATGAGCGGTGAAATACAAAGTCGGTCGGGTCATGTATGGCAAAGGTAGTGTCGTGCACAATGAAATGATCAGGTCCAGGATTGGTGCAATCAAATCCCTTGTTATGCAGTTGTGCCATGAAAATTGCCAGAGCTTGTAAAGGGAGCTCATTCTGTGGAAGTTGGCTGAGTAAGGGGCCTTCCGGCACAAAATAAGTGACTGCTGAAACTTTCAGTCGTGGAATACGAAAAAAATTATCTACGGTGATTGCGGGTATACCCTGCATGCGTAACTCTTTAGCATGGCGGTCGAATATTTTGGCAGGATGCTTTTGAAATAAGCGATTGCTGATAATCCCTGGATATTGTTTTAACCACAGCCCACTGGGGAGCTTATAGTCATAAACCTGTTCAAGCTCTGAAACCTGTGTTGCATTGGCAAGCACTTGCTCATATTGAGATTCCGTCAGACGGTGGTTTGGCGTCTTGATATTGATATATGGGCTGTTCGGTTTTCCGCCAGGCTGTGTTTTAAAGCGCTTGTGCATCCACAAATACTGGGCAGGATATTGTCGAATAGCTTTTTCCAGCATTTGATTGATCACTGTTGTATCTTTGAGTTCGTCCTTACAGGGAAAACTATCGGGAAAAGGGATGAACTCAATTTCGTATTGACGAGTGCGGTTAATCCTGTGGTGGCGAATAAGAAAAGTAGGAGACTGATTAATTTCAGCAAAACGGCTACCGGCAGTAATTGTTGCGGCTTGCTTGCCAAAAAATGAGGAATACACAGCATGCTTTGGGCCATAATCCTGGTCTGGAGCATACCAGAGTGTTTTGCCTTGTTTTAAATGCCGAAAAGCCCCGCGGATATCATTACGGTCAAAGATGCCTGTACAGTTGGATAATCTGCCTCGCAACATGAAGGCATTAAATAGGGGATTGCCATGAGGGCGATAAGTGGCGGCAAAAGGATGAAACAGTGATAACAAATAACCGCCGAAATCCAGAGTGGAATAATGTCCACCAATTAGTAAGATTCCTTTGCCTCTGGCCTGGGCCTCTTCCAGTTTGTCGAGCCCGATCAGAGTGACCTGTTTTTTGAACGGCTCTTTTTTCCTTATCCAGCACGTGACAGTTTCGATCAGTCCTATGCCGTTTTCCAGAAAACAGTTTTTAACAAGATTGCTTTTTTCCTGTTCATTGAGCTCGGGAAAACAAAGAGCAATATTGATTTCAGTAATATAGCGGCGCTCTTTTCCCAGCCAATACGTGAGCAGGCCCAGCATTTCACCCGTTTTCATACGCACGGTAAAAGGCATCCAGACAATGATCCAGAGCAGGCCCAGCCCAAGCCAGGTTGGCCAGAATTTAATGCCTGTAAAGCTTTTAAAAGGAGGTGGTGTTTGCATAAATTACTTCAAAAAAATTCCTGTCGCATTGTATCAGAATCAGCAAAAAGCATTGGCTATGATATGATTGCAGCCACTTTTAACCGGGTTAAAAATACAGTATGAAACTCGATATTCCTAAATTTGATGCAGCGCGGGTGCTGGTGGTCGGTGATGTCATGCTTGATCGCTATTGGCATGGAGGCACCTCCAGAATTTCTCCTGAGGCGCCTGTTCCGGTGGTCAAAATCAGCAATGCTGAAGACAGCCCGGGAGGCGCGGGCAATGTGGCGCTTAATATTGCTGCACTGGGCGCAGCAGCTTCCCTGGTCGGACTGGTGGGTAATGATGAGGCTGGTGAAGAGCTGGAATCCCGCTTGAGAGCAGCAGGTGTCTTGTGCGAATTTGAAAAAGTATCGGATAAGCCCACTATTATCAAATTAAGAATTATCAGCAGGCATCAGCAATTGATTCGTCTGGATTTTGAAGAGCCATTTGATAGTAAAGATGCTGATGCGGTGAACAAAAAAGTATCTGCCTTGCTGGACGATATTGATATCGTGATTGTTTCGGATTACAACAAAGGCGCTCTTGCCAGTGTCAGTGGGCTGATAGCCGCTGCTAAAAAAGCCGGCATCAGAATTCTAGTTGATCCGAAAGGGCAGGATTTTTCCAGGTATCGCGGGGCAACCCTGTTGACACCAAATCTCAGTGAATTTGAGCAAGTCATGGGTGTTTGTGAAAGTGAAGAAGAATTAGTCGACAAAGGCCGTATCCTGTTGAAAGAACTGGACCTGGAAGCACTGCTGATTACTCGTGGCGAACATGGAATGAGTCTGATTCGTGCAGATGAACCTGAACTCCATTTTCCTGCCCGCGCCAGAGATGTATTTGATGTTACCGGTGCCGGCGATACGGTCATATCGGTATTGGGCGCTGCCCTGGCAGCAGGAGCAGATCTACCAGATGCGGTAGCCTTGTCAAATATTGCCGCTGGTCTGGCCGTTACCCGCTTGGGCACCGTAGCAATTAGTGGTCCTGAATTGCGCAGGGAAGTACAACGGGACGGTGGCTCAGATCGCGGCGTTATGTCTCAGGAACAACTCGCTCTGGCCGTAGCTGATGCACGCGCACATGGTGAAAAAGTGGCTTTCACCAATGGTTGTTTCGACATCATTCATGCAGGTCACGTTGGCTATCTGAAAGATGCGCGACAATGTGGAGACAGGCTTATCGTAGCCATTAATGACGATGATTCTGTTAAACGCCTGAAAGGCGAAGGGCGACCCATTAATCCAATAGAAAGGCGTATGGCTGTTGTGTCTGGTCTGGAATCGGTTGACTGGGTAGTATCATTTTCTGAAGATACCCCTGAAGCACTAATTGGCGATATCAAGCCGGACTGTCTGGTCAAGGGTGGCGACTATGGCGTAGAAGGCGTTGTCGGTGCCGATATCGTCAGTGCTTATGGTGGCGAAGTCAAAGTCCTTTCATTTTTAGATGACTGCTCTACTTCGGCTATCGTGGAAAAGATAAAAGA
This sequence comes from uncultured Pseudomonadales bacterium, assembly GCA_963925675.1. Classification (GTDB taxonomy): domain Bacteria; phylum Pseudomonadota; class Gammaproteobacteria; order Pseudomonadales; family Pseudohongiellaceae; genus Eutrophocola. The sequence continues at coordinate 90,935 of CAWUSW010000005.1, forward strand.
TAGATAAAAGTTTGTAGGAGGGGTTTCAACCCCGAATGAAGGGATAAAGGATAAAGGATAAACGATAAAGGATAAAAGTGGAAAGAGTGTAGGTCTGATAAGGTCTGCAAGGCCGCCATCCGACATGGCGGACACGGCCCGCCTGAAAAGTCACATTAAGCTCGATTCAACTGTTAAAAAAATTCACAAGACCTGACCATCAAAACCCAATCACCCCTTTCGCCAGTCGCACGTTTGCTTTCAGATGATCAGGGTTGATCGTCCCGACAATCATTGAGCTAATACCTTCATTGGCAAATATCATATTCATACTGTCCTGTATTGAGCCGGCATGGCCGCTCATCAGGCCTTTTTTCACCAGCACCCCTTTATTGTTGTTCCGGGCAAACTCAAGTACTGCCTGGTCCTGTTGTTCAAGGTTGTAGGTAATCATCACAATGTCCAGCATAGATGCCGCCAGAATGCCGCCGGAAATTGTTTTAGTGGACATGCCGATGGCCCTGATCATGCCTTGTTGCTGACATTCCTTCAGCGCTTTTATGCAGTCGGTGTTATTGAGTATGTCTTCATCGTTGCCATCAGAATGAATCAACACGATATCAAGATAATCTGTTTTCAGTCGCTTCAGGCTTCTTTCGATACTTGAGCGGGTATGGTGTCCACTGAAATCAAAATGGGACTTTCCCTGCTCAAATTCCTCGCCGGTTTTGGTAATTATTACCCAGTCCTCTCTTTTCTCCAGCAAATTTCCCAGTCGTTGTTCACTGTTGCCATAGGCTGGCGCCGTATCCAGCAGATTAATTCCTTCACTGTGTGCCAGTGACAGCAGTTTTTTGACTTCCTGGTCATCAGGGATGGTGAAATGCTCGGGATATTTCACGGACTGGTCACGACCCATTTTAACTGTGCCCAGCCCCAGCGCAGATATCTCAAGGTCGGTTCCCGGAATCGTCCTGACAAATGCCATGATTAAAGTTGCTCCCAGGGCGTGGGGGCAATTAACGGGCGTACCAGAGATGCAGGAGGCTGTGTCGCAGCATTTTGCCCGCCAAGTATTTGTTTGTCTTGCATTTGGGTAAGAATTTGGTTGGCAAGGTTGGGGGCCAGGGTCAGTTTGGTGGGCCAGCAAACCATAAGGTTATTTTGGGACGCGATGCTGATATCGTCCGGGCGCTTGCCATCGGCCTGTTGTTCTTCCGCACGATCAATAGCCAGGGTGTCCCAACGTGCATGCTGAAAATCACACCAGGGAAACATCTCGCTGAGCTTGGACCGGGCAGTATTGATAAGTTCTTCTTCAGTTTGATTGGCGCCTTCTTCAGCGAGCTCGCCCCCCAGGTACCAGACAGGTTCACCAGCGCTATTAAGATGACTGGTTATGGTCACTTCAGGTGTCATGCTGAGTCGATCAGAAACACAATGAACGTACAGCGGGTCTGTGAAGGTGTGCTTTACCATCACCATGCGTAAAGGTCGGCGCTGCATTTGAGTTATGCCCAGGCCAAATTGTTTCATCAGAGGCTCTGCTCCCGCGCCACAACAGAATATATATTGCTGTGCCTCTATACGCTGACCACTGGCTAATTCAAGACAGGCAATTCCGCCATTGGCGTCGGGCTTGAGACTGGCTTGCTGCCAGTCGATTTTAAATATACTGCTCGGCTGTGCATCGCTCAAGGTAGTAAGGAGTGAAGGAACATCCAGCACAATATCTTGCAGTTTATATAAGGGACCCGGGATCTTGTCCTTGAAAAATTCGGGATACTGGGATTTATCTACGGCATTTACTTTTGCTTTCAGGGCCTTGCTGCCAAGAAATGCATTAAGTCTTGAGCGGATGCTGTTGCGCGGCCACATGTAATAATTTTCGGAGAGTAGATTGCAGCCACGCAGGTCAACATCACCTTCGCCAGCAAGACACTTTTTCCAGTGAGCAGGCATGTCGGCAATGGCGGTTGTGGCGCTGGTCAGTTTACCGCCCAGAGCATATTTGATCCCGCCATGGATCATACCCTGACTGGCAATGCTCTGACCTGTGCCCAAACGATCCTGTTCAAACAACCAGGTTTGGTAGCCAGCATTTCTTAGCCTGTTCAGCAACCAGAGTCCGGCAACTCCGCCGCCAAAAATCAGCGCATCAGTTTTGAGAATTTCTGTCATATGGAAATTTGTGCGTAACTGGAAAGCATGACAGTATAAACAAATTGAGGGGTAAACCGGTAATTTGCTGGTTTATTCATTGAATATTAGCTAACTAATATTCACCTACACTCTTTCAACAATATTTGTTTTCCGAACCCGAAAGTAATTGTTATCTAAATCAGACTCAACAGTGAATCGTTTTCTATATTCCACTTTATTTTACCTGACGACGCCCTTGCTCATTTTGAGACTTCTTTGGCGCTCGTTACGTTCGCCTGCCTATCTAAAGCGCTGGTCTGAGCGTTTTGCTCTTTATTCGTCAAATCCTGCATCAGACAAAGTGGATATTGTTTTTCATGCGGTTTCAGTGGGGGAGGTTCATGCGGCAGTCCCCTTGATTAATTTGTTACTGGACCAGCAGCCTTCATTAAGAGTTCTGGTAAGTACATCAACCCCGACAGGCTCTTCTCGAGTGACTGACTTACTCCTGCCTGAATTAATTCAGCACAAAGTGAGCCATGTTTACCTGCCATATGATTATCCCGGTGCTACCAAGCGTTTTCTGCTCAGATTTAATCCTCGCTTATTAGTGATTATGGAAACTGAATTATGGCCTAACCTGCTCCATGCTTGTGCCACAAAAGGAGTGAAACTGCTTTTGGCCAATGCGCGTCTATCAGAAAAATCACTGAACAATTATAAAAAGATAAACCATCTGGTTGAAACAATGCTGAATCAGCTGGACCGGGTCACAGCACAATCGCTGCATGACAGTGAACGCTTGCAGGTTTTGGGGCTGCCACAGGGTAAAGTGGAAGTGGCAGGTAATATGAAATATGACATGACGATCAATGCTGATCAGTTACAACAGGCGCAACAGGATAAAAAGGATTTTAATGGCAGGCCAGTGTTAATTGCTGCCAGTACCCGGGCTGTTGATGGCGTTCAGGAAGAGGCAAAAATACTTCAGGCTTATCAGCATTTACTTAACAGTTACCCGAATCTACTTCTGGTTCTGGTGCCTCGTCATCCGGAACGATTCAACACAGTTTATGAGCTTGCCAGTAAACAGGGCTTTTCCATAGCCAGACGCAGCAACGAGGGTGTCGCTGATGCAGGACAGCAGATTCTGCTCGGTGATTCCATGGGTGAAATGCATTATTACTTTGGCCTGGCTGATATTGCCTTTGTTGGTGGCTCGCTGGTGCCAAGCGGTTGCCAGAATATAATTGAACCGGCCGCGCTTGGACTTCCGGTGATCACCGGGCCTTCATTGTTTAATTTTCAGTCTGTCAGTGATCAGCTGATAGAAGCGGGGGGGCTGGTCAAAGTAGCCAACGAAAAGGAGTTTGTAGAGACCGTGCAGGACTTGCTGGGAAACCGTGAATTAAGGCAGACAATGGGGAAGGCCGCACAGGCTTCAGTTCAGAATAACCAGGGCGCAACCACAAGAAATTTTCAGGTGATCAAGGAACTGCTTGGCACTTAACTGGCTGGAAATAATCGGTTAAATGACAAGCAGAATTAATGTTGTATCAGAAATATCTGCTATTCAAGCCAGTTATTCAGATCAATAATGTCCTGCGGGCTCAGGATGCCTGCAGCCTGTTTCAGGTTTAATGTATTGATCACATAAGCATAACGAGCACTGGCATAATCACGTCTTGCCTGGAACAGTGTGCGTTGTGCCAGGACCACATCGACAACATTTCGTGTGCCAACTTCAGCACCTACTTCCGTAGCTTCCAGAGCACTTTCGGCAGAAATAATTGCCTGTGCGCGAGCCTGTACTGCAAGTACATCGGTTTCTACGCTTCGATAATTGTTGCGTGTGCTTTGCGTGCTGTCACGCTGGGTTTTCATCAGGGCTTCTTCACTGGCATCACGGGTATAGTAAGCCTGTCTTTTGCGCGCACTGTTAAGGCCGCCGGCATACAAAGGATAGGAAAAGTTCAGGGTGATATTGGTGCGCTCTGAGGCCGCAGCAGGGAAAAAGCTGAATGGGTTGGCAGATTGATTCCAGCCATAGCCTGCACTGATATCAAGCGTAGGAAACATTGTAGCTCGTGCAGATCTGGCATCATCTTTTTTGGCTGCAAAATCAAATTGAGCTGATTTAATGGCAAGGTTGTTGTCCAGAGCAAGATTCACCCACTCTTCCAGAGAAGAAGGGTTTAGCGATTCAATAGGAAAGTCACTGTTCAGTGTTTCCAGATTGTTGTGGGGGCGGCCGGTAATTGCTTCCAGCGCTTCATAAGCCTGATTTAGATTGTTTTCTTCTACCAGGCGGTTGACCCGGGCAAGGTCATGGTTTGCCTGGCTATCATACACATCAGTAATGGGAATCAGGCCAACTTCAAAGCGCTCCCGGGTTTGTTCCAGTACGCGTGATGCGGCATCTTCTTCTGCCCTGAAAGAAGCCAGGTTGTCCAAAGTACGCAGTACATTGAAGTAGGCAGTAGCGACTTTAAGAATAAGCTGCTGTTCAGCCTGTGCCAGGTTGGCAGCAGCCTGCAGGTCGGTTTGTTTGGCAGATTTAAAGGCATACCAGGCTTCAAAATTGAGCAGGGCCTGGTTAATGCTCAGGTTATAGCCTTTGGAGTTGAATCCATTTTCAAAGCTGTGCCCCGGCCCGAATGCTGAAGCATTGGCAGGGCCAGATGTGTCGCGACTGGTGGAGCCGCCAACAGTGATTCTGGGTAACAGGAAAGAGCGGCCCTGATCAATGGTGGTATGGGCCGCATTGAAACTGGCTCTTGCCTGACGAATCTCGGGATCATTGGTTGCTGCCAGTTCAAATATTTGGGCCAGATCATCAGCCTGAACTGATGAGAATGGCAGGGTCAGCACTGCCAGGGCCAGACAATGGCCAATAGCTTTTTTCAAATGGCTGGTTTTTGCCGTTTTTGTTAGTGTTAACGAAGTCTGTTGCATAGTCTTTATACCGCTGCTCATAATTTGCCACTCTTCGAGCAAAAATAGTTAAGTCGTTGAATATATTCAATAAAAATTAATTTATTGTGGGAGTTTCTACTTGTTACAGTACGTTGACTGACTGGTCAGTCAGTTTCATTATTTTTCCAGTCTATGTCAAGTGACACCCTGCTATTTACGGTTGTCAGATCAAATGTGATTAACATAATTAAAACATATAAATAGAGGGTGCTCATTTTCCATAATTTCTATCAGGTTTTACATAAAAGCTTATATAGCCAGGCTGCAGTATAGTGCGCAAATAGTTTTTATATGTCGGCCAAGCTGCAAAATAATTCCATTTAATTGTGCTTTTTGTCAGGGAAGAGGTTTATTCAGCAGATTTAGAGCGGTTTTTACTGCTTAAGATTGTTCACGGCTAGTAAAGCTTCAAGTACTGCACTTGCTAAACAGGCAGAGTGATCTCTTTTGCATTTTAATTGCATTTTTGCAGAACTGATTCGGCATTTATTTATGCCAGTAAAATTTGTGATGATTGTAGCAAACCTAGAATGAAATCGGCATTTCTGGTCACGCTGATGCATCTCAAGAACTTATCATTGTTGCGCAGCCTGATGTTGGTTAATTGGTATCAATGCAGAAGAAATTCTGGATAATAGTTAATCATGGCCGGTCTTTTAGAGAAGAAGCAAAAGCCTGCTTTATTTTGCATGCTTCACTGTTGAGTCACTATAATTTAAAGGGCTATTCAGCAATATCAAAGGAAGCAGGATTTGACGTCACAGCGCCCCTAAGCACTGTCTTGTTATATGATCTTTATTTGGATATGGTGGCAATATAAAAAGCAATAAAAAGAAGTATTCTTCCGGGTTCCCTGTCCCTTAACTGAATCAATATTTTCTGGAATCAATTAAGACTATTAAGACTATTAAGATAACTGATTATATTTTTCTTATCCGAGAATTGCATTAAAGCGAAATGAAAGCGAAATGAAAGTAAGAGCCTATACCATAGATTTAAGCGAGCAGATGGCAGTATGTGATGCCAACTATATTCGGTTGCTTAAATTACTTGGCAATACGCGCTCGTTAAATCGCCGCGTGTTTGCTTTACCCGGTCTGAACAAGGAGCAGGGTACAGGTAATGTACAAATTGCTGTCAGCCTCGAAGTGCTCGAAGAATTCAAATACACCAGTACTATTTGTATCAAGCAGGAAGGCCTGGCGAGAGATATATCAGGCATTAATGGCATTGAGAAAATAAAAGTATTGGAAGCTGCGCCTGCGCATTACAACTCACCGGTAATGATAATCCGGGCTTATCATGATGCAAAAACAGCTGAAGTTACCAGCTTTCAAAATCATAAATTTTTTAAAACAGTTTATTCAGTACCTAACCCCCACATGTATCAACGTGATGAGAAAGAGCAGCTTAATCTTTTTCTGGCTGAATGGTTAAACCTGTGTATTAATGAGGGCTTGAGCAACCCTGAAGAATTGCAGTTGGAAAAACTGACCTGTTCGTAATAGTTTCAAGATACCTGCTTACAGGCAGGAAGGCTGGTTACCCTGAATAGGTCCTTGGGAATAGCGTGAGAGAGTAGATTAAGTTGGCTGAAGTCCTGGAAGAAAATAAAGAACAGAGCTTTCGCTTGGTGCAGATTACCGATTCGCATTTATTTGCCGATCGCAGCACTATATTTGATGGTCTTAATACCTATGAAACTCTCAAAGATGTCATCAATCTGGCCGTCGGGCAGCAGGATCATATCGACTGTGTTCTTTGCACTGGCGATCTTACCCAGGACTCCAGCATAGAAGCCTATCACCACTTTATAGATGCCATGTCTGTAATGGACGCCCCGCAGTTGTGGATTCCCGGAAACCATGACATTCGCAGTCAAATGCAGCAGGTACTTGAGCAAAACAGTATACATTTGAGTCGATCTGTCGTTCTTGGCAACTGGCGCATCATCATGCTCAATTCAAGTGTGGAAGGCCAGGTTCACGGCATGCTTGATCAGAAAGAGCTTGCGGATCTTGACCTGGAGCTGGCTGACAGTGAGCGCAATAACTCCCATGTTCTTATTTGTGTGCATCATAATTGCCTTCCCGTAAAGGCGGCATGGCTGCAACAGCATTGCCTGAAGAACAGTGATGAACTATTTTCCATCACGGATAAATATGCTCATGTGAAAGGAATACTTTACGGCCATATTCACCAGGAGTTTGAAGCTATACGCAATGACGTGAAAATTATGGCGACCCCATCTACCTGCATCCAGTTTCATCCTACCAATGACGAATTTAAAATCGATAATGCAAACCCTGGGTATCGTTGGCTGGATCTTGAGCCTGATGGCGGAATCAAGACTGAGGTTGAAAGAGTGGAAGAAAAATCCTACAACATAGACTTCTCCAGTACAGGTTATTGAGAGATAGTTTTAGTCTTGGGTATTTGCCCATTTTTTTTAAAAAAATAAAATTACATACCACCAGAATGAACGATCCATCGTATAATTAAGCGATGAAATCAAGCCGGCCGCTTATAATTTACATCCATGGATTTAATAGCTCCCCTGCCTCTGAAAAAGCCCAAGATTTCCTTACTGTTTGCCTGCGAGAGGACGCATTTGATATTGCAGTTCCCTCACTGTCCCATGATCCCGGGGCAGCCATTGCCCAGCTTGAAAAACTGATTGGTGAGGCAGACAAAAATCTGTACTTGTTGGTAGGAAGCTCTCTGGGGGGATATTACGCCACTTACCTGGCAGAAAAATATCACTGTCGTGCCGCTTTGATTAATCCGGCAGTGTCTCCGGTAAAGCATCTCGGTGAAGGCTTTTTGGGGCCGCAAAAAAACCTGTATAGCGATGAGGAATATGAGTTTACTCTTGAGTATGCAGCTTATCTGGATAACCTGGATATCAATCCCCTTGCCTATCCAGAGAATTACTTACTTCTGGTGCAGACGGGAGATGAGGTATTGAATTATCACCTGGCAGTAGAGCGCTATTCAGATTCTCTTCAGGTCGTGCAGGATGGCGGAAGTCACCGCTTTGAAGGCTTCAATAATATAATTCCGGCAATTCTGGAATTTGCTGAAAGTGGGACGCTGACATCGAAAACCAAAGCTGCCATTAGTACTGTTTCATTGGAAAAACTAAAATTTTAATTGAAAAAACTAAAATTATTACCTTATAAATCTAAAAGATAACGATCTAAAATACAGACCTTTAATGAAAGCGCAAAGGTCGAGGATATCACCCTAAGTATGAGTAAAGACTATACCTCTGATTCCATTGAAGTCTTGACCGGCCTTGATCCGGTAAGGCGTCGGCCGGGGATGTATACAGATACAACCCGGCCCAATCACCTGATCCAGGAAGTGGTCGACAATAGTGTTGATGAAGCGCTTGCCGGACATGCCAGCAGTATTAAAGTTACCCTGAATAAAGATGGCAGTATTGAAGTCACTGATGATGGCCGAGGTATGCCTGTTGATTTGCATCCCGAAGAAAAAGTATCGGGTGTTGAGCTTATTCTTTGTCGGCTTCATGCAGGCGGCAAATTCAATAACGATAATTACAAGTTTTCCGGGGGCCTTCATGGTGTAGGGGTCTCTGTGGTCAACGCCCTTTCCAGCCAATTAGAAGTGCTGGTCAAGCGTGATGGCAAGTTACATAACATGACTTTTGCCGACGGTGAAAAGCTGACTGATCTGAAAGTAATCGACAAGGTAGGTCAGCGAAATACCGGAACGACAATCAAATTTACCCCAAATGAAAAATATTTTGACTCAGCAAATATTTCAATCCCTCGACTGATTCATGTCTTGCGTGCCAAAGCGGTCCTTTGCCCTGGCTTGCATATGATTTTCGAAGACCTGACGGTTAAGGAAGATAAAGCTCAAAGTGAGGAATGGTGTTATGAAGACGGAATCACTGATTATTTAATACAGTCTACCAAGGGCTATGAGAGTATTCCGGCAGAACCCTTTGTCGGATCCATGCAGGGCAATGACGAAGCAGTAGACTGGGCGGTTTTGTGGCTGCCCGAAGGCGGGGAATTAATTGCTGAAAGTTACGTCAATCTGATTCCCACAGTTCTGGGTGGCACACACACTAATGGGTTTAGAACGGGGATGCTGGAAGCTATCCGCGAGTTTTGTGAATATCGTAATTTGTTGCCAAGAGGTGTGAAGCTGAGTTCCGAAGATATTTGGGAGCGCTGCTGCTATATTCTTTCCGCGAAAATGGCAGACCCGCAATTTGCCGGCCAGACCAAGGAAAAACTATCTTCCCGCCAGAGCGCAGTTTTTATCTCCGGTGTTGTGAAAGACTCCTTCGGATTATGGCTCAATCAGCATACCGATGAGGCAGTGCAAATTGCCGAGATGTGTATTAACAATGCGCAGAGCCGCTTGCGTGAAGGCAAAAAAGTTGCTCGCAAGAAAATTACTTCCGGTCCGGCATTGCCGGGCAAACTTGCAGATTGTTCCACCCAGGATGTGAAAACAGGTGAGTTGTTTCTGGTAGAGGGTGACTCTGCCGGCGGTTCTGCAAAACAGGCAAGAGACAGGCAAACCCAGGCAGTGATGCCGCTACGGGGAAAAATCCTCAATACCTGGGAAGTGGACTCTGAAGAAATTCTCGCTTCCCAGGAGGTTCATGATATTTCGGTGGCCATGGGTGTAGACCCTGCTTCGACAGATTTAACGGGTTTACGATATGGCAAGATTTGCATACTTGCTGATGCGGATTCTGATGGCTTGCACATTGCCACTTTGCTTAGTGCGCTATTTGTAAAACATTTCTCGGCCGTCGTTGATGCTGGTCATATTTATGTAGCAATGCCGCCCTTGTATCGCATTGATGTAGGCAAGGAAGTGTTCTATGCGCTGGATGAAGCTGAAAAAAATGGCGTGCTTGATCGTATTGCTGCGGAAAACAAGAAAGGTAAGCCCAATGTCCAGCGCTTCAAGGGACTGGGTGAAATGAATCCCCTGCAACTCAGGGAAACCACCATGAACAAGGATACTCGCCGCTTGGTACAGCTGAATGTTGATGAGGTGGAAAAGACTCAGGAACTGATGGATATGTTGCTGGCGAAGAAGAGATCTGCGGACCGAAAAATATGGCTGGAGAAGTATGGCAACCTGGCAGAAATTTAGTTGCTAGTTACAAGTTACAAGTCTCAATTTGCAAGGTACAAGGTACAAGTGGAAAGTATGTAGGAGGGGTTTTAACCCCGAATAAATACCAGATAAAAATGGAAAGAATGGTAGGTCGGATAAGGCCGCAGGCCGTCATCCGACATGGTGCCTGAAAGGCGCCGCTTGAGACTTGAGACTAAAAATTTAATTGAATTAAAAAATATTAAAGGAAGTTGGAAAAGTTTATGTCAGACAACATGATCACCCTGAATGAAGACGGCAATGAACAGATGGCACTGCGCCAGTTTGTTGAGCAGTCTTACCTCAATTACTCCATGTATGTCATTAATGACAGGGCGCTGCCGCATATCGGGGATGGGCTAAAACCGGTACAGCGCAGGATAGTTTATGCGATGTCCGAGCTCGGTCTGAAGTCTACCGCCAAGTATAAAAAATCCGCACGTACCATTGGTGATGTTATAGGTAAATATCACCCTCACGGTGATTCGGCCTGTTATGAAGCCATGGTGTTGATGGCACAGCCCTTTTCCTATCGTTATCCGATTATTGATGGGCAAGGCAACTGGGGTTCTCCGGATGATCCGAAATCATTTGCCGCCATGCGTTATACAGAATCCAAAATGCGCGCCTATGCTGATGTGTTGTTGTCAGAACTAGGGCAGGACACCGTAGACTGGAAGCTGAATTTTGACGGCGAACTGGAAGAGCCAATCATCTTGCCGGCACGTCTTCCCAATGTATTATTGAACGGCGGTAGCGGTATCGCAGTAGGTATGGCCACGGATATTCCGCCGCATAATTTAAGGGAAGTCGCGCAGGCCTGTATCCATATGCTGGACAATCCCAAGGCGACTGTTAAAGACATCTGCAAATTTATTCAGGGGCCTGATTTTCCTACCAGTGCAGAAATTACTACGCACAAAGAAGAAATTCTGGAACTTTATGAAAGCGGACGTGGAATGATTAAAAGCCGTGCTGTTTACAGTACGGAAAATGGTGACATTGTTATTAACGCTTTGCCATATCAGGTCTCGGGTACCAAGATCCTGGAGCAAATTGCTGCGCAAATGCAAAAGAAAAAGTTGCCTATGATTGTCGACCTCAGGGATGAATCTGACCATGAAAATCCAACGCGTATTGTGATTGTCCCACGTTCCAATCGTATTGATACAGATGCTGTAATGGCACATCTTTTTTCTACTACAGATCTGGAAAAAAGTTATCGGGTGAATTTCAACATGATCGGTATTAATGGCCGGCCTCAGGTAAAAGGTCTTGCTGTATTACTGAAAGAGTGGCTTGAGTTCAGGACCACAACAGTAACTCGCCGTTTGCAATATCGCCTTGATAAAATCAAGGATCGTTTACATATCCTTGAAGCCTTGCTCATCGCCTTTCTGAATATTGATGAAGTCATCGAAATAATTCGTAACGAAGACAATCCTAAGCAGGAATTAATCAAGCGCTTTAAAATAAGTGATCGCCAGGCTGAAGCCATTCTGGATTTAAGGTTACGTAACCTTGCTAAACTCGAAGAAATGAAAATCACGGGTGAGCAGAAAGAGCTTGCTGAAGAAAGAAAAACTCTGGAAGAGCTGCTAGGTTCAAAAGCACGGATGAAAACCTTAATCAAAAATGAGATCAAGGAAGATGCAGAAACCTATGGTGATGAGCGCAGGTCAGAATTGGTTGTCAGGGAAGAGGCGCAGGCGTTCAAGGAAGAGGAGCTGATTTCAACTGAGCCAGTGACGGTAATTCTGTCTGAAGGTGGCTGGATACGTGCTGCAAAAGGTCATGAAGTTGATCCGTCTACTCTCGCCTATAAATCTGGCGATAAACTTAAACTCAGTGCCCGCGGAAAAAGTAACCAGAATGCCATGTTCCTTGATTCCACCGGGCGAGCTTATACCCTGCCGGCACATACTCTGCCTTCTGCCAGAGGAATGGGCGAGCCTTTATCTGGCAAGGTAAAACCGCCTTCAGGTGCAAGTTTTGAAGGTCTGGTCATCGGATCAGGCGAAGAGCTTTGCCTGGTTGCTTCTGACGCAGGCTATGGCTTTATTACAAAACTGGAAAACCTGGTGAGCAAAAACAAGGCAGGTAAAGTGGTGCTGTCTTTGCCTAAGGGCGCAAAAGTACTATCACCCACGCCAGTAAATGATCTGGAGAGGTGTGAGGTGGTAAGTATTACCAATGAAGGTCGAATGCTGATGTTCAAGTTGTCGCAATTACCAGAATTGGCGAAGGGTAAAGGCAATAAGATAATCAATATTCCTTCAGCCAGAGTAGCAGAAAGACTTGAGTTTGTTGTCGCGGTTACAGTACTGAGGGAAGGTCAAATATTGACTATCCATTCAGGAAAACGATATATCAACTTGCCGATGTCAGACCTTGAGCATTATCGCGGCGAAAGAGGTCGACGTGGTAACAAGCTGCCGCGTGGCTTCCAAAAAGTCGACAGGGTAGAAGTGCAGGAAAAATAAGGTCGTTAAGTGCAGCGTATTTTGGCTTATTATGCCGCTTTTGAGTATCCTTGCTGCTCGATTTGAAAATACGGGCTGGCAAGTAATGCTTATGCTTGCCTCTAGGACCGGTTCTTGATGGCTGATGCTGAAGAGAAAGTAAAGAAAATTCAACTTGAGTCTGAAAAACCCCTGCAGAAAAATAATGAGGGGGAAAACGACTCCGCATCTGCACAAAACAATTTACCTCCTTCCCAAGCTGCTCTGGATCTGTCCAGACTTAATAAACTATTGTCTCGTTTGGCAGGCAGCGAATTTCGTATTGCTCTGCATGTCGGTGAAGAAGTCAGCCAGCTTGATGATGCTACATTGACGGCTATAGCTGAATGTTATGCAAGGCTTGCGCGGGAGAAGTGGTATGAAAACTGGACGATAGAATCAGCCCGAGATGAGCTGGTAAAAAATTTAAAAGAAGATGAAGATAAGATAAATCTGATAAGTCTGGTTTATAGAGGAGATGCCGTTATTGGATTTTGCTGGGCATTTATTATATCGGCGAACAATCCTGGCAATCTTGCCACTCATTTTTCTTCATCAAAACTGAATAATAAAGATAACCTTGATGCCACCCGCAATTGGCTCGCGCAAGCAGGCAATAAAGAGAAACTGCTTTCTATCAGAGAGCTGGGTATTCTTAAGCAATATACAAAAATTCGCTCCCCTCTGTTATGTGCTCCGGTTTTTTCCAAGGCATTATCGTTTAAGTGCAGATACATTTTTCTGCGTACACCTGCAAACAGTGAAGCATTAAAATTGAGTCTTGGAATAGGCTTTATCCCTGAGCACTATTTTGTTGTTAACCAGATGCTGTTGATGCTCGGAAATCTGGAGCATACCGTCAAAGATTATGAATTCAGAATCCTTGATTATTTTGCCGGACAACTCACTGCAATACTTGATCAGGACAAGGTATTTGAAGAAATCATGCATCAGAAAGAATTGGGTTATGCAGAAAAACTGCATGTGATGCAGGATTTAAGTGCGAATATCGCCCACGAAATGCGTACGCCTTTATCCGGTGTCAGGGCAAGTATGGATGGAATACAAAGATACTTACCAGTCTTGCTTGAGGTTTATAGAAAAAGTATTGATGCGAATTCCGGGAGTGTTCCGGGCATACGTGCAGATCACCTTGGAGCTCTGGAAAGGACGCCGGAAAGAATCGCTCTTATGATTGATCAGGCTAATTCTGTAATCGATATGTTGTTGATGAATCTGCGTGATAATACGGTAGATAAGGGGCAGTTTGGAATCTACTCAGCGAAAGATTGTATTGAGCAGGCATTGGATCGTTACCCCTTTAAAAGAGGGGAAAGAGAAAAAATAATATTGGATATGGATAATGATTTCTATTTCCTGGGTCTGGATAATCTGTTTATTTACGTTATGTTTAATCTGATAAAAAATGCTCTTTTTTCGATCAACTCTGCCTTGAAAGGGGGAATCAGTATTCAACTTAAACAAGGTAAAGGCGCTAACGAGATATTTTTCAGAGATGGCGGAGAAGGAATAGATAAGGACAATATAAGTCATATATTTGATGGGTTTTTTTCAACCCGGGAGGAGGGTGCCGGTGTAGGACTGGCCTTTTGCAGACGTACCATCAAAAGTTTTGGTGGAGATATTTGTTGTGATTCTGAGTATGGCGAGTTTGCAGAATTCACTATTACCTTGCCAGCTACCTGAAAACTCATTTGCCAGCAGCAATAGCTATATCACTCTAATTATTCCTGGCTATTCTTTACGCTTTCTAGTGCAGAATTTGCCGGTTCAGTGAGTTGTTTTCAATAAAATCTGAATATGGAATGATATTTCCTTTATAGATGTCAGGCAGATTTTCGTCGCTTAAAAAGGTGACAAAATAATTTTTAACCGAGTTAATTTTTATAGCAGGATGATAATTGTGTTCCCAGTTTTTGATGAAGGAGTGATCGCCATTTAGGCTCTCATCCGTTTCATCAAAGCCTGGTATGCTCTCTCCTCGGCTGACTTCCCAAATTAATTCTTCTGAAGCATTCATTTCCTTTAGATGCTGGGCATGATTGCTAAGGGCTTCCTCACTATAAACAAGCATTGCTCGGCGTTTCCCATGTGCATCCAGCATCAGGTAGCCAGGCTGGGGGTGGTCAATCATATAATATTCTACACAGTCAGTTTTTAAGCGGATAGCACTGAAATATTTCTGAAATCTCGCGTCAGCAAGAAATGCATCATGATTGTTGGCAATTATTGGATCGGTTATCAGTTTAAAACTGCTGCGAAAATACTGATCAGAAAAAACAGAGATAGTGGAATTCAGAATTTGCTTGAGGCGCGGATCATGCTTATCAATATACTGATCAATGAGCTGTTTATTAAATGCTTTTATCGCCAACTCGGTATCTGCTTGCCCGGCAAGTAGAATTTTTTTGATAAATGGATTTTTCAGCTCCATTAAAAACTCCAGGCCATTCATTTCTGGCATCGAATAGTCAACGACAACAGTGGCACTTGTCTGGAAACGAGCACTGTTGAATATTTCTATATGTAGCTTGCCGATATCGACATGCGAAAGGGAATCTGACTCCTGAGGTCCGGTTTTATAATTGCTGTAACATCGTTCCAGAAGGCTTACTTGCTGGTGAGATTTGTTCACATAGTCCAGTGCTTCAGAAGCAGAGTGAAAAAGACGGTAACTCAGGTTTTTATCAAACATCAGACTGATCCCGTCAAGAAAATCGGGGTCATCATCAACCATCACTACCTGGGTAGGAAAATAAAAGGGGTGCCCTACATTTATATGATCGTCCATAATTTTATCCTGAATTGCGCATGCAGCATGCTCTTGCTGACAACAGATATAATCCTTTATACATTACGCTAACCAATCACAGAGAATTCTTCTATTGCTCTGAATGAGTCCCTGCGCGAAGTATGTGTTCGCACTGTTTGCTGATCAACTTTATGTCCCCGGCAAAATTGTCTGACAGAATATAAGCCATAAAAGACACATTGTCAGCGGGCATGCTAACTTCATGCTGCCCTGCTGTTGTAAATTCCTCGAAGGTTCTTGCCTGTGACCAGGCTGAATCACTAATTAACACTTCGTTTGGCTTACTTTGTTGGCAAAGGAAAAAGGCGATATCAACCGTTTTTCCCAGCACTCTGTCTGTATTGTGTTCGGCATTTAGCAGCCTGGGAGCATAAAAAACATCACCGCTGTGAATCGCCATTCTAAATTCCAGGACCTGTTCGCCGTTTTTCCTGTGCCTGTTATTAATTGTGTTCATAATTGATTGAAACAATCCTGCACAATGAAGCGCATTAATGCTGTGCTTGTCATCACATCTTAGACTATCAAAGCATAACAGCACCGAATCCCCGCCAAGGCGTTGAAGTTTTCCACCATATAAGTGCGCTGCCTGGTTAAGATAAAAAATGTATTCTCGTAACAAATTGCCCAGAGTTGGAGGATGTAGCATTTCAATTGCGGTGTTGATATTCACAACCTTGATGATGAGGATGCTGGCGGCAAGTCGGTTCGGCTCGCTGTTGTCTTCCTGCTCGGAATTTTGCCAAACACCGGTTTCCAGCAACTGTTCTTCCATTTCCTCAAAGCGTGCAAGCAGGCTGTCTACTGCAATTTGTAGTTGAGCGGTTTCGTTGTTGTGGTCAGCGCTTTCCGGCTGATCAGGAAATCCTGTTTTATCAGTTATTGATTCTAGCAATGCTTTCAAGGGGTAAGTGATGCTGCCCGAGAGGGCAAATGCCGTGGTGACGACAAGAATCAGCGATATCACCAGAACCAGCAGGAAAAGATTGCGCATTCTTGACTGAAATGACGAAATTGCACTGGAGTCTAATTCCAGCTGTATAGACCCGGCGATAGCATCCTGAACAATAATGTCTGCAGCATAGAGACCTGGTTGCAGCGCTGCAGATAGATTGGCATTGCTTGTACTGCTTACACCGAAAGAAGCTTGTCCGGCACTTGCTAGTTGTTTGCCATCGACATCAAAGACGGTGGCATAGACAATATTGTTATCTCTGATCAGTTGCGAGAGCGCAACATTTAAACCAAGAGGGTCATTAACTAACACCAGTTCCATGACGGAGGCGGCAGTTTGTTGAGCAAGTGAAGCGCCAAGTAAATCACTGTGCTCACTGAGTGAACGATTAAGCTCGTTTTGAAACAATAGCCAGAATGCCGAACTGACAACCACTAACAGAATGGAAAAGCTGAGGGCTAACTTATGTCGAGTTTGCAAAGTTTTACTTATCTGTAAATGCTGACTGACAGGCTTGCTTTGATTTTGATTTATTTCTTTAGGCAAGGCTCAAACCCGATCTATAAAACATTGATGCATAGTCTATCTCTTCAGGAAGAAAAAAGCCCTAGGCTATCCATCAACTTCATACTTTTTATCAAGCACCTTAGATAATTTGCTCCTTGGGAAAATCGTAGATCAGTTCTTTTGTCGGAACCTGGATACTGTATCCCTGAAATAAATCCACTCCCAGATCCCAGAGTAGAGGAAGCAAGCTTATATCTTCTATCCCGGAGACGCATACTTTGGCTTTTTTGTGATGAATTGCCCGAACCAGTTTGCTTATTTTGCGCTGTTGACGATTGTAAAGAAGATCCCTGGTCAATATGGCATCCAGCCTGATGGAGTCGGGCTTAATTGCTGTCAGCACAGACAGGGGTTCCATGGCACTACCAAAGCGTGTGATAGATTTTCGAACCCCAAGCTCATCCAGACTCTGGCAAAATGAAAGAGCCTGCTGCCAGTTACTGTGAAGATCTATTTCACTGATTTGAAACACCAGCTGCTGTGCAGGAATTCTATAGTCTTGTAATGCTTTGCTTAGCCACGAAAGCAATCTGCTGCTGACCAGAGTATTGCTGCTAATGTGAATATACAGCTGTAAATTGTTATGTTGTTCCAAATTAAGCTTTTGAAAAAGCCGGGTTATGACTTGCTGATCGAGTTCTTCTGCGAGGTTATGGATGTTGGCCTGACTGAGGAATTCTGCCGGCATTAGTTCCTTGTTATGTTCACCACAAAGTCGTGTCAATACTTCATATCGCTCAAGAGTATCTGTCTGAAAAGGAACAAGCGGCTGAAACAACAGAGTCGGAGGATTGTTTTTGAGTGCATAGCGAATCTGTTCAGGCGTTTGCTGATTGGTTTTGTTGCGGTCACTTGCGGGAGAGAAGGCCCTGCGGCCTTGAGCGCAGGGCACATCGATAATTCTGTTTAACCTGGCACGATTGATCATGTCTTCAGCATCCAGAGCCAGATCATTAATTACTACCATGCCAAGTGAAGCGCAAAGATGAATGGCCTCCTTTGCCTTACCGGAGTGCGCACTATTTAGTCTTTCGTGCAGAAACTCCGCCAACTTGGTGGCCTGGTCGGGATCACTATCATAGAGCAGGAGACCAAATTCATTTTCAGCCAGGCGTGATGCTGTGAAGGGTGTGTTGATTGCGCTTTTCAGAAACTCGCTGATCTCATACAACAACTGGTTTGTCCCGGATTTACCTATTTTTTCCTGAACCTGACTGAATTGTTCTATATGGACTATTAACAGCGCACTGAATATTTGCCTGCTTATTGCCTGGGCAATGGCTGATTCGATTCGGGTAGTGAAATGCTCAATATTTTCCAGCCGGGTAAGCAGGTCCTGATTGGCAAGAGAATGTTTTTCATTGGAATAATGGTCATTCCCTTTTGCCAGCTTCACTGTTACCTGAAGGCACGATTCCCTCTTATAAAAACCACTGCTAAAAGACAGGCTTAGCATTTCCTGTGCTGTTTTTGTTTTGATGAGAATCGGCGCTGCTGAGTCAGCGCCATTTGAAAGAAATTTTTCCAGCCTGTTTTTGCTTTGCGTTTCCAGCAGATCAAAAAGGGAAGTATTTAATAAGTGTTTTTTATCCTGGCAGGAAAATATCCTTGCATATCTGTTGTTGCAGTACAGGTGCAGGCCTTGTTTAAGCATGGCGATACCGTTCAGATTGTTATCGAGTAAGACCTGCTGTTGCTTTTCCAGGGTAAAAATCTGTGTTGCCAGTTTGCGATTGCGCATGACTTCTCGGTAAAAAGTTGCCTGTTGTTTTATTGAGCGTACGAGTCGGGGAGTGTCCTGTAATGGCAAAACATCACGGATATTTTCGTGATAGTTGGCGTGCTTGCCTGGCATCGCACAATTTTCACAGGCAAGCAGTAAAGGAGTTTTTGCCTTGGCAGAGGCGTAAGTGATTAAACACTGCTCTACATCCCGGGCTGTACTTTGTATCAGCAAAAGTAGATGGGGCTGCTCAAGTTTTAGTTGGCGGGCAAATTCTGCCGGTTTGTTCAGGCTGGTGGCACTAACCCTAAGAGCATCTTGTCGAAGAGCGCTGATTAGCGGGTTCGCCAGCCCATGATCTGAGGCAATGATGAGTATGCGAAGGGATTCTTTAGCGTTCAATTCAGGCTTTCCTTTTCCTGTTTTTGAAATACTACTTTTAAATGACAACTGTGCAGTTAAGGCTGTCGGTAACTAGGCAATAGGTGTTTTTGAGCTTGCGCCGGGGTTTTCCCTGACCAGTTTCGGTACCAGATACCCTGAAAGGCATTGCTGTAAGGCTGCAATCAGCGCCTTACCTTTTTCCTCGCTCACATCAAAATGGGCAGCACCACTCACTCTGTCCAATAAATGCAGATAGTAAGGCAGGATGCCTGCCTGGAATAATCTCTCGCTCAAAGCCTTGAGCGCTTCGCAGGAATCATTGACCCCTTTTAACAGAACACTCTGATTAAGCAGCACTACTCCAGCTTTGCGCAAACTTTCGCAGGCCCGATCAACCTCCTGATCAAACTCCTGAGCATGATTGCTGTGTAATACCAGAATAGTCTGAAATCTGGGATTTGCCAGTAACTGGCACAGTGCACTGGTGATACGTTGAGGAATCATAATGGGCAGGCGAGTGTGGATTCTTATACGACGGATATGCGGTATTTTCGCCAGTTCTTCCAAAAACCAGTTCAGATACTTGTCAGGCAGGCTAAGTGGATCGCCACCACTAAAAATCACCTCGCTGATACTTTCATCTTCTGCCAGATAGGCCAGACTTTCCTGCCACAATTGCTTGCCTGGGAGGTTTTCCTGGTACGGAAAATGGCGTCTGAAACAATATCGGCAATGGATTGCACAACTGGAGGTGACCAGAAGCAGAGCCCGGCCTTCATATTTGTGCAGAATCCCTGGTTTTGGATTGGCAGCACCTTCTTGCAAGGGATCTTCAGTATAGCCGGGGTGTTCAAGGCCTTCCGCATGGGCGGGAAATATCTGCAATAACAGCGGATCAAAGGGATTGCCTTTTTCAATGCGGCCGAGATAGGGAGTAGGGACACGTAAAGGAAATTGTTGGAGTATGGGGTGCCCTTCGGGCAGGCAGGCCAGATCAAGATCAAGCAGGCGGCAGAGTTCGGCGGTATCGGTGATAGTACTGGCCAAAACTTCCTGCCAGCTTGCTTGTTGCTGTAATGCAAGGTGTGACAATGGGTGATTTCCGTTTGAATTCAGGTGTTTTTATGACCGCAGATGCAGATCCAGAGCAACTCGAATAGTAGCACTCTTGGCCTGTCACAGGTATCATGCCGAACTTTTCTGGCAGATGGTCGAGGTTAATGATGGCTACCTATTCAACTAGTGAATTTAAATCCGGTCTGAAAATAATGTTGGACGGTGACCCCTGTTCAATTATTGAAAATGAATTCGTTAAGCCCGGTAAAGGACAGGCGTTTAATCGGGTAAAAATACGCAACCTGATCAATGGCCGTGTTCTGGAGCGCACCTTCAAATCAGGGGAGTCCCTGGAGGGAGCAGATGTACAGGAAACAGATATGGAATATCTGTACGCTGATGGCGAGTTCTGGCATTTCATGAAAACCGATGGCAGCTTTGAACAGGTAGCTGCAGACAAAAGTGCAGTAGAAGGCGCCCTCAACTGGATGAAGGAACAGGATATTTATACGATCATTTCCTGGAATGAGTCACCAATTTCTGTCGCTCCGGCCAATTTTGTTGAACTGGAAGTTACTGATACAGATCCAGGTCTGAAAGGTGATACAGCCCAGGGCGGCACCAAGCCAGCAACCCTGAGCACAGGCGCCCAGGTTAAGGTACCTTTGTTCATAGAAATTGGCGATATCTTGCGAATTGATACCAGAACCGGTGAATACCAGAACCGGGTTAAACAATAAGCCGCCATTTAGTTTTGTGATCAACGCAGCTGCTGATACCGGGAGTTTATAATGGATCACCAGAACTGGCAGCCAACAACAGACAAACGCATGCTTGAGGCCCGGGCAGCCTTGCTCGGGCAGATTCGCCGCTTTTTCCAGGACCGGCAGGTGCTCGAAGTAGACACCCCCATTTTGTCCACCGCAGCCGTTACCGACCTCGCTCTGGACCCCCTGCTTACCACGCTTCAGGGTAGCGGCAGCAAACCGCAATCCTGTTACCTGCAGACCTCTCCCGAATTTGCCATGAAGCGTCTGTTGGCTTCAGGCAGTGGTCCAATTTACCAATTGGCAAAATCCTTTCGCAATGGTGAGGCCGGCAAAAAACACAATCCTGAATTCACCATGCTGGAATGGTATCGACCAGGCTATTCACTTTCACAGTTGATG
Source organism: uncultured Pseudomonadales bacterium (assembly GCA_963925675.1). Classification (GTDB taxonomy): domain Bacteria; phylum Pseudomonadota; class Gammaproteobacteria; order Pseudomonadales; family Pseudohongiellaceae; genus Eutrophocola. The sequence goes on from CAWUSW010000005.1 coordinate 112,374, forward strand.
GATGAAGTGGAAGAACTGACAAGCCTGCTCCTGGGCCTGGACAAGGCCGAACGTCTTACATACTCAGAACTGTTCCTTCGTCACCTTGGCATTGATCCTTTGGCTAGTTCCCTTGCAGCGTTGAAGCAGCTCGCCAGAGCCAAACTGGAAGTGAGTTTCGATAGTGATGATCCTGATCAATGGCTGGATTTATTATTCAGTCACTGTATTGAGCCGAAATTACAGACGCCGGTTTTTATAATTCAGTATCCACCATCCCAGGCTGCATTGGCGAAGTTGGCAGAAAATGAGCAGGGACAGCTGGTGGCTTTACGTTTTGAGCTGGTCGCGCAAGGCATGGAACTGGCCAATGGTTATGATGAATTGACTGATCCGAAAGAGCAGCGCCAGCGTTTTGAGAGAGATCTGTCTGTGCGCCATTCAGCTGGCTTGGCGCAATATCCCCTCGATGAAAATTTTATTGCGGCACTGGCACATGGCTTGCCAGATTGTGCTGGTGTCGCCATGGGTGTGGATCGTTTGCTGATGTTGAAAACCGGGAGCAATACTATTCGTGAAGTCATTTCTTTTCCTGCCGATATCGCCTGAGTTGTATTTCTGCAGCAAGGTGTGAACCGCGTGTTTTTTTATAGCCGTGCTAAGATTAAAACAGTCTGGTAAACAAAAGGACCCAAGCTCATGGTATCACCCACCGAAGAAAACACTGTTGATACTATTCAGGGTGCTGATATTGAATATGCTGGATTCTGGATTCGTGTATTGGCGTCTGTTCTGGATTCCATATTTCTACTGATGATCATTGTTCCCTTGCTGTTGGTTTTCTATGGCCCCGGCATACTATTTGCCATGGAGTCACCAGGTCTGGTTTATGACTTTATTAACTATGGTTTGCCCTTGATCGTTATTGTGGTTTTCTGGCAATACCGTTCGGCGACGCCAGGGAAGATCATGATGGATATTTATATCGTTGATGAAAAGACACTGCAGCACCCCCCTTTTGGACGCCTGGTACTTCGCTACCTGGGCTACTACGTATCAATTATCCCCTTATTTCTTGGCCTTATCTGGGTTGGTATTGATAAGAGAAAACAGGGTTTTCATGACAAGATTGCAAAGACGCTGGTGATCAGGAAAAAACCAAAATCTGCTAATGAGCTTGCTATGGAAGGCCTGCATGAGGGCAGATATGAGAAAGTAATAGGCGAAGGAGGAGAAGGAGAAGAAAGAAAAGAGAATGATGAAAATTTATCTGAATCTGCCGCAGAGATTCCAATAAAGAAACATGACCCCTGGAAAGAGTAGTACGCAGTGGGAGAAAGCTATTTTTTTATTTCGCCAATTTGTTCGCCCATTTTCACGGCAAAATTTTCATCTACGTCCTGCAACCAATTAACGGCTCCC
>CAWUSW010000006.1:0-16118 GCA_963925675.1 uncultured Pseudomonadales bacterium
CGCAGAGCCGTCATCCGCCGTGGCGAACGCAGTTCGGTATGAAAAGCAAGACGCTGATTAATCACAAAGGGAATAATCAAAGATGGAGTGAAGCTCTTAAACCTGAATAAAACTAGAATTTAAAAGAATAAAACCAGCGCCCAGACTAAAGCTACCATAGCAAGGCTGACAAAAACTGCAGCCGATCCCATATCTTTAGCCCGACCGGAGAGTTCGTGATGCTCATCACTGATCCTGTCTACAACCGCCTCAATACCCGAGTTCAGAATTTCAACAATCAATACCAGTAGACACACCCCAACCAGTAAAGATTTCTCTACGCTGTTTTCACCAAGAATCAAAGCCAGCGGCACCAGGATAATGCACAGGCAAACTTCCTGACGAAACGCCGCTTCATGCTGCCAGCAGGCATTAAAGCCCTTGATAGAATTATGCGTGGCAGAAATGATTCTTTTTATGCCAGTCTCACCGGGTTTAGCCATTAAAGAACAGCTCCTTGAGTTTTTCCCCAGGTTCGGCTGCGCGCATGAAAGATTCGCCCACCAGAAATCCGTAAACGCCATGGCTCAACATTTCTTCAACATCTTCGCGGATATGAATACCACTTTCGGTCACCACGGCTATTCCCTCAGGGATATTTGGCAACAGATCATAGGTAATTCCCAGACTGGTTTTGAAGGTGTGTAAATCACGATTATTGATACCAATGAGTTCGGCATCCAGAGAGAGAGCCAGTTCCAGTTCTTCCTGGTTATGTACTTCCACTAGAAAATCCAGCTCGTAATGTCTTGCACAGTCTGCCAATTCTTTGAGTTGCTCCGCTGTGAGTGCGGCAACAATCAGCAGAATGCAGTCAGCCCCGATAGCCCGGGATTCTGCAATCTGCCAGGGGTCTACCATGAAATCCTTGCGTAATATAGGGATCTTGCAAGCCGCACTGGCTTCCTGCAGGCATGCTTCATCACCCTGGAAAAAATCCCGATCCGTAAGCACCGACAGACAGGCAGCACCGTTTTCGGCATAGCTGGCGGCTATAGCCCCCGGATTAAAATCCTCTCTGATCAGCCCCTTGCTTGGTGAAGCCTTCTTGATTTCAGCAATAACAGCAGGACGCTTTTGCTTAATTCTATCCATCAACGCTTGTGTAAAGCCTCTGCACTGCTGCGCTGATTGAATTTGTACTTCAAGGTCGGCAAGAGAATTAACCGCCTTTCTTTCACTGATCTCTTCGGCTTTTCGATCCAGTATTTTTTTGAGTATGGTAGATTGATTCATAATTCGATTTACTTTGCGCACTCAGGCGTCCAGAAAATTCCTGAGCATTTTGTGCCCATGCTCACTTAGGATGGACTCAGGATGAAACTGCACCCCTTCCACCGGCAAAGTTTTGTGACGCACACCCATGATTTCTTCAAACGAACCATCCGCATTCTCTGTCCAGGAAGTAAGTTCAAGACAATCCGGTAGCGACTCTTTTTCAATCACCAGAGAATGATAGCGCGTAGCATTGAATGGATTTTCAATATCCTTGAAAACACCTTTTCCTTCATGATGAATCGCTGAAATTTTTCCATGCATAACATGTTTGGCGCGGATAATATTACCGCCAAAAGCTTCACCGATACTCTGGTGTCCCAGGCAAACACCCAGAATCGGAATCTTGCCCGCAAAGTGCTTGATAGCAGAAACTGAAATACCCGCCTCAGTAGGTGTACAGGGGCCCGGTGAAATCACAATATGCGCAGGCGCCATTGCTTCGATTTCTTCCAGAGATATTTCATCATTTCGGTGCACCCGAATATCCGCACCCAGCTCACCAAAGTACTGCACCAGGTTGTAGGTAAAGGAATCGTAATTGTCGATCATCAATAACATAGGTAGCCCTATAATCCCTCTTCAGCCAGTTTCACAGCATGAAACATTGCTCTGGCCTTGTTCATGGTTTCCTGCCACTCAAGTTCAGGCACTGAATCCGCGACAATGCCTGCACCCGCCTGGATATACAGTATGTCATCCTTGATTACCGCCGTGCGAATAGCAATGGCCATATCCAGATTGCCATTCCAGGATATATATCCCATAGCGCCACCGTATACGCCGCGTTTAACCGGTTCAAATTCATCAATAATTTCCATCGCCCGTACTTTAGGAGCGCCACTTAGCGTACCTACCGGCAAGGTTGCCTTGAGAACATCAAGGGCAGTCTTTCCTTCGGCCAGTTTACTCTCCACATTCGACGCAATATGCATGACATGGGAATAGCGCTCGACAAACATCTGCCCGGTAACTTCCACTGAACCTGTCTTTGACACTCGGCCGGCATCATTACGACTTAAATCAATCAGCATCAGGTGTTCGGCGATTTCTTTTTCATCGCTAAGCAATTCCTGCTCAAGGGCCAGATCTTCTTCTTCCGTTTTGCCACGTTGCCTGGTCCCGGCGAGCGGCCTGACGGTAATTTTTCCGTCTTCCACGCGAGCCAGAATTTCAGGTGAAGAACTGACTATATGAAAATCACCCATATCCATGAAGACCATGTAGGGGGAAGGATTGAGCTGCCGTAAGGCCCGGTAAACATTAATTGGCTCACCCGCATAAGGCAGGCTCATGCGTTGTGATAACACAACCTGCATAACATCACCGGCAACAATGTAATCCTTGATTTTATTAACCGCATTTTCATACGCTTGCTGCCCAAAACTGGATACAAAATCAGCCTCTTCGACTACCCGGTCACTGGCAATACTTTCAATATGTAATTGCTCATCCAGTTTTTCAGCCAGAACATCAAGTCTCTCCAGGCCCTTCTCATAGGCCCGGTCCTGTGTCGGGTCCTGATAAACCATCAACATCAGTTTGCCGCGCAGATTATCCAGTACCACCACTTCTTCAGATAACATCAGAATAATGTCCGGCGTGTTAACCGTATCAGGAGGAGTACTGTGGGCTACTTTACGTTCTACAAAGCGCACAGTGTCATAGGCAAAATAACCAACCAGCCCGCCATTGAAACGTGGCAGTTCATCCAACTCCGGCACTTTAAAGCGCTGTTGGTAGTCTTCAATAAATACAAAGGGATCTTCAGTCTCACAGGACTCGGTGATTTCACCATCGGTTTCAACGGTGAGCTTATTGCCGCTTACTTTGAGTAAGGTTCGGCATGGCAGGCCGATGATGGAATAACGCCCCCATTTTTCGCCGCCCTGGACTGATTCCAGAAAATAACTGTAAGGACCGCGCGCCAGTTTTAAATAGGTGCTCAGCGGGGTTTCCAGGTCTGCGAGAATTTCCCGGTAAACCGGAATGCGGTTGTACCCTTGTTGGGCAAATTGATTAAACTGCTCAGGACTCATCATTAATCACCCGGAAAAAGAACCAAGTTCCTCACGCATTTGAGCAATTGTCGCTGCGTAATCTTCAGTATTGAAAATTGCAGATCCAGCCACAAACATATCGGCACCGGCCTCGGCAATAGCAGCAATATTCTTGATAGTGACTCCGCCATCCACTTCAAGGCGTATGTCATGTCCGCTATCATTAATAAGATTGCGCACCACATTCAGCTTATCCAGAGTAGAAGGAATAAAGGCCTGCCCACCAAAGCCGGGATTTACCGACATCAGCAAAATGACATCCAGTTTGTCCATCACATATTCCAGGCAGTCAACCGGTGTTGCAGGGTTAAGGACAAGGCCTGATTTACAGCCCTGATCTCGAATCAGCTGGAGTGACCGGTCTATATGATTGGTCGCCTCAGGATGAAAGGTAATGTAGGAAGCGCCTGCTTTGGCAAATTCCAGAATCAGACTATCTACAGGCGACACCATTAAATGCACATCAATAGGCGCGTCAATGCCTTTTTTCTGCAAATGCTCTGCAAGAGATTTACACACCCCCGGACCAATAGTCAGGTTGGGCACATAATGATTGTCCATGACATCAAAGTGAATAACATCAGCCCCTGCGGCCAGGACATTCTCAACTTCTTCCCCAAGTCTGGCAAAATCTGCCGACAGGATGGATGGCGCTATGAGGAAATCTTTTTCTGCCATGTTCCGTTCCTAACTCTTTACCTGCACACCTTATGTGTATTGAAGTAGTGTATCTAAGAGCCGCATTGTACCGAATTAGGTGAAGTATGTCCTCGGCATTCTCAACCTGGAAAAGCAAAAAAAGGAGCGCATCCTCGAGATACGCCCCTTACTATTCCGTGTTTGTAAAAATCTTTTACCCTACAGGGGACTTCCAGCCAACTGGCTTGATAGCAAGCACTGAACAATTAATATTGTTCAGAATTTTTTCTGCAGTATTTCCCATAAACAGTCCTTTGATCCCTGTTCTGCCTACAGTGCCCATAACAACCAGATCAATGCGATTACTCTTCACAAAACGTGGTATCACCACATCAGGCTCGCCTTTGAACAGGTGTGTCGCTGACTTGGTAAGAGCAAACTCCGTAGCCAGATCATCCAGATGAGATTTTTCAATTTTGCGCATATCCCGTAACATCGTTTTCAAGGATTTATAAGCAGCCTGCACGCCCTTGCGGTTTTTCAGGCGCTTTTCAAACGCCATATGCCAGGCATGCAAAATATGAAGACTCCCCTGTTCCAGGCTTGCCAGAGAGCTGGCCAGTTCCATTACAGTCCTGTCCATATTTTTGCTGGTCCTGTCTTGCAAACGCAAATCTACAGCAGCCAGAATTTTTGAATGGCTGATTTTCTTCCTGGGCTTAAGAATCAGTACCGGGCAGGGACATTTCCTCACCAGACTCATATCCAGGGTACTGAACAGCAACCCGGTATGATGCGGCTTGCCACTGGCCTTGATCACCAGATCAAATCCATCCTGCTGCACAGTTCTGATTATTTCTATAAAATCCTTTCCTTCTTTCAGCATCACCGGAATCGGCAGTGTGGAATTCCTAAGCCTGGCTGATTTAACCAAAGAGGCCAATTCATCCTTACGAACTTTAAGCATCTCCTTCTGCAATTTAATCATATTCGCTGCCACATCTGTAATTGCAAAATTTTCAGCAGGGACTATGACATCAATAACGCTGATTTTTGCCTTGATATCCATTGCTAACTGAATAGTTTTTGTCAATGCGGTCTTTTCACCAGCAGCGCCATCAGCAACAAAAAGTATCTTCTTAAATCTGTTCATATGTTCGCCACTCCTTTTTAGTGAGGTGGTTTACCTGGTTTTGTATAATTTCGGTAAAACTCTGGATGGCCCCAGGTGAGCAATCAGTCTGTTTCAAGGCTTTCCCGGATTATCTGCCAGGCCCTTTCCACATCATCGACGAATTGGAAAATAGACAGATCCTCCCTGCTGATCATTCCTTCTTCTACCATCAGTTCGAAGTTAATCAGTTTCTGCCAATAATCTTTTCCAAACAGCAATACCGGCAGGTGTTTGATCTTGCCAGTCTGAATAAGCGTCAGGGTCTCGAACAGCTCATCCATAGTGCCGAAACCACCCGGGAAAGCCACCAAAGCTCTCGCCCGCAACATGAAATGCATCTTGCGCATGGCAAAGTAATGAAACTGAAAACACAATTCCGGCGTGATATAGGCGTTGGGCTGCTGCTCATGGGGCAAGACGATATTGAGTCCCACTGATTCAGCACCGGCTTCACTGGCACCCCGGTTTGCCGCTTCCATCACACCAGGCCCACCTCCGGTTATTACATGCAGTTTAGGGCAGTCCTGACAGCCAGAACGCTCACTCACCATACTGGCCAGCGCGCGCGCCTGTTCGTAATATTGTGCATGACGCACGGCTGCTTCAGCCTTTGCATAAGCAACATGAAGACTGGAGTTATCTTCATCATTTCCCAGTGCCTGCCTTGCTGCATCGAGTTTTGAAAGCGCCTGCTCCATATCGCATGTTCTTGCGCTACCGAATATGACCACTGAATGATTAACACCATGCTCCTTCAACAATATTTCTGGCTTGGCTAGCTCCAGTAGAAAGCGCACCGGACGCATTTCATCTCTAAGAAGAAAATCAATGTCGTCAAATGCCAGTCGATATGCCGGTGAATTAAACTGTTCATTTTCCAGCGCATTATTTCCAGGATTGGCAAAACGACGTTCGTCAGCCGCTGAATGGAATAGATGCCCGGGTTGTTTCCTTTTTGACATGCAGGGAACCTCTGCTTAGCTGTTACTTAACGATTTAGGTAAATATAAATTTGTTCAGGCTCACAAGTTTACGACAAGCCCTGTGACTCAGCGAATATCTGCGACCTCATAGTTCTGGCAGATATTCCCAAATATCCTGAACACAAGTGTTTTATTTTTACACATCATCATACATGATTCACTTTCTGGTTTATTTCTGTCGGCAGATTCACTGTCGGCTCTGGAAGGAGAATATAGCGTGTGCCGATTCATGTCCTACAGTGGTCCGACAACTTTTATGCAGGAACTGTTACTGGATAGCAGCTATTCGCTGGTAAATCAAAGCAAGCATGCAAGGATGCGCTTCGAACCAGTAAATGGCGACGGCTTCGGTGTGGGATGGTACCCGGAGCATGAAGACTCTGTCCCGGGAACCTTTGTCAGCATTGAACCGGCCTGGAGTAATCGAAATCTCCGGGAAATCGCCGCTAAAATTCCTACCAGTCATTTCTTTGCCCATGTTCGCGATGCCAGCTCGGGAATGCCAGTTTCCCAGGCCAATTGTCACCCCTTTCAATTTGGAAATTACCTGTGGATGCACAATGGTTTCATGAGTGATTTCAATCAATGCCGGCGTGCTTTGCTGGACTCTCTCTCCGACAGTGCGTTTAACATGATCAGGGGCAACACCGATTCAGAGCACGCCTTTGCCATATTTCTGGATGAAATGGGCCTGGACAGTAGCGGGAAACATAAGACCGCGGATACTAACCAACTGTTTGATGCTGTGATCCGCACCATTACACGCATTATAAAAATCAGAAAAGATTCGGGATGTCTTTCACAGGCACATATGAATTTTGCCGTCAGTAATGGCCTGAGCTCAATCTTTACCCGATTCAATTACAACAGTGAAACTGCCGCGCCAACACTTTATTATCTGCAACCAAATAATCATGGGGGCGATGAAATAATCGTGGCCTCTGAACCTCTTTCTGAAGAAGCGCACTGGCAAGAGGTACAACATGGAGAGGTAGTGGTGCTGGAAAAAGGCAAGAAAATGGAAATAAGGAATATTATTATATAGATGACGGCGAGAAAGTTTTTGCGCCTCGTTGGTGTTAGCTGTTCAGCAATTCGTCAAGAGCGCTCAAGCGTTCGGGAGTACCAATATCAAACCACAGTCCTTTATAGTGCTCCCCTCCTACTTTTCCTTTTGCCATCGCCTGTTTTAAAAGCGGCACTATTGATTGCTTGCCAGGTACAAGCCCGTCAAACAGAGCCGGATGATAAACCCCAATGCCACTAAAAGTATAAGCAGGTTCTTGACCTTGATTATCAGCGGGTTCCTGTACTTTCCCAGCCTGAAGAATAAAGTCTCCCGCGGGATGGTGCTCAGGATTATCTACCAATACCAGCCATGCCAGCATTTCCTCACCATCCACTTCCGGCAAGTTTTTAAATGAATAATCAGTCCAGATATCTGAATTCACACAAACAAAAGAGGCAGAAGCTGCATTTTCCTGCAGCAATGGCAAAGCCAGTATTATCCCCCCTGCTGTCTCCAGAGGTTCACCCTCACGCGACCACGCTATATTCACGCCCAATGCTTCGCCATTACCCAGCGCTGCTTCGATTTGCTCACCGAGCCAGGCATGATTAATCACGATATCGGTAATGCCGTTTGCCAACAGGTTTTCAAGATGATGTGTAATTAGCGCTTTTCCGCCGACCGGCAAAAGTGGTTTGGGGGTGTTTAATGTCAGAGGGCGCATGCGTTCACCCTTGCCTGCCGCCAGGACCATCGCCTTCAAAGTGACTCTTTCCCTTTCACTACAGCATGAAGTCTGGTGACCAACATAGGATATATTTTTTTCTCAAACCATTTGCTGACGGTTTCCAGCTCAGGATATTCACCCAGCACTTCCTTGATATAGGCAAGGGTTCTGGGGATGTCTGCAAGATAGCCAGACTTACCATCCCTGAGGTAAAGTCTGGAAAAAATACCCACTGCTTTCAAATGTCGCTGTAAGCCCATCATGTCGAAGCTCACAATAAATTGTTCCTTGTCGACACTGTCAATAATCCCGGCTTCTTGTGCCAGCGCCGCATATTCCAGCGCCCATTCCCTGATCATTGATTTCGGCCAGATGATATAGCAATCCTTGATCAGGGAAACAAGGTCATAAGTGACCGGACCAATCACTGCATCCTGAAAATCCAGAACGCCCAGACTACCATCCTCCTGCACCATTAAATTTCGCGAATGATAGTCGCGATGGGCGAAAACCTGGACTTGTGTAAGGGCTGACTCAATGAGGATTTCAAAAAAATCATCAAGTATCTGGTTATCTTCTTTAGTCAGCGTCAGATCCATAATGCCGCCGCACATCCACTCGCGAAACAATTCCATTTCGGCAAGCATTGTGGTGCTGTCAAAGGGCGGCAAGAGAATATCGCTGCCTTCATTAATCCCCTGAATTTTTAACAGAGTCTGAAAAGCTTCCTGATAGACCTTGTGCACTTCTGCAAATTTATTTTCCTGCTTCAGTCCATCCAGCTTTTCCCATAACAGTGTATCGCCAAGGAAGGACAGACACATGAAGCCCTTTTTAAAGTTTGTGCTAAAAACCCTGGGGACATGAATACCTGAGGAATATAATTTTTCAGCAATCTGGACAAATGTTCGGCTATCCTCTTTTTCCGGTGGTGCATCTACAAGAACATACGAGTCATCACCCACGTGGCTAATAAAATAGCGTCGGAAACTGGCATCGCCACTCAAATGCTTGAGCTCAACTTTACCCGTATTTTCCTGAGAGGAAGCATCGAGAGTAGGCAGAACGCCCTGAAACCAGGCTTGCAACTCTGCATGGCGGATTTTTTGCTGTTCTTTTTCTGAATTCATACCGGCCTTAATTTCTACCTGAAAATCAACCTGAATAGCAATCTGGGGTCATCTGCGACCTGATCCGTGGTTTCTTAACAAACTTGTTTAGCAGAGCCATAAAAACTAGAATCTTTTATTGTCCTGCATTATGCCTAACCATAGGGAAATTGAGAAGTGATCCCCAGGTTCACACTTATCTGCCAAACCGGCACTGTAATCTTATTGACGAGCCTTTTTCTCTGCTCTGAAGTTTATGCGCAACCCTCTTCATTGCAACAGGCCAGTGATATTGACTGGGTCAGTCTTGAAGACCTGAGTCCTGAGCAAAAAGCCCTGATACCTGATAACTGCTGCGGCATGTATGTTGAACCTGACGCGCCTGAAATTATCGGCGCCCCGGGTTCTGCCATTCTGGGGGCTGACTCACTGGATGCTGTTGACCGGAATCTGGTGACACTGGATGGCGATATTGCGATTCGTCAGGACAACATGGTGTTACAGGCTCAGTCCGGTGTTTATGAGTATGACTCGGGTAATGCCACCTTGGCTGGAGATGTGAGAGTTCGCCAACCAGGCATGTTATTGGTAGGTACAGATGCCACAGTTGAGAATAGCGGTACCAGCACCAACATTAATAATGCCAGTTATGTACTCCATGAAGACAGTATTCGTGGCACTGCCGAAATAATTGTATATACCGATGTTGACGGCATCATTACTATCGATAATGGCCTGTTCACCCGCTGTGAACCTGGCAACAATTCCTGGGTAGTGGAAGCCAAAACAATTGTGCTCAATCAGGAAACCGGTCGCGGTCAGGCTCGCAATGTGAAACTGCGTGTCGCTAATGTGCCTGTATTGTATTTACCCATGCTGACTTTCCCGATTAATGATGAACGCGCTTCCGGCTTTCTTGCACCGACCTTTGGTACTACGCGTGACGGTGGCCTGGATACCTCTGCTCCCTACTATGTGAATCTGGCGCCCAATTACGATACCACCCTGATCCCCAGAATAATGACTGACCGCGGCGTCTTGCTGGGTGTTGAAGGCAGATATCGCGGCAGACGCCAGCGCAATTTACTGCAGATGAATTTCCTCCCTGATGACAAGCTTTACGATCCGGCCGAATTACTCCTGCCCGACCCCGACTCTCCCCCGGTTGCTGACCGCTGGCAAGTGAATCTTGATCATACCAGCGTGCTTTCCAGAAACTGGGCAGCACAGATTGATTATTCCGCTGTCAGTGATGATGAATACTTTCAGGATTTGGGTAATACCGGTCTGTATACCACCACGCGCAGCTATTTATATCGTCAGGGCGGTCTCAGATACCGTAATAACGACTGGAGCTTTCGCGCCCAGGCTTTGAGTTATCAGGTCATTGATCCAACCATTCCGGAAAGCAGACAGCCTTATGAACGCCTGCCTAAATTGAATCTGGATGGATCATTTAGCAATGGCCTGGGCATTGAATATGGAATACGCAGTGAGTATGTCAATTTTGATCGCGACCTTAATCCCGAAGACCTCACTTCGGCCCAGCTCGCCAATGGCGTCATGGTCACCGGTCAGCGTCTTGCCATCCAGCCAGAGATCAGCTTTCCCTGGTCAAGCCCTGGTGCCTTCATTACACCCAGCGCCAAATATAAATATGCCTCTTATGAACTTGATGATCCAACCAATGTATACACCAGCGACCCATCACGAGGTGTTTTTGTAGGAAGTCTCGACAGTGGCCTGATCTTTGAACGGGATGTGCAGTTTAAGTCTGATTCCCTGATTCAGACTCTCGAGCCCCGACTGTTTTATTTGTATAACGAATATGAAGATCAAAGTGATATTCCCATATTCGATTCCTCCAATATGACCTTCAGTTTTAACCAGCTGTTTCGCGAAGACCGCTTCAGCGGCAAGGACAGAGTTGGTGATACCAACCAACTCACCATAGCCTTGACCTCACGAATCCTGAATAGCCGCGGTAAGGAAAAGGCCAGCGCCAGTATCGGTCAGATACAGTATTTTAACGATCGCCGGGTCACTCTGAACAATCGCCTGGGCGAAGATCAGCGCACCAATAGCTCTGCCATTGCGTCAGAACTAAGCTACCAGTTTAATGACAATTGGCGGGTAAATACCTATCTTGAGTGGAATTCTGATGATGACATTGTTGATGTTGGTAATTTTCAATTCAGGTACCAATCTGATATAAATCACATCCTCAATTTAAGCTACCGTTACCGTAACGTTTCAAACCCGATTACCTCAGCTGGAATTGATCGCAGGATCAAACAAACAGATATTTCGGCGGTATGGCCTTTAAGGGACAATTGGGGATTAATCGGTCGCTGGAATTATGACCATGCCAATAAACGCAAGCTGGAAGCAATAGCAGGCCTTGAATACAGCAATTGCTGTTACAGTGTCAGAATCATCGGGCGACAGTGGATAGATAATGACTCACTGTTTTTCGGCAATACAGATGACAACACCGGTATTTTCCTGCAATTTGAACTTAAAGGCTTTGGCAGCGTCTTAGGTGGTAATGTCAGCGGAATTTTGAATAATGGCATCACAGGTTACAGAGAAAGAGACTATGTTCAGTAAAGGGCTCAGTAAAGGAATCAATATCGTGTTTAGTGAAATTTCCAAGACCGGCAAAGTGATTGTGGGCCTCACCCTGTTGCTGAACCTTTTGCTGCCTTGCGTCGCGCAGTCTCAGGAAGTTATATCCATCGACAGGATCATTGCGATTGTCGACAGTGATGTACTCCTGCAGAGTGAATTTGATATGCGCTGGACTCAAATCGAGGCGCAAATTGCCAATATCCAGGGTCCACGACCCAGCGAAGCAGAGCTGAAAAAACAATTACTCGACCAGCTGATCATTGAAAACCTGCAGATGCAGATGGCATCACGGGCTGGACTCAGGGTTGATGATAACCAGCTTAACCAGGCCATGAATACTATTGCCGAGCAGAATAATATGGACTTCGAGCAATTTCGGCAGGTCCTGGAACAACAAGGTCTGTATATCCAAACACGTGAACAACTACGCAAGGATATTGTTCTTCAGCAATTCCAGAGTGGCGCTGTTAATGGTCGCATCGATATTACCCGCCAGGAAGTTGAAAACTATTTACGCTCTGAAGCAGGCCAGGCCGATATCGCGCCAGAGTACCGAGTTGCCCATATCATGATTGAAAATACCGATGGCCCACAACAGGGTCGACGTGAAGAACTGGCAAAATTTCTTCACCAGCAACTGGCCGACGGCGCAGAAATTTTGCAATTTGTTGCCGCGGGCGAAGTCAGCGGAATCCCGGTGAGCGGTAGCGATCTTGGCTTTCGGAAAAGCGAAAATCTGCCCAGCATGTTCAAAGACGTCGTGCCAAGCATGACACTCGGAGAAATTAGTGAGCCCTTCACCAGTACCAGTGGCTGGCATATCCTGCAAATCAAGGATATTCGCGGCGGTGCCAGCCTGGAAATCGAGCAATACCATGTTCGTCATATCCTGATTGAACCTAATGAAATCAGAACCGAGTCACAGGCAGAAACTCTGGTCATGGAGATCCACCAGCGCATCATCGATGGTGAAGATTTCGGTGACATCGCAAGACAGCTTACTGATGATGAATCTTCCATTGTGGCTGGTGGTGATCTTGACTGGATTACCTTCGGCCAATTCCCGCCGGACTTTCTGGCGGTAATACAGGGCATGGAAGATGGCGAAATGTCTGAACCAGTTCGCCTGCAAAGCGGCTGGCATATTATGGATCGCCTGGAAACACGCATCGAAGATATGACTGATGAAAACATGCGTTATCAGGCGGAGCAGATCATGCGACAGCGCAAATTCGATAATGAGTTGGAAAACTGGCTTACCGAATTACACGATACAGCTTACATCGACATCAAGATGGACTTGCAAGCGACAGAATGACCTCCCCTATCGCCGTTACCCCTGGAGAACCAGCGGGAATCGGACCCGATCTTTGTATCCAATATGTCTCGCAGCAAGAGGCTGAGTCCGAACCCCTGCTAATAATTGCCGACGCTGAGATGATGGCCGCGCGCGCACGCCTGCTGGGTATCTCTATCTCTATCAATCAAGTCGACAGTCCTGCCGATATAAAACCAGGCGTACTGAATATAAAGCCTGTTTCAATGCATACGTCCTGTGAAGCGGGTGTATTGAACCCCGCCAATAGCGGCTATGTTCTGGAGACTCTCAGGTGTGCAGTGAACGGCTGTCTGTCTGGTGACTACCTGGGACTGGTGACAGGTCCGGTGCAAAAAAGTGTGATTAATGACGCCGGCATTCCATTTTCAGGTCATACTGAATTCCTCGCAGATTTATGTGGGCTAGAGCATGTGGTTATGATGCTCGCCACCAGGGGTTTGCGCGTAGCTCTGGCGACAACGCATTTACCGCTTAGCACAGTCGCACCGGCTATCACACAAGACCTGTTGCACAATATCCTTGGCATCCTGCATGCAGATCTACAAAAGAAATTTGGCATCGCTCAGCCTGTGATTATTGTCGCAGGACTAAATCCTCATGCTGGTGAAGGCGGCCATCTTGGCCGGGAAGAAATAGAGACTATTATTCCGGTACTTGATGAATGCAGAAACAAAGGTATGAACCTGATTGGCCCCTTGCCAGCAGATACCTTGTTTACCCCAAAAATTCTCGCTAATGCCGATGCCGTGCTTGCCATGTACCATGACCAGGGTTTGCCGGTATTGAAATATAAAGGCTTTGGCAATGCCGTAAACATCACTCTTGGCCTGCCCATCATTCGTACCTCTGTTGATCACGGCACTGCCCTTGATCTTGCCGGTAGCGGCAAAGCCGAGACCGGGAGCATGGACGCCGCCATTACCTGCGCCAGGGAAATGGCGCTGCACTGGAGCTCAAATGGTCAATGAACATCGTGCCCGAAAACGCTTCGGACAAAATTTTCTTCATAACCCGGGTATTATTGACCGCATCATTGCCGCCATTAATCCGGGTAAAACTGATTACCTGATTGAAATCGGTCCAGGGCAGGGTGCCCTCACTGACATGCTTGTTGATCATTGTCACCACCTGGACGTCATTGAAATTGATCGTGACCTGGCAGCTGAATTTCAGCGGCGTTATGCCGATAAGGAAAATTTTACCCTGCACACTGCAGATGTACTGAAGTTCGATTTTGCTTCGCTAGCGCTAAATGAAAAGCCTTACAAAGTGATAGGCAATCTGCCTTACAATATTTCCACGCCACTGATTTTTCGTTTACTAGGCTGTAAGCATCTTTTTTCAGAAATGCTTTTTATGCTGCAGCTGGAGGTGGTTAACCGCATGAGTGCAGGCCCCGGATCAAAGAGCTACGGACGCCTGAGCATCATGACGCAATACCATTGCAAGGTAGAAAAACTTTTCCCGGTACCACCAACAGCCTTTAAACCGCAGCCTAAAGTAGATTCTGCCATTGTCAGACTTGTGCCCTGGCCAGAGCTTCCCTTTCCTGCCACAGACCCAGCCATGCTGGAAACTGTTGTACGCACGGCATTTTCCCAGCGCCGAAAAACCTTACAAAATAGTTTAAAAACACTGCTGGACAAGTCACTCCTGCAGGCGCTCTCCATTGATGGCTCAAGACGTCCGGAAACCCTATCGCTGGCGGAATATGTTAGTATCAGTAACGCGCTGGATAAAAGTAAGCTGTAAGCTAATGTCTCCATTGAACAGCGCTTTTTCACTATTTTTTCTAAACTAATTTCAGGCAATAAAATTTATTGTGAACAATTTAACCGACAACAAATCAGACAACTTATCCGGCTCTTTAGCAGATAAAGACTGCGGCATAGAAATTAGTACCAGAACTCAGTACCTTGAACGCCAATCTGACCCTGCTACCAATTCTTATGCATTTTCCTACACTATATCCATATGCAATCAGCGTAAAGAACCTGTACGCCTGCTAAATCGCCACTGGATAATTACCGATCAGAACAACAAGATTGAGGAAGTCAGGGGAAAAGGCGTTGTGGGCCAGCAGCCTGTTATCCAGCCCGGAGAATCTTTTGAATACTCCAGCGGCACGATAATCGGCAGTGAAATTGGCGACATGCATGGATCCTACACCATGGAATCTTCTGATGGGGATCTGTTCGAGGCACCAATACCCTTATTTGTTCTGGCAATTCCCAGTATGATTCATTGAAGAATTTTCTTTTTGTCTTACAGTAAAATTGAGCGTTACTACTAATGGCGACATACGCAGTGGGTGATATTCAGGGTTGTTATGACCAACTCTTGCGCTTACTGGAAAAAGTGAATTTTGACCCCGCCGCAGACCGACTCTGGGGTGTCGGAGATCTGATTAATCGCGGACCAAAGTCTCTCGAAACCCTGCGCTTTCTTATATCCCTCGGTGACAGCTTTACCACTGTACTGGGCAATCATGACCTTCACTTTGTTGCCATGGCAACCGGTGCACAGAGCCATGGCAAAAAAGACACCCTGCAGGCCCTCCTTGATGATCCTGACTGTCTGAATTTTTGCGACTGGCTTCGACACCAGCCAATGATCCATCATGAATCTATTGATACTGAAAGTGGCCTGCAATCTTTTCTGGTGGTGCATGCAGGCATTGCGCCAGGCTGGACTTTCAAGAAAGCACGAAAATATGCCGCTGAAGTAGAAACAGTTTTACAAGGTGACAAATACATCAAGTTCCTCAACAAGATGTATGGCGATGAGCCGGACATCTGGCATGATGGTCTCGATGGTATGGAACGCTTGCGAGTGATCACCAACTACCTGACCCGTGTGCGATTTTGTAATGAAGAAACCCAGCTGAATCTTGCCATTAAATCAGGGCCAAAAACGGCACCCGAGGGTTTCAAACCCTGGTATGAATACCAGCAACTCAAAGAAGATAAAGTAATTTTGTTCGGACACTGGGCAACGCTCGAAGGGGTGACAAACTGGCCAAATATTTATGCCCTTGATACTGGCTGTGCTTGGGGTCGGGATCTCACCGTCTTGCGTCTGGAAGACAAGCAGCGCTACAGTGTACCTTTCAGTAATTCCAAGTAAGACTCAG
>CAWUSW010000007.1:0-39467 GCA_963925675.1 uncultured Pseudomonadales bacterium
CCCCCAGAGGACTGGCAGAATAACCGCCGCCCTGGATAACAAAGTTAGGCACAGATCGGTGTACGAGGGTGTCATCATAACGACCACTGCTGATGTAATTGAGAAAATTGGTCACGGTGTTGGGTGCGGCGTCGGGGAGCAGTTCCATGCAAAATTCACCCGCATTGGTATCAACACATACAGAGTCTTCAAAGAGCGTTTCTCCTTCACGTGGAGCGGGAGTGTCGCCATCATTATTACTGCTGCCGTCATTTGAATCATCAACGACGGTATCATCGCCTGAGCCATCATTGCTGTCCTGCTCAAAATCGCTAATATCACCATCATATATATAGGCGTTAGAAATAATGATACCGAGAGAGTCTTCGGTAGGGATTGTTTCGGAAATAATCGGTATCTGTGACAAATCACCATCACCCAGCGATATGGTACTCAGGCTGACAAGGGCATCCAGGGAATTATCCAGGCCGTATCCGATAACTCTCGCAAAAACAGTATAGCCACCACTGAGAGTATCCAGTGCGGGATTATCGGTCATATTAATCAAGAAGCGAGATGTCCCGCTGTCAGGGTTGTCGGGGTCGTCCGGCACCAGGGCAATAGTTCCACGAGTATTGGAAATACTATTTTCGTTGCTGACAGGTGGGCTGGCTGTAACTTCCTGGATACCATTCAGGCCACCTAGGCCCGTGATCACATATTTTCCACCCACGAAATAGGCGTTTTCTCCATCAATAACCAGCTGATGTAGGAAAGAAGTTCGGTAAGTACCTCTCTGTACATATGACAGGAAGTTCTGCGCAGCAATAGGGGCTTCTGTATCCAGCAGTTCTATGCAGATATCGCCAACAATAGTTTCCAGGCAGACAATTGTTTG
Source organism: uncultured Pseudomonadales bacterium (assembly GCA_963925675.1). GTDB lineage: Bacteria > Pseudomonadota > Gammaproteobacteria > Pseudomonadales > Pseudohongiellaceae > Eutrophocola. The sequence goes on from CAWUSW010000007.1 coordinate 878, forward strand.
TGCCCTGGATGGCAGAGAAAAAACCAATAAAATCAGGAAGATAAAGCTAAGCTGTAGTGGAAATCTGACTAACTTTTTCATGTTTGTGTCCGACAGGCTAAATGCGATACATGGCCCGCAAAATGAAGGCGCAGAATAGCACAATTCAATGAGTGAGTGCGAAGAGTTCTTTCTGGGTGATTACTATTAAGACCATGTAAATCATGAAGAATTTCAATAATAAGCCCCGTCAAATTAACACTTCCTTAATCAAAAATTTACTGCCAATTAACCGGAAATCACTATTCTTTAAACACAAAATTTATTTTGTATTTACAAGGACTCCATAGACTGCGCGCTTATTTCCAAACATGAACATTCTTAAAAGGGCAATGGAGCAACAAGAGCATGATAATAAAGAATCTATTTAAATATTTCACATTAGCGTTAGCTATTACAAGCGCTGCTGGCCTGCAGGCTGCTGATCCAGATACATTACCTACAATTGGAAATTCTGACGCCAGCTTTGCAGCAGGCGCCACTATCAACGGTGGCGCAAGCTTTCTGGGCACAATTCCGGCAGGCCAGACAATTCAGCTTAAGGGCTCCATAACACCAGCACCTGCTGATGTAGGCTCTGAGGCTGATATCCTGATAGTCGCTAAAGTTGGAAACAAGTTCTTTCAAAATACCCCCAGCGGCTGGACCAGGCTGGCAATTGATCTGAACAGCAGCTCTCTTGGCATCACTCCTTTTGCAAGCCTTACCTTATCTGAATCTATCGCTTATCAAGAAGCTGATCTAGCTGCCGCTCTCGGTGAAGATTTAACGGGCAAAACAGCAAAAATATTATGGGGCTATGCCCCTGTTGGTAAAGGCATCCGTTACGGCAAGGCCTTAAAAGTAAATGTTGCCTCAACACCAGCAGATACTTGTCCGCTTGGCACAGCTGAGTCAGCTGATGCAGCCGGTTTTTGCGAGATTGAAGGTAGTTATGAAGAAGACTTACACCTTACCAGCAACTTTGATTACATCATTAAAGGCACCGTCAGGATTGGCAATGACAACACAGTCAATCCGACCCTGACAATTGATCCGGGTGTTACTACCTACGGCTCTTCAGGAAATGATTTTATCTGGATTGATCGGGGCGCAAAAATTATGGCAAATGGTACCGAAGCCAGCCCGATTATTATGACCAGTGCTACAGATGCTGACGCCACGGCAACAACTCGCGGTGAATGGGGTGGCCTGGTTATCAATGGTAACGCGCCAATCAATGGTTGTTCTGAAGGCACGACCCTTTGTGAGGCGGCCGGTGAAGGAAACTCTGGCCTGTTCGGTGGTAATGATGCTCAGGACGACAGCGGTAGCCTGACTTATCTGATCGTTAAATATGCAGGTTTCCTGATTAATGATCTGGATGAATTGAATGGCATCGCCTTTCAGGGCGTAGGTTCTGGCACCAATGTGGATTATGTCCAGATTCACAATAATCAGGATGACGGCGTTGAATTTTTTGGCGGCACGGTAAATGCAAAACATCTGTATCTGACCGGTAACCGTGATGATTCACTGGACTGGACCAAGGGCTGGAGCGGCCACGTGCAACACGTTGTGATTCATCAGGGTGCCGATACCGGTGACCAGGGTATGGAGATGGATAACAACGGCAGTGCGCCAGATTCATTACCCAGAGCAATCCCGATGATCTCCAATGTCACTATCGTTGGAAATGACAATACTGATATCGGCATGTTAATCCGCGAAGGTACTGGTGGTAATTTTTACAATTTTGTTATTACCGGAATGGGCGATGGCTGCATCGACATTGACCAAACAGAAACATTCACCGCAGCAGGCACTCCTGACAGTCTGAGTGGTGTATTGACGATGAACAATAGCGTAGTTGACTGTGCGACTAACTTTATCGAAGAAACTGATGAACAATATACCGTTGAAAGCTGGTTTACCGCACAGGATGGTAATACCGAAATGGTTACTGGAATGACTGACTACATCAACTCTTCAGAGGTTAATACCTTGCAGCATTTTGAGCCGGAAACACTTGGCAGCTTCTTTGATAAAACAGATTATGTTGGCGCCGTTCCAAGTGCCGAGGAAGACTGGACTGCAGGCTGGACATTCCGTCCATTGTGAAAATTGTTGCAGGGAGAGGTTCAGGGCTTAAAGGCCAGAATTTAAAATGGAAGGCTGTTGATTTGACAATAAAGCCATATTCATGACCAGCAACAAAGAATAGTTAAAGGGAATTTCACTGGCAAAGTGAAATTCCCTCAAGTTTTTCAAAAAAAAGATTTTTTGAAAATAGTAAATATTGAAAATTAATTAATTATCTCAATGTGAAGAAAGGCCGATGAAACGCAAGACTTTATACCTCGTAGTTGCCAGTTTAATTTTTTCAAGTTCAAACATGTTGGCTCAGGAGGACGATTTACAAGTGACAAGAAGCGCCTCTGCAGGCGTTGGAGATATCACTGAAATTGTTACTCTTGGTGAATATATCCCTGATGAAAAGCGAGCTACAGCTGCTATTGCCAACGTGTTGGATGCAGAGGCGTTTTCCCGTGCAGGTGACAGTAATGTGGCAGAGGGACTCAAGCGCGTTTCAGGCTTGAACCTGGCGGGTGGAAAGTTTGTTTATATTCGGGGTTTGGGTGAGCGTTATTCAAGCACTATCCTGAATGGATCTTCTTTGCCCAGTCCTGAGCCCATACGCCGCGTTGTTCCTCTTGACCTGTTTCCTGCCAGCATCATTGACAGTGTCCTTGTGCAAAAAACTTTCAGTGCCCAGTATCCTGCAGAGTTTGCAGGTGGCGCCATACAGATGCGAACCAAGACTGTGCCAGATGAAGCATTTTTTGAAATCTCTTCCAGTACAGGCTACTCGGGCAATACCACTTTTAAAAATGGCTATACCTACCCTGGTGGTGGCAGTGACTGGAAAGGAGTTGATGATGGTACTCGTGATATTCCGGGTCCCTTGAAAGATGCCATTGCGGGAAATCGTGAGTTGCGGCGCAATAATATTTTTTACAAGAATGGTTTTGAGCCGGAAGAGCTGGAAGCTATTGGTGAAAGCCTTGACAGTAATTACACTGCTCAATCTGCGAAGATTAAACCGGATGTCAGTGCATCGACAAGTTTCGGCAATGCCTGGTACGGTGATAATTATCGCATCGGTGGGCTTGCCAATCTAAGCTATAACAATTTCTGGGACACGATTACTGTCAGTCGCAATACCTATGTTGCGAACAACAAAGGTGAACTGAGCCAGCGTAATGATCTGGACTTCACTTCTACAGAACAAAGTGTAGATACGTCCATGTTTTTAACTGGGGGCATTGAATACAACGATGCCCATGCGCTCAAAGGCACTCTGTTGCAGATTCGCAAAATGGATGATCTTGCCGGCGTTCAGTCTGGCTATTTGGCCACGGAAGCACAGGAAATCCTGACGACTCGTCTGGAGTGGATTGAACGAGATCTGTTGTCAAAGCAGATTGAGGGTGAGCATATTTTCAATGACTTCAACGAGCTGACCCTTAACTGGCATTACAACAAATCCAGAGCCAAACGCGAAGCACCGGATTTCCGACAGAATCGTTATGAATATGCTCCCCAATTAGATGACTATGCCTTTTCATTGCGTGCTGATGCCAATCAGCGCTGGTGGTCTTATCTGGAAGATAACAACGAAGATATTGGCTTTACCGCAAAGATGTTTTTGGAAACACCTTTTAACACTACAACAGAGCTCTCCGTTGGTACGTCACGAGTCAGAAAGGACAGGGAATCTGAAATCAGACGCTTTTTGTTTATTGCCAATGGGGCTGAGGCAACCAGCTTTGAACTGCGTAGTAATCCCTCACTGAACGATATTGTGACGCCAGAGACTATAAGCCGGAATGGTTTTGAATTACGTGAAGGCACCAGGGCTACGGATAACTACACTGCAGATCAGGAGCTTGACGCCTGGTTTGTCGAAGCAGATATGGAGCTTACCTATTACCTGCGTTTATTGGCTGGTGTTCGTGTTGAAGAATCCAGGCAGAGTGTCACAACATACAATTTGTTTTTCCCGGACCAGGCAATAGAAAGTGAGCTGATCAGTGATGATGTATTCCCCTTGCTCACGGCGACCTGGGTTTTAGATGACTACAATATGCAGGTACGAGGCGCATATTCAGAAACCATTTCGCGCCCGGATTTCAGAGAGCTTTCTCCAGCACCATTTATTGACCCGGTTACCGGTAATATTATTGTCGGAAACCCTGACCTGTCAGTTGGCAATATCAATAATTATGACCTGCGTTGGGAATGGTATTTCTCTGGCGATGAAAGCTTTTCTATAGGCTTGTTCTACAAGGATTTTGATTCGCCCATTGAAGCGATCATTGAGCCAGGCGCGGCGAATCAGCGAACTTTTATTAATGCGCAACAAGCAATTACTCGGGGTATTGAATTTGACGCTTTCCGATGGCTGGATTTCATTAACCGTGACTGGACCAGTTTTTATGTTTCCGCCAACCTGACCTTCATTGACTCCGAGGTTACTATCAGGCCTGAAGATGCTGGTCTGGTAACCAACCCGACGCGTGCATTACAAGGGCAGGCGGATTACATTTTCAACATACAGCTGGGTTTTGATGACCAGTTTAAAAATAAAGGTAGCCTGGTCTATCACTTGACTGGTGATAAAATTAGAGAGGTCGGCATTTTAGGCCAGCCGGATATTTACGATGAGGCTTATGGCGAACTGGACTTCAATTATTCTCGCTTGGTGAGTGATCACTGGACAGTGAGCTTTCATGGCAAAAATCTGCTGAATCAAAAGCGCGAAGCCACGCAGGGCGGTTTTGATGTAAACAGCCTGTTTGAAGGGCGTTCAGCAAGCCTCGGTATTGAGTATGTGTTCTAAAAATAAAAAGCTGTAAATATAACGGTGAAAAAAAGATCGGCTCAGCCGGTCTTTTTTTTGTGCCGAATTTATTCAGCTAGGCAAGATTGATCAAGCGAAAACTCATCCATATTAATACACAGCTAACTACAACAACCAGGAAGGCCAGAATAGTGTATCCCGCAAGAATAAAGCGTGTGCCAAGCTTGGTTAGAAAGTCGTCATGGGGTAACACCGGTGGAGGTATGCTCTGGAATAGCTGAATAAATGAAAACAGCATCATGCCCCATAGTGTTAGCACCAGGGCAGGTTCGAGAAGATGGCCAAGGCTGCCAGAGGCTGCAAACAAGCTGATGGCAACTCCTGCCAGGCCAGCAATTACCAGGACAACAGTAAAGGGTCGACACCACTTTATACTTTTAGCTATTTTATGGAGAGTCGGCAACATAAGATCAGGAGCATGATTTTTGAGTAATAAAAAACCTGCAGCGAGACTGCAGGTTTTTTAAATTGAAAGCAACGCTTTGTACTAGTCTTCGATATGCACGATCAGCAAGTCGCATCCGGCGCCATGAGTAACACTGGATGACGTAGAGCCAAACATGAGCTCCCAACCATGGCGACCATGACCGCCCATGATAATCAGGTCAGCATCAATTTTTTTAGCCAGTTCACGAATTTCTCTGGCTGGCTGGCCAAGCACGGTATGTAGCCTGCCTGGAGGGACGCCAATAAGATCACCCATTTCATTGAGGCTGATTTTGGCCTGCTTGGTAACTTCTTCATGCAGGCCTTCAATATCAACACTGGTGACTTCTACAGCGTAACCTACAGCGATAGGCTCAATTACATGGACGATGCTTAGCTCTGCCTCGTTTTGTTTCGCCATGCCTCTGGCTTTGTCGAGAACAATGGCTGAATCCTGTGATAAGTCCACAGCTACAAGTATATTTTTGTATAAAGCCATAAGGCTTACCCTCCTGGGTTCACTAGTTTAAATTGCAGTGTAAAGAGTACACCGAAACGAGACAAATGCATCTTGATCTATAGCAATTTTCGGATTTTATATTTATAGAGCAGGGATGCAAGCTTTTGGACAGCCTGCTACCATTGCGCGGTGTTTTTTCGGGGAAAACCATGACAGAAACCAAAGGAAATAAAACCGGCTTGATTCAGCTGGTTGCAGGTATCGATAGCCAGGGCAATCCTGTACTGGAAAAACTGGAAGTAAGATATCAGGATCAAGCTGGTACTTTCGAGCTTCTGCGCTCGCCACTTTTTGTCAGAAATCTTGCATCGGGAGATATTTTTACTTGCGCACAGGATAATCCGGCAAACTATCAGGTCATTAAGCGCAGCGGTAATCTGGTTATTCGTGTTTTTCGTAAAGACGATATTCAGGAGCTGGAAGAGATCCTTACACCCGAAGTGGCAATGCTGGATGGCTCACTGGATTTACAAAGTGAGAGGGCACTGGTGTATTCGGTCCATGTTAATATCGGCTTTGCTGAAATTGAAAAAGTTTTTGACGGGGCGATGGCCAGGTACACAGATTCGGTCTGGTACTATGGCAACATTTATGACCCTGCAGATGGTGTTACACCGCTGAACTGGTGGGATGAATTTATCAACCAGGTTTAAAGCACTGATGTGTCAAACCTGTAAAAGAAATACCAAATAGCCAAATAGGAAGCACAATGCTGATCGTTATTTCTCCGGCAAAAACGCTGGACCTTGAAAGCAAATATAAAAAAGTAAGTAATACCAAGCCGGAATTCCTGACTGACTCGCGCAAGCTGGTGAAAATAATGCGTGAGCATACCAGCGACGATTTAAAACAGCTGATGCACATTAGCGAAGCCATCAGCACATTAAATGTCGAACGTTTTAAAAATTGGAAAACGCCTTTTAGTGAAGCTAATGCCCGACCCTCCATCTTTACTTTTAAAGGGGATGTCTATACCGGGCTTGAAGTGGAAAACTTTTCAGCGGCAGATCTGAAATATTCCCAGGAACATCTGCGCATTCTATCCGGCTTGTATGGTTTGTTGAAACCTCTCGACCTGATGCAAGCTTATCGACTGGAAATGGGCACAAGCCTGGAAAATGAGCGCGGTAAAAACCTTTACGCCTTTTGGGGTGATAAAATTACCCATGCTGTAAACCGCGACTTACAGGCTCAACATGATGAAGTACTGATTAACCTGGCATCCAATGAGTACTTCAGTGTGCTGGATACAAAATTACTGAAAGCCGATGTCATTACGCCGATATTCAAGGATTACAGCAACGGGAAATATAAAGTAATAAGCTTTTTTGCCAAGAAAGCCCGCGGAAAAATGGCGGCATGGATAATCCAGAATCGGATTAAAGACCTGGATTCCCTGAAGGGCTTCAAGCAGGAAGGGTATAAATACAGCAAGGACGAATCTAGTGCGCAGAAACCGGTCTTTCTGCGCAAGCAATAATTAGCCCTTTATTAACTCTTTAGTAGAGCTTAATTAGCTTTTTATTAGAGAAGGGCCTATACCCCGATATTAGCCAGGGTGTTGATAATTTCGTGAATTAATGCGGCGGCTTTGGGATGCTCTTCTTCTATTTCCTGCAATAGCATATCTGCAGTTTCAGTGAAGTCGTCTGCGGGTTTGGGACCTTCCCATTCAGCAAGCTGGCTTTGCATTTGTGCCAGCATGGCTTCCTGTTGCGGGCTGGTATCACTGTCTGCAAACCTTTCATGCAGCTGGGAGATAAGACCTTCAATATGTTGCTTTGGCATAATAGATTTCCTTTACTAATTCGCTTCAGTTTAACTCAAAATTTCTGACGGTACTTGTGATATGTCAAAGCCCTTTTCCCAGGCCTGCGAAAACAATAAAGCTGCCATTGTATCTATCATTAGTCAGTATTTTCCTGACGCGATAACGGTACTGGAAATCGGTAGCTATAGCGCTCAACATATTCAATATTTTGCGGACAAACTGCCGCAGATACTGTGGCAGCCTAGTGATACTCCAGACAATTTGCCATTACTGACAGCGGGTCTTGAAGATGTAATGCTTGATAATATCATGCCACCACTGGCTCTGGATGTAAGTCAGCAAGCCTGGCCGGTTAAGCTGGCTGCAGGGATTTTCAGTGCCAATACCCTACACATCATGGCGCAGACCTATGTAAAAGATTTTTTTGATGGTGCGGGCAAAATCCTCGAAGCAGGGGGCTATCTGTGTGTTTATGGCCCATTTAAGTACGACGGTGAATTTACCAGTGACAGCAATGCCCGTTTTGAGTTGTGGCTCAAGGAGCGTGATCCCTTTAGTGGTGTGCGGGATTTCGAGGAAGTTAATGCCCTGGCGCAACAGGCGGGCATGACCTTGGTGGCTGATCATGCCATGCCGGCAAATAATCAATTACTGGTCTGGCAAAAAGAGCCCTAAAAATTGGGGTCAGAACAAGTTTCTTATATAAAGATTGATTATTAAGACCATAGAATCTTTATATAAGAAATTTGTTCTGACCCCAATTTAGTCATCAGCCTTAAAAGGCAAATGGGCGGAGGCTTCTTTTTGATAGCGGCGAATATATTGTTCTTCGTCCTCCAGAAAGCGGCCGATGGCCTGATCAAATTCTGTGTGCGCAATCCAGTGGTTTGAGCAGGTCAGTACAGGCTCAAAACCGCGTTGAATTTTATGTTCGCCCTGGGCACCGGAATCGAAACGCTGCAGCCCTCTGTCAATACAGTAGTCAATGCCCTGGTAATAGCAGGTTTCAAAATGCAGGAACTGATATTCCTCGGTACAGCCCCAGTAGCGCCCATAGAGTGTATCCGCACCAACAAAGCTCAAGGCACCGGCAATGTATTCGCCGTCTTTTTTTGCCAACACCAGCAATAAATTCTCAGGCATGGAATTCCCTATTTCAGTAAAAAATTGCGTGGTGAGATAGGGTGAGCGACCGCGGACGAAATAAGTGCTTTGATAAAATTGGTAGAAACTATCCCAGTGGCTGCTCTGGATATCAGGGCCTTCCAGAAATTCGAATTCAATGCCTGCATCACAAATTTTCTGCCGTTCTTTGCGAATATTCTTACGTTTGCGGGAGCTGAAGCGCGCCAGAAAATCATCAAAATTGCTATAGCCCTTATTAAACCATTGATACTGGCAACCGACACGGGACTGGATGCCCAGTGTTGCCAGAGCATCACTTTCTTCCTGCTGGGGGAAAAGCACATGCCAGCTGGAAACATTTATTTTTTTGGCCTGTTGGGGAATGGTCTGGCACAAGAGGCGATGAATTTCCCCGACATCCTGATCCTCGGCCACACAGATTCTGGCGCCGGGGCATGGTGTAAAGGGAATTGCCGTGACAAATTTTGGATAGTAATCAAGACCATGGCGCTGGTAAGCATCTGCCCAGGACCAGTCGAAGACATATTCTCCCTGAGAATTGTCTTTCAGGAACAGCGGCATAATGGCGACGGTGGCCATAGACTCTTCATCGTTTTCATCATCACCGTCAGCACATTTTTTAATCACCACATGATATGGCTGCCATCCGGTGATTGCGGAGGTACTGTTGCTTTGTTCCAGGGCAAGGAAAAAAGCATGCTGCATAAAAGGATAGTCCTTGCCAGCCAGTGCATTCCATTCACCAGCATCAATTTCTTTGATGCTGGTGAGGAAATGCAGGTGAAAGATATCTGTGGGCTGGGTACTCAAGAGTTCTCCGGAAAAGGGGGTGTCAAACACAGGCAAGAGTTTACAGCGCCAGAGTGTATGGCTAAAGGGTTAATATCCTGGCAATGAAGAGAGGCTCAGATTTTTGGGGTACTATGTGTTGGTCATTGTCTAATACAATAGCTAATACATTAGATAGCACAAAAATCATTTTCAGTATCAGGATATAACAGCATGGCTTCAGGAGCCTCAGCCAATAAAGCAGCCTCAGCCAATAAAGCAGCCACAAACATTCAAAAAGTGTCAGTGCATGGCGGCCACAGCGGGCAGTTTTGTCACCACGCCAAAGACTCGCTTGAAGATGTGATCAAGGCTTATATTGATCAGGGTTTTACCTGGGTGGGTATTACTGAGCATATGGCACCCTTATCCGATGCATTTCGTTACCCGGATGAAGCTGATGATCAGCAAAGCGCATCTTTCCTGCGGGATCAGTTTTTTTCCTATTTCGACGAATGTCGAAAGCTGAAAAATAAATATAGCGACCAGATAGAAATATTTTCTGCTTTTGAAACGGAAAGCTATGAAGGTGCGGAAGCTTTTATAATCTACCTGGTAGAGGAGCTGAAACCGGACTATCTGGTGGGTTCAGTCCATCATGTGAATAGCATCTGCATTGATTATGATGAAAGACATTTTCGTCAGGCTGTAACAACGGCAGGCAGTCTTGAAGCTCTTTACCTGGATTATTTTGATGCGCAATTTCAGATGCTGGAGGCTCTGGAACCAGCGGTAGTTGGTCACTTTGATTTGATTCGCAAATTCGACCTTGATTATCTGCATACCCTGCAGAACAAAAATATTTGGCAACGAGTAAAAAGAAACCTGGATTTTATTGCCAGAAAAAACCTTATCCTTGATTTTAATTTGCGCGGTTTTGATAAAGCCAGCGAACAATATCCTTCCATGCCGGTACTAAAAGAAGCACTGGCTATGGGCATTGCCGTTGTCCCGGGTGACGATTCTCATGGCGTTGCTTCAGTTGGACGAAATTATGATCGTGGCATAGAAATACTCCGCTCATTAGGCGCCAGCACAGACTGGCCCAAACCCGTTCTTTTTAATCACACGTAAATTGCCAGAGGACGTCTATGCCTGTTTATAAGGGAAGTTGCCATTGCGGTGCCGTCAAATTTTCATTTGAAAGTGAGCTAATTACCTCGGGCTTAAGCTGTAATTGCTCCTATTGTGAACGCCGGGCGGCCATCATGCTGAATCCACCTGTCGCAGATGCGGACCTGAAAAGAGAAATAAGTGGTGATGCACTTTCCTGTTATCAGTTCGGTGCCAAGGTCGCAAAACATTATTTTTGTAATCAGTGCGGTAACTACACCTTCCATGAAACCATGCGTAAACCTGGCTACTTCCGCGTTAATCTGGGCTGTGTTGAAGGGGTGAATTCCTTCGAGCTGGAGCGGGAAGTGTTTAATGGTCGGGATTTGTTGTAGTTACAAGTCGCAAGTCACAAGGGGTTCAGGTAGGCCGGAAGAGCGAAGCGATGTCCGGCAAAACAAAAAATATTTATCAATTTCCTTGTATATTAAATCAGGCAATTCACAATAAACTTGCGACTTGCGACTTGCGACTTGCGACTTGCGACTTGCGACTTGCGACTTGCGACTGCGGTTCAAGGTATAAACAAATCCACCACAGTAAAAAAGAATATCACCATCCCCACCCGATAATTATTTAAAAATGCTCTAAAGCAATCTTTCGGATGGCGCTTCCAGGTGAGAAATTGTTGGTAGGCAAACATGCCGGCGGCGAGGAACAGGCCGAACTGAAACCAGCCGCCCAGTTCAAAATGTTTCGCGCTCAGCGACATGGTAAGCAAAAACAGGATTTGCAGCATGCCGATTACAAACCGGTCAGCTTCGGCAAACAGAATCGCGGTAGATTTTATCCCGATCTTCATATCATCTTCTCTGTCGACCATGGCGTATTGGGTGTCGTAAACAACGGTCCATAAAAAATTGGCGGTGTATAAAAGCCAGGCATAAACTGGCAGTTCACCGGTTTGTGCGGTAAAGGCCATCAGGCCTCCCCAGGAAAAAGCGGCACCAAGTACCAGCTGGGCCAGATGGGTAAAGCGTTTCATGAAAGGATAGATCATCGCGATAGCCAGGCCGCCGAAAGCCATATAAATAGTCAGCCTGTTGGTAAGCAGCACAAGCAGGAAAGCCAGCAGGCATAGCAGCGCGCAAAGAGATAGCGCTTCCCTGCCGGAAATTCTGCCGGTGGCCAGCGGACGTTCACGGGTTCGCTCTACATGACCATCGAAGTCACGGTCAGCAAAATCATTGATACAACAGCCGGCAGCACGCATCAGGGTAGTACCGACAATAAAAATAAACAGCAGATCAACGTCGGGAAACCCGCCAGCGGCAATCCACAAACACCACAAGGTTGGCCACAATAGTAGAAAAACACCTATGGGGCGGTCCATACGCATCAGCTGCCAGTAGTCTGGCAAATGTGCATAGGTATCTGGATAGCGTTGCTCGAAACCTTGCTTCAGGCCTTCCCAGAGAAGGGTCAGGCGAGCCCGGCTGCGCGCAAGATAATGGGTATGTTCCATAAAATTGTGTTTATTCAGGTACAGTGTGTATGCGCCATTATAGTCAGACTGGCCAGCCCATTGAATAAAAGATTGGGCGCTGTTTAAATGATTTGGCACTCGCAGAACTAAGCAGAACTAAAGAGGCACAAGCCGCATGGGTAAAATGAAACTTCACTGGCAGATCCTGATCGCTATTGTTCTGGCGGCAATCGCCGGCACCATCACCGGTACTGACGCCAGTTTCCTCGGTATAACCTTCGTTTCGATGTATGACTTTATCGGCACGTTGTTCATGAATGCCCTGCGCATGATTATCGTACCATTGATTATGGCATCCATTATTGTGGGCATCGCCAATATTGGCAGTGGCAATGATTTGGGTCGTCTGGGTGGCAAGACCCTGCTTTACTATGCCTTCACCAGCACTATGGCCATTCTGATCGGTCTGTTTTTTGTTAATCTGATGACCCCGGGAATCGCAGGCGGTGTACCCGTCGGAGAACAACTTAATCTGACTCTGGACGGCAATGCAGTGGCCTCTGCCGTGGCCAGTGTAGACGGTCGTGGTGGCAGTGATGTGGTGCAGATTTTTCTGCGCATGATTCCAGTCAATGTTGTTGCTGCAGCGGCGGAAGGACAAATGCTGGGTCTGATTTTCTTCAGCCTGGTGTTCGGTTATTTCATGACGCAGATCCCCAGCAAACAAAGTGAAGTATTGCTGACTTTTTGGCGCGGTATTTCAGAAATCATGATGAAGATCACCATGTGGGTGATGACCTTTGCGCCTTATGGTGTCTTCGGCCTGGTGGCAGAAACCGTCGCCGCAACAGGTTTTGCTGCTTTCCGCCCCATGCTGTTATTTTTTATTACGGTATTACTGGCTTTGGGGGCACATACCTTCATTGCTTTGCCATTGGTGCTTAAATATGTGGCGAAAGTAAAACCAACACGACATTTCCGCGCCATGGCGCCAGCCATGCTGACGGCATTTTCCTCGGCATCCTCTTCCGCCACACTGCCCCTGACCATGGAATGTGTGGAAAAAAACGCCGGAGTAAGCGAGCGCACCACCAGTTTTGTCCTGCCCCTTGGTGCCACCATCAATATGGATGGCACCGCACTGTATGAATGTGTGGCAGCAATATTCCTGGCTCAGGCTTATGGTCTGGAAATGAGCCTGGCGACTCAATTCACTGTAGTACTGGTTGCGTTATTAACCTCCATTGGAGTCGCTGGCATTCCAGCCGCCAGCCTGGTGGCAATAACAGTAATTCTGACCGCCATTGGTTTACCGGTGGAAGCTATTGGTTTATTGCTGGTAACGGATCGCGTACTGGATATGTGCAGGACATCGGTGAATATATTTTCCGATTCCTGTGGTGCGGTGATTATTGCCAAGAGTGAGAAAGAAACAGGAATCCTTGAAGGGATTTAATGATTCTGTTTTTCTACCGGTTTATTGGAAGTGCCGACTCACAATGACGTGGGGACCAACTCCTTCCACAATAAATTCATTGTCATCAATACTGTAATTCGCCTTGCGGTAGAAATTTATTGCCGTAATGCGCGCATTGGCCCACAAATAGTCTGCGCGCTTATCCCTGGCATATTTTTCTACAGCATGCAGCAATGTCAGTCCGTATCCCTTGTTGCGTGAGGCTTCGACGATGGCCAGGGCGCGAAACTGATAAGCGCAATTGTCTTCCTGATCAGGTAAGCCTTTTCGGTATATGGAGACTATGCCAATCAGCGCATTATCGATGAAAGCCCCCAGGTGACAACTAGTGCGATCGTCATCACCGGGATAGATACATTCTTCCGCAGACAGGTGTGGACGTAGCAAGCGCTTGCGCAGCGCCAGGGTTGCAGAAGCATTGATTTCCCGAATCTCCAAAATGCTGGCTCAAGCCTTTTTAACAAATTCAGATTTGAGTTTCATTGCACCGATACCATCGATCTTGCAATCAATATTATGATCACCATCCACCAGGCGGATATTTTTCACCCTGGTGCCTACCTTAACCACAGAGGATGAACCTTTCACCTTCAGGTCCTTTATCACAGACACCGTATCACCATCTATCAGGTCATTGCCGTTGGCATCCTTGACGGAATTTTCATTGTCTTCTGAATTTTGCGCGGCGTCTTTTCCCCATTCGTGCGCACATTCAGGACAAATCAGTGATGAGCCGTCTTCATAAACATATTCGGAATTGCATTGGGGACAGGGGGGGAAAGCGCTCATGGAATACTCTTTAGGGCTATTCGAGGTGTTATATAACAGATCTGTATTGTAAGAGATAAAATAGTCCATTACTGAGCTTATTTGCGGCAAACTCACTGGTGATGAAATTCTCGAGTGCAGAAATAAAGGTTTGTAATGTGCTGAAACCATCACTCGTGTGTAGCCAGACAAGTAAGCCGATATTTATAAAGGTGACAAAGAAGAAACCAATCTGAAAACTCACCTTCAGGGTTTTATGCCGCAACACCTGTTGTGCCATGATAGCGCCAGGCCAGCCAGCCAATAAAGAGAACAGCTGCAAAGTATTTTCCGGGATTCGCCATTCACCTAAGCGGGCAGCGCGCTTGTCTTTGGCATACAAGATAAAACTCAGCGCACTCATCAGCAAAAAAACAATAGGTATCAGCAAGGGCGTGTAACTGGAGAAATAGGAAGCCATCAGGAAAACGGTAATCAGGCAAAAGAGCGTGTATTTAATAAAAGTCATTTCACCAAGGTAAAGAAATCTGCTTATCTTTTATCATGTGGCTTCAACTCATTTTGCTTCATCAACCATCTTAATGGTCTGGGCTTCAACCTCTGAGGCAAGGCCGGCAATTTCTTTATTATCTGATAAACCAGATAACATTTGAGCGGGTTTTATAAGACCAATTTTGGTGGCGCCGCCTTCAGTGTATACGGATATTCGGCACGGAAGCGCCATATTCAGACGCATATCGGCAGACAATACTTTCGCGGCCTGCATTGGGTTACATACTTCAAAAACCCGGCATTGTTCTATGAACTCAATTCCTTTACTGCGAAGGGTTTCACCCAGGTCATGAATATGTAGCACGCCAAAACCGTTTCGTTTTACTGCCGCATCCAGATCATTCGAAGCTTGTTCGAATGCCTTGTTGGAATCTACTATGTAATACATTATCTACCTCGGTATTTAAGTGGACACGTAATGGAGAAGCCAGGGTCCCAGTCCACAGGGCCAGATTAAAGTGATTGTTATGTGAACTATACATCCTGTACCAGCCTTTTATTGTGTATTTCATTTTAAAAAGCTGATCCTGAAATGAAGTAAGTTAAAAAATCAGCTATTTTTTTTGAGAGGGTCTCCTGTTTACTCTTTGAATTGAGCATGATTTACTCGATGCCCCTGAGAAAAAGTGGGCTACCCCATTTACTAAATAATAAAAAATATAAGAAGGATGTTTCATGCCTAATCTGTTTACCACCTTAGCCCCCTTTCGTGCCGATCATGTGGGCTCTCTGTTACGTCCGCCTGAATTACTGGCCGCCCGTGCACAGTTTGAAGCAGGGACTTTGTCCCGTGAGGAACTCACCGGGCTGGAAGATCAGGCCATCCTCGAGGTAGTTAAAATGCAGGAGGATATCGGCTTGCAGGCGGTGACCGATGGTGAGTTCCGGCGCAAGGTCTGGCACACGGATTTTCTCCAGCAGTTTGCCAATGTTGAGTCCATGCAATCCGAGGTAAAGGTGCATTTTCATACCGCAGAGGGGGATATTGAACGCCTGCCTACAGCCGAGAAAGTCACTGGCAAACTGAGCCGGCCTCATCCTATCTTTGTTGAGCATTTCAAGTATTTGCAATCGGTCGCATCAGCCACCGCTAAAATTACCCTGCCTTCTCCCAGCATGCTGCACTTTCGCGGCGGGCGTAATGCCGTCGATGAAACGGCCTATCCTGACATGGCGGAATTTTATACTGACCTGGCGCGGGTATACAGCGAAGAGATAGCCGATATGGGCGCGGCAGGTTGTCGTTATCTACAACTTGACGAGGTGAACTTTGCCTACCTGTGTGATCCCCTGCTGCGACAGCAGGTGCAGAATATCGGCGAAGATCCGGATAGCTTGCCCCATACCTATGCCCGACTGATCAATAATGCCATCAGCACCCGGCCAGCGGATATGCGCATCACCATGCACCTGTGCCGTGGAAATTTTGAAGGCGCCTGGGTGGCCGAAGGCGGCTATGAACCGGTGGCGGAAGTGTTGTTCAATGAGGTCAATGTGAACGGTTATTTTCTTGAATATGACACCCCGCGGGCAGGGGATTTCTCGCCCCTGCGTTTTGTCCCGAAAGATAAAATGGTCGTGCTCGGACTGGTGTCCAGTAAACAGGCGGCGCTGGAAAACAAGGATGATTTGAAACGCCGCATTGACGAAGCAGCCCAGTACCTGCCGCTGGAACAATTGGCCATCAGCCCGCAATGCGGCTTTGCCAGTGGCGAGCGCGGCAACAAGCTCAGCATCGATGACGAAAGACGCAAACTGGAACTGTTAGTGGAAGTGGCTCGTGAGGTGTGGGGCTAGGGAAAATAGGGGTCAGAACACAATTAATTTGGAAAACTAAAACGTGTTCTGACCCCTATTTTCCGATCAGTATCTGAACGTATAGTTGAATTTAGCTGTAACATCGGAGTAGGTTGAGTGGAAACGGTTGTCCAGATCATAATCCTCCAAGGTGTGATTGATGACAAAAAAGATTTCTTTCCCAATTTCTGGAATCCAGTGCAGGCGCATATTAATACCCGCTGTTTCACTGACGTTATCGTACTGGATAAGGTTTACCCAGGACAGGCTTGACGAAAATACATAATCGATGCCAGCTGTAAGCAGTCTGGTGGTAAAGTCTCCCTCTGGTAGTTCAACATCGGTGATATTAAAACCAAGTCTGGTTCTGAACTTTGGTGAAGGTTGCCAGGTGATATTGCCAAATAATCTGGCCTGATCGCCACTGTAAAAGCTGCCTTCAACGTAAGCAAGGCGCCCGGTAACTTCGCGAAAGTTGGCGCTTTGAATTTCGACACCATGATTCTCAAAAGTATATTCACCAACAGGAATGACAACGCCGGGGTAAATCTGAAAAGGGCTGGTCAGTACTTCTTTATCAAAATTAGAGCGTAAAAAAAGTACATCGCCGGTTCTGCTGGTAAGGCTCAGTGGAGTGAGGGTAATATTCTGTGACTGCAGCCCGCCATCCAGCTCTTCAATCCGTTGTGCTTCCAGATTAAAGAATAGTGACTGCAATGGACCTCCACGAGGTCTAAGGGTGTAACCAATATCAGCAGCCGTGTCTTTTATCCCCAGACGGCTGACAAAACCCAGAGCTGGATTGAAATTGTCTTCAACTCTCTTTGCTGCGGCGTTAAATCGGAAACCGGTATTATTGGGCATTGAAATACCGATCCCTGCGGCACTGTCATTTCCAACAACCCCCTGAGTATCTGATTGTTGATACCAGGCTGAAACCTCCATGATTCGACCTCCGGGTAAACGGGAGTTGCGATACAGGTAATCAATACCACTGAGAGAATTATCAATATTTGAATGGGGATCTCCCTCAGTGAACATCACGCCAAGAGTTGATTCTCCGCCAACACCCACTTTCCCGCGCACGATAGACAATGTCTCGGCATCTATATCAGCATAATCGGCCTGGCGAATGGACAATGCACCAATTTCCCAGTTGCCAATGCGACCACTAACTTTGGCGCCATAATCAAGATCCACAATTTCTCCAGAGCTTCCAAGACCAATGTTGCGTGAGAAAAAGGGGCGGCCATTTTGGCTGTCTGCTCCTCCGCCAATATTCCCCTGGGCACCAATACGGCCAAATTCAAAAATATCCGCCTCGCGAAGGAAAAAGTCTCTTTTTTCCGGAAAGAATAAATTAAAACGCGTCAGGTTGACCTGTCGATCATCTACTTCTGTTGCAGAGAAATCCGTATTAAAAGTGAGGGAACCATTCAGTGACGGGGTAATCTTGTAAATCATATCCAGGGAAGGTGCCATGCTGGAATCTGTATCAGCAGGTGAAAATCTTCGTTTATTATTCAGACTCATTGAGGGGATGATATCCAGGCCAACACCCTGTTTAAGGCCCTGAAATCCGCTAGCTAAGCCTGCACTGCTTGGATCCCAGCGACGATTGCGGGAGACCCAGGCAATATCCTCGGCCCGGTTCTTGATGGAACGAGAAAAATTCAGACCCCAGGTGTCGGTAGTAGGATCAAAGGAGAGTGATTTGAATGGGATCTCGAACTCTACCGTCCAGCCATTTTCAAAGCGGCCGGTTTCAGCGTAGAAAATAGTATCCCAATCAGAATAGTATTCACTGACATTTTTATACAGCCCGTCCATTCGAACACCATTGGGATTGATGCCGAAAAAAACACCACCGCGCTCATTATTAAAAGGATCAAGTGTCACAAATAAATTATCATCGCTGGTCATGCTGCCATTCTGACGCAGCACATTGGCAGTAATTTGCTCAGGGTCGATATAGAGTCTGGCGCCGATGTAAAGAGCATCATCATCATAAAGTAAATAAATTTCTGTGCGCTCGCTCGGCTCTCCATATTCCACAGGGTTAACCTGATGCAAATCATCGATAAGTGCAGCATTCTGCCAGGCTGGATCATCCAGTGAGCCGTCAATAACAGGGCGATTTTTGGTGCGCACCATTGATATAGATTTTTGTCCGGGATCGCCAGATGAAACTGGCTGAGCTATGGATGCATTGCTAACCAGAAATAAACTTAATAAAAATGAGAGTGAATAAAAACGCTGTTTTAGCTTCAAAATAAATAAACCCTGATGAATTAAAATAAAAATATGATCGCTTTAGAGTTCCAGCAACTATGTGCATGGCTTGATCTTGGAGCAAAAAGATTAGTAACTTATCATGGATAAAAGATTAGTGTGAAAAACTTTAAAAATCATTAAAGATCCTTTAAAAATACAATTCTGGAAAATATACACATAGGCTGATTTCTGCTTTGGGTCGGAAGCAGACTTGCGCCAAAACGTATAATATTTAAACAATACGCATGCGCATTTTTGTGGAATGGTCAGGAAGAATGTTTTGGTAAGTACTTGCCCATGTTGTAAAACTTCATTACTTAAATCCCTGATATTGCATGTGAGCATGTTTGGTCAATAAGTCTTTACACATTCCCATATTGCTCAGACCCCGCCAACCACCTTTTGATTAATGGTTCAATAAAGCCAGGATGCGAGATTTTTATTTTTTCTGACCAAAGTTTGACCCTGGGTTGCAGGTGGGCATCGCGCATCAGGTCTGCCATTTTGAACTCCATCAGGCCGGTTTGTCTTGTGCCAAGCACTTCGCCAGGGCCTCTTATTTCCAGATCTTTTTCGGCGATATAAAAACCGTCATTGCTTTGCCGCATGATGGACAGCCTTTCCTTGGCGATATCAGACAAGGGCGATTTGTACAGGAGTACACAATGGCTTACCTGTTTGCCACGGCCTACCCGTCCGCGTAATTGATGCAATTGTGCAAGGCCCAGGCGTTCCGGGTTTTCGATTACCATCAGACTGGCATTGGGGACGTCCACGCCGACCTCTATTACTGTGGTGGCGATTAACAGCTGGATGTCACCGGCCTTGAAGGCCTGCATGATGTCGGCTTTTTCTTTAGGTTTGAGTCGGCCGTGGATCAGGCCAATGTTGATATTGGAGAGGTACTGCTGCATGTCGGCATAAGTGACTTCGGCGGCCTGGCATTGCAGGGCTTCTGATTCTTCTATCAGGGTGCATACCCAGTAGGCTTGCTTGCCGTCTTTGCAGGCACTGCTGATGCGCTCGATGATTTCTTCACGGCGCGAGTCCGGGGTGAGAATGGTATTTACCGGTGTGCGTCCCGGCGGCAGTTCGTCGATGATAGAGCAGTCCAGGTCGGCGTAGGCGCTCATGGTGAGTGTGCGCGGGATGGGCGTGGCGGTCATGATCAACTGATGGGGATAGCTGCCATCATGATTGCCCTTTTCTCTGAGGGCCAGACGTTGATGTACGCCGAAACGATGTTGTTCATCGACAACAATCAAACCCAGCTTTGAAAAATTCACGCCTTCCTGGAACAGCGCATGGGTGCCGACAACAAGTTGTGCTGATCCACTTGCCATGGCCTGCAACACCGTTGCACGTGCTTTGCCCTTGATCTTGCCACTGAGATATACCATCTCGATACCCAACGGCTGCAGTAGCGGTTCAAGGTTCAGGTAATGTTGCTCGGCCAGAATTTCGGTGGGCGCCATGATGGCAGCCTGATAATTATTTTCGATGGCATGCAGGGCGGCCATTATCGCCACCAGTGTTTTGCCTGAACCGACATCGCCCTGTACCAGGCGCAACATGGGTGTTTTTTTTTCAATGTCTGTGGCGATTTCCTGCCCTACTCTTTGTTGGGCGGAAGTTAGCTCAAAGGGCAAGGAGGCGAGCAGGGGTTTCACCAGCTTGTTTGTATCCGGGAGAGCGGGCGCTGAATGCTTGTCGGCCAGTTCCCGTAATCTACGCAAACATAAATAATTGGCCAGCAATTCTTCGAAGGCCAGGCGACTCTGTGCTGGATGTATGCCGGCTTCCAGTTGCGATAGTACGGCGTCCACGGGGGGACGATGTAGATAGTTGAGCGCGTCTTCCAGGGAAATAAAACCAAGCTCAGTGCTGAGTTCCGGCGGCAGCAGATCGGGCAGGGCTTTTGATTTGGCCAACATGATCAGCGCCTGGTCCACTAAAGCGCGCATACGGGCCTGATGCAGGCCTTCGGTGCTTGGATAGATCGGAGTAAGTCGGTCTGCCAGTAATTTGTTGGCACCAGAGAGCACTTCATATTCCGGGTGGATTATCTCGACGCCGTTTTTGCCCCAGCGTGCTTCTCCAAAGCAGCGAATGCGCGAGCCCTCTTTCAGATTGTTTTTTTGTGCGGCGCTGAAATGAAAAAAGCGCAAGGACGTGATGCCGCTGCCATCCTGAATTTTGACCAGCAAGCTGCGGCGTCTACCAAAGACTACAGCGCTGCCTAATATTTCCCCTTCAAGGACGGCTTCTATGCCGTGGTTCAATGAACCGATGGGGGTAACACGGGTACGATCCTGATAACGAAAAGGTAAATGAAACAGCAGGTCGAGTACGGTATGGATATGAATGGTGGCCAGCTTTTCTTCCAGTTTGGGGCCAACGCCTTTGAGTTCAGAAGCCGGGACCTGTTGCAGATCAAGGGATTGTCCGGCAGGTATTTTGGGGGAGCGTGCTGTCATGGAAGCATTCTAGGAGGAAAACCGATTGCCCGCCATACGCAGTACACCAAACCGGCGTTATTGGCAGGATTGTTCGAAGCGGGGGATAAGGCTATATGGAGGAAAATAATGATAAAAGAATTTCAGGAAGGAGGCTGGGCTCCTTCCTGAAGGGTGTAAGCGAGTGGCATAAAGATAAAAGCCGGGTCAGGGTTGATCTGCCAATACATCCTCTATTATATAAGTGGCAACATCCTGCAACTGATCCCTGGTATAGGCATAACTGAAGGCTGGCATGGTGTTTTGCCCATAGTTTGCGACAGTCATGATGTCTGACACGCTGAAGGTTTTGCCGCTTAGCTCAACACCGGCTTCGCCACCTTCTCCATTGGGGCCATGACAGGCCGCACATAGCTGGTTGAAGATAGTCTGGCCTGCGCCTCTGTCAGCAGAGCGGCCGTCTTCAGGTTCAATGCGGACTAGTTCGGCAGCCGCTGCGGCTGGTCGCAAGCCCCCCGCTGCGGCGACAGCTTCCGAAACTTCAGCTTCAATGTCCCCTTCGAGAGAGAACAGCCAGAGACTGTCGCCATGTTTACCGGGACTATAAATAGAGCCCGCGGCGATAATGGCGACCTTCTGGACGCCTTCATGCATAAAAGTAGTGGCTGAGCCGTTTACACCGGCATCCGTCTGGAATTCCCACAGCATAGTGCCATCGGCTTTATCAATAGCAACAACGCGCCCGTCATTGCGACCATGAATAATTAAACCGCCCGCGGTAACCATGGAGCCTTGGGAACAGCTGTAATTCCATTGCTGGTTCCAGGCGATGGTGTTGGTGGTGACATCAATTGCTACAAACATCCCCCGGGTAGGCATGCTGGCGAGGCGGAAGCCGCCACCTAACCAGGTTTCGGTATGCGTGGGGGGAGACGCTTCACGTTCCTGGGCCGCGCCACCGATACGGTCATTGGCGCAGATATAAAGCAGCCCGGTTTCTGGATCGTAGGATTTGGGCGGCCAGTTCACGCCGGCCAAAGGTTTATAGAGAGCGCCTTCCTTGCCAAAGGGCGTGTATGTCTTGCCATCGTTGACCAGGGTAAAGCCTTCGGGCGCGGCATCAATAAAATGGGGCACCAGATCATCACCGATTGGAATTGGCTGGGTAGCGGCAGTGGCTTGACCAGGTTCCTGTGGTACGGCGACTTCAGGGATGCCTATAAGTGGCTCGCCAGTGATGCGATCGAGAATATATAAATAGCCGGACTTGCTTGCTTCCGCCAGCCCCTTACGCATCACACCGTCTTTTTCTATATCGAACAAGACCACGGGACTGGGAGAATCGTAATCCCAGATATCATGATGTACCTGTTGGAAATGCCATCGGTATTCACCGGTGTCAGTATCCAGAGCGACAATGGATACGGTAAATAAATTATCACCGGCGCGCTGGGAGCCGTTTAGGTCAGGCCCGGCATTACCGGTGGAGAAATACAGCATGTTCAGATCTGGATCTACTGCAGGCGTTTGCCAGATAGGCGCGCCACCGTAGAGCCAGCTGTCATTATCCTGGGGCCAGGTGTCATGGCCGAACTGGTCGGGGCCGGGAATAGTATAAAAGGTCCATTTAAGAGAGCCGTCCTGGGCATCATAAGCTTTGATGCGCCCGCGTATAGCGCGCTCCCCCCCGGCAAATCCGGTAATGACCATGCCGTTGTAATAAAGCGGAGCAGAGGTAATGGCATAACCCAGCAGTGGATCCTCAGCCTGGATTTCCCAGTTTACTTCGCCGGTTTCCTGATCCAGTGCCACCAGCCTGGCATCAAGCTGGCCCAAATAGATCTGGCCGTCACCCATGCCCAGTCCGCGGCTCAACCAGCCACAACACACATTCACCCGGTTCGGGTCCAGGTTGGCCTGGTACGTCCACAGGAATTCTCCGCTTTCCACGTCCACAGCAAAGACATCATTTTCACCGGTTATGACATATAGTACGCCGTTGTAATAAAGCGGTTGAGCCTGACCACTGTGATTAGGTGCTGCACCGGAGCCGTTCATGTGTACGCGCCATTCCGCCTTTAAGTCACCGACATTGTCGCGATTTATCTGGGTCAGTGGAGAGTAGCGCTGGTTATATAGATTTCCTCCATTGGTGACCCAGTTCAGACTCGGTAATGCAGTCAGTTGATCTGCACTAAATGCCGGAGATGATGCAGGTTGAGCAATTGTTGTAAGGGGTAACAGACAAAAAATGAACGCTTGTAAGAGCTTGTAGATGCGCACGGGATTCATTGGGGGCTCCGATAATAATTATTGTTTTATACGGGACAGGCAATATTACAGGGCTAACCGGATGCTGTAAAAGCACGAATTGATACGCGGCATGTGACGAACTCCGAACGATGAACTAGAATAAAGGGTCTATTAAGGGAAGCTACTGCTCCGTCGAGGGCGTCTTGGAAAATAATTATAAGTGTCTGATATAGCATAAAAAATTCTTTCACAAGCAAATATGACAAGGATCTCGTCCTTGCCAGAATTATTGCTGTGCGAATTAAATGTGCTGCAGGACAGTGCCACGCCACACCTTAAGGAAGAATCCGGGAATGTTTCACTGGAGAAATTGCTTGCCGGTGATATGTTTCTGTATGCACGTTTACTATCCACTACATCACTTAATGATAAGCGCCACTGTTTTTCCCCGGGGCAGCTAATACAAGGCATGGGTCACGATGGCTTGCAGGCGATGGTCAGGCAGGGGGCAACACAAATGAGTTTTGGCCAGACTTCTCCTTCACGTGCCCGCTTCCTGAAACAGCTCTATCTACAAAGTGTATTAACAAGAACCCTTTCAGAACAACTTGGCCGACGTGTTTTAGCCGAATCAGACGATAAAACTTACCTGATACAACAGGCTGCTTTTTGCGGCTTGTTTCTAAATATTGGCGCCCTGGTGCTGGAGCAGGTTTATTCCAAAAGCTACCTTGAAATACTTGCTCAAGCTGAAAATACCGCCGAGCTGCTTGTCGCTGAAAGAAATGAATACGGCATTGATCATGCAGAACTGGGTGCCCAATTACTGCTTGGCTGGGGAGTTGAAGGGCTTTGTTGTGATGCCTTGCAATATCATCATCTGGATATCAGTCAGATTTTGGATGCCACGCCAATGGTAAAAATTGCCTGGCTAGCCAATCAATTAGCCGATGAAGCCGCTCATCTGGAAGCGCCGCTCTGGGCAGATGCATTGTTTGATCTCAAGGAAAGCAGCCTGATGGAAACCTGGCAAAGCGCGCAGGTAGCCTTGAATCATTCTTCGCAAACATTGAAAGTTTCGTACTCGACTACCCGTTATTTGCCTTTGCCAACAAGCGATGACGCGGATGTATTAGATCAGGAGAAAACGGCGTTAAAACAATTACGCAAAAAAGCCGAGGCCGATAATCTATTTGCACTGGCAAAAGAGGGTTTAGGCAATGCCAGCAGCCAGGATGAACTGGGCCAGGCAATGGCTTCTGCAAGCAGATTATTATTTGGCCACGGTGAAAGCCTGCTCTTTATTTATTCTGAGGATGCCGGCTCTTTAAGCTGCCTGACAGGGACGCCCCCCAGGAATGAATTAAACCAGCTTGTTATTCGCTGCGAGCCAGATCGCAGCGTTATTGCAGATTGCTTTTTGGGTAATAGCGCAATTTTGCAGAGTCCATCAGAACAGCTGACGGTAATCGACAAACAGCTCTTGTCACTACTAGGCACTGATAACTTTTGTTGTGAGCCTGTTGTGAATCCACATACCGGTGGACCTTGTGGCGTACTGGTTCTGGGCATTCCTCTACAACAAATGGACAGCTATAAAAAACAAAAAACCCTGCGTTCCGACCTTTGTCTGGAGCTAGGAAAAAAACTGGCGGTAAAGCAGGAATTTCTGGCTGCAGAGGATGATGTGGTTGCCGGGTATGAACGCCGTATTCGGGAAACAATTCACGAAGCAAATAATCCTTTAGGAATTATAAAGAATTACCTGCAGCTGTTAAGTATGAAGCAGGGTGAAGATACTAAAATTCAATCTGAAATCAGTTTCATGAAAAGTGAAATAGATCGAGTGAGTGGAATTCTGGAAAAACTTAAGGAAAAACCTGAGGAAAAATCAGAGGAAATAGAACGCTCAATTACTGTAAATATTAATTCTGCAGTGACCAGCCTGGTGAATATGTTTTCAGGTTCCTTTGCTGCCAGCGAAAGTATCATTATTGAAACCAGTCTGGACTCTGATTTGCCCGAATTAAACTGTAGTGAAAATGCAATTCGACAAATAATTACCAATCTTGTGAAAAATTCAGCAGAAGCATTTGAAGATGGTGGTATCATCTTGGTTAAAACCGCTGGTAATTTTTATATGAATGGTAACCATTACATTCAATTGATTGTAAATGATAACGGCCCAGGGATTGCGCCAGGCACGCTAGACAAACTATTCGCCTCAGGCATTAACGCCGACTCAGATTCCGGTACAAGCTCCTCTAAAATAAGTACCTCTATAATAAGCACCTTCAATATTAGTACAAAGGGTGGAAGTCACATGGGCTCCGGCCTTTCCATCGTACAAAATCTTGTAGTAAAACTCGGCGGTCAAGTCACTTGTCAGACCACGCCAGTAAGTTCTACAGCCAAATCAGGCAACAATAATCGCAAGCATTCAGGCACCGAAATAACAGTGCTCCTGCCTGTCTCTGCCAGTAAGCAAAACACTTCTCTCGACACCCTAAGTAAAAATTCCGGGGATTTGTGTTAATGACAAATAATTCCAAAATACTATTGGTAGATGATGAGCCTGGCATGCTGGTGAGTACTAAAGCCTTGTTGGAAACTGCCGAGTATCAGGTAGTGATAGCACAAGGTGGCAAAGAGGCAATTGCAAAGCTCGAACAGGAAGAATTTGACCTGGTGCTTCTGGATATGAATATGCCGGAAGTGAATGGGCATATGGTCATGGAGTACATCAATGACAAATTAATCAAAGTGGCAGTAGTCGTACTAAGTGGTGATTTTGATTTTAACAGTGTGGCGCGGGCTTTCCAGTTAGGTGCCTTTGACTATATCAAAAAACCCTTTGAGTTTGATGAGCTGCAGCACACCTTGACAAATGCTTTAAGAAAGCAGGAAGTGGAAAAAAGCCTGTATACATTACGCAAGCAGCTGGAACGTTCTGAAAGACTGCATCGCTTTATGGTCGAAAGTTCTCCGGACATCATTTTTATAGTTGATAAAAATGGCAATTTTGCTTTTGTTAATGATCGAGCCGGGGATGTGCTTAATTATAATAAAGATGAATTAATCGGCGCACATTTTGCCACCATTGTAGATCCGGATTATGTTGAGCGGGCCACGCATTGTTTTCATGAAAGGCGCACCGGCCCAAGAGCAACCAAAGATGCAGAAGTCTGGCTGATGTGTAAACCGGGCTCTCGTCCTGGCTGGAGCAGGGACAGAATCGCTATTGAACTTAATTCTCTGGGTATCTATGAAAATGAAGTTAGGAATGATAAAGGTGAAGTACAAAGTGGTGATTTTTCGGGAACGTATGTTGTTGCCAGAGATATCACTGAACGGCTTGCTTCTGAAAAGCTGATTCACTTTCAGGCCTATCACGATCTGCTCACCGGACTACCCAATCGGGCCCTGTTTCATGACCGCCTCTCAAATACTATTAGCAATGCGCGTCGTGAAAAAGAAAATCTGGCCGTGCTGTTTCTTGATCTTGATCGCTTCAAGGCAGTGAATGACACTCTTGGTCACTCAGTAGGCGATGAACTTTTAAAACAGGTGGCAAATCGACTTAAGTCTGGCCTTCGCGAAGGTGACACGGTGGCACGTCTAGGTGGGGATGAATTTATTATATTACTGCCCCATGTAGAGTCCGAATTAATGGCCAGGGTGGTTGGTAAAAAACTGGTTGAGACCATCAAGAACCCCTTCTTCGTTGAGGGAAATGAAATTTTTGTTACTGGCAGTATTGGTATATCCATGTTCCCCCATGATGGTGAAACGGCAGATCTGCTGATAAAGAATTCAGATACGGCCATGTATTACACCAAGGAGCAAGGGAAAAATAGTTACAACTGCTATCACAAGGATATGAGCATCAAAAATAGCAGAATGCTTAATATGGAAGCTGAGATTCGGCGGGGCATCAAAGAAGAGCAGTTTGAAGTTTTTTATCAGCCGCAGGTTAGTTCACTGGATGGCAGCATTACGGGTGTCGAAGCATTGCTACGCTGGAACCACCCTGACAAGGGCCTCTTGTCTCCAGTATTTTTCATGACGGCAGCTGAAGAAACCGGCATCATCGTGGAACTTGGTGACTGGATTTTGAATAAGGCCATTTTTGAAGTTAAAGAGTGGCTGGATGCAGGCTTGCCTCTGGACAGGCTGGCTATCAATTTTTCGAGCAAGCAGATTGAGCAGGAAGATTTCGTCGACAAAATTATCAACGCTTTAAAGGCTCATGATTTTCCTGGAGCTAAACTGGAAATTGAAATTACTGAAAGCATGTTGATGAGCAATATTGAACAAACGGTAGTTAAACTTGATGAGCTTCATCGCGTAGGAGTTCAAGTCGCTATTGATGACTTTGGTACGGGCTATTCTTCGTTGAGTCTGCTACAAAAACTACCTATCCATCGTCTAAAAATTGACCGTAGTTTTATTCATGACATGGTAGAAAATGAAGACCAGTCAATTATTGAGGCTATTGCTCATATGGCAAGAGGCCTTAAACTTGAAATGGTGGCAGAGGGCGTTGAAGAAGAATACCAGCTCAGATATTTACGCAGTCTTAATTGCCCTATTATTCAGGGCTTTTACTATAGTCAGGCGGTCCCATGTGCAGATGCTCGCAAGCTGATAGAGGATGCCTCTACAATGGGCTCTCATATAGACGGAAGTCAGTCCTTGAAATCCAAAAAGACAGCCAGAAGACGTAGTAAAAACAATCTGAAAGCCTCCGCCAGCTAATTTTTCACTCTGGCGACTTTAGATACTGATTTCATCATTCTCACTTTTTTCATCACTTTGGCCAGATGAACACGGTTACGCACCGTTAGCGTAAGATTCACTATGCTGAACTGGGCGTCGCGGTCAGATGTTCCAATTTTTTCAATATTGCCTTCTGCGGAAGAAATAATATTGGCCAGAGTGGCAATAATACCGCGCTGATTCTCTAACTCTATGCGCAACTCCACCGTAAACTCGCCTCCCACTGTAGGGTCCCAACGCAAGTTGATATATTTTTTTGGATCGCTGCGATACTCTGCCACATTGTTACAGGTCTCCCGGTGTACAACCATGCCACGGCCCGCACTGATATAGCCAACGATTGAATCGCCGGGGATCGGCTGACAACATTTGGCAAAGGTCATCACCATGCCTTCAGCACCGCGGATGGCCATTGATGTCTCATCCTGATTCAACGGGATATGGTCACCTTCTTCACCGGGGATCAGACGGCGGGCAACAATATAGGCCATACGATTACCAAGACCGATATCTTCCAGAAGATCATCCAGTACATCAAAATCTGTTTGCTCAAGTAATCCGCCGATTTTTTCTTTGGGAATATTGGATAGATGAAAGCCAAAGCTCGACAGGGTTTTGTTAAGCAGGCGCCGGCCCAAAGCGACGGCTTCCGAGCGGCGCTGGTTTTTCAGGAAGTGGCGAATATTACTGCGTGCTTTACCCGTGACCACGAAGCCCAGCCAGGCAGGATTAGGGTGTGTCCCGGAAGCAATAATCTCAACGGTCTGGCCACTTTGCAGACGCTGGCTGAGTGGCGCCAGACGCCGGTTTATACGACAGGCGACACAGGAATTGCCAACATCCGTATGTACGGCATAGGCGAAATCCACGGGCGTTGAACCTTCGGGTAACTCCAGAATGACGCCCTTGGGTGTGAACACATAAATCTCATCAGGGAACAGGTCAGTTTTGACATGCTCAATAAACTCGAGTGAATTACCGGCATGTTTTTGCATTTCCAACAAATCCTGAACCCATTGCCGGGCGCGGATATGGCTCTGGTTAGGTGTGTCTTCTGAAGATTTGTATAGCCAGTGTGCAGCAATGCCGTTGCCCGCCATTTTGTCCATTTCTTCTGTGCGAATCTGGATTTCAATGGGAACACCATGCATACCAAACAAGGTAGTGTGTAATGACTGGTAGCCGTTGACCTTGGGAATGGCGATATAGTCTTTGAATTTTCCGGGCACCGGCTTATACAGACTATGTACCGCGCCAAGAATTCGGTAGCAGGTATCCACTTCATCGGTAATGATGCGAAAAGCGAATACATCGGTGATTTCCCTGAACGAAAGCCTCTTCTCTTTCATCTTGCGGTAGATGCTGTACAGATGCTTTTCTCTGCCCAGTACTCTGCCAGGCATGTTTTCACGTTTCAGGCAGGCTTCCAGCGCTGCCTGGATCTGTGTTACCAGCTCTTTACGGTAACCGCTGGCATTCTTTACCGCGGCATCGATGCGGGGTGCACGCAGGGGATAGAGGGTTTTAAAACCCATTTCCTCAAATTCCATGCGAATATTGTGCATGCCTAAACGATTGGCAATCGGAGCGTAGATCTCCAGGGTTTCGCGGGCAACACGTTTTTGCTGCTCTCTGCTCATCACATTAATGGTGCGCATGTTGTGCATGCGGTCTGCCATTTTCACCAGGATCACGCGAATGTCCTTGGCCATCGCCAGAGCCATTTTCTGAAAGTTTTCGGCCTGTGCTTCCGCTCGTGTACTGAATTCGATCTTGTTCAGTTTGCTGACACCATCGACCAGATTTGCCACAGTCTCGCCGAACTGGCTTTCAATGGCCTCCCTGGTAATACCTGTGTCCTCAATTACATCATGGAGCATCGCGGCGATCAGACTTTGATGGTCCATGTGCATATCACGAAGTATTTCGGCTACCGCCAGCGGATGAGTGACATAGGCTTCACCGGTTCTGCGGAATTGTCCGTCATGCGCCTGCTGGGCATAAAAATAGGCGCGACGTACAAGGTCTACCTGAGCATTACCCATGTAGCCTGTTAAATCATGTGCGAAAGTATTAATCGATTTCATAGCCTGAACACTACCATAGGAGCAAGCTTAGCGAAATTGCCACGTATAGCGCTTTATGAGTACTTGGGGTGATTAAAGGAAGTGGCAAGGGGCTTGGCCGCTGCGGGTAATGCGGGTTTGAATAATCCCCGCTTTGGGGTCTTTTGGTGCCGGAGCGAACTACTCTTAATTAAGTAGCTCTCTGTATCTGTCTATAGCTGTCGGGAACTGAATAAAATACGTTACTGCTCAGATTCGTCAGCATCAGCCGGAGGCACCACTTCACTTTCATCAGCTTCAGGAATTAGTACGGCATCCATGGCTTCTTCAATAGAGATGTCAGTGCTCTTTGCAGCAGCAGCAGCTGCTGCTGCATCCATGGCTTGAAGAGATTTCTGGGTTTCTTCTTCGCGCTTGTCTATCAGGATAGAACTGTCGATATGGCCCTCTGCAATTTCACGCAGGGCAAGTACCGTTGGTTTATCGTTGTCTTCATCAACCATGGCATCTTTGCCTCCGGTTTGCAGCTGGCGAGCACGTTTGCTGGCTATCATAACCAGGTCAAAACGGTTTTCAACATTATTCAGACAATCTTCAACAGTAATACGAGCCATAGTCTTACCCTAATAAAAAGAGGTTGGTATTCATTCCTGGTAATGGGTAAAGCCCATATTACCGGGGCCGGGCATTATAAAGGGACTGCTGGCCCAAGTCTATGCCTGACATGAATGAGAAATTGGGGGCTTGGTTTCAGGAAATCAGTTTGTTTAACAAGTCTGAATTACTTTTCACCTGGTGCTTTATGCTTAGCCTGGCACTGCGGATCACGGCTTTCAGGTCTTCAAGGGCTGTGCCGAAATTTTCATTGATGACGATAAAATCTGCCTGTTCAAAGTGTGAAATTTCATTAACCGCCTCGCTCATGCGGGTTTCAATGACTTGTGCATCGTCTTGGCCACGGTTGGTCAATCTTTCTCGCAGAGCCTGCAAAGATGGCGGTAAAATAAATATACCGACGGATTCAGGTAACAGGGCGTGGACCTGGCTGGCACCTTGCCAGTCAATTTCCAGGATGACATCCTGACCATCGGCCAGGCGTTGCTTGACCCAGGACTTGGATGTGCCGTAATGATTGCCAAAAACTTCAGCGCTTTCAAGAAAGGCATGCTCAGTTTGCATCTGCTGGAAACGGGTAATGGAGACAAAATGATAATTCTTGCCGTCCTCTTCGCCAGGCCTCTTGGGGCGGGTGGTGTGAGAGATAGAAACACATAAACCGGAAGCAAGTTCATTGCCCGAAGCATCAAGCAAGGCATTGACCAGGCTGGTTTTGCCAGCACCGGAAGGTGCTGAAATTAAAAATAATATCCCCTGAGGCATTTAAACTCTTCGTTGTGCGGTTTCTGGTAAGTCTAGTTTAACGGCATAGCCTTGAAATTAATGCATACAAACAAGCAGCGTCAAGCACGCCTCACTCGATGTTTTGCACCTGTTCCCGTATTTGCTCAATCAGTACTTTCAGTTCAACAGCATTGAGTGTGGTTTCTGTGACCACTGCTTTCGAACAGATGGTGTTGGCCTCCCGGTTGAGTTCCTGCATGAGAAAATCAAGACGCCTGCCAACCGGCTCTTTTCGAGACATGACGTGACGGATTTCTTTTACATGAGCTGCCAGTCGATCAATTTCTTCCTGAATATCGGCTTTTTGTACGATCAGAACCAGCTCCTGCTCAAGTCGCCCCGGCTCCAGGTCTGCTTCCAGCTGAGCGACCTGCTGTTTGAGTTTGTTTTGTTGAGCGTTGAGAATATCGGGCAAAGCAGCACTGATTTCATCGACAATGCCGGTAATACTGTCGAGCCTGCTCTCAATAGCAACTTTTAATTCGGCGCCTTCACGTGCACGATGTTCTGCCAGAAGATCCAGAGCACCTTTAAACAGAGATAGCGCCTCTTCCTCGATTACTTTAGTATCCTGCCCCTGTTCCTGAATGATGCCTGGCCATTTCAGTATATCGAGAGGATTGGCTGGATTAACGGCTGTCCCGGTAAGCGCATTTACCTGGTCGAGAGCCTGGTTAAGCTGGGCAAGCAAAGGCTCGTTGATGGGTATCTGGCTGCCCTCTGACATGCCAGGCAGGAATTTGAGCTGAGCTTCTATTTTACCGCGACTGATTTTGTTGCGCAGTAAATCCCGTAAACGGGTTTCAGTGGGACGAAGTTGTTCAGGTAAGCGAAAAGCGGGCTCCAGGTAGCGATGGTTAACGGAACGAATTTCCCAAACCAGAGTGCCCCAGGTAAATTCAGCCTGCTTGCGTGCAAATGCCGTCATGCTGCTTGTCATATAATGGACCTGACGAATCAAATAAATTGGGAACGAACTATAGCGGATTTGCCAGGCATAATAAAATAAGCTGGCATAGATGCGAATAGAGCGCATAAATATAATCATAATCCAGGACTAGAGGTAATAATGTCTGAAGTAACTAGACCAAGTGGAAGGCAGGCGAATGAGCTGCGCAAAATTCAGATCACCAGAGGATTTACCAGCCATGCAGAAGGCTCTGTGCTGGTTGAATTTGGTGAAACCAAAGTTATTTGCACAGCCTCGGTAGAAGGCAATGTGCCACGCTTTTTAAAAGGCAGTGGTAAAGGCTGGGTGACAGCAGAATATGGCATGCTGCCGCGCTCAACTGGTTCACGAATGGACAGAGAAGCTGCAAGGGGTAAACAAAGCGGTCGCACCCAGGAAATTCAGCGCTTGATTGGCAGGTCCTTGCGTGCTGCGATCAATCTCGAGAAGCTTGGAGAAAATACCATCAAAATAGATTGTGATGTTATCCAGGCCGATGGCGGCACACGCACAGCGTCTATCACCGGCGCCTGTGTTGCACTTGTTGATGCTGTGAATTACATGCTGGACAAAAAGATGCTCAAGGAAAATCCGATACAGCAAATGATTGCCTCAGTTTCAGTGGGCGTCTATCGCGGGATGCCAGTGCTTGATCTTGACTATATAGAAGATTCCAGTGCAGAAACTGACATGAATGTTGTCATGACCGAAAGCGGTGGGTTTATTGAAATTCAGGGGACCGGCGAAGACGGTGAATTTAGTCTTGAAGATCTGAATCAGATGATTGACCTGGCCCGGTATGGCATAGACAATTTGTTTGAAGTGCAGAAAACTTCATTGGGGCAAGTGGCGCTTTAATGTAGGAAAAGCTGCAGGAAAGAACCGGATCGGGAAGCAATTAAAGAGAGTAAACAATGCAGGATTTTCAAAAACAGTTTTTAAGTTATGTGACTGAAAATAAAATTCTCCGTTTTGGTGAATTTACCCTTAAGTCGGGACGGCAGAGTCCCTATTTCTTTAATGCAGGCCTGTTCAACACTGGCGCCGCTCTTGGTTTTCTGGGCTCATGTTATGCACAGGCCATAGAAAATGCGGCGCTGGATTTTGATATTATTTTCGGCCCGGCCTACAAAGGCATCCCCTTGGCATCAGCTGCATCAATTGCTTTTTGGCAGGATTTCAAGCAGGATATTCCATGGTGTTTTAACCGCAAGGAAGCGAAGGACCATGGTGAGGGCGGTAATATTGTAGGGTCCCCCCTGGAGAATCGTGTACTGGTAATAGATGATGTCATCACTGCCGGAACTGCAATCAGGGAAACCATGGAAATAATTTCTGCAGCAGGTGCGACAGCCGCTGGTGTAGTGGTTGCCCTGGACAGGCAGGAAAAAGGTAATTCTGAATTATCTGCCATTCAGGAAATTGAAAAAGAGTTTTCAATTCCGGTGATCAGTATAATTAATCTGCAACAGATTATTGACTATCTGGAGCAGGAACAGGATGAGACGCTGTGTGCTTATCTTGAAAGTATGAAAGCTTATCAGAGTCAGTATGGTATTTAAGCATTAGATTTTTGATAAATTTTGACAATAATCAGACTAATTTTAAACCTAAAGAGCAAGTCGGACCGGCTGGTAAATAGTCAGGAATGTCATTAAAAATGGTAAAACTTAAACTCACAATAGCATTACTTTTTTCTACCCTCATCGCAACTCAGAGTGAGGCTGCCAATCTATATAAATATACAGATGATCAGGGCAGAGAAATTGTAAGCTCCAGAGTGCCGGCTGAATTTGTCAGGAATGGTTACCAGATACTCAATGAAAGAGGACAGGTGATTGAGGTGGTAGAGCGCAGCTTGTCAGCAGAAGAATTGGCAGTGCAGTCTGAAGAAAAAAAATCACTTCGTCTGGCAGAACAAGCGCGTTTAGAACAGGAAGCAGCTGACACAATGTTGTTACGCCTGTATCGCTCACCCGAAGAAGTCATTCGACGCCGGGATTCTACTGTCTCAGAGCTTGATGGTCAGTTCACTGTACTTAGCTCTCTGCTGGAAGATGTAGAGGAAAAGTTGGCAGAACTGGAACAGAAAGTTGTGAACAATGAGAATGCTGGTAATGAAGTGCTTGCGCATTTAATTGCGCAAGTCGAAGATGCCACTGTAGAGCGTGATCGTTTGAGTAGACAGGTGACGCGCATTAGCAATGAAAAGGAAGAGGCCATTGTAACGGCACAAAATAATATTGACCGACTTAAAGAATTATTAAGTCTCGATTAGTTTTACTTTTTCAGCTCAAGGCCGATGAAATAAATCCTGATTCAGGTAGAGCCATTGTTCACTCCATTGATCCGTAGGCTTCTGATAAAAATCCGTTCGCACATACTGGCTAATCTTACCTTCAATAAATGTCAGCAATAAATTAGATGTAACCGCCGGTGTCATGCGGGGACGAACCCCTTCTTTTATTTCTGCTTCACGAAAAATCTGTTTTAACTGGGTATCAAGTCGGTTGTAAACCTGGCTGGCCCGATCGCGCAAACGTTCTGTTTCGCCTACTAGTGCATCACCATTGAGCACTCGACTAATGCCCGGGTTTTTTTCGGCGAAAGTAAGCACCAGCAACATTATTTTTTCACACTGCACCAGTGCTGTTGAGCCTTCACTTATGATGCGGGTTATCCTGGAAAACAAAGTGTCTTCCATGAAATCAATCAGTCCTTCGAACATCCTGGCCTTGCTGGGGAAATGTCGGTAAAGAGCGGCTTCGGACACCCCAAGTTCTGCAGCCAGGGCTGCTGTGGTAATCCTGCCACCGGGATTGTTTTCAAGCATCTGGGCGAGTGCGCGCAGAATCGCTTCTTTTTTTTCGCCTTTTTGTTTTGCAGCCATACCGTTTACCTGAGCAGTTAATTGGGATTAGCGACCTGCTAGTTTGTAATCCTTATTGCTTATTAAAGTGCCAATGCCTTGATCGGTGAATACTTCCAGTAACACCGCATGGGGAACCCGACCATCAATGATCTGGGCACTTTTAACACCTGACTTGACGGCATCAAGGGCACAATTAATTTTAGGCAACATGCCGCCATGGATGGTGCCATCATCGATAAGTCGGCTAACCTGTTCTGTGCTTAAGCCGGTCAGTATTTCGCCGCTCTTGTCCTGAACACCGGCGATATTGGTAAGAAGAATCAGTTTTTCTGCCATCACCATTTGCGCGACTTTACCGGCAACAATATCGGCATTGATATTGTAGGAAGCACCATTTTCATCGGCACCTATTGGGGCGATCACCGGGATGAAATCACTTTTCTTGATCATCTCGATGATATCGGGGTTCATGCTTTCTACTTCACCCACATGGCCGATATCGATAATTTCGGGGGCTTTCATTTCCGGTGTTTGTCGCGTGACCTTCAATTTTCTTGCCCTGATGAAGTCGCCATCCTTGCCTGTAATACCAATGGCTTTGCCGCCATTTTTGTTTAACAGGCTAACAATTTGTTTATTCACCAAGCCGCCCAGTACCATTTCGACGACATCCATGGTGGCTGAATCAGTAACGCGCATGCCGTCCACAAAATCAGATTTAATGCCCAGCTTTTCCAGTAATGAGCCAATTTGAGGGCCACCACCATGCACAACAATAGGGTGCATGCCAACCAGCTTCATTAACACAATGTCGCGGGCGAAGCTGTTTTTCAGCTCTTCATCGATCATTGCATTGCCGCCATACTTGACCACAATGGTTTTGCCAGTAAAGCGCTGTATATATGGCAAGGCCTCGGTCAGAACGCTGGCTATGTTTTTTGCTGAACTGAGTTCAAGAGTCATCTGAAAACCCGGATTGATCGCTAAAGCGAATGCTCACTAACAAGATTGAGCAATAATTATAGGGCATGCATGGTCTGAGCCCAAGAAATTTTCTTGCCTTTACTGCCCCAATGCAGTTTTAGTCCTGGGCAGGAACCGGCAAACCCAAGTCAAGTGTCGGGTAAAACGCCATAATAACTTGTCTGAAAACCACCTGGATTTGCTCCAGAGCACTGGCAGAATTGGCCTCGAAACGCAGAATGAGGTTAGGGGTGGTGTTTGATGCGCGGATAAGCCCCCAGGCATTTTCTGTTTCCGCTCTGATCCCATCCAGGCGTTTTATCCGGGCTCCCGGTATGTCCATCTTTTCCAGCAGGGTATCCATGATTGAAAATTTGTCCTCTTCACTGACCGGGACATAGAGCTCAGCTGTGCTGTAGGTAATAGGGCAAGCTTCCAGCAAGGTATCGGCGCTACAGTTGTTTTTATCCATAAGCTCCAGGAATCTCGCCGCACTGTACATGCCGTCATCAAAGCCATACCAGCGGTGGCGGAAAAAAATATGCGCCGAGTATTCCCCTCCCAGAAGCGCACCTGTTGCATGCATTTGCTGTTTAACAAAAGAATGGCCGCTTTTGCACATTACCGGTTTGCCACCTAGCCGGCTGATTGTGCGCGACAGGTGTTGAGAGCTTTTTACATCAAAAATAATACTGGCACCGGGATTTTCCGGAACAATATCCGCGATAAAGCTCAGCATCATTTTATCGGCATCAATAATCTTGCCGCTATTGCTTACCAGTACAACACGATCACCATCACCATCAAAGGCAATACCAAGGGCTGCGTTTTCCTTCTTGGTCAGGGCTATCAGATCTTGCAGATTTTCCTTGCGCGTTGGATCCGGATGATGATTTGGGAAGTTACCATCAGTTTCGCAATACAGAGGTACCACCTGACAACCAAGGGCGGAAAAGAGCTTGGGGGCACAATTAGCGGCAACAGCGTTGCCACAATCGATGACTACTTTATGGGATTGTTTAAGTTGAATGTTCTGGCTTACAGTTTTTATATAGTCGGGGGCGACATCAAGATTGCTTAATGACCCGCACCCTTTGTGAAAATCCTCTCTGAGGATTCTTTCCTTAAGCCGGGTGATCTGATCAGCAGCAAGGCAGTTATTGTTGAGAACAATTTTTACGCCATTATAATTTTTGGGATTATGGCTACCAGTGATCATCACACCGGAATGCACATCAAGATGATGTGTTGCAAAGTACATTAATGGCGTGGGAGCGACACCGATATTTACAACATTGCATCCTGTGCAAAGAATACCTTTGATCATGGCAGCGGAAAATGCAGGACTGGAGAGGCGCGCATCCGCACTAACTATGAGAGACTTCTCTCCGAGATCAAGAGCCTCGCTGGCTATAGACTGACCAATGAGCTGGATGATGTCTTCATCCAGCCCTTCGCCTACCTCTTCGCCGACTCCTTCATACACTATGCCCCTGATATCATAGGCACGAAAAATATTATCGGGAATCCTGACTTTTAGCACTTAGGTTTCAGTGTTCTTTGATTCGCGGTAGCAACGGGCAATCAGAGACACCATATCTCTCGCCAGGCTGGTTTTACTGCATTGTGGGAAGGAATGTTCTCCATTTTCCCAATACGCTGTAGCAAGAGCTGATTCACTGTTAAACGTGTCAGTGGCGTTATTGGCAAAGATTAAATCGAGTCTTTTATCCTGCAATTTTTTGCGGGCATATTCCTCTATATTCTCGGTTTCTGCGGCAAACCCAACACAAAAAGGACGCCTTGCAGAA
>CAWUSW010000008.1:0-35795 GCA_963925675.1 uncultured Pseudomonadales bacterium
GTCCTACGAGTAGAAACAGGGCACCGGCAATAAGTCCGTGGGCAGTCATCTGCACCACGGCGCCGGTAAATCCATTTTCATTCAGGGCGGCGATGCCTAGTAATACAATACCCATATGACTTACTGAGGCGTAGGCAATCATGGCTTTCAGATCTGTCTGACGCCATGCGAGCAAGGCCCCATAGATCATCCCGATCAGTGCTAATGTCAGGAGCAAAGGCTGGATGAATACTGCCGCTTCGGGCAGTGTGGCAATGATCCTGATTAGTCCATAAGCCCCCATTTTCAGGAGGATTCCTGAAAGCAGGATGCTGACGGGACTGGGGGCTTCCACATGGGCGAGGGGAAGCCAGCCATGCAATGGGAATATCGGCATTTTGACACCCAGGCCCAGCAGAAATCCGGCAAGGATCCAAAGTTGCTGGCGCACGGGAATGTCTTCACTGGAAATTCGCATGTTGGCCAATAGCGTATTACTGTCGGCTGGAATAAATTGCTCAATGGCAAAAATGCTGAGAAGCATGAAAATCGAACCACCCATTGTGTAAAGGACGAAATTCAGACTGGCAGCATGACGCCTTTGACCACCCCAGCGATCAATCAGAAAATAAAGGGGTACCAGGGTTATTTCCCAGAAAATGAAAAACAGGCTCCAGTGCTGGGCTAGAAAAACCCCCAACATGCCAAATTCCAATATTAATATACTGATATGGTAAGACTTGATGCCGTGCGTGATTGAGCCAGATGCCAGAAGTGCCACCAGGGTCAACAGGGCGGCAAGGACCACCATAGGTAAGGAAATGCCGTCTATGCCGAGGGTGTAAGAAGTGCCAAGCCCCAGGAAGGGAAAGTCTGTTTCCAGCAATTGCGGTGTGGCATTGCTGGCATCAAATCGTGCAAGCAACAGGCATGAAAGCAACAATGTTGCAGCAGAAACCAAAAGGGCCACGGTGCGAATGGCTCTGGTGTTTCCGGGTTGTATGAAAGCCAGAATGATAACTCCAAGAACAGGAGCCCATAACAGCTGACTGATAATCCCCATAGCGTATTTCTTGATTTTAATTCTGAAACAACATTCTAATATCTAATAAAAAAACATAATAGCCACACAAGCGATAGAATTTTCCTATCATTAGATGATAAAGCTAAGTGAATATATCTGCCTTCCTGCAAGGTGGCACGATTTACTCAGCACTATCTGAGTGCATGTTTGTTCTGTTGCGCCCCACAATAGAGCATTTACGCCGCCGGTCTTCGCCAAAGTCTTGATAAGAATCCAGAGTATTCCATATTTGCCCTTTAAAAACAGGGTTTGCAACTGTTGGCAAGCAAATTGCTATGACAATGTCAGGAAATACAAAAACTTTCCTTTATTAAACAATGTTGCAATGTCTTGAGATACAAGA
Source organism: uncultured Pseudomonadales bacterium (assembly GCA_963925675.1). Taxonomy (GTDB): domain Bacteria; phylum Pseudomonadota; class Gammaproteobacteria; order Pseudomonadales; family Pseudohongiellaceae; genus Eutrophocola. The sequence goes on from CAWUSW010000008.1 coordinate 1,407, forward strand.
CTCACTAGGAGAAATGAAATGAAAAAATCGCTGATCGCTACTTTCCAAAGGCCACTGGCATTGACAGCACTTACCATGGCAGTCGCTACTGTGTCAGCTCCTTCATATGCTGAACTGTCTGGTAACGTAAATGTAACCAACAACTATATCTGGCGTGGTCTGACTCAGAGCATCAATGAGTCTGCTGTACAGGGTGGCCTTGATTACGCGAGCGAGTCTGGATTTTATGCAGGTACCTGGGTTTCAAATGTAGCTTATGATTCAGATGATGCTTATTCCTATGAGCATGACATGTATTTTGGCTTTGCAGGCGAAACTGAAGGCTTCAGTTATGATGTTGGCTATCTGTATTACAATTATGACTCTAATGCAGGTTATGACTTTGGTGAAGTTTATGGCTCCGTTGGTTTCGGTAATCTTGGCCTGACTCTTTATCTTCTGACTAATGCAGAGCCTGATGAAGGTCCTGGTGAAGATTTTGGTTTTGCTGAAGCGTCCTATTTTTCCGTTGATTATGCTATCCCTCTCGAAAGCGGTGCGGAAATTGGTTTGCATGCCGGGTTTCATGAGGGAGATTTTGCTTACTCATTTAATGGTGTGACTGAAGATTACTTCGATTACAACATCAGCATCGCTAAAGACGGATTCTCAGCCATGATTTCAATGACTGACCTGGATTCTGACGGTGACGGTGATGGCTTTGAAGATTACGCAAATATGCCTGCTCGTGATAATGACGAAGTTAAATTCGTTGTTTCTTATGGTGTAGATTTCGAGCTGTAAGAACTTTTACACAATAAGCACTTTTTAAGTTGTAAGTACTTGTATGCAGTAAGTACTTTTTAAAAAGAACAGAAAACCGGTACTGGAAACAGCACCGGTTTTTTTTGTCGATGGAAAACATTTGTTGAATAAATTAAATACATAAGTCGACAGCAGGCACGTAGTTAGATTTTGTATCGCTATTGGCTTATGTTCTGCTGAGGTGTTGTTTTACAGGGAAAGTATCAGCTCTGAACACGTTGCAGTAGCTTCAAGCTGTTTGGGATTCATGCAGGTGCTCTGAATTTACCTACTTCAGGATGACTGGTTTGAGTGAGGGTGGGATGCCCGCAATAAAAAAAAAGCCCGGCTTGGGGGAGCCGGGCTATAAGAGGGAGCTTGATATAAATCAGTCAGGTAAATCTAGGCAGCAGGTTGAAGGTTAGGTCCTTTAATCTGGCTACCAAGGTCGTCCAGTGCCGCTTCAAGTGCTTCTTCACGGGTTGCATAGTGATTGCTTGGATCAATATGCTTGTCCGCTTCCAGCGCGCTAAGTGTTGACTCTACCGCATCGTTCATTCCACATGGATAGACTTTACGTTTGGTTTGAGCCGCATCTCTGGCAACAGTTTCAATGGCCAGGGCTGCAGATACATCAAGAAAAGGCACACGGGAAAAGTCGAGAATAATTGCCAGTGCCCCACCTTCGAGTTGTGAGCGGGCATGGTGACCGAGGTCAGCTGCTGCACCAAAACTCATAGGGCCGCTGAAATCAAAAATATTGACCTTATCATCGAGCAAATCAATTATTTCTTTTTCTCGCGGTGTGGCGTTGTGACGAATCAGGTGAGTCTGGTGCAGTCTTTCCATTTGATCATGTGCAACCTGTTTAACGAAGGCTATTGAGGCCAGAACTACACCCACAGCCACTGCAGTAATCAGGTCGACAAATATTGTCAGGCCAACAACAATTAGCATCAACACCAGATCCCAACGCGGACCACGATGTGCATTCTTGATGTAGTTCCAATCAATAATATCCAGGCCTACCTTGATCAGAATGCCTGCCAGTACAGCATTTGGAATGTAACTGGCGTAAGCACCAAGGCCCAGAACGACACCAAGTAAAACAAGTGCATGAATCATTCCGGAAATTCTTGTCCGCCCACCAGTACGAATATTAACCACAGTACGCATGGTTGCACCGGCACCGGGTGCGCCACCAAACAGGCCAGCAATAGCATTGCCGATTCCCTGGCCAATCAATTCTTTATTCGAGTCATGTCTACTACGCGTCATATTATCCGCAACAAGTGAGGTTAACAGACTGTCAATGGAACCAAGCAGTGCTAAAACAAATGCAGCTTCAGCAACAATGAAAAATGAAATAGTTGAGAGCTCAGGAAGATGTATTTGTGGTAATCCGGAAGGAATTTCTCCGAGGATGGGAGCGCCACCAACGAATAAACTGATAACAGTACCAATGATAAGCGCTGCCAGAGCACCGGGGACAAATTTACCCAGCTTGGCTGGCCACTTATAAGCGATGCCCAAGGTTAATGCGCCTATAATCAAGGCAACAAAATTGATATCCAGGATTGCTGTTGGCGTGTAAAACAGGGCATCGACAGTTCCTGCAGGAGCACTGTGTCCCAGCATCGGGCTAATCTGGAGAATGATAATAATGCCGCCAATACCGCTCATGAAGCCACTGATAACAGGATAAGGGACCAGGCGAATGTATTCGCCCAGTTTGAATAAGCCCAAAGCAACCTGGAAAAGTCCTGCCATCATGATAGCGGTGAAGATGAGGCTGGTATTTCCCATCAGGTCCGGGTGCGAGGCAATACTGGCAGCAAGACCCGCACACACCACTGTCATAGGGCCAGTTGGACCTGAAATCTGTGGTTCTGTACCACCAAACAGGGCCGCAAAGAAGCCGACAAAGATGGCGCCATAAAGACCTGCAATAGGGCCAAGGCCGGAGGCTACACCCATAGCCAGAGCCAAGGGCAGGGCAACCACGCCAGCTGTCAGACCGCCATAAATATCGCCGCGTAAATGTGATGTATCCAGTTTGATCATGGACAGAGTCTCCTTACTAGTTTAAAAATGTCGGGCAGATTTAGTTTCTTTCCAATCGGTGGTGTGCAAGTGCGCGTAACGATCTTGCACTGAAACAAATTTGCCTTGGTCGGGATCAAAACAGTTCACTCCACCTGTGCCTATATCGTAAACCCAGCCATGCAGTTCCAGATTTCCTTTTGCCATGCTGGTAGCAACACTGGGATGTGTTTCAAGATGCCTTAATTGTAACAGCACATTTTCCTCTGTCATTTCATGCAGGTGTTTATCAACGGACAGGTCATCATGTTTTGCAGAAACTCTGGCAAATGCGGCCGCGCTATGCGAAAGCCAGTTATGTACATGCGGTAAGGACTTGGCAAGATCAGGATGCATGGCCCCTTTCATGGCACCGCAATCAGTATGACCGCAAACAATAATATATTTAACGCCCAGAACGGCCACTGCAAATTCAATGGACGCAGTTACACCTCCGGTTACCAGCGCATGAGGTGGGACGATGTTGCCCACATTACGATGAATAAACAGATCGCCGGGATCTGTTTCAGTGATCAGACTGGGGTCAACACGTGAATCACAACAGGTTATGAACATTACTTCAGGTTCTTGTTTGTTGGCAAGTTCCTGGAAAAATCCCTCGTTGTTGGGAAATGTGTTTTTCTGGAATTCGGAGATTCCTTTAACCAATTTTTTCATTTTACAAGCCTCATATAATAACGTCTTAGCTCTACCAATGTCATATTCACTATTATGGCAATTGGGTATGGCGGCCAATATAGTGCAATATATTTAATAAGTATATTAAACATATGATAGGATAAACCTTTCATCAATATTGATCAGACTTGCTATGAAAGACCTGAATATCTCCCTGAAACAACTGCGCTACTACCTTGTTGCTTCTAAGCATGACAGTTTGCGTCAGGCAGCTCGTGAGCTGAAAATTAGCCAGCCTTCCCTGAGTGCGCAATTACAAAAATTGGAGCTAGCATTGGGAATAGAGCTGTTCGAGCGTAGCAGGGGAGGAGTCAGGCTTACTCCTCTCGGGCGTGACCTGCTGAAACAGGCCCAAGAGGCAGTGAATGCTGCAGAAGTAATTATAGATGCTGCCAATTTTGCCACCAAGGGACCTTTCGGGACATTCAGGCTCGGTGCCAGTCCTACATTAGGTCCCTATGCCTTGCCGTGGATATTACCGGAAGTTCACAAGAAATACGGCGGAGTGAAGTTTTTTGTCAGAGAGGAGGTACCGGATGCCTTGGCCGAAGGACTCTACAATGGACGTTATGATCTTATTTTGACTACTCTGCCATTGAAGGAAGACGGTATCACTGTAATGCCATTATTTAGGGAGCCTCTATACCTGGTGATGAATCGTCGACATCCTCTGGCGCATAATAAATCAATTAGAGCCTCACAACTCGCCGGACTGGAAATTCTCACATTGGAAGAGCATCACTTGTTGTTCCGACAGGTCGAGGATCTTTGTAAACAGTTTAAAGCTGAAATCCTGCGTGATTATGAAGGGACCAGTCTCGATTCCATTCGCCAGATGGTCTATATGGAAATGGGAGTCGCGTTCTTACCCGCACTGTATATTCGCTCCGAGATTCTCGACAGGGATGAATTGAGCGTTGTCAGTATTACAGGTGAGCCAATCGATCGAGTGCATGCACTGGTTTGGCGAGACACCTCTCCACAGCGAAGTTTCTACCGGGAACTTGGCCAATTTTTCCAGAAAGAGTTTGAAAAACAATTCAGTAATGATGTGGTAATGCTTACTAATGTTTAGGCCGGGCGTCGGGGACTTAAATGTCACTGTCTTTAAATCAGAAATATTATGGACAGATTCTTTAGGGGCCGGCTATCAGAATGAGTTTCAGTATCGATTATATTCAGCAGAAATTCAGGGTAAATGCTAAGGACCATGATGGCAGCATAGAGATTAAAAATGGAAGTGTAATGTCTGGTAGCTTTACCTATCTATTTAAGTGTCTTGGGCTTTAGCTGTGCTAATAAGAGGAAATCCAGCCAGTAAAAAAAAGGCCCCTGGGGGCAGGGGCCTTAAAGAAAAGAGACTATAGGGGGAGTCTCATTTTGGGAGCTGATGTCACTATCATTAAAAGGGGGGAGAAATGATACTTGCCATCACTCTAGCCAATGCAGAGAGCGTGCCAACTATTTCATTATCTAGAAAGGCATTGTATTTTAAGGCTTTATTTCTACATCCGTTAAAATTGAGTGATAAGCAGTAAGTGATTCAGTCTTTGTGTGCACCAATATGAGGCAAAGATATGCTGCTTCGCACAACAAGTGAGCCTGCAAAATAATTATTTGCTACCTGGCCATTCAGCACTATTAAAGCTTTTAGATTAGTCTGAAAATTTAGTCTTCTGGATGCGGATATTTATATAAAAGTCGATTCATCTTTAGTAAGATAACCGCTTGTTTTTTTCCCCCAATCGCCAAGGAATTTCCGTAAGCAATGTTAACCTTGCGTGGAGCGCCAGCACTTTCTGCTTTCTCCAGACAGAAGTTGCTCCAAAACATTCAAAGCTCTCTCCCTGCTGTAAAAGCAATCCATTCCTGGTACTACCATTTTGTCGATTTAAGTGATGATCTTTGCGCGCAGGAGCAGGTTTTACTGGAGCGCTTGCTGACCTACGGTCCCCGTCAAGAAGATGAAGCAGAGTGTACAGGAGCCAGTTTTTTTCTTGTTACGCCCAGACCTGGCACAATTTCACCCTGGTCAAGTAAAGCCACTGATATTGCTATCAATTGCGGACTGGAAAAGCTTGTCCGTATTGAACGCGGCATTGCGTTTCAGGTTGAGTGTGAAGGGGAGCCCGATATAGAGCTGCTAAAGACCTTTCTCTATGACCGCATGACGCAATCTGTTCTGGGCTCGCTGCAGGAAGCTGAAGTGCTCTTTAACCACGCTAGTCCCAGAGGCGTGACAAGCGTGGATATTATCGACGGTGGTGAATTAGCGCTTGCCGAGGCCAATCGTAGTATGGGATTAGCGCTTGCAGATGACGAAATAGAATATCTTGTGCAGGGCTTCAGGGAATTGGGCAGAAACCCCAATGATATTGAGCTGATGATGTTTGCCCAGGCCAATTCAGAACATTGTCGACACAAAATATTCAATGCCTCATGGACCCTTGATGGCCAGGATCAGGATCATTCGCTGTTTGCCATGATAAGGAACACTTACGAGTGTAATCATCACGGCATATTGTCTGCATACAAAGATAATGCCGCCGTATTTCAAGGCTTCAAGGCTGGCCGATTTTTTCCGGATCCGCAAACAAATCAATTCACCTTTAATCATGAAGATATTCATGTCCTGATAAAAGTTGAAACGCATAATCACCCCACTGCCATTGCTCCATACCCGGGTGCCTCGACGGGATCGGGTGGCGAAATCAGGGATGAAGGCGCTACGGGAATAGGCGGCAAGCCTAAAGCGGGTCTGTCCGGCTTTTCAGTGTCAAACCTGAAAATTCCGGGATTTGAGCAGCCCTGGGAAGTTGACTACGGGAAACCGGGGCATATTGTCTCTGCTCTCGACATTATGCTCGAAGGGCCTATCGGTGGTGCGGCCTTTAATAATGAATTTGGTCGGCCTAACCTGTGTGGTTACTTTCGTACCTATGAAGAATCTGCCCCTGATGGCGTGCGTGGTTACCATAAACCCATCATGATCGCTGGCGGTATGGGAAATATTCGCGCCGGGCATGTGCAGAAAAAAGAAATTCCTGTGGGTGCCAATCTGGTGGTACTTGGTGGTCCTGCGATGCTCATCGGTTTGGGTGGCGGGGCTGCATCCTCCATGGCATCCGGTGCCAGCAATGAAGATCTGGATTTTGCCTCGGTTCAGCGTGATAACGCGGAAATGGAACGGCGCTGTCAGGAAGTGATTGATCGCTGCTGGGCCATGGGCGATGACAATCCTATTAGCTTTATACACGATGTAGGCGCCGGCGGATTATCCAATGCCTTGCCCGAACTGGTAAAAGATGGCAACCGTGGTGGGAAATTTCGCTTACATGATATCCCCAATGCAGAATCGGGTATGTCGCCGATGGAAATCTGGTGTAATGAAGCACAGGAGCGTTATGTTCTTGCTATCCCAGAAGAAAAACTGGCCGTATTCGAATCCCTTTGCGCCCGCGAGCGTTGCCCGTTTGCGGTAGTGGGTGAAGCGACTGAAGAACACCATTTATCACTTGAAGACCAGCACTTCAATAACAAGCCCATTGATCTCCCGATGTCAGTTTTGTTTGGTAAGGCGCCCAAAATGCACCGTGATGTTGCTGGCGTACAACTGCAACATACGCCATTTGATATCAGTGGTATCAATATTAGCGAGGCCGCGGAACGTGTCCTCAAATTACCGGCCGTGGCGAGCAAGAGCTTTCTGATTACTATTGGTGATCGTTGTGTTACGGGTATGGTTGCCAGAGAGCAGATGGTGGGTCCATGGCAGGTGCCTGTAGCAGATGCTGCGGTTACCGCGATGTCTTACGACAGTGATTTTGGTGAGGCAATGTCGATGGGAGAGCGAACGCCACTTGCCCTGATTAATGCGCCAGCATCAGGAAGAATGGCAATCGCTGAGGCCATTACCAATATTGCCTGCGCCAGAATTAACAAGATCAGTGATATTCGCCTGTCAGCAAACTGGATGGCCCCTGCGGGACATCCAGGTGAAGATAAAAATCTTTATGACACCGTAAAAACAGTAGGGATGGAGCTTTGTCCGGAATTGGGTATTACCATTCCGGTGGGAAAAGACTCAATGTCCATGCGCACTGTGTGGGAAGACAATGGTGAACAGAAAAGTGTTACTTCGCCCTTGTCGCTGATTATTTCAGCTTTCGCACCAGTTCTGGATATACGCAAAACACTGACTCCCCGGATACGACTGGATAAGGGAGATTCACGCTTAATTCTTCTGGACCTTGGTCTTGGTTCCAATCGTCTGGGGGCTTCAGCGCTCGCTCAGGTCTATAACGCCTTAGGATGTGAAGTCCCGGATGTTCATAGTTCCAGCGACATTAAGGCATTTTTCTCGCTGATCCAGCAATGTATTCAGGAAGATCTGTTACTGGCATACCACGATCGCTCCGATGGCGGGCTATTTGTCACCTTGCTCGAAATGGCTTTTGCAGGTCATTGTGGATTTAACATAAGTCTTGATGATGCCAGTAGTCAGGGCCATGCCATGGACACCTTATTTAATGAAGAACTGGGTGCGGTAATTCAGGTGAGTGATGCTAAGCTGCCTCGAGTCAGAGAGTTGGCAGAAGAAGAAGGACTGCTGGATATATTCTGTGAGCTGGGAATGCCCCAGGCGGAAGACAGCATAAGGTTTACCCTGGCCGGGAACTTAGTGCTGGAAAACAGTCGTACTAATTTTCAGCGTATGTGGGCTGAAACCAGTTATCGCATCCAGGCTATACGGGATAACTCGGAATGTGCTGAAGAAGAATTTTCAGTCATCCTCGATGAAAGTAATCCCGGACTGCAGTCAAAACTCACGTTTAATCCTGAAGAAGATATTTCCTACCCATATATTTCTTTGGGAGAACGACCTCGTATAGCCATATTGCGCGAGCAGGGCGTGAATTCACAGATGGAAATGGCTGCAGCTTATAACCGTGCCGGTTTTGATTGTTTCGATGTCCATATGAGCGACATTTTATCCGGTGATGTGACCCTGGATAATTTTAATGCGTTTGCCGCCTGTGGCGGATTTTCTTACGGCGATGTCCTTGGCGCTGGCGAGGGTTGGGCCAAGTCGATACTTTTTAATGATGTTGCACGTAAGCAGTTTGAATCATTTTTTTCACGAACATCAACGATTGCACTAGGCGTCTGCAATGGCTGTCAGATGCTTTCAAATCTTCACGAGTTAATTCCTGGTTCCCAACACTGGCCGCGTTTTGTGCGTAATAAATCTGAACAGTTTGAGGGACGTACAGCATTGGTGAAAGTGTCCAGTTCAAACTCTGTGTTTCTGGAAAATATGACGGATTCAGTATTTCCCATTGCCTGCGCCCACGGTGAGGGTCGGGCTGAATTTCCATCTGCTCAGGCAGAGATTGCTGCTTTAGCCAGCGGAAATATTGCTTTGCAATTTATCGATAATTACGAAAATGTCACCCAGCGATATCCTGCCAACCCCAATGGCTCACCGCAAGGAATAACCGGGATGTGTAATGATGATGGACGAGTCACAATCATGATGCCTCATCCGGAAAGAATTTTTCGCGCAGTGACGAATTCCTGGCGACCTGATGAATGGGGAGAAGATAGCCCGACCATGCGTATGTTCAGAAATGCCAGGGTCTGGCTGAATTAAGCCAAAGCTTTAACACAAGGTTATTAATAAGGTGCCTGACATCCTTTTAAAACATACAGGGTGTCTGGGAATAAATCGATATCGGATTATATTTTTCTGAGAAGCTATTTTGGAAGCGGGATCAATGCTTGTGGGTTTTTTGAGAATCGGTAATTTTCTGAATCACATAGGGATGGTATTCAATGGCCTCCTGAAGACCGTTGATGATGTTTTGTCTGAAACCTTCCTGCATGTCTTTTTTACCCTCAATACTGTCTGAAGCAAACCACAGTTGTGTCATCAGGCCGACATAATAGCCAAGATTTTTCAGAATTGAATACTGGTTTTCAATTATATCAGCTAGTTCAAAGCCGATAATATCCGGTAAGTCGCCACCAGTTGTGGCAGTTTCCCAGGCAATGGTACTGATGTAAAAACTTTTCCCGAAGGGGGTTTTTTCATAAGCAGGTTTTGCTTTTCCCATAGCAATATAGTTATCTTCCATTTCACCAAAAATATTGTATAGGATGATCTTGGCACGTTTTTTCTTCGCAGATTGTTCCTGCTTCCTGTTGATATAGAGCGCACCAAGGCCCCCGACTACAACACCAATCAAGGTGGCAATCATTTCTGGTAAGGCCTGGTAAAATGGTTCCATGAAACGTCCTGATTGAGGGGCAGATTATTACGCTACCCTTTGAAGGCTAAAGTCCTTCCCGGTACCAGTAATTAGCATGGCAAGCTTCGCAGGCTTCATCCAGATAAGCACCGGATTCTGATAATTTTTCAGTGTCGCGCTTGTCAATGGCATCAAGCATATCAAAGGCGGAATTTTGTAGCCCTTGAGAAAATCCTACCCATGATTGTGGGTCAGCGGCGAGTATTTCCTGGACTTCTTCAGGGGTAAACTCGAATTCAGGGAACTCGCCGACGGAGCCGGGTCTGGCCACTTGTCGCCCGGGCATCATCAGGGAGTTAGATCCTTCAATTATCGAAACGGCGCTAATTCTTAATGCTGCCCACTGTTCATCAGTTTCCGGAGCATATTCGGTAATGCCATTACTGTCGGAAACAACGCGGACAGAATTCCACAGAGCATCTGCATGAGGGTCTATGAGGGCGCGCATGATTTCCCTGATAGTTATTTCTGTCACATAAGGTACTGACCCTGGCGCAGCAGTGGTTGATGAGTCAGCGCTATTAACTGCAGTGGCTTGTTCTTCGCTTGACCCTGAACAGGACATCAAGCTTATTGAAAATAATAAAATAGCCGGAAAAAAAATAGTGTTACTTGGCATGAGTCATAACTCCTGACAGTAAATGTCGTAAAGGTTCTTTATACCAGATTTTTCCCGACGTTGGCTGGCAAAATTTTAGCACTCAATGAATGCAAAGGTATGAATTTAGCAAAACATTGCCTGGGTTTCATGTTTTATGAGTAATAGAGCACCTGTGTGTATCGGTTTTACCTTTTTTTATAAAAGTAAGTGGTCGGTAAAATTTTATAACGATAAAAGAGATATGAAGAAGAGTATTTTTTAATCATCAGAAAAACTATTCTGACATGCATTATTTATTCGTATCTTAGCGCTTCGATAGGATCCAGATTAGCTGCTTTTGCTGCCGGCATGATGCCGAAGACAATGCCGACAAACGCTGAAAATCCGAAGGCCAGCAAAACTGCCCAGAGTGGTACATAGGCTTGCGGGATGCCGATGGCTGCGGCGACCCCGACGCCAATACCAAAGCCCAACAGCAGACCAATCAACCCTCCCAGCAAACATAGCAGCAATGATTCAAATAAAAACTGCAACAGAATCTGATGTCGTTTAGCGCCAATGGCCTTACAAATCCCTATTTCCCGGGTACGTTCAGTGACCGAGACCAGCATGATATTCATAATGCCAATGCCGCCAACCAGCAGCGAAATACTGACAATACCGCCCATCACCAGAGTGACAGAGCCGAGTATTGAAGTAATTGTTGATGCCAGCTGCTCGGAAGTCTGCACCTGGAAATCATCATCATCTTCTTCTTCCAGATTATGGGCATCGCGCAAGAGAGCAGTAATCCGGTTTTTGATATTTGCTGTCTGGCTGATATCGCTTATTGTTAGCTGGATGCGAATATCTGGTTCTACCTGATTGCCAGCAAGGGTACGCATGGTAGTGAAAGGCACAACCATATAGTTATCCTGACTCTGCCCTAAAATCTGTCCTCTCTCTTCTGCCAGTCCAATAATTCTCACCCACTCATCGCCAATTTTGACAAATTCTCCAATCGGGTTTTCAGGAAGGGAAAGATTAGTGCGAATTTCTTCACCTATAACAGCGACGCGTCGACGTGTGTTGTTGTCACTTACTGAAAGGAAACGGCCATTTTTTATGAATATCTGCCCTACATCCTGATAGGAATAAGTGGTCCCGGCAATCTGTGTGGTGGTCAGCTGCGAACCGTATTGAATCTGATTGAGTGAGCCGTTAGAGAAGATAATAGGGGTGATTGAACTGATGCCATCTATACGTGCCTTGACCAACTCCAGGTCGTTTTCGGTGATTCGGGAAATTCTTCCCTGCAGTCGATCAACTAGCGGGGTATAGGACTGGATAATCAGGCTGTTTGTGCCCAGGCCTTCGAACTGTTGATTAATGGTGTAATTGAGTCCCTGGATAATTGAGACCATGCCGATAACTGCTGCCACTCCAATGACAATGCCAAGTGTTGTCAGGAAACTGCGAAATCCATGTGCGCGAATTGACGAGAGTGCAGAGCGTAAACTTTCAATGAGATCAAACCACATAGTCAGGCCGCCTTGCGCTCATCAGTGGCTACCATGCCATCTTCCAGTCGGATAACTCGCTGGCAATGCTCAGCAATTTCGGCTTCGTGGGTAACAATAATGATGGTCTGATTTTGCTTATGCAGATCATCAAATAATTTCATGATTTCAATTGTGGTACGTGAATCAAGATTACCGGTGGGTTCATCGGCCAGGAGAATAGAGGGTTTTGTCACCAATGCTCGGGCAATTGCTACACGCTGGCGTTGACCACCTGATAATTCACTGGGTAGATGGTCCATTCTGTCGCCAAGGCCTACATGATCAAGGACTTCTTCTGCTGCGCGTTTGCGATCTGCTCGTTTGAAGCCTTGATAAATGAGTGGCTGCATAACATTTTGCAAGGCACTGGCGCGTGGCAACAAGTTAAAGCTCTGGAAAATAAATCCTATTTCCTGATTGCGAATTTCAGCCAGTTCGTCCGGGTTCAGAGTGCTGACATCTTTCTTATTCAGAACGTAATTGCCTGCAGTGGGTCGGTCGAGGCAACCCAGGATATTCAACATGGTGGATTTGCCCGAACCGGATGAACCGATAAAGCCAACATATTCATTTTTATTAATCGACAAATCAATGCCATTCAAGGCTTTGACGGTTTGTGTTCCCATTTCATAAAATTTTTCAAGACTGCTTAATTGGATCAGACTCATGATTGCCTTCCCTAGTCTGCAAGTAATTCAACACTATCACCGTCCTGGATGGAACGAAGAGTTCGGTCTGGTCCAATAATTACCTGAACGCCTTCATCAAGCCCGCTGATAATTTCCTGGTATTCATCATCGGATATGCCCACTTCAATTTCTACTTCTCTGGCGATACCATTGTTTAAAGTAAAAACAGTATAAGTGGTAAGCTTGAGTTCAATATCTTCTTCAATGCGTATGGCCTGTATTGGGACAGCGAGCATTTCATCATTAGTGTTGGTGAAAATCTCCGCGCGGCATGACATGCCAGGTCGCAACACCACGCCATTGGTATCGGTAAAAGCAAGTTTCACTTCAAAACTCAGGGACTGACTTCCAGCAGGTTGTTTGGCCGAGATTGCGATGGATTCCACAACACCTTTCATTGGTGTGTCCGGGTAGGCAATTGCGACTATTTCCGCTTCCTGACCGATCGCCACATTGGCGATATCTGCTTCATCTACATTGACTTCGGTTTGAATACTTTCGGGGTTGGCAATGGTCATCAAGCTTGAGCCTGGTACATTGGTGGTACTGGATATCGCCATTTCTCCCACTTTAATATCAAGAGAAGTCACCATTCCCTGTAGCGGGGAATAAACACTGGTTTTTCTCAGGTTTTTGTCCGCTTCCTGCAAGAGGGCATTTGACTGTCCAAGGGAAGCTTCCCTGGATTCCAGATCAAGTCGGGCAAGTTCAAGTTCATTTTCAGCCAGCTCAAAAGAATCTTCATCCAGTAAGCCTCTTTCAAACAATTGCTGTTTGCGTTCCAATTGTGTTTCCAGATTCTCAATGCGGACTTTCCCCGACTGGATGGCAATTTCCTGAACCCTTACTGATGCCTGGCGCTGTTCTACCAGAGCACGCAGAGCTTCATCATCAATCTGTAGAACTATTTGGCCCTCTGCAACAACATCACCTTCTTCGACAAACAGTCCACTGACTTTGCCGATTACTTCAGTACTAAGTAGCACCTCTTCTTCATGAGCCAGTTTTCCGGATGCAAGAATAGAAGAGCGTATGGCACGGGGAACCAGTTCTTGAATTTCTACTGTAGCTACTTCGCCGCTTGTTGTATTACGTATCAGCGGTATAGCGACGATGACGGCAATAATGCCAAAAATTATCAGTGCTTTTTTCATTACTTAAATTCCCTGGGCTGTCTGGGATGAGACTCTCAGATTAAGCTGAGTACTAATGTCCAAAACTGGCATTTTGGCACGTGGCAGATTCAGAAAAACACCAGGAGCCAGCATGATTTTTATTCAGAAAATGCCAAACATTCTTTGTCCATCAATGTTCTTTATATTCTTTTTATTTTGTTATGTCAGGATGATGATTGACCAGATGCCATATATTAAAACATAAGGGCCAACAACAATGGTGGCCGATGTCACCAGGGTTTTTCCTGTCCACTGCTGATAGCCGAAAGTTGATAGAGCCAGGGACCAGATTTGTATCAGATTTAAATTACTGAGCATGCTGGAGAAAGGGCCTTCAGTGTGGAAAATAAGAGTATTAAGTGACAATGGCTGAATATCGGAAGTAGCAATCATGCCATCCGAATTCGTCAGAATCACAACCCATCCTGCCAAAGCGGCAAAAATTACCGGTAAGCCTGTCCATGCGCTCAGAGAGAACCATTGCTTGAAACGAATTTCATCATAAGTGAATTTTGAAATGAGTGATAAATAACCCGAATAAATCACCATGATCAGTGGGATCAGGATGGCAATAGATACTGCTGCCTGTATGGTCAGGCGGTTTGTAGACAGATCTTCATAATTAGCTCTGAGCTGATCTTCGGGAACGTTGACAAAGCCCTGAGCTTGAGCGATTAATTGTTCTATCAAAAAGTCCGTATCAACGACATTAAAATATCCCCATTGCACTGAAACCAGGGCAAACACAGCCAACAACAGTGGAAATAATACAGTCGGTTTTTCTTTTATGCTGATAAAAGCTTCTTTAGGCGCGGCGAGTATATTGATGAAATTCCTGAACATCTCTTATCCCCCTGATCCTTTTTGATTGTTATTTGATCCCGTAATTATCTAACCAAGTTAAGTCTGATTTATTCCATAATCCAGTAACTATCTGACAATTATATTTTTTCTCGAAAACAAGTAATTCAGCATTGTCTCACTGTTTTGAAAAGAACCTGATATTCTAAGTTTATGCTTAAACTCAATTTTTTAGTACCAGAGAGTCACCTTGAGATAGTCAAACAGGCTTTGTTCGGAGCAGGAGCAGGCAAAATTGGCAACTATGAGAGCTGTTGCTGGCAGACGCTGGGCACTGGCCAGTTTCGTGCACTTTCTGGCAGCGACCCTTTTATTGGCGAGGAAGGCAGGCTTGAACAGGTCCTTGAGTATAAGGTTGAGCTGGTCTGTGCTGAGGACTGTTTGAGACAGGCAATTGCAGCGCTAAAAGGCGCGCACCCTTACGAAGAACCCGCTATAGATGTGATCAAGCTTGAGGATTATCAGGATTTGGCCAGTAGGTGACTCGGGCAATCAAAGTGGTTATGCTACTTTACAGAGAATTAATATTCATTGCCTGTGTCAGGCACGCAGAGAGCAAATTCAACGACTTCATGTTACGCCTTATTATTTTCTTCCTACTTCTATATACCTGTCTTCCAAGCGGATCGTTTGCACAGCCGGATCCTTATCGTTCACCCGAAGCTGAATTTCATATGGCAAGAATGGTTTATTCTGACGGCGGTGGAAGAGGCAGAGGGCGTGGCGGGTTTCGACGTGGTTGGTGGGCCATTGATTATCCGGCAGCGGAATATCATTTTACCCGTGGCGTACGCCGCCTTTCCAATATAGAGGTGGCTGAAGACAGTCAGCATGTGCAGTTACTGGATGATGAGCTTTATGATTACCCTTGGTTATTTGTGCAGCAGATAGGGCAGGGGTATTGGCAACCCAATCCGGAAGAAGCCGAACGTCTGAGGGAATACCTGCTGCGGGGCGGATTTCTGGTGATTGATGATTTTCACGGTAATGACTGGCCAGTGGTGGTCGCTGCCATGCAGCGAGTATTGCCTGATCACTCCATCGTTACCCTTGATCCTGGTGATGTGGTGTTTCATGTACTTTACGACCTTGATCAGTTGACGCAGATTCCTGGCGACCGACATTTATTTTGTGGGCAAACTGAAGCACGACTTGAGGGGCCGCAGAAATGGGCCGGGATTTACAGTGATGATGGCGACCTGATGGTAGCCATTAATTTTAATATGGATATGGGCGATGCCTGGGAGCATGCGGATGATCCCTGCTATCCGGAGCCAATGACGGCATTGGCTTATCGCTTTGGACTAAACTACGTAATCTACGCCATGACCCACTAGACTCCCGCAGGGAGTCATGGGTCAGACCAAACGCTCACTCAATCCTGACGGTTTATCTGTTAGCCAAGGCGTTTGCTCTGACCCTGTTTTAGACGCTTCCAGGTTTTAGGAGTTGGAGGTACACCACGAGTCAGACCATGTTCAGGCAGGGACAGAGCTGAAGATCTGTCCCGTGGAATGACACAATACGTCATTCCGCCTGCGGCGCCTTTGTTCGAAACCAGGTGTATCTTTAAGGATATTATTTTTATGAAAATCACTCTTTCCCTGATCAACTTTCTGCTTTTTTTACCGCTGACTTTCAATAACGCTGTTGCCGCTGACTTTGATGCGGCAATTGGCAAAGGTGACGATATAAGTTCATCGGTTTTTGTCACGGACAAGAGTGGTAGTCAGGTGCAATTGCAGTCGCTTTTTCAGCAAGCGGAATCTGGTGTGAATGTATTGTTTATTTTTGGTGGTGGCGATATGGGTGTGGGTATGCCCGGTCATCTCTGGTGCCAGGACTCTTTTGAGGACACTCATATCCTGCGCACCTTGTACAGCAAGTATCAGGATCAGGGTGTTAACTTCATTCCAGTGGCAGCAGCTCCAGTTTATCATACACAGATGTTGAATCATCCGGCTGGCGTTTTCTTTAACCAGGAACCTTCATCACCGAATTTTCAGGCAGCTCAAAAAGATTTTATCAGCAGCACGCTGGATTCCCTGGATAGCGGCATTCTGCCACTGGAACCTTACTTTGATTTGGGCTACAGGTTGATGTTTAACCGCACTGAAGAGCTGGGTCCTGCGCCTGAATATGGCGAAGTATTCAACTGGCAGGGGATTTTTCGTGCACCTGATGAATCCCAGTTTTATGGTGTACCCAGCTTTTGGCTGGTGAATAATCAGGGGAAAATTCTTTGGGCGCCATTCAGAGGAAATATTTATCACCCCCATGGCACCGATGTCAGCATAAATTATACTTTCAGTGACATTGATGATGCCCTGAAGGACCTGTTATAAAGCTCTTCGGCACTGGTTTTACTGCTTGTAAATCAATATTTTGTAATTTAATCTAACAGTGTGAAGTCAGCCAAAAACCAGCAATTTATGAATCGCGCATTAAAATGGCTTGTACAGCCTATTTTATTGATATTCCTCATAAATATTCCTTATTCTACATTCGCAGCCAGTGATGATTTCCCGGTTCCAGACAGTATTCGTCCTGCGATCAAGTTCTGGATCAGTGTTTATACAGAAGCTGATACAGAAAGTGGCTTTTTGCATGACGCTCACGACCTTTCCATAATTTATACCAAGCTCAACAGAGATCGCACCTTGATTAATTCCACACGCGAAGAAATCCGTGACGATCTGAAAGTTCTGGCATCAGGTAAAAGGTCAGGACTCACGTCTTCGCAACAAGGCCTGCTGGATTTATGGGGCAGTGAAACAAGTAATGAAAGGCTTGAGAGTGCCGCTGCCAATATTCGCTGGCAGCTTGGCCAGTCTGATCGCTTTATTGCCGGAATGAAAAGATCAGGCGCTTACCGGGATCATATTTTAGAGGTCATTATTACCAAGGGAATGCCAACCGAGCTGGCTATTCTTCCTCATGTTGAATCTTCCTATCATCCTGGTGCCTATTCCAGTGCGGCAGCAACGGGGATGTGGCAATTTGTCCGTGCCACTGCCCAGCGCTTTATGCAGGTTGACTATGTGGTAGATCAACGCCTGGATCCTTACACGGCCACCTATGGCGCCATGGAATTACTCGAATACAACTACAATGCGCTGGGTTCATGGCCACTGGCCTTAACGGCTTATAATCATGGTGCAAACGGTATTGCCCGTGCCGTACGTGATGTCGGCAGTATGGATATAGGCAGAATTATTTCAGAATACAGTGGGCCGCGCTTTGGCTTTGCTTCGAGGAATTTTTATCCTCAATTTCTGGCAGCCAGAGAAGTAGATAGTCGCGCAGAAGAATTTTTTGGTCCTATTTTTAAAGACCGACAACCTGAGTTTCAAACGCTTGAACTGGATGCTTTTGTCGATGCCCAGGTACTGGTGGATTCACTTGCAGTCAGCATGAATGTGTTAAAGCGTGATAATCCGGCTTTGCAGCCTTCAGTCTGGTCAGGGACCAAGCGCATCCCCAAGGGGTATTCACTAAAAATTGACAGAGCGGCTTACCAAAACAATCTGGTAGCCGGCTACAATTCGATCCCGGCTTTTGAGCTACATGGCGAACAAATACCTGATATGAGTTATATCGTGAGGCGAGGCGACAGCCTGTCAGTTATTGCCGATCGCTACGATACCTCTATTTCCGAGTTGGTTGCCATCAATCAGCTCCGCGATCGCAATACCATTCGCGTTGGTCAAACCTTGTTGTTACCCCAACCAGATGGAGCCGTGCCGACATTGCTGGTTAATACAGGCGGTCCATTAAGTGTTCCTGCGAATGGGGAATATGAAGTACGCCGTGGAGACACGGTGTCGATTATTGCCGAGCGCCACAGAGTAAGCATGGATACCGTAGTAGCGCTGAATAATCTCAACAGCATGGGAACAATTTTCCCAGGCCAGAAATTAAAATTGCGAGCTGATGTGCAGCTTGCTTCCGCTGAAATAAATAGTGACTCTGGCAGTATTGAAAGTAATGTCTCTGTGCCTGTCGAGCTTGCCCCGCAAGAAGCTGATGAGTCAGAATTAACAGCGATCAATGCGGGAGAGCAGGTAATTGAAAATGCTGATGTGATAGTTCTGGATTCAGTAGCAACGGCATTGGAACCTGATGTTGCTAATGAAGAACAACAATTACTGGCTGATTTACAGTCTGATCCGTCAGATTATACGGTCAGGAGTGATAACACTATTGAGATTCAGGCTGCTGAAACACTGGGGCATTATGCTGATTGGTTGGGTATCAGGGCTGCGGATATCAGGCGTCAGAATAGTTTGATCTATAGCCAGCCAGTCATTATTGGTGAACGCTTGAAGCTAAATTTTAGCCAGGTAAATGCTGCCATGTTCGAGCAGAAAAGACGCGAATTTCATCGCGATCTGCAGTCAGATTTTTTCAGGACCTGGCGCATCAGGCAAACGGAACAGCACAGTATAAGGCGTGGAGATTATCTGGTTAACCTGGCAAGAGAACGCTCTGTGCCAATGTGGCTGTTCCGTCAATATAACCCCGACATTGAAGCCGCAAGAATCCAGATTGGCCAGATGGTGGTCTTTCCAGTTGTGGAACGGGTCGATATCTAAAAGAGTCGATACATAAAACCTGTCACTTTCTTTCTATGGGACTTTACGCCCCGATTCTGAGTAAGCTTGCCAGAATCATTCTTTTAAATTTAATGTAGGTGATGCTGGCGTAGTCCTCCAGGCTTTGTTAAATGAGTTCGCAAAAAATATAAGTCACTGAAAAAGCCGGGTAAACATTCTCGGTACTCAAGAAAAATTAGTTGAAGAAGAAGTACTTAAGCAGCTGGTACAGGATGTCGGGCATTGATAATGCACGCCGGTTTATCGAGACCCTGGGAAAAGAGTTGCGGAAGCGTATAGAGAATATCCGACAAGCAATAGAGAGCAATTCATTTGCTGGGCTTGCAATAGAAGCCTGCGCCTTTAAAAGTACAGCCCAGGTATCGGGCGCTTATATACTTGCTGATGCACTGATAAAGCTTGAAGTTGAATCAAACAAAAAGACTGAAGAGGCTATAAAACTGGCACAAGATGTACTTACTCTTGCTGACTTGACGCGTATTGCTTATCTGGACATCAGCTTTTCTGATTAATGAGGCAGTTTAGATGCCATGATTTTTTCAATTCGCTAATGGCTTTTAACACAAGTCACGCTTTTTTTAATTAACTGTCTTGGCCCACTTATTAATTTTTTCTGCGATCTGTTCCAGCGTAAATGGTTTGCTTAGAAAATCATCCATTCCTGCGGTCAGGCAGGCATCGCGTGTATCGCTTTGGTTATCAGCTGTGAGAGCAAGGACTTTAATTGAAGCTAGGCGCTGGTTATCCAGAGAGCGTATTTTTTTTACAGCTTCCAGCCCGTCCATTTCGGGCATCTGACAATCCATTAAAATCAAGTCAAATACTTGTTCCTGAAGTTTTTGTAAAACCTCTAAACCGTTTTCTGCAATTTCCACAGTGGATCCAATAGTTTCAATCATCGCTTTGCTGATAATCTGGTTAGCTTTGTTATCTTCTGCTAGGAGGATGGATGGTTTTTTATTTGTCACAAATAAATTCCAATACATGTTGGACGGTGTTGCAGGTATTTAACATTTAAAAGTTCTTAATGGCGAAAATGCGGTATTTTTCTATGCCGCAACTTCTTTCCAGACAAATAATCTGATTGCCAGGAACAGGGTGACCGCCGCCCATAGCATCATACCTATTATATCCGGAATTAGTTCGGCCAGTGTTGCGCCATTAATAGCGATCTCTCGCAGCCCGCTGGAGATGAAACTTAAGGGCAGTAAGTTGGCTATCGGCTGTATCAATTCAGGCAGAGACTCAATTGGGAAAAATATACCGGATAGAATCATCTGCGGAAAAGTAACCAGATTACCAATAGCGATGATGGCTTGCTGTGATTTTGCAATGCTGCCAAGGCTAAAACCTATGCTCAGGAAAATGACCGTTCCAAATAAAATGAATATATAGATAGAGGCAAGGTTGCCGACAAAAATCACATTAAAAAGGAAAATGGCAGCCAGTAGTAGCCCGGTAATCTGTACCAGGCAAATCAGCAATCTGGCGATGACCAGGCCGCCGATAAAATCACGTGGCTCTATGGGCGTGACAAACAGGCGCTTGAGAATGCCCTTGCGGCGATACTCCACAATATTAAAACCACTACCGGCAACGGCAATATTCATAATGCTAAAGGCTAAAAGTCCAGGAACCACAAAGTCCAGATAGCGCTGAGTGCGTGACTGCACGTCTTCAATATTGAGAGAGAATAAGGGCTCCGTGTTGCACAAACTTCTTTCCACGCTTACCAGAGCCTGTTCCAGTATTGGCAAAACGACACCAACCTGTCTGACCTGGGCGGCATCAATCATTACCGTCAGATCTACTGGTGCGCCATTGTCCTGAAAACCTTCAGGCAGGATTAAGACAACGGATTTTCCGCCAGCGCTAAGTTCTTCCCGCAATGATGAAGCTTCCCCAAGAGTAATATTGAAAAGCCGGGTGCTGTCCAGAGACGCAATAAAATCTGTGGCCAGGGCATTGTTGGCATTATTAACGATGCCAAGCTCAATAGGCTCAGCTTCGTTACTGCTGGCAAAGCTGATGACAAACATAAAGACCAGCGGGAAGAATACCGAGAAGAAAATAGCCTGTCGGTCGCGCGAATGAATCTTCAGCATTACCTTGGCCAGTTTTATTATCTTATGCATGTTTATTCTCTTAAATCGTGACCGGTCAGGCTCAGGAAAACATCTTCGAGATTGCCATGGAGTGGGGCTACCGGGGGTTCAGGGGCATATTTGAGGATCAATTCCTGAGGGTTCCCTTCGGCTATGATTTTGCCGTGGTCCATTATGGCCAGACGATCACATAAAAACTCGGCTTCTTCCATATTATGAGTTGTCAGAACAATGGTCATGCCGCTGTCATTGAGTTCTTTAACCAGGGCCCACAGATTGTGTTTTGCCTGGGGGTCGAGGCCTGTTGTTGGTTCATCGAGAAACAACACCTTGGGCTCATTGACCAGTGCGCAAGCGATTGAAAAACGTTGTTTTTGACCGCCGGATAAATTGGCAGGTTTAGCATTGGCCTTTTCGTGTAAATTCACTTTTCCCAGTAAAATTTCAGGATCATCATTACGCCCGTAAAGGCTGCTGAACAGAATCAGAAGCTCTTTAAGAGAAAGGTGATCAAAATATTCATTGGCTTGCAGTTGTACGCCAATGATTTTTTTTACCTGATATGGTTGGGTAGTTACATTAAGATTGTCGACAAGGGCTTCTCCGCCATCAATATCAGTAAGTCCCTCAATCATTTCAAGTGTAGTGGTTTTGCCAGCGCCGTTGGGGCCAAGAATGCCATAAATCTGCCCCTTATCAATAGTCAGTGAAACGCCATCGACGGCATAAAAGAATTCATTTTTTTTGTCTGGGCTAGGATATTTTTTCGCTAGATTGCTGACTTCAACAATTGGCATGTCGCCTTCCTTCCTGATAATTCCAGGCTATGATAACGGATATAGCTATGAGGTAAAGCTTGGAAGAAGTGCCTTGCTCACAGGAAAGAGAATCCCCGGTCAATAGTGGTGGGTATTACTGAATACCTTCAAGGTTGTTGAAATCTACAGGTTCAGCCATAAGGCAGTTATCACTTTGCATACAAGCGTCCTGCAATATTTTTGCAGTTTCCAGTAAGGGTTCTGGTGGCGGCTGCAGAAAGCCTGCGGAATAACGTCCCATGGCGAGATCAAAGGGTGTGCGACCAGCGTCGTCTTTTACTTCCTGGGCGATGCCATTGTCGATTAGAGTTTGCACGATTTTGTTCCAGCCTACTTTTGCTGCGGCATGCAATGCGGTCTGACCATCGGCGAATACACTGCCTCTCCCATAGCGATCAGCGCCTTCAGGACGATCGGGGAAAATTTCATTATCAGGACGGCGGGTAGGATCGCCAGTGAGAGCATTAATGTCAGCACCGGCTGCAAGCAAGACATTAATCGTATCAATACTGTCTTCTTCGCTTTTAAAGCGTCCACGAGTCGGCGCAGCGGCCCACTGGACTCCGGATACAGCCAGCAATGGGGTATGTCCGCTGGCATTGGGCAGGTCAACCAGTGCTCCATGTTCCAGCAGTAATTTTACTGATTCGGTATCTGCAGCGCGTGCAGCACGGAGCAAAGGGGTCGCGCCAGTGGCAAGTGGGTTATCAGAGCCTCTGTCAAAAACGGCGTTTCGATAGGGTGGTCTGAGTTTGAGTTGCATGTTTGGATTGGCACCCTTCTCAAGCAGCAGTTTGGCAACATCGTAACCCGTAGTGACATCGTCGGAAGGGATGTCAGGTCTGCCTCCGGTTGGCAAAGTGTGCAGGTCAATGGCGTTAAATAAAGGCGCACGCCCAAAAATATCCCATTGATTAATATCTGCACCAGCATTGATGAGTGCAACAGCGGTTTCAAAGTGACCGTTTATCAGGGCAAGGTTAAGCGGTGAGACGCCATCTGGATCAATGGTATTCAGATCAGCGCCACCTTCTACAAGGGCCCTGATACATTCTGTGCACCCTTCACGGGCAGCATAGTGAAGCGGGGAGAAGCCACCATTATTCATATCCTTTGGACGTGGCTCGTTCATCATGGTGTGGTCCCAGTTACGGGCGAAACTCTTCAGGTCTATATCTGCACCATGAGCGATAAGTGCTTCGAGCATTGCAGGTTGCAGCTGTGCTGCTGCCCACATGGCTGCGGTTTGTCCGCCCCATTGTTCTCTGGCATCTATATCAGCGCCATACTGCAAAAGTAATTCGGCGGCAGGGACATTGCCAGCCCTGGCCACAACCATAAGAGGGGCTTCCCCTTCCAGATTACTCAGGTTGGCATCGGCGCTATTACTCAGCAATATGGTGAGAATATCTAGATTGCCCAGCATGGCGGCTTCACCCATGGTACTGGCGCCATATTCATTACGTTGATTGATTTGCGCATCGGCATCTACCAGGGCGCGAACCAGTTCAAGGTCATCCTGGTAAATGGCGTAGAGAAGAGCAGAGGAGCCATCTGACTGCAGGGTATTAACATCCACTCCCTGCTCAATCATATCCAGGGCATGAGCGCGATTACCTTCGGCAACCACATCTACCAGGTTGCCATGTGCATACAGGAAAGTACTGCTGGCCAGACACAACAGGGTAAGAGTGAATGCGCGGTAAAAGGCTTTCATTAAATGCTTATGTCCTGCAGGGATAGATTGCAATGTTCTGTCAGACTTCGCCCAGTACACCTGTCGCATCACCAAAGCTTTCCTGTTCAACACCGGCCTTGTTAAGCAGGGTCAGCAGGAGGTTGGCATGGGGAGTATCCTGAGGATACATCAGATGCTGGCCACCTTTTATAGAACCGCCTCCCAAGCCGAATACTGCATTTGGGAGTGGGTCCTGGTTGTGCTTGTCACTGTTGCTCATATTTGAGCCGAACAGGATGATGGAATTATCCAGTACCGAGCCATTGCCTTCATCCATGGCATCGAGTTTGTCCAGAAAGCCATTAAATACCTGAGTGTGAAAAGCCTGCACTCGTGTCAGTCGGGCTTTTTTATCAGGATCATCACCGTGATGAGACAGGGGGTGGAATGCTTCAGTAACGCCAAGGTTGGCATAGGTTCTCATGCTGACTTCCTTCTCCATCATGAAAGTTGCCACATTGGTTAAATTAATCTGGTAAGCCAGAGCAATGAGATCAAACATGATGGTCAAATGTTCTTCGAAGTCGCTGGGAATACCTACAGGGGCAGGAGGAATATCCACGCCGGTTAAATCCTGACTTTTCATCATTTCAACTCTGCGCTCAATTTCACGCACCGATTCAAGATAGGTGTCTACCCGGGCAATATCTTCTGCGCCAAGTTTTTTCTGCAAGGCGGTGGCATCTCCCATTATGGAATCAAGGATGCTGCCAGTTTCGTTAACAATAGCTGTGCGTTCTGCAGAGTTATCACCCTGTCCAAATAGCTGAAAGAAAAGTTTTCTCGGGTTGTTTTCAATAGGCAGAGATAAATCCGGTGTCTGGAATGACAGGGAGTTGCCGAACGAGCAGGAAAAACCAGGCGCACAAGGTCCACCTGTTGGAGTGCCGACTTCTATAGACGGGAATGTTGTGCCCTGGCCCATTCTCTGCGCGGCAATCTGATCCAGGGTTACCCCTTTGGCAGGGTCGCGGGTATCTCCAGGCGCTACACATCTGAGCCAGGTGCCCGCAACGATTCCATGAGGGTCATTGCTCTCGGCTGGCTTGTTGCGCAGGCCAGAAACAATGGTCATTTTATTTTTGTGGTTGGCAGCCGGAGCCAGAATTTCGGGAACAATAAAATCAGATCCAAGCGTCGCTGGTGTCCAGCGTTCCATCACGGCGCCATGAGGAAAAAAGACAAAGCCCATACGCGGCTGAACATTGGCTGCAGTCTGCGCCAGAGCTGTGGCTGCCGGTACCATTGCATCGAGAAGGGGGAGAGCAACACTGGTGCCCATGCCTCTAAGTACGGTACGGCGAGAAAGATATTTTTTGCTAATGAACATGTTCTTAACCTCCAGGATTGCTTGCAGATCCTGCTTTGCTGACTATTTAATGGCTGCCGGATAGCTGGATACCGATACTACTGAAAACCAGTGTTTTTTTCATCTCAATTCGTTTAAAAGTGGGTGCTGCGTGGAGCAGACTACTTATGACTGCCCCAAGGCCTGCTTACTGATAATACGCAACTCAGCGCAGGTCAGATTTAAATCACACTCTTAAATGTAGTAAAAATATTATATTTCAATAGCTTACATTAATAATCTGGCAGAAATGTCGAAATAATATGGATTCCAGGTTCAAGTAAAACGCCGCGCCTCAAGCATCGGGTGTGTAATGGGGTATAAGGCTTTCATGAGCTCGGCGCACAAACTCTTCGGGATTTCCATTTTGTTCATTAAATTCAGCTGTGGGCATTTCAGAAAGAGTTACCTCCACACTGTTTGCCGCTCTAAAGCCGGTACTGATGCGCTGGAATATAGTGTCGTACATATCTCGCATAGCTTGCAGATCGGCTTTGCTCATTAAAGGGCCATTGGCGGGGACGATAACCGTATCATCATTGGCAATCTCCAACAGCACTTCCAGGCCATCGACAAGGCCGCCGATCCAGCCACCAGTCCACCAGTCTATTAAGGGCCAGCCGTCATTGGCGATAACGCCGCCGCCATGCAGGACATTTTCATCCGCAAAGTAGACATACATATCACCATCAGTGTGGGCCTGGCGCAGATAGCCATACTGTACTGAAGAATCGCCATGATTCAGCTCACCATAATGATAGAAAGTGTCGGCTGGCTGAGCTGTGGCAGGAAAAGCGGCAAAGGTGTTGTTCTCCCAGGGCCTGGTGATGGCGGTGGTCAGCCACTGACGGGTGTTTTCATGGGCAAAAATGGTAACGCCCTGACTACCCAGAATACGATTCAGGCCAGTTTGTTCAGGATGCCAGTGGGAATTAATCAGTAATGAGATTTCACCGTTATCCGTGGCATCGGCAATGGTGGCCAGGGTCTGCTGTGCATAGGCTTCCAGACCACCGTCAACAATTAATACCTGCCCGTTGTTAGCCTGTTTAACCAGAATATTGCTGCCGCTGCCGGAAATCAGTACCAGCGCATTGCCCAGATCCTGTGTTCTCATTTCCTGGGCGCTGACCGGGCGGGCAAGAAGAAGGCAGAAAAGTAGTGAAACAGCGAATAATGACAGTAAAAGTCGGCTGTTCAGGTAAGGCGTAAAATCAGAAGTTTTTGTGATATTCATACTGCTCAACGTTAATATTAATTATAGTTTGAAAGACTGCACAGGCCGTA
Organism: uncultured Pseudomonadales bacterium; assembly: GCA_963925675.1. Taxonomy (GTDB): domain Bacteria; phylum Pseudomonadota; class Gammaproteobacteria; order Pseudomonadales; family Pseudohongiellaceae; genus Eutrophocola. The sequence goes on from CAWUSW010000008.1 coordinate 28,061, forward strand.
AAGTCAGGAAATGAGAGTATAGAGTAGCGCTGATAAACAATCCAGAATCCATCCTGAGTTGTCCAATGTCAGCTTAGCTACCAAGCTGTTCTTGTCATGTGCACACTGGTGGATTATGCTTCAGCGCTTAACTAAAAATAAAAACACTATTTACTTTGCCATCAACAAATGATGTCACAAGAATAAATCTTAAAGGGGACACTAGCTACCATGAATACTCCTACCGATCCACGTAATACAATTGATGAGTCAGCAATGACGTCTGCAATGATGATCGTCGTTGCCATTACCGTTTTTCTCAATGCCATGGACGGATTTGATGTCCTTGCTATCAGCTTTGCTGCTCCCGGTATTTCTGCAGAATGGGGCATCAGTCAAACAGCGCTTGGATTCGTTCTTGCTGCTGAGTTGGTCGGCATGGCCTTTGGTTCTATTCTTCTTGGTGGCGTCGCTGATAAATATGGCCGCCGCACCACGTTACTTGGCTGTTTGATCGTCATGTCTGCAGGCATGTTCCTCGCAACCACCTCTTCATCAGCCAATATACTCATGGTCTGGCGTGTTCTGACCGGCCTGGGTATCGGTGGCATGCTTTCCTGCACCAATGCAACTGTAGCGGAGTTCTCAAATACCAAATGGCGCAGCATGTGCATATCGCTGATGGTTATTGGCTATCCTCTGGGTGGCGTAATCGGTGGTGAAATAGCGCAAAAATATCTGCTGGTGAATTTTGACTGGCGCTCAGTATTTTACTTTGGCTCGATAGTGACGGGCTGTCTTATTCCGGTTGTTTATTTCCTGGTTCCTGAATCAGTTCATTGGCTGACACGCAAACAGCCTGAAAATGCCCTGGAAAAAATTAATAACTCACTCACCAGACTCGGGCATGCAGTGATTTCTGTGTTGCCTGAAGTACATCAAGATGAAAAGAATAAGTCTGTTGGTGATATTTTCTCCAAGAGCCTGGCAATGATAACTATTTTGGTGACGGCGGCTTACTTCCTGCATATCACTACCTTCTACTTCATCCTCAAATGGACTCCAAAAATTGTTGCGGATATGGGCTTTGAGGCAGCCGCAGCCGGGGGTGTACTGAAGTGGGCTAACATCGGTGGTGTGCTCGGCGGGATTACTTTTGGTGTGTTAACGGCTCGCTTCGGCTTAAAGCCTTTAACAATAGGGATTTTGTTCCTGACCACGGTTGGCGTTGCCGTATTTGGTCGAACTCCTGAAGATCTTGGCCGCATGGAATTGCTGGCAGCATTTGCCGGATTCTTTGGTAATGCAGGTGTTTCCGGTCTTTACTCTATTGTTGCTTATTCATTCCCGACCCATGTTCGCGCCACTGGAACAGGTTTTGTGATTGGTGTAGGTCGGGCCGGTGCGGTATTGTCACCAATCCTGGCAGGGGTTATGTTTGACGCAGGTTCTACCTTACCGACTGTAGCATTGGTCATGGGCTCAGGCTCCGCAATGGCAGCTATCGTCCTTATATTCCTGAAGCTAAATGATGACAGACCAGCAGAAACGCCGGTGACTGATCATGTTAATGCAGAAGGAATGGCGCCAGCAGCATCAGGCTGACTGGCAGGATCACATAAAGTGAGTTAAAAAGGCGGGCCTCAGGCCTGCCTTTTTATATGTGCATTATTTATCGGTATTAACTAACCTGGTTTAGACAGGCGCGTTAGAGTCTTTTACAATTGATGCAATAAAACGCTGTCCGCCCCTTAAATTTTATACAACACTTATTGTCATGAAAATGTTCAAACAAGCAGCCTTATTTCTTTTTCTCATTACCTTGCTTCCGGGTGCAATGTTAATGGCGCAGGAAAATTTAAAAGCAGATATAAGCAAGGGCACTGAACTTAATAGCGTACTAGAAAACGGGGCTGTTAAAACACCAACAGTCCTTGCACAGTCAGTTGAGCCGGGAATGTCACCTGCTGAAATACCTGCTGAAATAGGGGATAAACCTTTATCGACGGCGGATGATCTGGTCAGACAAAGCAGTAATACCACAATGGTGGCTGGTAGTTGCCTGGTAATAGACCAGTTTGTTCGACAATTCTGCGCTGGCAATCCGAGCGATATTAGTTGCCAGTACCAGTAGCAATCTTTATAAAATACTCAAATAAATATCCGGGACAGCTCGAATATTTTTCATTTTTATTGTATTAGGAAACTATGAACTCAGTTATCTCCATTAAAAATCTTTCGAAGACTTACGAGTCTGGATTTCAGGCACTGAAAAATGTGAACCTGGAAATAAGGGAAGGTGAAATCATCGCTTTGCTGGGGCCCAACGGGGCTGGTAAGACGACACTAATTAGCATCGTTTGCGGGATAGTGAATCCTTCTGAGGGAAGTATCACTGTTAATGACTATGACATCATCAAGGATTACCGGCAGGCACGTTCCAGCATTGGGCTTGTGCCGCAGGAATTGCATACAGATGCTTTTGAATCCGTGTGGTCCACCCTGGCATTTTCGCGAGGCTTGTTTGGTAAGGGACCTGATCCTGTGCATCTGGAGAAAGTGCTCAAATCACTTTCCTTGTGGGATAAAAAGGATAACAAGATTATGACCTTGTCCGGCGGCATGAAACGTCGGGTGATGATTGGCAAGGCACTCGCACATGAGCCAAGAATACTATTCCTTGATGAGCCAACTGCGGGGGTGGATGTAGAATTGCGCAAGGATATGTGGCAAGTGGTCAGAGAATTAAGAGGGTCAGGTGTCACAATAATTTTGACAACGCATTATATTGAAGAAGCCGAAGAGATGGCTGATCGCATCGGAATCATCAACCAGGGTGAGCTTATTCTTGTTGAAGAGAAAAAGGCGTTAATGCAGAAGCTGGGTGAAAAGCGTCTGACACTACATTTGAGTCATGCAATTAAGTCCGTCCCTGAATCGCTGAAAGAGTTTGGTCTGATCATTAAAAATTCAGGCATGGATCTGGTTTATACCTATGATGTGCAGCAGGACAGCTCGGATATTACCTCCTTGCTCGATGGGCTTGAAAAAGCCGGTATACAGTTCAGAGATCTGGAAACCATGCAGAATTCCCTTGAAGAAATTTTTGTCAATCTGGTGAAGAAATGAATTATTACGCAGTCAAGGCAATCTATAAATTTGAAATGGCGCGTACCTGGCGCACAATTGCACAGAGTATTATTTCTCCTGTGGTCTCCACATCCCTGTATTTCGTGGTATTTGGTAGTGCCATAGGCTCTCGCATGAGTGATATTGGCGGGGTAAGTTACGCCGCATTTCTGGTGCCAGGGTTGGTGATGATGTCGCTGTTAACGCAAAGTATTTCCAATGCTTCATTTGGCATTTACTTTCCCCGCTTCACCGGAACTATCTATGAGATGCTGTCAGCACCAGTGTCGCCAGCAGAGATTGTGCTGGGTTATGTCGGGGCAGCAGCTACGAAAGCGGTAATGGTTGGTTCAATTATTTTGGCAACTGCGACCCTGTTTGTAGATATGCATGTATTGCATCCTTTTTTCATGCTGTTATTTCTGGTGCTCACCGCTACGACCTTCAGTATGTTTGGATTCATCATTGGCATTTGGGCCGACAATTTTGAAAAGCTGAATATAATTCCCCTGTTGATTGTTATGCCGCTTACTTTTCTTGGTGGCAGTTTTTATTCGCTCAGCATGTTGCCGGAATTCTGGCAGAAGGTGTCTTTGTTCAATCCGGTGGTGTATCTGGTCAGTGGCTTTCGTTGGAGCTTTTACGAAATTTCTGATGTTAATGTCACCGTTAGCATCTTGATGACCCTGTTTTTTCTTGGCCTATGCGTCATCCTGTTACACTGGATATTCAAAACGGGCTACCGCTTGAAGAACTAGTAATTTGACAGCAGTCATGGTCTTTTATAGGCAGTGAATTTATACTCAGGCAGAATTTAGCGGTGGTTATGGCGTCGCTACAATAAGAAAAACAAGCAAATAATAGAAAAAAGAATAATTAGAAGACAGTAAAAAAGGAACTACGATGAAGTTCACACCAAGACATATTCTTACTATTTCCCAACTGGCCCTGGCAGGAGCAACAGCTCTACTGGCTATTAATATCCAGGCACAATCAACTGCCCAAATAGATTTTGAAAGCGTCGGGCGAGGCTGGCCTCTGGCAGCCGATGCCAATGAATACGAGGTCACTGGTGCCACTTATAGAGGTGGCTTTCTTGAACCTGGTGTCGCTCGTACTTTCCTTGGTGGCGCTATGGGGGGTGGTGCGCCTGAAGGTGTTGAGCCTCTGGAAAGGGATTTGTTCACCTCGGATGATTTCTATGCCGATCGAGATTTATGGAGTGATCCACGTTATTACCGTTGTAATTCTTCGGCTGCAATCGAGGATATGTGGGGAGCGAATGCGACCGGTTCCGAGATCATGGGACCGAATCCTCCAGCCACAGCACCCTGGGGTAAATGTGAGAATGATTACCCAAGGGAATCCATAATCAGCCCTTATGGTTTTGACAGCGCTCAGGCACATTACGAAGCACTAATGCAGGAAACCACTGAAAGGGGTGGCCCCACCAAGCATACCTATTCCACAGTACCCGGTGAATGGAGCGGGATTTATCAGCATCCTGTGAGAACGCCCAATAATCAGTACTGGTACAAGATGCGTTATAACCAGGTCCCTACGATTCTTTCCTTATTGACTGATCAATATCAGGAATATTTCGTACAGGAAACTTACCATCATGGTAATACCAATGCGGCACAGTGGCAGTCTCAATACTGCTGGCCAGAAGGCTTTACCCGCCGTTTTCATGAATTTGCGGTGTGGGAGCATTACATTATGGTGACCCCTAACATGGTGCAAATAATGGCGGGCGTTGCACGTAACTTTATTACCAATATTCATATTGGCCGTGAGTTTAATACTGAGGGTGTAGTACCAAGATTGGGTGCGGATGTCCCGCGCTGGTATGGTGAAACTGTGGGCTTTTGGGAGGGTGATACCTTGATTACCTGGACCTCAAATATACAAGGCTGGAAAAATCATTCAGCCCCTGAACATTCCAACAAGATGCAAACTGTCGAGATATACACCCCAAATCATGATGAAGACGGTAATTTTATCGGCCTTAACCATGAGGCCATTTTTTATGATGAAGACGTGTGGGTTGAACCTGTGAGAGTCGTTAGAAATTATGTGAAACAAAATGAATTTGATGACTCGAATGCAACCCCCTATGTTTTTGTGGAATGCGTACAGACAATCTTCCCTATTGACGGCTATGCCACCCCTGTTTCACCGGGAGAAGTGATAGACTATGAAATTCCCGACATGTACGGGCGACCCTGGGCAGAGATCTGGGACAAGAATTTTGAACAGGATATGGAAAAACCGGAAGAAGAGGATATATTCAGCTTCTAGTCAGTCTTGTTAAGAGATACTATTTGGTAATCAGGCCTTCCATAGCTTTTGGAGGCAGAAGGAGTGTTAAAATATGATAAATTTGAAGAGGTTATATAAGCCTGCCTTAGCTCTTTCATTACTGGCAAGTTTGCTGGGCGCGCCGGTACAGGCACATCATTCATTTGCCATGTACGACATGCGCAATGTGAAGTTGTTTACCGGAGTTGTGACGCGAATTGATCCGGCAGCCAATCATCTGGCGATTTTCTTTGCCCCAATGAATGAAGATCGAAAAAACGTATTGCGCGATGAAAATGGAGACCCGGTGATCTGGTCCGTTGAAATGCAGGGATCTGCGGCTATGGCGCGACAGGGTGTTTCTGTAAACGCTTTTCCTCAAGGAACCGTTTTTAGCGTAGGCCTGCATCCTTTGCGTAATGGTGAAAATTCCGGGTCAAGACAGGGTGGATTATTCAAATGTCCCGAAAGAACGCCTCCAGCCGCGGGTATGCATTGCGACACCGTAGAAGGCTCAATCCAGATTGGCGATGAGCCACTTTCTGAGCCAACGCTGGACTAACTTCTGAATTAATTTTTACTGAGTTATATAAGACTTAAAAAAACGGCGTTCATATGAACGCCGTTTTTTTTGACCTTTTTATTAAAACTCATGGTGTCAGAGCATAGCTTTGGGCTAATTTATATATCCGCCAGCTATTTATTATAGACCCACCAGTTGGGGCCTTTCTCAGCTTCCAGTCGTGCCAACTGTTCTCTGTGAATTTCGGCAACCCGTTGCGGCGTAATCAGTTCGCTTGCATCGATCTGAGTGATTTCCACACTGGTTTTATCTTCGTAGAGATTTTCACCGAGCAGCAGGGCCTGATCGTTATAAGGCCAGATAAAGGCCTGACGACTGCGCAGGTGATAATAAGCATCGTCTGAATCTGCTTGGTATCCGAGATTTTTCAGATCACTGCCCTTAATAAGCTGGTTAAAGGTAAGCTCATCAGCAATGCCCCAGTCATTAACCGCGATCAGATCATCTGAGTTCCATAACACTGCCCCAGTGACGCTATTATAAAAGCCTATAACACCTTCCTTACCTTCTATCAGCGCCGGGGTATCTCCCCAGGAGACCCGATAAACCGGTTTATCCACCATCATGTCAGGCGCAGTAATCTTGTCGAACTGTCCCGAGCCTTCCAGGTGTACATGGCGCCGAAAGTTCTCCAGGATTGCTCTGTGCAAAGGATTTTCGGTACGTTGCAGTAAGGCTTCAACAGGGTCCATGCATTCATAGACAGCTTTTTCAAAACGATTCATTTATTTCTCTCCAGGCAAAATTAAATTGCTTGTGTAATCAGTTTTTCGCTTAATTCTCGGAGTTCCAGTAGCGCCTGTTTATCAAAAGCTTGCGCATCAGGTTGAGCTTTTGTAAGACCATCATAATATTCGCCACTTGATAGAACGCTGGCGTCTCCCATGATCAGATTCTCCAATGCATCTGCCCCGTCCTCAACAGTGGTTCTGCTATCGGGCAGCGCGCTGGAGTCAAGGACCATCTTGGTGTTCATTAACGTGGCAGGATGTAATGAATTGGCAGTTACGCCAGAATCTTGCAGTTGCTGCGCCAGATCCATGGTATGAAGAATTTGGGCTAATTTGCTCTGGCTGTAGGCCTGATAATCGCCATAATTATTCTCAAGCATGGGATCGCTAAAATTAATCGGGACCTGAGCTATTGACGCTACATTGATGATCCTGGCAGGGACCGATGATTTTAATAATGGCATCAGTTCTCTTGCAAGGAGGTAGCCAGCAAGGTAATTGACAGCAAAAAAAATCTCAATCCCGTCTTTACTTAACTGCCTTGGTGAGTCCTTGGTTCTTGGGCCAATGCCCGCGTTATTGACCAATACATCCAGTCGGTTCCGGGACGCCAGAATATCTTCAGACAGCTTTTTTACTTCAGCCAGGGAGGAAAGGTCCGCGTTGAAATATTCAATATTGGCCTTATCAGTGAGTTTGGCCAACTCATTAATGACGAGTTGGCCTTTTTCCGGATCACGACCATGAATTAAAACCCTATGGCCCTGTGCCAGCAGGCGCCGGGCAACTTCTTTACCAAGGCCGTCTGTGGAGCCAGTAATAAGAATGGTTTTTATCATCAATGACTTTGCCCGATATTGGTTTTAGTTCGAAAACCCGTAAAGACGATGAGGGTTATCAACAAGCAATTTTTGCTGCATATCAGCATCGGGAGCCATCAATGGGATCAGATCTACAAGATCCCCGTCGTTGGGCATATGTTCCTTGATATTGGGATGCGGCCAGTCTGTTC
>CAWUSW010000009.1:0-82250 GCA_963925675.1 uncultured Pseudomonadales bacterium
GCTCCTTGAGTACGGTAATGCTGTACACAGCAACAATGATTGGCGTTGCAAATACCAGGGCGGTTACTTCCCCTAGTGGGATATATTTCAAGCCCACCAGTATGCACACCGTCATGATGAGGCCGGCAAGAGAGCGTAAAAAATGTATTTTCGGACGTGATGTCTTGAAATCTCCCTGCTTACCTTTTATTAGAATGGCTGTGGCAATAAGGGTAATGCCGAAAAAACAACGTAGCCACACTACCTGCGGTAGTGGATAGCTCTGGGTCACCAGTTTCGCCATGGCATCTGCTATGGCAAATAAAATGGAGCCGGCCATCATGAACAGGATTCCTTTCCCTAGATGCTGGGCTTGATGTGGTGCACCAGAGACTTTGGAGGCCTGTTCCGGGGAAGGGGTGTTTTCAGTGTTTTCGTGAGACATTGAGTTTCAATAATTCTGGTTTTGAATATGCCGGCAGGGCTTTCAGCTGGCTGCGGCCAGGAGTGCATCGGTAGCATTGTCAAAAGAGATGACTTCAATAGTGTCGGCAATTGTTTTTGCAATACTCTCAATAATAATGCGACTGGTTCGTTGATCATCGACGATGAAGACAACATCCTTTTCCGGGAGATTTTCAGAGTTATTTGTCATTTTTTATTCTCAGCTCAAAGCTTTTAACAGCTTCTTTTTGCGGCATCATGTGTCAGAGTCAAAGTTGTGATTCTGTCGGTGTGCCTAAACTGAATGGTTTTTCCATAATCCTCGATTCAGCAAGTTTGTTAACATGGTTATCCTGTCCGATGAGCCATGCTGCTTATTTGTAGTTTACGGTGTTTTTTCTTCCAGACTCAAAAATTCATATTTGAATGACGCCCTTATTTACCCATCGGATCATATGTCCGTTTGTCTGTTTATTTTATTTGGGAAAATTGACTGGGGTAAGAAAATTAGCTGTGGTGAGTTAAGCAATGATGTTTTTTCTCAATCGTCTTCATATGTCCTGCAGTCTGGCATTTGCTCAAGCTTTACTCTGAATAATTAGGATGGAGTCTAAATCTAATTTGTAAGGCCAGCTAAGATATCACAGACAATGTCGCAGTGGCAGATATAGTAGGTTTTCATGTCAGGGTTTGCAAAAAATATATATTAATATTAGTAAGTTATAATTTTTAGAAGTTAGAAATCAGCAATAATCCCCTAATCCAAAGAGAGCTTTAGTGCCTGCAAAAAACTCTCTTGTGGAATTTGTCAGATACCTGGATACAGGTCTGTATAACTGCGCACCAAAAATAACAGTGAGATAAAGGGGTAAAGCCCGCGAAGTTATCAAGCGGCAAATATCAGCCCAGCATTTTTTTCAAAAAATGTCCGGTGTGGCTTTGCTTCATTTTTGCCACCTGCTCAGGGGTGCCTTTTGCAATAATCTGCCCACCGCCATCACCGCCTTCTGGTCCCATATCCACGATCCAGTCTGCGGTTTTAATGACATCCAGGTTATGTTCGATAACCACGATTGTATTGCCATGATCGCGAAGACGATGCAGTACAGCCAACAGTTGTTTGATGTCATGAAAATGCAATCCGGTAGTAGGCTCATCCAGAATATAGAGGGTCTGGCCAGTATCGCGTTTGGAAAGTTCCCGGGACAGTTTTACACGCTGTGCTTCTCCGCCGGATAAGGTCGTAGCGGACTGGCCCAGTCGAATATAGGACAAACCTACTTCAATGAGAGTTTGCAGCTTGCGGGCTATCTGTGGCACCGGGTCGAAGAATTCACGTGCTTCTTCGATGGTCATGTTCAGCACTTCATGGATATTTTTACCTTTGTACTTCACTTCCAGGGTTTCCCGGTTATAGCGTTTGCCCTTGCAGATGTCGCACATGACATAAACGTCAGGAAGAAAGTGCATTTCCACTTTAACCAGGCCGTCTCCCTGGCAGGCTTCACAGCGGCCGCCTTTGACATTAAAACTGAAGCGTCCGGGTTTATAACCACGTGAGCGAGATTCCTGGGTCGCGGCAAACAGCTCGCGTACCGGTGTAAAAATGCCTGTGTAGGTTGCCGGGTTAGAACGGGGTGTGCGTCCAATAGGGCTCTGATCAATATCCACAACCTTGTCCAGTTGTTCCAGACCTTCGAGCTTGTCATGTTTTGCCGCATCCAGGGTGCTTGCCCGATTCAATAATGTTGCGGCAAGCGGGTATAAAGTGTTGTTAATCAGAGTGGACTTCCCGGAGCCGGAAACGCCGGTGATGCAGGTCATCAGGCCAAGGGGGAGCTCAAGGGTGACCTTTTTCAGGTTATTGCCCTGGGCTCCACTTAACACTACCTGCTTGTCAGTGTTGTATTCAACTCGTTGCCTAGGTATTTCAATACGCTCTTTCCCACTCAGGTACTTTCCGGTGAGAGAGTTTTTATTATTGATGATTTGTTCGACAGTTCCCTGGGCAACAACCTGACCACCATGGACTCCGGCGCCGGGGCCAATGTCAATGACGTGATCAGCTGCGTAGATAGCTTCTTCATCATGCTCGACAACAATAACTGTGTTGCCAATGTCCCTGAGATGTTTCAGTGTTTTTAGCAGGCGATCATTGTCCCGCTGATGCAAACCGATAGAAGGCTCGTCGAGAATATACATGACCCCCACCAGTCCGGCGCCAATCTGGCTGGCCAGACGAATGCGCTGGGCTTCTCCACCCGACAAGGTATCGGCACTACGATTCAATGTTAGATAGTTAAGTCCCACATCAACAAGAAACTGCAGGCGGTCCAGAATTTCCTTTAGAATTTTTTCAGCAATAGTGGCTTTCTTGCCACGGAATTTCAGGCCATTGAAATAAGCGGCTGAGCCGGCAATGGTCATGGTGGTGATGTCGGGTAGTGTCTGTTTGCCAATAAAGACATGCCGCGCATCGCGTCGTAGACGGGTGCCCTCACAATCCGGGCAATGCTGTGAGCTTAAATATTTGGCAAAATCTTCCCTTACCGTGTTTGAGTCGGTTTCCCGATAACGCCGCTCCATATTGGGCAGGATGCCTTCAAAGACATTACTGCGGGTGAAGTCATCACCGCGTTCATTCACAAAGGTAAAATCGATTTTTTCAGAACCGCTACCCCTTAGAATGATTTTCTGGAATTCAGCAGGCAGTTTGTTCCAGGGTGTTTCGACAGTGAAGCCGTAATGCTCAGCCAGTGAAGTGAGTAACTGGAAATAATAAATATTGCGACGGTCCCAGCGGCGTATCGCCCCTTCCGCCAGACTCAGGTTTTCATCAACGATAACCCGCTTTTCATCAAAAAACTGCTTCACCCCCAAGCCGTCACAGGTTTCACAGGCACCCGCGGGATTATTGAAGGAAAACAGACGCGGTTCAAGTTCGGGAATACTATGACCACACACCGGGCAGGCAAACAATGATGAAAAAATCATATCATCGGGCGTGTCTTTCTTTTTACTCTTCTCATCTTCCATAAAACTGGCAATAGCAATGCCACTGGCAATTTGTAGCGCAGTTTCAAAAGATTCCGCCAGGCGTTGTTCAATATCTGGCCTGACTTTGAAACGGTCAATCACAGCTTCGATGGTGTGTTTCTTGTTTTTCTCCAGCTCTGGTGGGTAGTCCAGTTCAGTAACAATGCCATTTACCCTTGCCCGGATAAATCCACTGGTTTTAAGCTCATTAAATACATGCAGATGTTCCCCTTTGCGATCCCGGACGATGGGAGCCAGTAGCATAATGCGGGTGCCTTCCGGCAAAGCCAGCACCTGATCTACCATCTGGCTGACAGTTTGCGCTTCCAGCTTCTTATGATGATCGGGACAATAGGGGTCACCGACCCGCGCAAATAGCAGGCGCAGGTAATCATAGACTTCCGTGATAGTGCCGACTGTTGAGCGCGGATTGTGGGAAGTGGACTTCTGTTCGATGGAGATAGCGGGTGACAAGCCTGAGATCTGATCCATATCCGGCTTATCCATAATGGATAGAAACTGTCTGGCGTATGTGGACAGGGACTCCACATAGCGACGCTGGCCTTCGGCATAAAGGGTGTCAAAGGCAAGTGATGATTTGCCTGACCCGGAGATACCTGTAATTACTACCAACTTGTCGCGCGGAATGGTCAGGTCGATATTTTTCAGGTTGTGGGTGCGAGCCCCCCTGACGATAATTTTATCCATGGACATGTTAATGCGGATCCAGTTCCGGAATGAAAAAACAACCGACAATTATACGCAGGAAAGAGAATTATGATCGAATTTTTTCAGAAGCATGCTAGACTTAATGTCATAGTTGTTTTTTAAATTTCAGGAGAAGATTGTGGCGAGTAGAGGGGTAAATAAAGTAATTTTAGTCGGTAATGTGGGCGGAGACCCGGAAACACGATATATGCCAAACGGTAATGCCGTTACCAATATCACTCTGGCTACAAGTGAAACCTGGAAAGATAAAAATAACGGTGAGCAGCAGGAACGCACAGAATGGCACAGGATTACCTTTTATCAGCGGCTGGCTGAAATTGCTGCCGAATATGTAAAAAAAGGCTCCAAGCTTTATGTGGAAGGGCGCTTGCAAACCCGCTCCTGGGAGCAAGATGGCATCAAACGCTATGCCACCGATATTATCGCCAATGAAATGCAGATGCTGGACAGCCGTGGCGGCAACTCAAATAGCAGCGGTGGTGGTTACCAGCCGTCCCAGTCCTCGCAGCCATCTTCGCAAGCTCCTTCACAGCAAGGTAACGGTTCAAGCAATGCACCGCAACAGGCTCCTGCTGACATGGAAAGTTTTGACGACGATATTCCTTTTTAGTCAATTCTCTACGCCAGGGCGCTCACATTAGGCACTCTCTTCAGCACTAATAGCCTGCACTTATAGAAAGTTGCTTGTTGATTAGCCGCTGATATAGAAAGCAAAATCAGTGATAACTGTTTTACTCATAGAAAGAAGATTCTCAATGTTGCCGGACATTTCGCTGTTACAGGGGAAGTCCGGTAAGCTATTCATATGAACACTATTTTAGAATTTCGATAAACCGTGAAGTTATTAATCTTTGGTGCCAATAGTCAGCTTGGCCGGGAGTTGATCCGGTTACTGGCCGACGCACAGGTTGATTTTACTGCGCTTGATATAGACGATGTTGATATCTTGAAAGCCAAGGATGTGATGAAGGCAGTCAGTCGCATCAATCCTACCCAACTGATCAATGTTTCCACTTACAGCAACCTGCAAAAGGCGGAAAACGATCCCGACGCTGCCAAAAAGTGTGAGCTGATAAATACAGAAGGCGTCGCAGCTCTGGCACGAGTCTGTAATCAACTCAGTATCCCCATGCTGCATCATTCTTCCAGTTATGTTTTTGACGGACAAAAGAAAGAAACCTACGAAGAAGATGATGAGACTAATCCCCGGTGCAGTTATGGCAGAAGCAAATGGTATGGTGAGCGCACCCTGAGAGAAGAAGCCGTAAAGCATATAATTCTGCGTACCGACTGGTTGTTTAGCAGTCATCGGGATAATTATTTCCGGGCACTTATTAACTCTTGTAAAGAAAACGCGGGTAAGATCAGCGTGGTAGATAATCGCTTTAGCCCAACCCATGCCACTGATGCGGCGCGGGTGATTTTAGGCATCATCAATCAGGTGGATTGCAATGCCGAAGTCTGGGGGACTTATCATTACAACGCTTTGCAGCCTGTTAATCAGGATCAGTTTGTTCTGCATGTCCTGGAAGAGGCTGCGAAACTGGATAAGGTGCTGGAAAAAATACTCCCTGCGCTGGATATCGAATTACTGTCAGTGGAGAGCCCTTATATTCGCAACTCAGCGCTCAACTGTGGAAAAATCATGTCAACCTTTGGCATCAAACAACGTTCTCGCGGTGATGGTGTTATTGGTGTACTGGAAGAGATTTACGGAATAAAGAATGCTAAAAATGAACCTTCTACCAATGTAAAAGCAGGACTTAAGAAAAGAGGAAGGGCGGGCAAGACATCAGACAGTAAGGATGCTGATAATGGAGCTGATATCAATACAAACACCAGCAGAAAAGTAAAAGCCAAGCGTAAAAATACTTCGCCTAAAAAATCCCCGCAGCAGAAGCCGCCCGCCAAAAAAGCCGCAACGCGAAAATAGTAACCATGGTTTTGATCAGGCGCCGAAAAAAGATATCTGGCATAAGATTCAACGAATATTTCCCTACTGTGGTACCGGCAATACCAGTCACCCAGGAAAGTAAAATCACCGGCAACCAGCTCAGGTAATCAAAGCCGGCAATAAAATAACCCACCGTTTTGAAAACAGACATTGCCAATAAGGTCCCGGCAATGGTGGCGACGATGCTTTCTTTTCCCAGTTTACTGTTCACCATTAACGACTGTAGCAGGCCTCCGGCGCCGGAGACTGTCGAAAGGAAGGTATGAATGATGCCTATCCAGAAATATGGCTGCGGAATTTTCTCGGCAAGAAATCTGGAGCCCTTGCTGCTGGGTACCCAGCTGAACCAGAGCATCACCATCCCCAATATAAGAGCAATGGCAAATTCAGGCAGTTTGAAATAAATCACCGTTCCCAGTGTGGCCCCTAAAATTGATCCGGGAATGAAAGGAAGGGTGATATCCCATGCGATATGGCGATGAAACTGGATAGTTCGAGTGACCTGGCCGGCAAATACAAAAACACCATTGAGAGGAATAACAATAGCAACAGGCATTATCTGTGAGCAGGTTGCCAGTATCAGCAGGCCACCACCCATACCGGCAACGGTGGACAGATAGGCTCCGCCAAAGACGATGGTGGGGACCAGAAAAATTAAATAATCACTCACGGGGATGGGCCTGGGAAATTAGACTCGCATTTTACAAGTCGCAAGGTACAAGGTACAAGTTGAAAGGGTGTAGGAGGGGTTTCAACCCCGAATGAATTCCAGTTGAAAATTAAACCTCGCAAAGGAACAATTTTTCTTGCCTCTTGCCTCTTGCCTCTTGCGACTTGCGACTTGTGACTAGGGACTTGTGACTTGTAGAATGGCTGCCTGATATTTATAAGCGAGATTTTATGTCTTCCGCCCTGATTCCCCTGGAAAAAGCCCTCGATTTTCTGCTTGGAGCTGTTAAAGAAAATAGTGATGAAATCGATGTGGCATTGCCTGATGCGCTGGGCTGTGTGCTGGCTACCTCGCAACAGGCAGGGTTTGATGTTCCTGACTTTGATAACAGTGCTATGGACGGGTATGCGGTTAATACGCGTGATACCGCTGAAAGCGGCTGCAGATTGCCTGTTTCCCAGATAATTGCCGCTGGTCATAATGGGGCTGCTATGCAAACAGGTACAGCAGCCAGGATATTTACCGGAGCACCTATTCCTGAGGGCGCTGATGCAGTGGTGATTCAGGAAAATACCCGCGCGCAAGACGGCCTGGTCGAGATCATGGTCTTGCCTTTTGTCGGTGAGAATATCCGCCTGAAAGGGCATGACATCGAAAAAGACAGTGAAGTATTGCAGGCCGGTCACCGCATGCGACCTCAGGATCTGGGTATGCTCGCATCGTTGGGGATTGCCAGGGTAAAAGTTAAGCGACCACTTAAAGTGGCTATTATCAATACCGGGGACGAAGTCATTCCGCCAGGACAAGCGCTTGCTCCTGGACAGATTTATGATTCCAACAGCTTTACCCTGGAAGGCCTTCTCAAGGGAATGGGGTTGGATGTCATTAAAAAAGGGATTGTTGATGACTCACTGGCGAATACCGAGCTGGCCTTGATCGCTGCGGCCCAGGAAGCAGATTGCATCATTACTACTGGAGGAGTGTCTGTTGGTGATGAAGATCATGTTAGACAGGCAGTGGAAAACCTTGGCGAGTTGGGTCTTTGGAAGCTGGCCATCAAACCGGGAAAACCTTTTTCTTATGGACATATCCGTCAAGGAGATTCAAGCGTGCCATTTTTTGGTTTGCCTGGAAACCCCGTCGCGGTGTTTGTTACTTTTACCATGTTGGTCAGACCTTGCTTGTTAAAAACTCAGGGGTGCAGATCACTAGCGGCACCTTCTGTTCAAGTTAAAGCAGGTTTTAATATTTCAAAACCGGCTAGTCGACTGGAATTTATTCGTGTCAGGCTGGCGTCAGAAGATGATGGTGAGCAGACTCTGCAGGCATTTGGCAATCAGGGGTCGAGCATCATGACATCGCTTTCCTGGGCGGATGGACTGGCTGAAATCCCGCTGGGGAAAATAGTAGAAAAAGGGGATTTGCTAAAATTCATTCCTTTCAGGGGTCTTCTTTAGTCTTGCTCATGTTAATCACAATGCTACGCAATATTTTCAAATACAGCTTGCTGCCATGCGTTTTTATTCTGGCCTCTTGTACCAGTACGGAATCTGAAACAATAGTTTATTCCGCAAGCCAAGCAGAAGAGCAAACGGTGCCAGCGGAAGAATCGCTTTATAGTAATGATCCTTTTGTACGTCAGCGTATTCTTGCGGATATGCTTTACGAGGCGCGGGTTGCCTTTGAAGATAATCGTCTTATGTCACCGACCGGTAATAATGCCTATGCAGGTTTTAGCGCTGTGCTGGATTTTGAACCCGACAATGAAGTAGCCCTTCAGGGAATTCGCGATATCGTTCAGCGCTATGTGGAATTGGCTGATGCTGCAATAAAAATTGGCCAATATGACACCGCAGCAAGCTATCTTGATCGTGGAGCAAGTTTAGGAGTCAACGGCAGTGTTATACGAGATGCGCAAAGTCGGCTTGAGCGGGCACAGGAAAACAAGATGAGTATTTTTCCACTTGACCCTGATGGACTGGCTGAGCAAAGTCTGGAAACCATGGTCGAGCTTGGAGAGATTGGACAATATATTCGTGATATAGAAGCCACTTTTTTAATTAATGCCCGCACCGATGAAGAAGGACGCTGGATTTATAAGATCATGCGTGAAGCTGTTGGTGGTTACCGCTTAAGAGGTAATATAGGCGCAGCTAATGAGCCCAGCATTCAGGTGCTTATCCCAAAATCCTGAGCCTCCGGTAAAATTAACGCCATCATTTTTGAGAATTATTAAATGAAAAAGTTTTTTATCTTGTGCATTGGCATTTTTATCAGTCAGGCTATTGCAGCTGCCCAGACGGAGCAAATTGAAGTGACTAATGCCTATGTCCGTGGTTTGCCTCCCGGTGTGGAGAATACCGCTGCGTATATGACACTTCATAACACGGGCAGTGAAGACCTGGTATTAACAGGGGGTGAGGCCGATTTTGCGGAAAGTGTTTCCATCCATGCCAGTGAAAATAATAATGGCATGATGGGTATGGTGCATAAAATGAATTTGATAATCCCTGCTGGTGAGCAGGTGGTGCTGGAATCCGGTGGCCTGCATCTGATGTTGTCCGGCCTTAAAAGACCGCTGGGTGATGAAGAAGTGTCCCTGACCCTGAAGTTTCAGAAAGGTATGACACTTACTCTACGACTGCCGGTGATTAGCGTACTGGATGAATAAGCTGGTAAATATTATTCGTCACTAAAAGAGCTGGGATTATTATTCACTGTTGGACCCAGATTTACCCGATATTTCATTTTTGCATAAGTCATCGTCCCATAAGAGAGAGAAAACCCCAGCACTGCGCCCCAGTAACCCTGAATTAAAAACGTCTGAATTAATCCCGCGATAGCAAATGTCATTGGCCCCCAAATCCACCAGCGTCTTTTCTCAAAGCGTGCAATTTGTGCCATGCTGATACTGAAAAGCAAAGTCAGCATTAATTGATATCACCTGTTTTTTTGTGTCGCTTTCATTTTAATCTGCTTTATCCGCGAGTTTAGTCAGAGCCATCAGGAAAATCTACAGTTTCTCCTTTTGAAAATTCATGTTGATACAGGTACTCTGATTTCTGCATAGTCTGGAATTAGAGTTCTGTATGACCCTCATCACCCGAAGTTTTTCACTGCTGGCTATAGTTGCTGCAGTGACAGGTTTTTATTTGCCGCAACTATTTTCTCCCCTGGCGAACTTCATCGTACCCTTGCTGACTCTCATCATGTTTGCCATGGGGCTGACGCTGAGTTTGTCCAGTTTCAAAGAGGTTATTGCCAGACCTCACAGAATTGCGCTGGGAACCCTTTTACAATTTTTGCTGATGCCTTTTCTGGCGTTTACTCTTGTGCGCGTTCTGCCGATTTCAGGTGAGCTGGCAGTGGGGCTGATCCTGGTGGGTTGTTGTCCGGGTGGCACAGCATCCAATGTGGTGTGTTATCTGGCAAAAGGAGATCTTGCTCTTTCTATATCATTGACCATGGTTTCTACTCTGTTGTCAGTTGTCGCAACACCATTTTTAACCTGGCTTTATCTAGGACAGGCGATCGATGTACCAATCATGGAGATGATGTCCAGTATTCTGCAAATGGTTATTGTCCCGGTTTTAAGCGGGTTGATTCTAAATACTTACTTCGGGGAAAAACTTGTCAGGCTGGCACCTGTGCTGCCTGCAATCTCGGTGATTGCCATTGTGCTTATCATCGGCATTGTTGTGGCACTGAACAGCAGTAATCTGGCAGTGATAAGTGCAGTGGTGATTGTCGCGGTTATTTTGCATAACTTTTGCGGAATTGGCAGTGCCTATGGTTTATGTAAATTACTTAAATATGATGAACGTACCTGCCGCACTATTGCCATAGAAGTAGGAATGCAGAACTCAGGCCTGGGGGTGGCTCTGGCCACACAATTTTATAGTACTGCGGCTGCATTGCCGGGGGCTGTATTCAGCTTGTGGCATAACCTGTCAGGTTCGTTGCTGGCGAGTGTGTGGGGAAGGAAACAAATTTAAGACCTGTAGGCCGGAAGAGCGCAGCGATGTCCGGCATCATTCTTAAAAGCTAAAAGTTAAAAGCTAAAAGTTAAAAGCTAAAAGCTAAAAGTTAAAAGTTAAAAGTTAAAAGTTAAAAGTTAAAAGTTAAAAGTTAAAAGTTAAAAGTTTAACGCGGCGAGCAGAAAATGAAAGTAGAAAAAGACCATGGCAATGTTTTGGCGGATATCCCGAGCCAGATTCCTCGGGAGCTGGAACAGGTATTTCTGGAAAAGGACAATGTGCTTATCAAGCGTATTGTCTCCAAAGGGCAAAAAAGTCCAGCATCAGCTTGGTATGACCAGCTAGACAATGAATGGGTGCTGGTAGTGCAAGGCGAAGCAATACTGGAATTTGAGAACGGTGAAGACTTGCATATGCAACAGGGCGCTTTTTGTTTTATACCTGCGCAGCAAAAGCACCGGGTTAAATGGACGCCAGAGGATCAAGTTACCATCTGGCTGGCTGTCCATTTTACTGTCCAGAATCAGAGTCTGGACATACAGAAGGAAGAGCAGTAATGAAAGTATGGATCGATGCGGATGCCTGTCCGGTTGTTATTAAGGAGATTCTATTCAAGGCGGCCAGGCGCACGGGCATACAACTTACTCTGGTTGCTAACCAGTTGATGCAAACGCCTCCAGATAAAAATATCACCTCATTACAAGTGCCCCAGGGTTTTGATGTGGCGGATGATGAGATAGTAAAGCTTGTTGAAGCAGGTGATCTGGTCATCACCTCCGATATTCCTCTGGCCTCCGAAGTGATTGAAAAAGGCGGGCAGGCACTAAGTCCCAGGGGGGAGCTTTTTACCCCTAACAATATCGGCGGACGACTGAATATGAGGGACTTTATGGACACCATGCGCAGCAGCGGCGTCCATGGCGGTGGGCCGCCTCCGCTGAACAAACAGGATCGTCAGGCCTTTGCGAATCAACTGGATAAAATACTGGCAAGGGATGTTTAGGGACGAGAGACAAGAGACAAGAGACAAGGGTATCGTAGGTCGGAATGCACAGCGCCATCCGACAAAAGAAAAATTAAAAAAACTTTCAGAATTCACTTGAAGCCAAAAATCGAAAAAACATTATTGCCCAGCTCCCAGGAGCGTCGATAAAAAAATCCCTCTAAACTGCAAATAATTCTTGTGTGAAATCCAAACTGGCAGTATAAAGCGCGCGTGAAAACGGCCTATATCTCTGACCTAAAGAGGCAGGTTGTTTTTCGTTTCTCAATCCTTTTTTAGTGGAGATTAAAAAAGATGCTTTATCCAAAAACATTTGGGGAAAACCCCCTGTTCCCGCAAGCCTGTAATTTTGCAGTGGTCCCGAAAGACAATAATTCGGGTTTTGGGGTAATCACTTTCCAGGCGTTTAAGCCGGGAGACTTACTGGCAATTGTGACTGGTGAAATGGTGTCAGATATTAGGCAGCATACTTTGCAGGTCTCTAAAAGAAGGCATATGTATGACCCGTATTTTACGGGGTATTTGCTGCACTCCTGTGACCCGAATGTGTCATTGAATATGAGAAAAATGACCCTGACTGCGTTGAAAGAAATAAAGAAGGGAGAGTTTTTGTTTATGGATTATGCGGAAACTGAAGATATTCTGTACCGACAGTTTGGCTGTTGTTGTACCAGCGAATCCTGCCGCGGCTGGATTACCGGGCGCAAGGAAATGCCTCATCAAATGATACTGGAACAACATGATCAACACAGCACGCACTGATTCGGACACCGCTCAGGAACAAACCCTCACCTGGTGGCAAAGAGAAGATCTTTGCTACCAGGACGGTGATCTGTACTTTGCCGGTCAGTCTGTAGCAAACCTTGTTAGAGAAGTCAGGACGCCTGGATTTGTGTATTCCATGGCTCGGGTGCGGCAGAATCTGGAACGCTTGCACCTGGCCCTGGATACTGCCGGCCTGAAAGATCGTCACTCTGTGCTTTATGCCATGAAGGCTAATCGCTTTGCTCCTTTATTGGCGGCACTGAAGCAGTCCGGCCTGTGTGGTATTGATGCCTGTTCACCACGCGAGGTTGAGCATGCGGTCAGTTGTGGTTTCAGACCAGAAGAAATTTCCTTTACTGCCGGCAGTCTGTCGCGCAGGGATTACAAACTGTTGTCCGGCTTTCATGGTCTGTTTTTTGATGCCGACTCTATCCATGCGATCCGTCAGTGGGGAGAAATGTTCTCCGGTTCACAAATTGGCATTCGAGTGAATCCGGGACTGGGTATCAGCCGTGACGGTAATGATAAATTACAGTATGCCGGTGATATCACCACCAAGTTTGGTATCTACCGGGAGCAATTCCATGAGGCGCTGGCAGTGGCGAAAGACTATGGTCTGGATGTCACCAAAATTCATTTCCATACCGGTTGTGGCTATCTCACGCCGCAATTGCCGCTTTGGGAAAGTATTATAGAAAACTGCCTTTGGTTTGTAGACCAGTGCGCTAGCGTCACCAGAGTGAATGTGGGGGGTGGGCTGGGTGTACCGCATGTCAGTTCAGACCAGTCACTTGATCTGGATAGTTGGGCTCAGGCGCTGTGGCGGCAGTTTGGCGACAGAGACTTGCACGTGGAAGTTGAGCCAGGTGATTACCTGGTGAAAGATGCCGGTCTGTTGTTGCTGGAAAAAACCTACCTGGAAACCAAACGCGACGTGTTGTTCCTGGGTGTGGATGCCGGTTTTAACATTGCGCCGGAGCCGGCCAATTACAATCTGCCATTCCAGCCAGTTCCCGTACATTACCGCGGCGAGCCATTAAGCCCATGCCATGTGGTCGGGAATATCAATGAAGCACTGGATGTCTGGTATGAAAATGCCCTGCTCCCTGACATGGAAGATGAAGATTATCTTGTGCTCATTAATGCCGGCGCCTATTCGTCATCAATGGCATCGAACCATTGTATGCGCGGTGAGTTCAGGGAACTTCTGCTGCAGTAAGAAATTGTCTGGTGTTGCCCTAACTGGAATTCATTTCATAGTTATCTTGAGTTGATTAAATAGTCCAGACTGGTTTCTCATCATCACTGGCTTTTTCTCCCATGGCGATTTCGTAGCGCTCCATCACATAGCACAGGCAATCTTGCCGAATAATATTTTCTTCCAGGGTGAGCATGGCGGGCATCAGAGTTTTACGATTGACCAGCTTGTTATCCTTGATGGTAAATAATTGCCCAGTGATATCTTCACCGTCTTCATTCAGCACCAGAATCGGTGCCATGATGCCAGTCTTGATAGTTGCTATTGAGGTATCAGGGGGGATTTCCTCGAAATTCAGCGATTCAATACCCTGAATAAATTGAATGTCTGCATCACTGCCATCGAAGCTGAATGAAATTGGCTCCGGAATTTTAATCACCGCCAGGGTATGAAACAGATCGATGTCCTGATCTGTCACGTTATGCTGAGCGATGCTGTCCAGATTAATAACCTCATCCACAAAGTGGGTAGCAAGCTGAATACCAAATTCATCACCGACCTTGCCGCATTCCAGTGTCACTGACGGACACAAATGGGAAAAGGCTTTGCTTTGCACACCGCCGGGCTGAATAAAATAAATCACGGTTCTGGAAAACAGTCGTGCCAGGTTCAAAAATATCGGATCCAGTTTGTTCACGCAGCCGTAGTGAGGATTAATGCCGGTGTTATTGTGGATATCAATAGAGGCAAAGAGGGGACGACGCGCCATTTCGTGAAGCAGTTCGGCAATGTCCAGATGGATTGCGGACTCGTTTTCGATATGGCCTTCAAGCCAGATGCGATTGTAGTCGGGTTGGTCATCCAGACGACGCAAGCCCTTGCTGGCGGCTTCCACGTTTCCAATAAACAACAGGATGGAGCGGGGCAGACCATCTTGCTGATACTTGCTCAGGATGTTCTGCGCGACAACCAGGCCAGTGGGTTCGTTGCCATGTAGCAATATCGATAAAAACAAGGATTCCTTTTTATCCCCATCCAGGGATATCAGCGTGCTTTCAGGAATAAGCTTGTGTAAATCTTCTGCACTGCAGTTGAGAAAACCTTCGGGGAGTTTATTTAAGCGTTTTATCATTTAATAATTCGTTCATCTTTTGGTGCGTTTAAAGAAGAGTCCATTCATGGACTGGTTGTTCGGATTGCTGAAGTTCATAGTAGCGGTTCACCATAGACTGCATATCATGACCATGTTTCGCTACCCAGGCACGCTGCCAGTGGGCACCATTTTGATTACTTTCGGCTCGGCCCTGAATAATGCCGAGCCAGTGTTTAATATTGTTGTCATCAATGCCCAGATCCTGAAGCCCTTCAGTGGCAATCGGTATTAATTCATGGATGATCAGATCATCCACCTTGAGCACACGGCCATCAATCCAGGTCACAGAGGCATTCAGTCCATGGTGGGCACATTCATAAAAGTTATTTTTCGTCGCCTTGAATTCAATGCGCTCGGCAACCTTGTCATAACGCAGAGTCATGCCATGGCTCAGGCCATAATAAAAAGCCGCATTGGCAAAGCAGTCACTTATGCTGGGACCGGCAGAGGCAACTCTGTGCTCTATTCTCAAATGAGGTTTATTGTTTTTATCAAAGTCGATCAGAGGGCGGTTCCAGCGCCAGATCGTGCCATTGTGGAACTTCAGGTGGGCTAGTTTCTCGGGTGGGGCATCATTAACCAGCGGCAGTAGAGCAGGGTACTCAGCCAGGTTTTCCGCGAAACATTCCATCAGGGATTCCTGCAGGTAACCATAACCAAAACACACCCGGCGCTTGCCCGGGCCACCGATTTCAACACTTTGCTCAAACAGCGGAATGCGGGTTTCATCCCAGAGATCTTTTCCGAACAGATAAGGCGAGTTGGCGGAAATGGCCACCATCGGGGCTGAGGCTATGAGAGTGGCATTGAAGATATTGACGGATTCCTCCATGGGAATCTGGAAATGAATCTGAAATGAGGTGGTAGCGGCTTCCAGCATCACGTCATTCTTAACCGTGACCAGTTCATCCTGGCCAGTGATATGCAGATGCAGTGGTTTGAAATCCCGCATTTTCAGAATTTGCTGGTTCAGCGCTTTATAGCGCGACATGACGGACATGTTGTCCATGGTCAAATCGCTTTCCCGTAGATGGGGCAGGATGCCGATCATCAGAATTTTTTCATTACGGGCTTTGGCAGCCTCAGCACAATGACGCCAGGTCTTCAGCAGATCCTGATACATGCGCTCCAGGGCATCGTTTTCCAGAATGGCTGGATCGCCATTGACCTCGAAATTAAAGGTAGCAAGCTCAGGCACGACATTCTTGTCATTAAGGCTGGCCAGAAAAGCCTCGTTATCCGGGGCCGCATGATTGCTACTGTCCAGCAGCCAGCCTTCCAGTTCAAAGCCGGCCTTATAGCCCTGCCTAGTGAAAAGTGACTGATCAAAGTAGCTTTGCAACAGCTCTGTTTCTTCCAGCAACTGACGCTTGAAGTGCGCAAGTTCTGATTCAGTAAAAAAACTGGATTGAATTTCTTGTCCCATATATCCCCCAAAGGTTAGCGATTCTTCAGGCTTGCTTTTGAGCCTCATATTTCACATCAGACCCTGTGTTATTAAAACACAGGATTGTTAGAGGAAAATACCGGGAAAAACTGGAAAAAAGGTCGCAATCTTAGTAGGATTGCGCCCTCTGAAAATCCGGCTGCGTGCTGCAACCTACAATTCAGAAAATCAGCAAAATTACTGGGGTGTAGCCAAGCGGTAAGGCAACCGCTTTTTAGAACGGCTGAAGGCTCTGTTCATGCGTTAAGAGAGGCGAATCTGCAATGGATTCGTGTTTAAAAGATTTACTGGGGTGTAGCCAAGCGGTAAGGCAACGGACTCTGACTCCGTCATGCGTAGGTTCGAATCCTACCACCCCAGCCAATTTCAAAATTAGCCATAAAGATTAACAATCTTCCTGATGAACATTACTGTTAGTATGTAGAGTCTCAGGACAATTTCTTTTCCCGTCTTCACCTCAACTGCCAGTTAATACATTATTAATTGTGGAACACTTCAATGCAGTACGGAACAGCAAATACGCGGCACCTGTTACTTTCAATTATTTTATTTTTCACCTTACTCAATAGTCATGCGTTTGCGGTGGATATCGGCAGTCTGGCCTATATCCTGAACAATCCTGACGCCGATGAAGCGACTGTTACGGGGCGTGCCGGGCCCATGAAATTAATAGGGACGCTTGCAACTTAGCAACTTTACTTTTTTAAGTTGCAAGCGTCCCATGTGGAAAAGAATATGCTTGAAAATACCTCCAATAGTTGGGGATTGCCGATACGAGTGATGCATGGCATTGGCATGGGCCTGGTTTTAATTCTGATTATTCACGGCTGGTGGATGACGGATTTTGCCCCTCGGGAAAGCCGTTTTAATCAATATGCCTGGCATGCGTCATTTGGTTATGCCTTGCTGCTTCTTACGGCCCTGCGTATTACTTGGCGTGGACTTTATAAAGCGCCCGAGCCTCCCCCACAATCCCTGAAGTGGGAGCGTAATCTGGCAGCTCTGGGACATATGGCCCTGTATGCGTTCATGCTTTCCTGCGCAATACTGGGCTGGGCTCTGGCCGGAACCCTCAGTCAACCTCTGGATGCAAAATTACTGGGTTTTATTCCGGTACCGATGATTATGTCCGGTGATGAAATACACGAATTACTGGAAGAAAAGCATGCATTTTTTGCCTGGACGCTGGCAGCACTGGTGGTCTTCCATCTTATCGCAACGGCCTATCATCAGTTTTATAAAAAAGATAAATTGCTGCAGCGTATGTTTTAGAACAGGGAGACAGTTAATGTTAAACAGGCATTGCGAATAAAATTGTCCTCTTAATACCTTACCGATCGTTTCCTTGCTGAAACTGGAATAATCTTTCCGTAATGACAGCATCAAATATATCTATCTATTAGCGATGAAAAGCGCTTCTTGTTTTGCGTAGTGGTGCGACCTGTGGCAGAATTCGATGGATATTAAAAGTAGATTTCGCCATGTGCGCACTAGCGATGAGTGAATCTGTAAGATTCTGTAACGCTTTGTAACATACACTTGTTTCAAAGGGATGCTGTTAAATAAGTAGATAGAGGGGGGGTGCGTCTAATGAGAGTCTTGAATAAAGGAACTATACCTGCTGTATGTGCAGTGGCACTTGTTGCCCTGCTTATCCTGCCGCATGCGCCAAAAACCTATGCGTCCAGCGCTATTGCAGAAGCTGCGCGGGCAAATGATCTAGATTATTCCCGTGAGCTGATTGCCGCAGGGGAAGATGTCAATCAGGCTGAAGCTGATGGCACCACGCCACTGCTGTGGGCTGTCTATAAATCATCCATGGAAATTGTCCAGTTACTGCTTGATGCCGGTGCTGATCCGAATATTTCGAATACGCTGGATATAAGCCCTTTAATGCAGGCGAGCCGTTATGGCAATGCATACATGATTTCTGCTTTGCTGGCCAGCGGCGCCAGTCTTGATTTTGCCGAGCAAGGACTTGAGTCTACTCTTATGGCTGCTGCACGTTCCGGCAGTGTCGACGCGGTAAAAGTGCTACTCGATGCTGGTGTTGATCCCAACAAAACTGAACCAATTGAAAATCAGACAGCGCTGATGTGGGCTACAGCAGAAGGTCATCATGATGTTGTTAGTACTCTTCTTGATGCCGGCGCCAATCCAAATATGCAAGCGCGAGTCTCAGAACTGACAAAACGTAAAAACGCTGATTTTCCCTCCGGTGGATTTGCAGCCCTGCACTGGGCGGCGCGCAATGGGGACCAGGCAATGATCAAGCTGCTGCTTGATAATGGCGCCGACATAAATGCAAAGAACGGTGATACTTCGACGCCTATGATGCTGGCGATTGTGAATGACCGTTTCGACATTGCCGCACTACTTCTAGAACTCGGTGCCGATGCGAATGATGGCTCCCTCTACTATATTACCGAGATGCGTGATGGCACTACGGATTGGCGGGCTAAGGATGGTACTGTATTTCGTGCAGACCATCGGAACGAACTCTCTGCACTTGATCTTACTAAGCTCTTGCTTGAAGCGGGCGCTGACCCTGACAAGCCATTTATTGGGCAGATGCATAACACGTCGATGTGTTGTGACATTAAATCCATTGAATCACCTTTCTACAGAGCCGCCAAAGCAGCGGATGTTGCAGGCATTGAAATGATGCTGGCGTATGGCGCAGATTCAAATTGGAAACCTGCAACCGAGACGAGATATGTGGGTATCGATGAAGATGAAGAGATTGTTAGCAGAACTGCGCTTATGGTCGCCATTACTGGTGGCAAGGGCGTGGGTGTTTCAGGTGGCCCCAATGATTTGAGATATGGACCACCGCCATTTCGCGAAGAAGGCTTACGTGATCCGAAGGAAGCCGTCAAATTGCTTCTGGAGGCTGGTGCAGATGTAAACGTTCCAGGTCCGGATAATGTCACAGCTCTGCACATTGCCGCTGAAGCGGGAGAGCTAGATATTGTCTATGCACTCGTCGCCCAGGGCGCGTTCTTTGATGCGAAAAACGCTGATGGCAAGACTCCATTGGAGCTGGTCGAGAATGAGCCCCCTAAAACAGGAATACCCGGATTTTTCTTTCAGGAACCCCAGGCGCAACCGATTGAAATTGCTGCAGTATTAAAGCAGCTGGCAGAAGAGGGTCGCGTTCAATGAAGAAGTGGATTTATGCGACAGGAGTCGGCATTGCTTCTTTTTGTGGCGCAGCCGGTGCTGCAGAACCGGAAGAGTTACTGGCACAGCAGTGGTCGATGATCGAAACCTACTGTACCGAATGTCACAACTATGACGAATTCCGGGGTGGACTGTCATTTGAAGGGCTTGGACCTGAAGATGTGCATGCTAACCCGGTAGTATGGGAAGAAGCGCTTCGCAAGCTTAAGATCAAGGCCATGCCTCCGCGTAAACAGGAGCAGCCAAGTGCTGCGATGCGCGCGAATTTTATTGCAACACTTGAAAATACACTGGATGCGGCGGCGATCAACGAGCCTTATGCTGGAACGACGACCATCCACCGGCTAAACCGGGCTGAATATTCCAATGTCATCCGCGATTTATTCGGAATGGAAATTGATCTCACAGAACTACTGCCTAGCGACGGCGGTGATTTTGGTTTCGATAACATTGCAGAACTCCTGCGCACTTCTCCATTATTGCTGGATCGCTACATGACGGTAGCATTGCGGGTTGCCGATATGGCCCTCGGCAATGCAGAGGCGCCAGTGAGCGTTAAAACCTACCAAATACCTTTCGATACCACACAGGATAAGCACCTTGAAGGCATGCCGATTGGTACCCGCGGCGGCGTAAGTGCCACCCATTATTTTCCGGCAGATGCAGAGTACATTTTTTCAGCGCGACCCCTTCAGGGCGTAGCGGAAGGCTATTTTGGTATTGAAGGTCATGATCGTCCTCATGAATTCCTGATTTTTGTGGACGGTGAAATTGTGTACTCCAGTGAAATAGGCGGGCCGGAAGATCATACTGTCAGCGTCGAACAGGGCTTCTATGATGTAATTCCCATCATTGATGAAAAACTGACTTCTGCCAAGATTCCTATTAAAGCAGGTCCCCATGAAGTGATGTTCACCTGGCGTGAGCGCAACGCCGTGGAACAAAATTCATGGCAGCCGGTGTTACGGGATTCTCTTGAAATCCATAATCCTTCGGGTAAACCTCGTCTGGAGAAGGCACAAATAGAAGGCCCCTATAACGCCACCGGTGTTAGCGATATGGCCACTCGAGAGCAGGTGCTGGTGTGCCAGCCAAAAATGGCTTCTGAAGAAGATGCATGTGCGAAAGAAGTCCTTACCAACCTCGCTCGTCGTGCCTTTCGCCGTTCAGTCACTGAAGCCGACATCGCAGCCCCATTGGCTTTCTACAACAATGAACGTGCCATTGGCGGGGACTTTGATCGTGGCATTCGCACTGCAGTTGCCCGTATGATCGTCAGCCCGTTTTTCCTTTTCCGTGTTGAAACCGATGCCTCAGATACCCCGGCAGGTTCAGATCAGGCAGTTACAGGCTTTGAATTAGCCTCGCGCTTGTCTTTCTTTTTATGGTCGTCCATGCCTGATGATGAGCTCCTTGACCTGGCCGAGAATGGGGAAATAGATAGTCCCGAGATTCGTGATGCACAGGTGCACCGCATGCTTTCCGATTCCCGTTCTGACTCTTTTCTGCAGAATTTTGTCGGCCAATGGCTGCAACTGCGCAATCTTGAAAAGGGCGCGCGACCGGACCTGTTGATGTTCCCTGATTTTGATGACAATTTGCGCCAGGCCTTCCGGCAAGAGACAGAGATGCTGTTTGCCTATGTGTTACGTGAAAATCGTCCCGTGCATGAGCTGCTGACAGCGAACTACACTTTCGTTAATGAGCGCCTGGCCAGACACTATGGTATTGATGGTGTTTACGGAGCCCGGTTCCGCAAAGTGAATTTGCAGGATTCCAACC
Source organism: uncultured Pseudomonadales bacterium (assembly GCA_963925675.1). Taxonomy (GTDB): domain Bacteria; phylum Pseudomonadota; class Gammaproteobacteria; order Pseudomonadales; family Pseudohongiellaceae; genus Eutrophocola. The sequence continues at coordinate 21,321 of CAWUSW010000009.1, forward strand.
GCTGGGGCCTGTTTGGCCATGGCAGTCTGTTATCACTGACTTCAGCAGCCAGCCGTACCTCACCGATTATGCGTGGCAAATTCATCCTGACTGAATTCTGGAACAATCCACCACCTGCCGCGCCAGCAAATGTGCCTGCTCTCGAGGCGAGTGAATTACATGATCGCCCTACAACAGTGCGTGAGCAGCTCGAAAGACATCGTGCTGATCCGGCCTGTGCTGCCTGTCATGATTTTATTGATCCAGTGGGATTTGCTCTGGAAAACTTCGATGTTGACGGCTCATGGCGTGATACAAGCAGCGAGGGCCTTGCGCTTGATACCTCTGGCATCCTGCTGGATGGTACTCCTGTCGATGGTCCACGTGCGCTGCGAGAAGCGCTGGTCAAGGATCCTGAGCTATTTGCTAGCACCATCACTGAAAAACTACTAGTATATTCACTTGGTCGTGGTCTCGAGCCTAGGGATATGCCGGTGGTACGAGCCATTGTGAAGAATTCGGCTGAGAAGAATTACAGCTTGATGTCTATTGTTTTGGGGATTGTAGACAGTTATCCATTTTTAATGCGAACCAACAGTTCATCTTTAAACATCAGTACCTTTGCAAACACGGGGGAGTAACAAATGTTTATTTCGAAAAAACACCTGAGTCGTCGGGCACTTTTAAGAGGGGCTGGCGTAGCAATGTCACTGCCTTTACTTGATGCAATGGTTCCAGCGGTAACTGCACAGTCAGCTACGGCTGCTGCCGAGAAACTTCGTTTTGGTAGTGTTTATGTACCCAATGGTATTTTCCCGGGTCACTGGCATCCGGAACAAGTAGGAAAAGACTTCGAGTTCAATCGGATTATGAAGCCGATAGAACCATTCCGAAAATATGTCACCACCATAAGTAATCTTAAATCTCCTGAAGGTCGCCAGGATATGGGCGGTATTCATATGGGGGCCAGTTCCGCATTTCTGAATGGTTCAGGCCCGCTCAGTGAAAATGGCGATTTCAATGAACTGCGTTCCAAGAAAACCATCGACCAGCACATCGCCGATGCCATCGCTGGCGATACGCCACTACGTTCCCTTGAGGTTGGTACCGAAGACATGGGTACTTCAGCCGGGGCTTGCGATAATTATCCGTGCATGTATTTCAACACTCTCTCCTGGTATGACGATCAAAGCCCGCTGCCTGTGGCAGTGTCTCCCCAGGTGACCTTCGAGCGCATGTTTGGCGATCCAGGCACCCCGGAACAGCGCCTGCGTCGTCTGGCAACCAAGGAAAGCATGCTTGATTCGATTCTGGACGAGAGCAATCGTCTCGATAGCATGCTGGGTGCCGGTGACCGTGCATTGCTGGATGAGTACATGACCAATATCCGCCGGATTGAGGCGCAGATCCAGAGATTGTCCTCACGCTCCAGTGTGATTGCGAACACCACTGGTGGTCCGGTTGGCATTCCTGATGATTTCGATCAGCACATGACCCTGACTTATGATCTGATGCGCCTCGCCTATCAGGGCGACATGACCCGCGTGTTCAGTTTCCTGACCGGGCATGAGGCCACTGGCCGCAGCTATGCACACATTGGTGTGAACGAGCCTCATCACAATGTTACGCATCACAAGAACACTGAAGAAAGCCTCGACAAATATGCGAAGATCACCACCTACCAGATGCAGAAGTTTGCCGAGTTCGTTACATCGCTTGCTGAAACTCCGGATGGTGACGGCTCGCTGCTTGATTCAACCCTGCTGTATTTCGGTGCCGGCATGAGCAACGGTTTGTTGCACGACCGACATAACGTTCCAGCATTGCTGGTGGGTGGTGCTAATGGCCGAATTGAAGGCAACCGCCATATTCAGGCCACCAAGGATGAACCTACCTCTAACCTGTTACTCGGTATCGCTGATGTGATGGGCGCCGAAGTCGAGACCATTGGTATCGCAACCAATAGATTGACTGTGTAGGCGATTAAGTGAAGGTTTCATCAGCACGGTAAGCAGGTCTTGTTGAGACGAAGTTAAAAAACGGTGACATTAAATATGGCACCGTTTTTTTTGCCATAATTGTTTTAATCCTGCTGTTCCTCTCCTTCCGGGCTGTATTTTTCTTTCCCATTACCCCTATACTCACGGCACGATCTGACAAATGCTTTAAGGGGGATTTATATGCCGGGTATTAATGGCATTCAATGCACACTGACGTTTATTGTTTTAGGAATACTGACGACGACCGTATATTCCCAGGATAGAACTGAGGAATGGGAATCAGTCTCCAACGAGCGCCTGCACGCCCCTGAAGCTGGCGACTGGATGAGTTATCGCCGTACCTATGACGTCACCGGGTTTAGTCCCCTTGATGAGATTAACCGGCGCAATGTGGATGACTTGCGCTCTGTCTGGACCTATTCCATGAGTGATGGCTCACGTTGGCTTGCTACCCCAATAGTGGCCAACGGGCTTATGTATATCGGTGAAGGCACAGGCCGCATTCTGGCGCTGGATGCGGTAAACGGCGAACTGGTCTGGAGTCATACGCGGACCTTTCCTGACGATATTGCCCTGTCTGAAGCCAACCGCCGTTTTCGTGGCGTGTCTATTTATGGCGACACTATTTACTGGGGTACTTCTGACAGTTATCTGATAGCACTGGATGCACGCACGGGAGAACAGCGTTGGGAGAGCAAGACAGCTGATTATCGGGACGGGGAAGGCCATGCCCATCCACCGTTAATCGCAAACGGGAAAATTTTCCTGGGTATGTCCGGTGGTGATTTTGCTGCACGTGGCTCGCTCAAGGCGCTGGATGCACAGACCGGTGAAATTCTGTGGACCTTCTATACCATCCCCGGTCCTGATGATCCCGGGGCCGAGACCTGGAATTGGGATACCGAATACCCACCGGCCGGGGCCGCTACCTGGAACACTATCAGTTTTGATCCCGAGCTTAATCTGGTTTACGCACCCACTGGCCAGCCTGCGCCCTGGACCACAACACCGGAAGGCCATGGCGATGCCTTGTACGCTAATAGTGTTATTGCTATAGATGCTGATAGCGGCGAGCTGCGCTGGCACTATCAACTGGTGCCCGAGGACAACTGGGATCGTGCCACCTATGAAAGCATGCTGGTGGATCTCGAGATTGATGGCAGGATGCGCAAGGCGCTGATCCAGCACGGCAAGATCGGCTGGGCAGTTGTGCTTGATAGGGAAAGCGGTGAATTCCTGCATGCCTTCCGTACGGCTTATGACAATACGATTACCGGCTGGACTGAAGAAGGCAGGCCGATATATAACCCGGACACTGTGCCGCAGCCCGAGGATGTGGATTCGGGCAAAGTGTTTCAGGTGTGCCCCCATCCCCATGGCGCACGTAACCTCAACGCCCCCAGCTTCAGTTCTGAAACAGGCCTCTATTATTTGGGTGTTAACAACTCATGCATGAACGCGATTGTGGTGACGCCGATCAGGCATTCGCGCTTTGGTCTGACCGGGACAACCTATACACCATCGCTGGCACCAGGTTATGACTTTGTCGGTGAATTCGTGGCATTTGATCCAGTGGCGGGTACGCGTGAATGGGTGTGGCAACCCCAAAGTGGTGCACCGATGACGGCTTCGGCCTTGTCCACTGGCGGGGGTATTGTTTTCGGTGGTACTGCCGACCGGCAATTCTTTGCACTGAACGACAAAAATGGCCGATTGTTGTGGCAGACACGACTCAATGGCGATATTTCAGGTGCGCCAATTAGCTATGAAATAGACGGCAAGCAGTATATCGCCATTACTGCTGGCGGTTTGGCTGCACAAACCGGCACTTTAGGCCGACTGGTTGATGTGGATGTGACTCAGGGTGCCGGGGTGATCTGGGTATTTGCCTTGCCGGAACGAAACCCAACTCAGGTGCCACGTCCGGTGAGGGCAGAGGTTGCGACTATTTCGGTTTCCGAGGGAGTATTCAGTACCACCCAGCTTGCCCGCGGCGCCCGTGTTTTTGCCCAGAACTGTAGTGAGTGTCATGCCGCAGAAAATTATTCGGGGCAAAGTCTTCAGGCCAAATGGGGGAGTTTCTCGCTAGGCGATATCTACCAGGATATTTCCCTGTCCATGCCCCCGGTAAATCCGGGTGGACTGTCCCCGGAAGATTACGCCAGCATTGTTGCCTACCTGCTCAGTGAGTCAGGTTATCTGCCCGGTGATGAAACGGCAATTTTGCCAGGTGACAGATTTCAGCTGCAACGTTACGTGATCGATATTCCCGGATTGATTTATTGAGCATCACCGAAGCGTACTGACATGCTGATGGATTCCGATAAAGTGAATACTGCATCTTTGTACCTGGGAGGACCAAAACGGGGTCTGGCATTATTGGATACGGCGACTTTTTCTTTGGGAATACCAAGAAACCCTGTTTTTAGTTCTCCATCACTGTCTTCATCATAGATCACGGAAAATGCATAGGTCCCTGCATTTAGCTCGGGCAATACAAAAATGGCTTGCCCTTCATTATCGATGGAAGCCGTTAAAGAAATCATGGGCTCAGACAGAAAATTGTCTTCAGAATCGAAGAGATCAAAAAGGGCTTGTCCCTGACCGGGTTCTGCACCGCCAGCCTCAACAGTGAGAGTCAGATTACCCTGCTGTGCATAGGTGACTACTGACACTACACAAAGGCAGAAAAAGCTAAGTTTTCTAAAACCCGGATATGCTTTAAATGTTTGCCAGAACATTGCCACTTCTTTCTCATTTATTCAATTAAATAAAAAATAGCAGATTTGTACAATTTTCGTAAGAGTTGATAACCCGTATGAAAACTTAATAATTTTCGTTTAGTATCACACCGGAATTAATTATCCAGGTCGGCATTGTTTGAAGGTTTGAATATTTTGATTAAAATACTTTTTATATGTACCCATAATCGTTGTCGCAGCATACTTGCTGAAGCAGTTGCCAAACACGTGGGTGCCGGGAAAATAATAGCAGCCAGTGCCGGCAGTGAGCCGGCAGGAAAAATTCACCCTCTGACCCTTGAGGCCTTAAAAGCTGCAGGGGTTTCTGTGGCTGGCTTACGCAGTAAATCCTGGCATGAACTTGAAGATTTTGCTGCAGATGTTGTTATTACTGTCTGCGATAATGCAGCAAATGAAACGTGCCCGGTCTGGTTGGGTAACACTAAAAAAGTGCATTGGGGGCTTGCAGACCCAAGTGCTCTGGAAGGAAGCGGGCATTCAGTGATGCTTGCCTTTCAGGACACTATCGATACTCTGATGAGCAGATTGAATAAAGCTGTTGGCATGATTGAGAGAGGAATTGATAAAGCTGTTGTTATTGATTCTTTAGTGACTCTTACAGAAAATTAAAATTATCAGGGAAAAAGTATGGGCTTGTTTGAACGCTATCTGACAGTTTGGGTTTTCCTTGCCATTATTGCCGGTGTGCTTTTTGGCAGCTATTTCAATAGTTTTTTTGAAATAGTGGCGGCATTGGAAATCGCCCACGTCAATATCGTTGTCGCTGTACTGATCTGGATCATGATTTACCCGATGATGACCCAGGTGGATTTTTCCTCGTTAAAGGAAATTGGCAGCAAGCCTCAAGGGCTTATTCTCACCTGTGTAATCAACTGGTTGATCAAACCTTTCTCTATGGCTTTTGTTGCCTGGTTGTTTTTTCGCGTTCTTTTCGTCGACCTGGTGGATCCGCAAAGTGCCGGAGAGTACATTGCTGGCATGATCCTGTTGGGTGTCGCTCCCTGTACGGCGATGGTGTTCGTCTGGAGTCAATTAACCAAAGGGGATCCAAATTACACCCTGGTGCAAGTCTCGGTAAATGACATCATCATGATTTTTGCCTTCGCTCCGCTTGCCGCTTTTCTGTTGGGTGTGTCCGATATCTCTGTGCCCTGGCAGACATTATTGTTATCAGTTTGTCTCTATGTGTTATTGCCCCTGGTGGCTGGCGTATTCACCCGGAAACTTCTTGATAGCCATGATGATCATACGAGACTGAATAGATTTCTGGCACTGATGAAACCCTGGTCAATTAGTGGGCTTCTCATGACAGTAGTACTGCTGTTTGGTTTTCAGGCCAGTACCATCCTTAGTGAACCTTTTATAATTTTACTTATTGCCATTCCATTGTTATTGCAGACCTACGGCATATTTTTTATTACTTTATTTGTCGCAAGCCTGCTTAAACTACCTCATCGAATTGCTGGGCCGGCCTGCCTGATTGCCACCTCAAACTTTTTTGAATTGGCTGTTGCCGTTGCTATTTCGCTGTTTGGCTTGAATTCAGGTGCTTCATTGGCAACCGTTGTTGGTGTGCTGGTTGAAGTGCCAGTGATGCTTTCACTGGTCGCTTTAATTAACAAACTGCGGCCAAAGCTTGAAGGCAGGCTCTAATCCTGAGTTTAACAGCTTGCCTGCTTCCATAGACTCCGATTCAATAAGCCTAAGTCATTGAGTTTATAGCCAAATCGGTTAAGGTATCCTGTAAATAAAGTTGTTTAGGGTGTAATCAGAGAATCAGCATGATTTTGTTGTTAATTTTTGTTCTGAGTGTTGCGGTTGTAGTACTGCTTCACTACGAAATCCTGTATTGGCTGACACGGGTAATGCCGGTTATCAGGATAAGATATCGCTACCGCCTTGTATTAGGAGTATTTGGCGCCTTGATTGCCCATGTCCTGGAAGTACTCATTTTCGGGTATACCTATTTCTTTATGCATCAGCAGGAAGGTCTGGGTTATCTGGAAGGTCGTTTTGTAATTAGCCAGGCAGACTGCATCTATTTTTCCTTTACTACGTTTACAACACTTGGCTATGGGGATATAGAACCTTTTGGTGGAATTCGCTACCTGGCCGGGATTGAATCCCTGACAGGTCTGGTTTTAATTACCTGGACCGCTTCATTTCTGTTCCTGGAAATGCAACGCTACTGGGTATCTAAATAGTATTAACAATAGATGTGAGAATATTTAGGCTTCACTTATAGTGGGTTCAAGGTTCAAGGTACAAGGTACAAGTGGAAAGTTTGCAGGGGGGGGTTCAACCCCGAATGAATTCAACATTAAAAGTTAAAGAAGTAGGTTGGCAAAGGGCGCAGCCCGTCATCCGAGATGGCGGATAAGGTCCGCATGATAAGTCACACAGATTTAAAATTGGAATAATCTGTAAGCTCAAGCTCTTACCCCGAGTCCTAATATGAGAAAAGCCCTGTTATTAAGTCCCTGGACTGCTGCAATCCTGTTTACTATTCCTCAGTCCTGGGAATTAATGCACAGGCCTGATTCAATTTATATCCCCCTTGTCTTTGAAGTATTGCTGCTGTTGTTCGCTTATCTTGCTGCTGCCATTGCCAATACGATTGTTATTGTTCCTCTTTGTCTGTTGCTCAAAATGAAAACATCGAATTTAATAGCCGGGTTTGTTCTGGCTTTCTTTGTTGCTCTCATCGGTACTACTGTTGCCTATGCTTTTGAAATTTTTGATTACAGGCCATCGATATTGCATCCGGATTATTTGTATCCCTTGCTGATTCCCCTTTTTGTAATGACTTCCTGCAGCTTCTTTCTTCTTACGCGCCCTCAAAGCGTTCCTGAAACTGGCGTGGCTGACGATACTAATGAAGATAGCCAGGAATAAATAAGCGCAATTCATCGCCCAGCTATGACAACTAAACTTACTGCATCAATGGTTCTTAAGCAGTTAAAAAAATACGGCAACAAAAACCATGCAGTGCAAGCCTCTCGATTTATTAAAGTCGGTAAAGAGCAATATGGGGCAGGGGATAAATTTTTGGGAGTGCGATTACCAGTCTTGCGCAAGCTGGCAAAGAACTCTGCACTACTGCCGCTTGGCGAAACCAGAAAACTGTTAAGCAATGAATTTCATGAAGTCAGAATCGCTGCACTGCTTATTCTGGTAGAACAGTTTCAGCAGGGCGATGAAACTCGAAAGGCTAAAGTAGTCAAGCTCTACCTCGGGAATACGCGGTATATCAATGGCTGGGATCTGGTGGATTGTTCTGCCCACCTGATAATTGGTCCCTGGTTGATGCGGCGAGATAAAAAAATACTGGAAACACTGACCCGCTCAACAATTTTGTGGGAAAGACGAATCGCCATCATGTCTACTTTCCACTTTATCCGGCAGCAGAAATTTACCCCGACACTAAAAATCGCCAAGCTATTACTAAAGGATGAGCAAGACCTGATCCATAAAGCCGTTGGCTGGATGTTACGGGAGGTGGGGAACCGTGGCAGGGCGGTGGAAGAGGTGTTTCTGCAACAGCATTACCGCAACAAGCCACGTACCATGTTGCGATATGCCATTGAAAAGTTTCCGGAAACCTTGCGCAAAAAATACCTGAACGGAAAAATTTAGGGAGCCTCTGAGTAAGTATGAACAGCTTCAGGCTTACTCAGGGGCTCCCTCGCGTTATTTATTAGTCCGGTTTTCCACCAGGTGATCCACTACCGATGGATCTGCCAGAGTAGTAATGTCGCCCAGGCTGTCCATTTCATTGGCAGCAATCTTGCGCAGAATGCGGCGCATGATTTTTCCTGAACGGGTTTTCGGCAAGCCGGGTGCCCACTGGATAATTTCCGGTTTGGCGATAGCACCGATGTCTTTGGCGACAAAAGCACGCAACTCTTCTTTAAGCGCATCGCTTTCCTCAACACCCACCATCAGGCTGACGAAGGCATAGATGCCCTGACCCTTGATATCGTGTGGAAAGCCGACAATGGCCGCTTCAGCAACACTTTCATGCAAGACCAGTGAGCTTTCAATTTCCGCGGTACCAAGGCGGTGCCCGCTGACATTGAGCACATCATCAACACGTCCGGTAATCCACCAGTAACCATCTTCATCGCGCCTGGCACCGTCACCGGTAAAGTAATAACCAGGATAGGCTGAATAGTAGGTGTCGATACAGCGTTTGTGGTCGCCATAAACAGTTCGGATCTGGCTCGGCCAGCATTCAGTAATCACCAGGTTTCCGGAAGCAGCTCCTTCCAGTATTTTACCTTCCTGGTCGACAAGCTCGGGTTTTACTCCGAAAAAGGGCAGGGTTGCTGAACCAGGTTTAAGAGGAGTCACGCCCGGAAGTGGGGTGATCATCTGGCCTCCGGTTTCGGTCTGCCACCAGGTGTCCATGATAGGGCATTGCTCATTGCCGACAATATGGTAATACCATTCCCAGGCTTCCGGATTAATAGGTTCGCCCACTGTGCCGAGAATTTTCAGTGATTGTCGGGAAGTTCTGGTGACCGGGTCATTACCCTGAGCCATCAGGGCGCGGATTGCTGTTGGTGCCGTATAAAATGAATTTACTTTATATTTATCAATAATTTGCCAGAAGCGTGAGTAGTCAGGATAGGTGGGCACGCCTTCAAATATTACTGATGTCGCTGCATTGCAGAGTGGGCCATACACAATATAGGTATGCCCGGTTACCCAACCCACATCAGCGGCACACCAGTAAACGTCGCCGTCATGATAATCAAATACATATTTGTGGGTCATAGCGGCCATCAGCAGATATCCACCGGTAGTATGCAATACACCTTTGGGTTTACCGGTGGAGCCTGAGGTATAAAGAATGAACAGGGGATCTTCACTGTCCATTACTTCAGGTTCACACTCTTTAGCCGCTTTCTCGGTAGCCTCGTGGTACCAGAGATCCTTAGCATTATCCCAGGCAATGTCGCCGCCAGTTCGTTTTACCACCAGTACAGTATGTACATTCGGGCACTGGGCAACAGCGGCATCGGTATTTACTTTCAGTGGGAAATTGCGGCCGCCACGCACGCTCTCATCAGAGGTGATCACAACCTGGCAATCAGAATCGAGGATTCTGTCTTTCAGGGAGTCCGGCGAAAATCCGCCAAATACTACTGAATGTACGGCGCCGATGCGGGCACAGGCCAGCATGGCAAAGGTAGCTTCGGGAATCATCGGCATGTAGATACAGACGCGATCTCCTTTATTAACGCCGCGCTGTTTTAACACATTGGCTAAAGCGCAGACCTGATCATGCAATTCCTGGTAAGTAATTTCTCGATCGGTACCAGGCTCATCACCTTCCCAAAGAAAGGCATTCTGATTTGCCCGGGCTGGGAGGTGGCGGTCGATACAGTTAACCGTGACATTGAGTTTGCCACCGCCGAACCACTTAACCAGTCCCTTTGCCATTTCACAGTCACTAACCTGGTCGAAGGGTTTAATCCAGTCGAGAAAGGTATTGGCCTGTTCGGCCCAGAATGTATCGGGATCTTCAATGGAGGCTTTATACATAGCCTCGTATTGTTCTTTATTGAGATGAGCTGAGGTTTTTAAGCCGTCTGGAACGGGGTAGGTAAGAATATCTGACATGGGGACACCTCGGTTATTGCGTTAATTGCATATCAGGTGCCTGTTGCTTGGATATCAGGCTGCCTGTACGGGGATGCTGTTACTGGATTTTATAATAGTATTTGTTTCATCCAGATAGACCAGATTGGGTTTATAGTTCAGTAATTCTGCTTCGCTATAGCTGCCGTAAGCACAGATTATTATTCTGTCCCCCACATCGGCTTTATGGGCAGCTGCGCCATTCACTGAAATGATACCTGAACCAGGTTCTGCACGAATTGCATAAGTGGTAAAACGTTCACCATTTGTGATGTTATAGATTTGAATTTGTTCGAATTCCCGGATTTCAGCGCTGTCCAGCATATTGCCATCAATAGCGCAGGATCCTTCATAATCCAGCTCGGCATGAGTAACACAGGCTTTATGGAGTTTGGCTTTTAACATCAATGATTGCAATTTATATCCTCAAGCTTGCCGACAGGCTGTCGACCAATTCATAGCGTGGCGGATTATCCCAAAAAACAGGGGGCTTGATCAAACCTGAATAGCATTTAAGCGCGGGAGGGGTTTATTCCTCTTCAGAATCATCCGGCAGGGCTTCATCTACTTCAGAGCCATCCTGGCCAAGCAGATATTCAAATTCCGGGTCGACAATTACTTTGCCCTGCATGGCTTCCCTTCCCAGTAGCATCAGGTAGGTCATTTCCGAGCGATCTGTGAGGGTAAGTTTAATTGACCATTCCTGGCCTCCCAGCAAGAGTGGAGTAGTAATGACCACACGTTTTTCTGTATCTGCAGAAGAGCTTTTTACTTTTTTACGGCCTTTGATGCGCACCGTGGTGCGGACAATGCGCTTAACATTATGAATATCAGGATGCAGGTCAAAGCTGACCCAGTTTTTGCCTTTTTTTGAAAATTCTTCAATATTATCGACATGCAGTGAAGAAGTGGCGGCACCGGTATCAACCCGAACATGCAGGTCTTTAATGCCTAATTCGGGCAATTCACATAATTCCAGAGCGCCAATTTTAAGTTTAGAAATCAGTTTTTTCACGTTGGGGCCCGATCCTGCTTGCGCAGTGCTGCTAACCTTTGCCTTTTGGTTTGTTAGGACCGGACAGAGCATCTTTTTCAATATATTCGATGATGCTGGCAGCTACGTTTTTACCAGTGGCGGTTTCTATTCCTTCCAGTCCGGGAGAAGAATTAACTTCGATAACCAGCGGGCCATGAGCTGAGCGCAGAAGGTCAACGCCTGCAACATCAAGTCCCATTACCTGGGCAGCCTTGACTGCCAAACGGCGTTCCTCCGGATGCAAACGAATTACTTCGGCAGTACCGCCGCGGTGCAGATTCGAGCGATATTCGCCTTTGCCTGCGCTACGCTGCATCGCGGCTATAACTTTAGTGCCAACAACAAAGCAGCGGATATCAGAGCCACCTGCTTCCTTGATGAATTCCTGGACCAGGAAATCTGAGCCTATGCCTCGGAAAGCATTGATTAATGCTTCAGCGGCTTTTTTGGTTTCTGCCAGCAGCACACCGTTACCGTGTGTGCTTTCAGTTAATTTCACAATAAGAGGCGCACCGCCCACTGATTCAATCAGGTTGCCAGTAGCTTTCACGGAGTGGGCATAACTGGTCACAGGCTGGCCAATTCCTTTGCGTGCCAATAATTGGTGGGCCCGCAATTTATCTCTGGAACGAGTAATGGCAATGGATTCATTAACGGAATAGACCTGGTCGACTTCAAATTGGCGCAACACCGCACAACCATATTGGGTGATACTGGCGCCAATGCGGGGGATAACAGCATCAAATTCTAGTTCTTCAACTGTTTCAGAATTACGTTGATAAAAAACGGCAGGATCGTTGGCAGTGATATTCATATAGCATTTCAACACGTCAATAACGCGAACTTCGTGACCACGCTCTTTCGCCGCTTCAACCAGACGATTCGTGGAGTAAAGCTTGCGATTTCTTGAAAGAATGCCTATGCGCATAAAAACTCCTATTTCCTGTTTTCGAATCAGAGGGGGGGCATACTATTGCAGACCCGGCAATAAATAAAGAATGTTATTGCTCTACAAATGTACTCTAATGTTGTCAATGAGTCTCGTTTTTCCGAGGAATGCTGCTGCGAGTATGACAAGGTCTCTGTCGTTGGCGCCAGCTGGTTCCAGTGTCATGGCGTGACTGATATTGAAATAATCGACTTTTAGTCCTGCATCCGTTAAAAGCTCATCAGCAGCCAGTTCCAGTGCGCTGATATTGGTCTCTCCCTGCTTTAGCTTTTCCGCTGTCATCTTCAAACTACGCTGCAGGTTGGCGGCAATGGCAAGCTGGCTATCTTCCAGGTAATTATTCCTGGAACTCATTGCCAAACCGCTTTGGGTTCTTTGGGTTGGCACCCCAACGATCTTGATCGGGATACACAGGTCAGTTGTCATTTTTTTGATTATCAGTAATTGTTGATAATCCTTTTCGCCAAAAAAAGCCATGTCAGGCATGGTGAGATTAAATAATTTGCTGACAATAGTACATACCCCTTTGAAATGACCTGGTCTGCTTAGTCCGCAGTGATGACTGGAAAGAGTCGGCACGCTAACCAGAGTCTGATTATTTATTCCGTTGGGGTACATTTCTGAAACGGAAGGTACAAAAACACCATCACAGTGTCTGGCGGCTAATAATTCGTAATCTGACGCCAGGGTTTTTGGATAATTATCCAGGTCTTCACCCGGGCCAAACTGGAGCGGGTTAACAAAAATTGTAGAAAGTACGAATTGGCACTGTTTTCGGGCTGCATCGACCAGCGCAAGATGCCCCTCATGAAGGTTGCCCATCGTCGGTACCAAACCGATTAGCTGACCGGAATTTCTGCAAGCAGCCAATATTTTTTGCAGGTCGTCACGTGTTTCAAAAATTTGCATTAGTTTGTTACTAAATGACAGGTATTAATTGTAGGAATGTTCGGGGCCTGGAAATGTCCCTGATTTCACCGCTTCTACATAAGCACTGATGGCCCCAGGGATGCCGTTTTCTGATTCTGTGAGGAAATTCTTTACGAATTTTGGGGTGATGGGAGAAATCCCCAGCAGATCATGTAAAACCATGATCTGGCCATCCACAGCCTGACCGGCTCCAATGCCAATAACCGGAATGCTCAGGGCTTGAGAAATTGTTCTTGCCAGTGACTCAGGGACTGTTTCGAGTAAAAGGCAGCTTGCACCGGAAGCTTCCAGTAATTTGGCTTCTTCAATCATGGTGTCGGCCTGATCTGGGTCGCGGCCCTGAACAAGAAAACCGCCAATGCGATTAACCGATTGCGGCGTCAGTCCCATATGAGAACAGACAGGAATTCCTCTTTCGGCAAGCAGGCGTGTGGACTCTGCTATCCATGCGCCACCTTCCAGTTTTACCATCTGCGCGCCTGCGCGCATCAGCCTCGCCGCATTTTCCAGTGTTTGGGTTTCGGAGGCATAGGACATAAAGGGAAGATCGGCAATCAGCAGGGAACCCTTGCTGCCACGTTTTACACACTGCATATGGTAAATGACATCTTCCATGGTGACCGGCAGAGTCGTGTCGTGTCCCTGTATAACCATGCCCAGAGAATCCCCGACAAGAATGACTTCTACACCTGCTTTTGCAAAGAGTTCAGCATATAGCGCGTCATAACAGGTCAGGCAGGCAAACTTTTCGCCTGCTTGTTTGAGTTTGTGCAATGTATTGACGGTGACTTTTTTCACTTTATTTCAGCTTCCCACTATGGAATTTATTTTTTCCTGTGTTGATCCCTTGGTATTTTTCCAGATACTGGTTTCAAGAACTTTTTATGTTGAAACATAAACTCTAATTCTGATGATTAATTAAAGTAGGGTTGGTCTTGGATTGAAATAATTTCGACTGCCCTTGCGCGTAGTCAGGATATAGTCGAGTAATTGTTCATAGTCGTCATCACTATTCACCAGATCAATTTCGGAGCTGTTCACTACCAGCAAGGTGCTATTGTCATAGTAGTGGAAAAAATTGGTATATGCATCAATGAGGTTTTCCAGATATCGGGGCTCAATCAATTGTTCGGCAGCAATGCCACGCCCCTGGATGCGCTCGATAAGGACATCGACCGGGGCTTGCAGGTAAATCACTAAATCGGGTTGTGGGGCATCAATGGTGAGGTGTTCATAGACCTTTTCATAAAGCGTGAATTCATCCTGATCGAGGTTCTGTCTGGCAAATAAGCGGTCTTTTTCCATGAGAAAATCTGCCACCCTGACTGGTTCAAACATATCGTCCTGGCGCAGTTCCTGCAGTTGTTGAGCCCGCTGAAAGAGGAAAAACAGCTGGGTTGCCAGAGCCATTTGCCTGGGATCATGATAGAAACGATCCAGAAAGGGATTTTCTTCACTTTTTTCCAGCAAAATTTCATAGTTAAAACTTTCAGCCAGACGTTTTGCAAGACTTGTCTTGCCAACACCTATAGGGCCTTCTATAGCAATATAGCGGGGGATGGAATTTGAGTTGCTTATATCTAGTGACACTTGAATTATCGCTTTAAAGACATGCTAATTGTTTTAGTGTGATTTTACCTTGCGCTTGTCTGAATTTGAATGTCGACGCCCGCTTCCTGAATTTTTTGATGAAGCAAGAATATGTTCGCGCTGATTTTTATCAGCTTCCTGGAAGTCAGTCCACCACTTACCCAGTCCATTAAGATTTTCACCGGCTTGTTCACGGAGCAAAACAAAATCATAGGCGGCACGAAAACGTTTATGGGTAATAGTAGCGTTTGCGCGACTGAGCCTGGGTAGTCTGAGTTGAAACTCCCAGATCTCACGCATTGGAATGCTGAATCGTTTCGGAATGGAGATTCGACTGATCTGTTCAGTGATGACATCTTGTGCGGCCTGATGCATTGCCACCATCGGGGGCATTTTTCGATTCAAATTAATGAAGTACAACCTTTGTAATGCCGGCCACAAAATTGCCGCCAGCAGGAATGCCGGTGTCACGCTTTTCAAGTTCCTGATACGTTGGTCTGTACTGGTAAAGGCCTGGCGTAATAGTTTTTCGGCAGTGTCGTTCTCTTCAAGTTCTGTTGCGGATGCCGGAAACAAATATTTAAAGACATTGTATTTGTGCAGTAAATCAAAGGTCACCAGAGATGAGCCAGCAAAAAACAGCTTCAGGATTTCATCAAACAAACGGGCGGATGGAATGGATTCAAGTAACTCTGCCAGTGGCTGAATGGGCGCTGCTGTTTTTGCCTCAATGGAAAAGCCAAGTTTGGCAGACAAGCGAATCGCACGCAGAATACGCACGGGGTCTTCCCTGTAGCGTTGTTCGGGATCGCCTATCATGCGCAGTTGTCTTGCTTGCAGATCAGCCATACCATTTACATAGTCATGGACGACAAACTTTCTTACTGTGTAGTACAAGGCATTGATAGTGAAATCACGTCTCACTACATCCTCTTCCAGGGTGCCGTATACATTGTCCCTGAGAATCATGCCGCTATTGGAGTGGGCCGATTCGATATGTTTAACACTACGAGCCAGGGTTTCCCCCTGAATTTCGACACTGTCAGTGTTAGCTGCACGGAAGGTTGATACTTCAATAATTTCCCGACCCATGGTCACATGGACAATTCTGAAGCGCCTGCCGATTATGCGGGCACGCCGAAATTCGGCTTTGACCTGTTCCGGGGTCGCATCGGTAGCAACGTCAAAATCCTTAGGCAGTTTGTCCAGCAGTAGATCCCGTACTGCTCCGCCCACAATATATGCCTGATAACCTGCATCATTGAGGGTATAGAGTACTTTCAGGCAGCCTTGGCTAATATTCTTGCGAGAAATGCAATGTTCGTCCCGAGTAATTATCGTTGGACTATTGACGGGTGCAGTTGATGACGGATTGCTCAAATTGAATTCAGATCAGCTTTAGTTATTGTGGTCCCATTTTACACAGATGCCGGGTGCCGGGTAACCACAAAATTTATATACTTGGAAAAGTTACAAGTTACAAGTTACAAGTTACAAGGTACAAGGTACAAGGGGATGGTGATGTAGGTCGGAAAATGCCTGCAAGGCCGTCATCCGACAAGGCGCCTGAAAGGCGCCCACTTGAGACTTGAGACTTGTAACTGAAATCTTTCAGGCAGTATTTTTCTTGCGGGGAATATTGAATCTTTGGCGGCGTTCCCAAAGGCACTTCCGGCTGATGCCCAGTTTTTTTGCTAATTCGGTTTCATTCAGTTGGTTCTGGTGTTCCAGAACAAAACGCTGGAAATAATCCTTGAGGGAGAGCTCTTCCGACGGTGTGTCGTCATTGCCCTTAGTTTCACTGTCTTTTGCAGGATTCAGATCAGGAGAATTCGCTGGTGCCGGCGGGTCTATTTTTACCAGCTCTATATCCAGCCCTAAAAGATCCATGGGAATTGTTTCATGTTCAGCCATGATGACCGCTCGTTCGATGGCGTTTTCAAGTTCCCTGACATTCCCCGGCCAGGGATAGGTGGTGATCACCTGAATCGCATTTGCGCTGAATATCTTTTGTGGAACGTTCAGACGCTCGCAACACAAGCTTAATTTCTTGTCAGCCAGTTCGATAATATCCACTCCGCGTTCCCTGAGCGGCGGGATTTGCAGTGGCATTACGTTAATACGGTAGAACAAATCTTCCCTAAAAAGACCTTCATCCACGAATTGCTTGAGATCCTTGCAGGTGGCGGCAACCAGGCGAATATCCACTTTTTGTGATTGTACAGAACCTACTTTGCGAATTTCCTGATCTTGTATAACGCTCAAAAGCCTGGCCTGTGCCTCCAGAGGCAGTTCGCCAATTTCATCCAGAAAAAGCGTCCCGTTGTTGGCAGCTTCCACCAGTCCTTGTCGTGCTATTGTGGCTCCGGGGAAGGCGTCTTTTTCATGGCCAAACAATTCAGATTCGATCAGGTTTTTTGGAATCGCTGCGCAGTTTATTGAAATCAGACTGGCATCCTTGCGTGTACTGCCTTCGTGAATAGCCTGGGCAACAAGTTCCTTGCCAGTTCCTGATTCTCCCTGGATGAGCACGGGAGAATTGGTTTCAGCAATTTTTCGTATTCGACGAAACATCTCTGCCATGGCAGGGCACTTTCCAGACATTCCTGCTACTGGTTTTTCACTAGGCCTGGGGTTTAGGCAAGCCCTTTTTTTATCTTTAATATTTTCGCTAAGTACACGATTGATGGATGCAAATATTTCATCTTGATCAAAGGGTAGGGAAATATAATCAACGGTACCTATATTTATTGAATCAGCAGGTGAACGATTCATTGAATCAGTTGCTGAACGCTGACTGGTATAAGTAGTCAACACCAGAACCGGAGTGGGGGTCATGCGTATCAGGTCGGTGCCGGGTTTACCCGGTAGACGCAGGTCGGTGATAATTACATCGAGTGCATCAATGTCCAGATTCTCGATGGCTTGCTCAACGGAATTTGCTTTACTGACTTTAAAATCATTTCTCTCGAGCAGACGGCACAATCCTTCACGGACTGTCTTGTCATCTTCGATTATCAATATGTGATGCATAATGAAAATAGCCGATTAAAAGTTTCTGATTGAGCGTTCCTGAAGAGCCTAAATTTCATCCCTTTCTAACATGATAGCAGGCTTAAGTAACACATAGCTATGTTTCTTTTCTTCTCATTATTTATTGATTTGATGTTTTTTTCCAGGCTTATCTCTTCTCTAAAGACTTCATAAATGCTTGAAAATATGAAGTTTTGTCCAGTTTTTAAAAGCGTCGGGAGAAGTTTGCTGAAAAACCGAACTTTTGGAAAATTCAGGTCCAGGTTTTTGCATAAAATGCTACAAATAGTGACAAGTCTATTTGTTTGGGATTTAAGTGCCTTAACTAGAGAGGAGCTTTAAATTCTTGAATTTCTTGCCTGTCGGTCAGCCTGGCAGGGTTCCAGTGTGCAATCCCCCATTTCAAAATATCGTCATTGTTCCCGGAAATAAGCGCAGGATCAGGGTCCTGTTGCAGGTAGCGCAAAGCCTCGATTAAAAGCGCCACTGAATCATCTGGATCTATGGGCTTGGCTTTATGCTGTTTGCTTAATTTTTGCCCTTGCTGGTTTACGATTACTGGAATATGGGCATAGCAGGGTTGTTGAAAACCAAGCTTTTGCTGCAGGTAAATTTGACGTGCCGTGGAATTCATAAGGTCGATACCGCGCACAATATGGCTGACCTTCTGAAAGGCATCATCCACTACAACAGCAAGTTGATAAGCGAAAAGTCCATCCTTGCGCTTGATGACAAAATCGCCAATATCACACTGCAGGTGTTGCGATTGAAAAGCCTGTATCTGGTCAGTAAAACTGATCACTTCATCAGTGACTCGACACCGAAGAGCTTTGCCTGCTTCCTCAGGAAGATGACGTAGGCGACAAGTCCCGGGATACACTCCTCCAGACTCCTGAATTTGCTGACGGGTGCAGTCACAGGCAAAAATCAGGTCTTGCCGGGAGAGTGTTTCAAGGGCTTCCAGATAGGCATCTTCACGCTGGCTTTGATAAAGCACACGATCATCCCAGTGCAGTCCGGTTTTATCGAGAGCATCAAGAATCTGATCAGCAGCTTCCTTACTTTCCCGGGGTGGATCAAGATCTTCCATGCGCACCAGCCACTTGCCATGTTGACTACGTGCGTCTAGATAGGAGGCCAGAGCAGCAATCAGGGAGCCCATATGTAATGGCCCGCTAGGTGATGGCGCGAAGCGACCTATGTAGCTGGAAGGTAAGTTAGAAGGGGATTGGTGACGGCTATTATGATTATTATCTGCGGGATGATCTGTGGAATCGGGCATCTGGTCATTCCTGATTCAGGACATTGCATGAGGCTGTGCTGCAAAGGGAGTTGTGAAAGAGGTGTTGAAGTTTGCCTGGGCACGCTACAGCGTGCCCACTTGTTTCTTGTCTCTTGCCTCTGGCTCCTCTGAGAGAAATCAGGCGCCCAGTTGTTTTTCTTTTATCTCGTCCAGAGTTTTACAGTCAATGCATTTATTTGCAGTGGGTCGTGCTTCAAGACGACGGATACCGATTTCTACGCCGCAGGAATCGCACCAGCCGTAATCATCTTTAACAATCAGCTCGATAGTGCTGTCAATTTTCTTGATCAGCCTGCGTTCTCTGTCTCGGGTACGCAATTCAATACTGAATTCTTCTTCCAGAGTAGCGCGGTCAGCTGGATCTGGTGGATTTGCCGCTTCGTCCTGCATATGATGTACAGTACGATCAACTTCTTCCATCAGGTTATTGCGCCAGGAAAGCAGAATATTTTTGAAATGCTCTCTCTGCTCTTCATTCATATACTCCTCACCACGTTTCATTTTATAAGGAGTAAATTCTTTGCCTTGCTCATGTCCAGTAGACGATGAGGCAGGAGCAGCCTTGGCAGCTGATTTTGCTTTAGGCGCAGCTTTCGCTTTAGGCGCAGCTTTCGCTTTAGGTGCAGCTTGCACTTTAGGGGAAGTTTTGGCCTTAACGCTGGCAGTTGATTTTTTTGTTGGCATTCCAGATCTCAAAAATTAATCTAAAAATAGAAAGTTATTGGTAAAGTTGCTTAAATTCAGAACTCGCTGTTTTCGAGGCACGCTACGCTACCAGATTATTAATTCCAGTTCCATAAAAAAAGCATGATTTTAGATGCGGCCAGAGTTAAGCACCCGATTGGGTCAACGAGCGGTAATTATTGTGAAATTCATTCCCCCTTTTCAAACTGCAAAACTGATTAAGCGCTATAAGCGTTTTCTGGCCGATGTGGAATTACCTGATGGTTCCTGCATGACAATTCACTGTCCCAATACAGGCTCAATGCTCAATTGTAATACTCCCGGTAGCCGTGTCTGGTTTTCCACGGCTGAAAATAAGAAGCGGAAATACCCACATACCTTTGAAATGATTGAGCTTGCAGGAAAAAAACTGGCTGGTATCAACACTGCTAGGGCTAACCATCTCGTGCGTGAAGCCATTGAGCACAATCTGGTGGAATCTTTGACGGGATATCAGTCATTGCGTCGTGAGGTTAAATACGGCCATGAGAATAGCCGTATTGATTTTTTGCTACAGGATAATCCTGCTGATCCAGGCAGGGATTGTTATGTTGAGGTAAAAAACGTCACCCTTCATATGGGCAAGGGCTGTGGCCTGTTTCCCGATTCAGTTTCAGCTCGTGGCACTAAACATTTGCGTGAATTAATGCATATTGCAGAGCAGGGGGGCAGGGCAGTGCTGTTTTTTTGCGTGCAGCACACCGGGATTGAGCAAGTGGAGCCTGCTACTGAAATTGATCCTGAGTACAGCAGTACCTTGTGCGAGGCTGCTAATGCGGGGGTTGAAATCATGGCCTGGCGGGCAAAAATGAACGCCAGGGAAATTACTTTGGTGAAGGAAGTGCCGGTAGTTCTGCCTCATCAATGAGTATTTGTCCGTTTTCTAACTGGAAGTCGATGGCCCAGAGTGAATCGCCAAGGCAAGGGCCCTGAATGCATTCTCCACTTTCCGGCTCAAAAAATGCACCATGGTTGGCGCATTTGATATACAGGCCCTGTGCATCCATGAACGCATGGGCTTCCCATTCCAGTGGCAGGCCCTGATGGGGGCAGCGATTCAGATAAAGAAAAATATTCTGCCTTTTCTTTACTGCAAATAGTTTCCCCTGGGGAAGGTCAAAACCACGCGCGCCTGCCTCTGGAATATCATCTATATGGCAAAGGGTGATAGTCATCCGGGCTTATTGGGAAAGTGCCTGCTCAAAATCTGCAAGCAGATCGTCGGTATCTTCGATCCCCACTGACAGACGTACCATGGAATCAGCAACGCCCATGGAGGCTCGGCGTTCCGGTCCCATTTCCCAATAAATGGTATGAGCAACAGGAATAGCCAGAGTGCGGTTATCCCCCAGATTGCTGGAACAAATCACCAGCTCAAGAGCATTCAGGAAATCAAAACAGTCTATGGAATCGTCCAGTTCAATACTCAGGATGGCCCCGAAATTATTGAACAGGGTTCGCGCCCGTTCATGCTGGGGGTGTTCAGCAAGGCCGGGATAAAATACTTTTCGTACTTTCGGGTGATCGTTACAAAACTGTGCGATAGCCTGGGCATTTGCACAGGCTTTATTCATACGTAAGCTTAATGTGTCGCTGCCTACTGAGATATGATGGGCTGCTTCAGGAGCAAGGGCGGCACCAAAGTCGCGCAGACCTTTTTTACGAATCTGGGTAATGCCCCACTGTGCCGGATCAGCACTCTTGTAGTTATCATAGATATTCTCAAAGCGACTCCAGTCGAAAATTCCGGTGTCGGTGACACTGCCACCCAGTGCATTACCATGACCGCCGATATATTTGGTCAGCGAGTTGATGACCAGACTGGCCTGTACTGTGCATGGTAAAAACAACCAGGGTGAGGTCATGGTATTATCAACAAAATATATCAGATCCTTGTTGCTGCAAAGTGTGCCAATAGCCTCTAAATCGGCTACCTGTGTAACCGGGTTGGCGATAGTCTCCACAAACACCAGTTTGGTGTTGTCCTGAATTGCAGCGGAAACATTTTGTACATCGGTGGCATCCACGAAGCTCACTTCTATACCCAGTTCCTTGAAGGTATTAAACAGGGAGTTGGTATTACCAAACAGGTAAGCGCTGGACACGATGTGATCACCCTGACGCAGCAGGGAGAGCAAAGTAGAGCCAATGGCCGCCATGCCTGTGGCGAAAATGACGCTGGCAAGGCCCTGTTCAAGCTTGGTAATTTTTTGCGCCAAGGCTTCAATTGTAGGATTGTTTTGGCGTCCGTAAGCATAACCTTTCCGCTTATTCTGGAAGACTTCTGCCAATTCGCGGGCATCTTCATAGGCAAAGGCAACGGACGTATGTATTGGCTTATGCAATACTCCGTGTTCCGGTTTGCCTTCCCTGTCTGAATGCAGCGCTGTGCTGGTGAAATTTTTCTTTTTCATAATAGTCTGTATATGCAGGTTTAAACTGGGTTGTACAAATAATTACCCTGAATTTCAGGACTGCGGATGATACTCCTGCTGGCTTTGACAAGCAAAGCAGCACGGGGCTTCTGGCTGTACTGTCAGCCGTCCCGGAGCAATGACTTCCCCGCATTCAGCGCAGAAGCCATAGTCCCCGGCATCCATTTTCGCCAGCGCGACTTTGACTAGTTGCAGACGACTTGTAATATTGCGTAGCGTAGATTGCGCCATTTTTTGTTGCTGCATGGCATCCATGCGTGAGAGCCTGCCGACTTTGGATTGATCAAGAACGACGGTATCTGTTGCTGCTTGTCCACTCTCGATCTGAGCACTCAGGTCCCTGTGCAAATCAGAAAGTATTGTATTAAATTCGCTGATCTGTTTTTTGCTCAATGTGATCATTTTCCAATCTTGTAAACTAGTCTGAGAAAGCCTGATAAAAAGGGCGTGTAACAATACTGTCAGTTATCCCTTGTAAACGTTGACGATAGATTTCTGATTCCCTGCTGCCATAACGTCTTATAAATTCTTCTTCTGTCAAACCGTCATAGGTACCCAGCTCTGGCATATAGCTTGATTCTGAGCCAATTACAGACATCAGTTGCTGAAATTTCACGGCGTCATCAGCAGAACGACTGGCAAGAGTGCCGAGCATAGAGCCTGACAGGTTAGCGGCAATGTCAGTGAAACTGAAGCCGGTTCTGTACCGAGAGTCATGGACTTCCTTATACACCGACAGCACTTCGGCCATGGTGGCGCCAGCTGAGGCAGCAATGGCGGCTGAGCTCACCACATGTCTGGCCAGATCTTCACGGGATTCGATGATTACATCCAGCCTTCGAGGTACAGGGAGTATCACGTCACTGCCAATCAGTTGAGATAATTCCAGATCGGTTAAATAAGCACTGAGCACTATAAAGACAGCGCGATTCTCTGCAATGGCATTGCTACCGCCCGCAGTATTCAGGTTGGCAAAGAGAAACAGTGGACGCAGTATGTCATTGAGAGACACTTTGTTAATCTCGGCAGGAAAAGTCGCGGTAATAGCTACCAGTTTTTCATGATAGAAAACCAGTCGTTCTGCTTCTCTGGCACTCACAAAAACCTGTCGTGCCTGATCCTCAAGTTGTCGACGATTCTCTTCCTGCCAATCAAGCATGATAACTATCCGTTCTTCAGTGACTGACTGAAAATGCAGGGAGTCGATAAATGCCTTGGCCAACTGAAAATTTTCATCCTGCCCCAGTTGCAAAGCGATTGCACTGCGCATTGGGGATAGTAATGCTGAAGAGATATTTAATGCGCCTGCATCGATACCATCAAGAATCATCGATCCATCAGTATGTTTAAAATGCAGGCTAAGGTTTAACCAGGGGTGCATTCCCAGGATGGTGGCTGGAATACTGATAGCAATACTGGCGCCATTTTCTATCAGTTTTGAGCTTATGTTGAGTGAGCTCAGATTTGGATTACTGTTTCTGATGTAGGTAATCAGGGCATTCAGCTCGTTTTCGCTTAAACGGACTTCCTGATACTCACTAGCCAGCAATTGGCGTGGATCATGATCAATCAGCAATTGCTGGATTTCATTTACCTGGGCCAGATCCAGTGGAGGATTTGAGGGCACAGCAGGCTCACTTGCGAAAGCAAGGAGAAGCAGTATCAGCGGCAGACTGGTTAAACAAAGCAACAGACTGCTAATTAATATGTCGAGAGTTTTCATGAAAATACGAGTATTGGCTCACAGCAGTTGAATTGTGAGATTCCTTAATTTCCCAAATATGCGTTATCATGGCGCAATCGCTGGTTCATATCCAGAAATACAGTTGCGTAATACCAGCAGTATCAACAATTTACGACAAATATTAAGACAAATAGCGCTGGCTCTAACAAGACAGGCAGCCACACGAATTCAAATGCGTTTTCGAAAGATAAAAACAGACGCAAGAGGCAAAAGTGTTGAAACTAATGTTAAAACTAATGTTAAAACTAATGTTAAAACAAATGTTAAAACAAGAGGTAAAAAAAGAGGTGAACTTTATGCGTGTGGTCCCAAAAGCAGGTCTGGTCATTCTCGCTCTTCTATGCATTGCGTCATGCAGTAGCACAAGTTCACAGATCACCTATACACCGGGCTCTGGCACCGATTCTACATCTGGAGCAGAATCTCAGCAGGTTATGAAAGAGCAGGGCGCTTCAGCACAAAAGCAGGCTGAGGAACGGGAACGCGAGGCTGAAGAAGCCCTTGCGGCTGAATCCCGAGAAGCTGAAAGGCAAGCGCAATTGGCGGCCCAGAGACAAGCCGAGGAAGCCGCGCGTCAGGAGGCGGATAGACAGCGGGAACTTACTGTCCGCAGGGCTGCCGAGCAGGCACGGTTTGTTCAGGCACAACAGGCGCGAATTGACCAATTACGCTCTCAAATAGCTGACAATGAAGCAAGCACAAATAATCTTGATGCAGCAAACACGGTGTTGCGTCAGGCGATAGCGGCCGCAGAGCAATTAACTGATGCTCTGGCAGCAGAAGATGAAAAATACAATAGCACTGACCCGGTCAGTGGAGCGCCTCTGGAAGAACTGGCGTCAGCCAGGTTGGAAAGGCTGTCTGAAGAAGTGGACGTTCTCAGTGATCAGGTAGAAGCCCTGATGGCACAGCCCTGAAGGCCAGGAAAGAAGCTTAAATTAGGTGCAAGAGGGGCAAAAAGGAGATGTATCCTTGAGTAGCAAAGATTCCCCAGGAGAGGTTGTCGCACTGCCTGAAGCCAGTGTTATAGCGGATAAGCGTCGGGAAGCCAGGCGGGAGGCCAAGGCCTCAAGCCTGAAGCAGCGATTTTCCAGCGCTCGCAACGGGGCAGAGTCCAAAAGCAGGGCCGCAGAAAGATTAAAGAAGCTGTTTAAACAGCCTGATTCCTGATCTTTAAAACCTTCTTCATTCGCTCAGCGAATCCTATCGGTGAAAAGCCTTTCTTAAATGCTCAATGTCCCTTTGTTTGTGGTCTTTGTTATGTTAAAGTGCGCGGTTTTTTACAACCTGAAAAATAATTTTAAACAACCATAAATAACCTTAAGAGTTAAGGGAGAGACCGGAATGCCTGGTGCCGTAAGTATAATTATCCTGCTGTCTTTATTTGGTATTGCTGTTGCTTTTTTCTACATGAAAAAAGTCATTGATATCCCTATCGATCTGGGACTGGAAAAAGAAGAAAGTGACAAACTAAAAGCCATTCATGGTGCGATTGCCGAAGGGGCGATGGCATTTTTGAAACAGGAATACAAAGTACTGACAATTTTTATGATTGGCTTTGCTATTGTAATAGCCCTGTTAATTGACGATCACCACACTGAAAATATCAGTGAAGGTATCTACACTGCTGGCTCATTTCTGTTTGGCGCCTTGATTTCAATTGTTTCCGGTTACATTGGTATGAAAGTAGCCACAGCCGGTAACGCACGTACCACCGTATCTGCGCGTAATAATATCGGTGATGCTTTCCGTGTAGCGCTTAACTCAGGTGCTGTGATGGGCTTTTCCCTGGTGGGACTGGCGTCTTTGGGCTTGATTCTGATTTTCTTGTTCATGAGTGCTGTCTTGCCAGATGACATTCCTAACAATGTGCTGATGGAAATCATTGCTGGCTTTGGCCTTGGTGGCTCTTCTATTGCTCTATTTGCCCGTGTTGGCGGTGGTATTTTTACCAAAGCTGCTGATGTAGGCGCCGACCTGGTAGGTAAGGTTGAAAAGGGTATTCCGGAAGATGATCCACGCAACCCCGCAGTAATTGCTGATAACGTTGGTGACAACGTGGGTGACGTAGCTGGTATGGGTGCTGACCTGTTTGGTTCCTGTGCTGAAAGCACCTGCGCCGCACTGGTGATTAGTGCCCTGGCTTTTGCCAATGACCTTAATGCCATGCTCTACCCAATTATGATCACGGCTGTCGGTATTCCCATCAGTCTGTTAACCAAAGTATTGGTGAATGTTCATACTGAAGAGCAGGTTGCTCCGGCATTGAAAAGATTGCTGATGATTTCCAGTGCCTTGATGGCTGTTGCGATGTATTTCGTTACCGCTGCCATGATCCCGGAAACGTTCATCATTAATGACAATCAATACACTTCAATGGGCGTTTACTATTGCTTCCTGTCTGGCCTGATTTCCGGTCTGGCGGTAGGCCTGCTGACCGAGTACTACACTTCGGATCAGTATCAGCCTGTTAAAGATATTGCCAAGTCTTGTGAAACCGGTGCTGCGACCAATATTATTTTCGGTCTGGCTCTGGGATATAAAAGCACAGTGCTCCCTTATATTGCGATTGCCATCAGCATTTTTGTTTCCTGGCAGTTGGCTGACATGTACGGTATTGCTATTGCTTCACTGGGTATGTTGGGCACACTGGTTATAGCACTTTCTATTGACGCTTATGGCCCGGTGGCTGATAACGCCGGTGGTATTGCTGAAATGGTTGGTCTGGATAAAGAAGTACGGCGACGTACTGATATTCTCGATTCAGCGGGTAACACAACCGCGGCTATTGGTAAGGGCTTTGCTATTGGCGCGGCTATTCTGACTTCACTGGCACTGTTTGGTGCATTCCTGACTCATTCCCAGAACCTGATGCGTGAGTTGCCGGAATTTGGTGCTGATTACAACCTGATCAATAGCATTACCTTGCTTGATCCTGTTGTGTTCACCAGCCTGTTTCTCGGTGCAGTTCTGCCATTCCTGTTCTCTGCAATGACCATGAAATCTGTAGGTGCTGCTGCCTTTGACATGATTGAAGAAGTACGCCGTCAGTTCAGAGAGATTCCAGGCATTATGGAAGGCCAGGGTCGTCCCCAGTATGGCGAATGTGTAGCAATTTCTACCAAAGCCGCGTTACGTGAAATGATTGCTCCTGGCGTCCTTATTATGGGTTCTCCTCTGGTAGTCGGATTCTTGTTTGGTGTTGAGTCTGTTGCTGGAATGCTGGCAGGATCTCTGGTCACTGGTGGTGTACTGGCGATTGCCTCTTCCAACTCAGGCGGTGCCTGGGACAATGCGAAGAAATACATTGAAGCCGGTAATCTCGGCGGTAAAGGCTCTGAAGAGCACAAAGCCGCTGTTGTTGGTGATACTGTAGGTGATCCATTGAAAGATACTTCAGGTCCATCTCTGAATATCCTGATTAAACTATCTGCCATCTTGAGCCTGGTGTTCGCGCCATTCTTTGTAAACTATGGTGGTATTCTTCTGTAAGCGTTAGTTTTGCTTCAGAAATAAAAAAGGGGGCTTAGCCCCCTTTTTTTCGAATTTTTTAAAATGGGGTCAGAACAGGTTTCTTATATTAAGAAATATCATTGATCGAAAATATTACTTTTCACGAAACACAATTTGAATTCTAATAATTTTTCTAGTTATCTAATTCCTTAATATAAGAAACCTGTTCTGACCCCAATAATTAAACGGAAAAATGTCATGAGTAATGGACAATCAATTCATCCGAAACCGAGTTCCAATCTTAGTCAGGTAAAAAATATAGTGGTTGTTGCCTCTGGCAAAGGCGGAGTAGGGAAATCTACCACTGCTGTAAACCTTGCCCTGGCAATGGCCAGACAGGGGCATAAAGTAGGATTGTTTGACGCTGATATTTATGGTCCCAGCCAGCCGATGATGTTGGGTATTGCGCCGGGCACGCGGCCGGAAATTATCGATGGCAAAGTGATGAAGCCTGTAGAGGTTCATGGCATCAAATGTAATTCAGTGGGTTTGCTTGTCGATGAAAATCAGGCCATGGTCTGGAGAGGTCCCATGGTAGTGGGTGCCTTTAATCAGATTCTCAATGATACTCTTTGGGGTGATCTGGATTTTCTTATTGTGGATATGCCGCCAGGTACAGGGGATATTCAGCTTAGCCTTTCGCAGTCAGTTCCGGTATCCGGAGCGGTCATTGTCACTACGCCTCAGGATGTTGCATTGCTGGATGCGAAACGGGGTATTGAGATGTTCCGTAAAGTGGAAATTCCTATCCTTGGTATCGTGGAAAATATGAGTATTCATGTATGTAGCGAATGTGGTCACAGTGAGCATATTTTTGGTGCTGGAGGCGCGAATCGTATAGCGCAAAATTATGACGTTCCCCTGTTAGGTCATTTACCGCTGGATGTAAAAATTCGCGAGCAATGTGATGAAGGAAAGCCGGCGGTAGCCAGTGATCCAAATAGTAAGGTAAGTGAAATTTACTTCCAGATTGCGACCAGGGTTGCTGAACAACTCGCCCTTGCAGGCGGAGCAAAAGCAATGCCGAATATCTCTATTAGCGATGACTAATAAATAGATTGGCTTTAAAGGTTTGGTAATTCCCTGAGGTAAGCAAAGAGTTTTCGGGAAGCGACAGGCGGTTTATTTTCCTGTATTTCCTTGCTTACCTGTCTGATCAATTGGCGAATATGCTGAATATCCAGATCTGGACATTGTTTGATGAGCTCATCAAGGGTGGATTGGTCATCAGATAATAATTGTTCACGAATTTTTTCCAGGCGCTGGAAACGACTTTTCTCCATCATAGCCTGCTGGCCGTCTTCATCCAGTACAGACTTTATCCACTGCACATCAACATTGCGCATTACTTTGCCAATAAACTGTAACTGGCGTTTTCTGGCGCCATGTTTATTGGGTAAGCGTTTATATTCATTAATGGCTTGCAGCAGGGTTTCAGTCAACTTACATTTTTCCAGCAAGTTATTTGGTATTTGGGTAAGTTTTTTGCCCAGCTCCTGTAATGCCAGCATTTCTTTTTTGCGCCGGGTTTTACTGACTTCTTCTTCCAGTGATGGATCCAGTTCTTCTGCGTTTTGCTCAATCATGACTTCAGTATCTGTTTAGTAAAAAATCGTGGCCAGGCCAAGAAAAGATAAAAATCCCACCACGTCGGTGATTGTGGTGAGGGCTACACCGCCCGCCAGGGCAGGGTCAATTTTAAGAGACTTCAACAGCATTGGCAGGTAAGCACCAGCAAGGGCAGCAGTGAGCAGATTGATAATCATGGCTCCTGCAAATATATAACCCAGCGTAATGTCGGAAAACCACAGAGCGGCAACTACGGCAGCAACCGCTGCCCACAGGATGCCGTTGAGTAAGGCTACCTTGAGCTCTCGATTCATTAGCCAGCGGGCATTGGTTTTACCAATCTGCCCAAGTGCCATACTCCTGATCACCAGCGTCAGTGTCTGGTTGCCAGCAACCCCTCCCATGCTGGCCACTATTGTCATCAATACCGCCAGGGCAACTACCTGATCAATTGTTTCTGAAAACTGGCTGATTACTGAAGCTGCGATAAAAGCTGTGAGCAGATTAATACCCAGCCAGAGAGCCCGGCGTTTGCTGGTTTTCAATACAGGGGCAAAGGTATCTTCTTCTTCATCCAGACCAGCCATGCCCATAAGGGAGTGATCTGCATCGTCGCGGATAACATCCACCACGTCATCAATGGTAATTCTTCCCAGTAGTTTACCGTCTTCATCCACGACTGGCGCAGAGACCAGGTCCATGCGTTCAAATAATTGGGCTACTTCATTGGCACTCATGGTGACCGGAATAGCATCATAGTTGGTGATCATTACTTCATCGACAGTGTTATTGGGATCGGAAACCAGAAGTTTGCGCAGAGGAAGAACGCCTACGAGGTGATCCTCGCGATTAACCACAATAAGCTTATCTGTCATCAGGGGGATTTCAGTATGACGACGCAGGTAGCGAAGCACTACATCAAGCGTATGACTTGGTCGCACAGTAATCGTGTCAGTATTGAGCAGGCCACCGGCTGTGTCTTCCTGGTAGGACAGTACCGTTTCGAGACGATTACGATCCAGCTCATCCATGGCAAGCAGAACCTGGCTTATAACCTTTTCCGGTAGTTGCTGGAGGATGTCGGCGATATCATCCGTTTCCAGACCTTCAGTCATCGAAACGACTTCCTCCGGGCTCAATTTTCCAAGAAAATCGGCCTGGATATCTTCGTTCAGGTAGTTAAGGACTTCACCTTCATTGGTTTTTTCTACTAATTGCCAGAGTACTTCTCGAGCGTTATGAGGGGAAGATTCAAGTAGATGGGCAATAGTTGCCGCTGGTAAAGCGTTGAGCATGCGTCGGACACGTACGAAAGCACCACTATCAAGCGCTGAACCCAGCTCTTCTAGCTGTTCCTGTGTCTGAATGCTTTTGTCATTGGTTTTCAACATGGAAAAAACCTACCAGTTTTACTTCAATTGTTAAGATGATCTAGCTCTATAACTGCCAGACTACAAGCCAGCTACTATGGAACAATAATGCCCTGATCGTTTGTGGTTAAAGATTATTCCAGATGAGCATCTTCTCCAAAATTATTCTCTACCAGAGTCTGAATAGCTTGCAGTACTTCAGCCTCATCATTGCCATTAATGATCAATATCAGCTCAGTACCTGGTGAGGCAGCCAATAACATGACTGATAGGATACTCTTGCCATCAACGGTTTTTTCTCCATTACTGATTTCAACAGTACTGGAAAAACTGGTGATGGTTTCTACAAGTTTTGCTGCTGCGCGAGCATGCAGGCCTGTTCTGTTTTTTATTGTTATAGGTGATTCAATCATAAACTGCTTACTGTCTTTTTGATTATAATTTTATGGTTCAGCTGAGCTCTTTATGCCGAACCTGTACGTTTAGTTTTTCATGGGTGAAATGTGTTTTAAGTTTTTCACAAATGAAAACGGATCTGTGTTGCCCGCCAGTACAGCCAATGGCGATTGTAATATAACTTCTATTGTTGGCTTCAAATCTGGGTAGCCAGCGCACAAGAAAGTCTTTGATATCGCTATACATTTCCTGAACTTCCTGTTGCGATTCCAGATAGTCAATAACCTCTTTGTTAAGCCCGTTCAGGCTGCGTAACTGGATTACCCAGTAGGGATTGGGCAAACATCGCACATCAAAGACTATGTCTGCATCAACAGGTACGCCATTTTTAAAACCAAAAGACTGGAACTGTACAGCCATGCCCGCTGCATCATGTGTTGTTACGCGATTTTTGACGATATCACGAAGCTGATGCAGAGACAGTGAACTGGTATCGATTGTCAGATTTGCCAATGAGATTATTGGAGAAAGCAGCTGCTTTTCTTTTTGAATAGCCTCAAGGAGTCCAAGATCATCGCTGGTCAGTGGATGCTTGCGACGCGTTTCACTGAAACGCTTTAGCAAGGTATTGTCATCGGCATCGAGAAATATAATCTGGCGATCAATTGTACTACTATCAAGTTGTTCAAAAATGTCAGGAAATTGTTCCAGGTCTTCTGAAATATTTCTGGCATCAATGCTTACAGCAACTTCCTGGAACTCAGGGTGTAAATCTTTACTGACTCTTTCTGTGAGGGTTCCCAGCATGCTCGCAGGTAAATTATCAACACAGTAGTAACCGATATCTTCCAATACATGGAGGCAGGTACTTTTACCTGATCCGGACCGCCCACTGATAACAATTAGTTTCATCCATTTCTGCCGTTACTTAAAATTTTTCCCGCTGATAACAATAAGTTTTATCAATTTTTACCCTTATTAATCCTTACGCTGTTTCGTCGTCTGGCTTGGCAATTTCCGCTGTTGCAGCCGTGAAGAGATCGGCACTGCTGTTACAGCCTCTTAAATTGGAACAATATTCATTGTTGTTAAAACGCTCAGCCAGATTACGTAAAACATCAAGATGGCCTTCAATAGTGTTTTCAGGAACCAGTAAGTAAAAAAGTAAATCAACTGGCTTACCATCAATGGCATCAAAATCAATGGGTTTTTCCAGTTTGATCAAGCAACCGATTGTGCTTTCACATTTAGGAACGCGGCAATGAGGAATGGCGATACCATTACCCAGGCCGGTGCTGCCTAACTGTTCGCGGGCAATCAATGCGTTGTAAATCTGGTTGGCGTCCACAGAGGTGACTTTCTCAGCTATAAGCTCAGCACTTGTTTCCAGTAATCGTTTTTTGCTGACACCCTGGATATTACAAAAGGTCAGGTCAGGGGATAGAATTGTATTAAGTTCCATATCTCTTTAATCTCTTTAATCTCTTTATTATTTTTACTTCATTCTAGTTAGGCGTACGTTTTCTAAAGCTAATAATTTATAACAGTCTTTTTCTCTCGTTTGAAGGCGCTATGGACAATGATTCCCGATACTTTGCTATTGTGCGTCGGGCTATATTGATGCCCTGGTCTGATAGCACCTGGGTGATTTTGCTGTCACTCAATGGTTTCTGGGGGTTTTCAGCTGCCACCAGTTTTTTGATCAAGGCCCTTATCGCTGTGGAAGAACATTCGCCGCCGCCTTCAGTGCCGACATGACTGGAGAAGAAGTATTTTAATTCGAAGATGCCGCGGGGTGTGTGCATATATTTTTGAGTTGTCACCCGCGATATTGTTGATTCATGCATGCCAACTGCTTCAGCAATGTCTTGCAAAACTAATGGTTTCATTGCTTCGTCACCATAATCCAGAAACCCCTTCTGGTGTTCTACAATTTTATTGGAAACCTTCATCAGGGTTTCATTTCTGCTATGCAGGCTTTTGATAAACCAGCGTGCTTCCTGGAGATTTTCCTTGATGAAATTATTGTCTGCTTCAGAACTTTTGCCATTTGCGAGCATGGCATATTCAGAGTTTACACGAATTTTCGGTGCAATTTCCGGATTCAGTTCTGCAACCCAGTGTCCATTTTTCTTACTGACAAAAACATCAGGTACCACATAGGTGGTATCTGAAGGGGTAATTTCTGAGCCCGGTTTAGGGTTCAGGCTCAGGATGATTTTTAGCGCTTCTTTTAATTCCGGTTCTTTAATTTTTAGTGCTTTGAGGATGTGGCTGTAATCACGACTGGCTAACTGTGGCAGGTAATCGTTGATTACCTTGCTTGTTGTTTCCATGCAGGGCAAGTCAGCATCGATATGCTTAAGCTGTACCTCCAGGCATTCTTTTAAATCCCGATAGCCAACGCCAACCGGGTCAAATTGCTGAATGAGATGGAGTACTGCGGTGACTTCTTCTTCATCTATGTCCAGTTCCCTGATCAGAGAGGCATGAATGGATTCTATGGTCACAGTCAACAGACCATTGGGATCAATGGCATCTATAATTGCCATGGCGATAAGTCTGTCACCATCTGACATGTGTGTCAGGTTTAGCTGCCAGTTGAGATGATCCTGGAGAGTGCCACTTTTACTGTTGCGGGATTCGAAGTCGAAATCGCCGCCATCTTGAGCAGGTGCAGAAGAGGGTAGAGTGGTATTGGTATAAATATCCTCCCAGCTACTGTCTACTGATAAATCAGTGGGAATATTCTTGTCATCCCAATTGTCTTCTTTGGCAAATTCAGCATTAGGATCTTGATCCATGTCTGAATCTTTTGCTTCTGTATCGGAAGAAAACTCGTCATTTTGGTCAAAGTCATGTTCACTTTCTGTCTCTGGGGATTCTGCTGAATTAGAAGAATCGTCGACTTCGAGAAGAGGGTTGGACTCCAGGGCTTCCTGAATTTCCTGTTGCAGATCCAGCGTGGAAAGTTGCAGCAAACGTATAGCCTGTTGCAACTGTGGGGTCATGGTGAGCTGCTGACCCATTTTTAACTGGAGTGATAGCTTCATACTATTATAAAGACCTATCCTGCATGAAAGACTTATCCTGCATGGAAGTTTTATCCTGAGCCTGAATGCAGGCAGCTTTGGAAGTAATCCAGGATATTTAGTACCCGAATCAGGGCCGCAAGAATAGCAAATTTCGGGGTAAGGGGACAGGATTTCCTGATATCAGGAATGATTATTGCATCTATTGTAAAACAAGCGCATAACAGGCCAAAAACAAGTGATAATCAAACGAAAATTAGCAGGTTTGTCGGTAAAAAACGTCATTCATTTCAGTTTGTACTGTAAATAAAGCGAGGGAATTGAAAGGGTAGAATTTCTACAGTTTAAAATGATGTCCGAGATAAACATCCTTAACTTGTTGATTATTAAGGATCTCATCAGGGCTGCCAGAGGCGAGAATAGAGCCTTCATTAACAATATAGGCTTTCTGACAGATATCCAGTGTCTCTCTAACGTTATGATCAGTTACCAGAATGCCTATGCCTCTTTCACTCAGATTACGAATAATCTGCTTGATGTCATTTACTGAAATGGGATCTACTCCTGCAAAAGGTTCGTCAAGCAGAATGAAAGCAGGATCTATAGCCAAAGCCCTGGCAATTTCAGCGCGACGCCTTTCGCCTCCCGACAGACTCATCCCTTGAGTATTTGCTATATGCTCAATATGAAACTCATGCATCAGGCTTAGGGCTTTTTCCTCCCGTTGTGCCTTGCTAAGCTCTGGCCTGGTTTCCAGAATGGCCAGAATATTGTCTTTAACCGTGAGTTTTCTGAAGATGGAGGCTTCCTGGGGCAAATAACCAAGTCCTTTCCTGGCACGCTCATGCATTGGCGCCCGGGAAACATCTTCATTATCAATAAAAACGCTGCCATGGTCGGCCTGGATAAGACCAATGATCATATAAAAAGATGTGGTTTTACCTGCCCCGTTAGGGCCAAGTAGTCCGATAATCTCTCCGCTATGCACTTCTATGGAAGTATCTGAAACGACCTTCCTGCCCTTGTAGGACTTGGCCAGGTTAACAGCTCTGAGGGATTTCATTGTGCGCTCTACTGAGGGTTCTTCGGAGAAATTAGGTACTTGCCTTGTTCACCATTTTCGCACGAAGGTGCAGAAAGTTGTTTGCTTTCCAAATAGTAATCAATATGGCAAGCAGTCATCAAATCATTGCCTTGGGAGAATCGGGCATTTTCATCCACTGATAGATGCTGGGAATCATAATCAAGGATGATGGTTGTAGCCTCGGCAGTAACGATTGCCTGTTCAATTGCGGGCTGTTGTTGAAATTGTGCTGGTGAACCAATGACGGTGATTTTTTTTACCTGACCATCAATACGCTCAATGGTTATTTCCTGGCCAGAGATTTTAAGTGTGCCCTGGGTAATTTCTGCAGGTGTTTGCGGGTTTCCATAAAACACCTGCTTACCCTCATCCAGAAGCAGCAGGCTATTGTCATATGTCCCCAGGATGGGTTGCTCGGCATCTTCAGGCAGTGCCTGAACTTCAGACAGGAACAAAGTGGCCGTCAATAAAAAAACAAAGAGTTTGTAAAACTGTTTTAACAAAAAAGTATAGCTACTCATTGTCATATTGCAGTTGTCCATTAGCCAGTTGTCTGAAAACATTAATATTAAGATCTACATTTATGCCTGAGCTTGTAGAAGAAAAGCCGTCAGTTTCGAATAATACGTTACTTTGTGTACTCATGCTTTTCTCTTCAGGATAGATGGTCAGTGAGTCAGTATATATATTGACCGGGGTGCCATCTGCAGCAATGCCGCTGATAATAACATTTTCATTCAATTCCAGTCGTTCCTGATTGCGCTGTGTATCCAGCTCAATTCTGCCGGTCCCGGAATTTATTTCCCAGGCTGCGTTATCTTCGCCGTAAAGCATAAAACGGGGGGCTTCAATAATGCTGTATTCCGGGTTTGGAAAATGCGTGACACGAACCGCCTGGAAACGATAATCGCTAACGCCATCAGCGCCATAGTGAACGGTATCCACATTTGCCATGAAATAATCATACTCTTGTGACTGCAGATCAAGTAAGCGGGTGATATCAAGAACTTCTTCATCGGTGGCAGAATCGAGCAAGTAATACATGATTCCCGATAACAGAAAAATAGCCAGAAAGTGATTCCTGAGATTGGTTTTGCCAAGCTCGGGCTTGTTCCGAACGGATTTTGATAAGATGGTATTCATGCCGTTAAATTAGGCTCTCATTTAGAGAAAAGGGCTGACGGCATCATCAAATTTTTCCTGTGCCTGCAAGATCCAGTCACAAATTTCACGGACGGCGCCATTGCCTCCTTCTCGTGAGGTGATTGCATCGGCAGCATCCTTTACCATGAAATGACCATTGGGCACAGTAATGCCCATTTTCACTTTCGTGATGCAGGCAAGGTCCGGCAGATCATCGCCGGCATAGGCAACCTGGGAATATTCCATCTTAAGTGTGTTGAGCAATTCTTCTAGGATATTTAATTTATCATCACGGCCTTGATAGACATGTTTAATACCCAGGTTTCTTGCACGAACGGCGACTATTTCCGATTGCCGTCCGGTAATCAGGGCAACTGTAATACCGGCATTCTGCAGCATTTTTAAACCCAGGCCATCCATTGTATTGAAGGCTTTGATTTCTTCACCATTGTTGGAAAAATATAACTTGCCATCAGTCATCACGCCGTCAACATCCAGAACCAACAACTTGATGTCCGCGGCCAGTATATTTATGTGGTTCTGATTACTCATTAATGGCAACACCCTTTCTTAAGCTCCTGATCAAACGACATTTGCTTTCAGCAGGTCATGCATGGTGACAATACCATGAAAGCTTTCTTTATCGTCGATCACCAGGAGTGTGTAAATTTCGTTATCCTGCATTATCTTGGCAGCCTCTGAAGCCAGAGAATTACCGGAGACGGATTTAAAGGTGCTCGTCATCACGTCTTTAATGCAGGTCTCTTTTATATCCTGGCTACCGTCCAGAAAACGGCGTAAATCGCCATCGGTGAAAATCCCGCAAATATCGCCCTGACTGTTTGTTATGGTTGTCATGCCGAGTTTTTTTGCAGAAATTTCCAGGAGAGAGTCCCTGACTGAGGTGTCTTCTCTGACTTGGGGAATGTCGTTTCCAGTGTGCATGATGTCGCTAACTTTCAATAGCAGACGTCGCCCAAGGTTGCCACCAGGATGAGAAAAGGCAAAATCTTCAGCAGTAAAACCACGCGCTTCAAGCAGGGCCATGGCAAGAGCGTCGCCCATGACAAGAGCTGCTGTAGTGCTGGTAGTGGGTGCCAGACCCAGAGGGCAGGCTTCCTGTGCCACACTGGCATCGAGATTGGCTGTTGCCTCTCGGGCCAGTAATGAATTCGGGTTGCCGGTGAGTGAGATGAGGGGCACACCTTTTCTTTTTAGCACAGGCAGTATGGTTTCGATTTCTGCTGTGGTGCCGGAGTTGGAGATGGCAATGACAATATCCTTAGCTGTTACCATGCCAATATCACCATGACTAGCTTCTGCAGGATGGACAAAGTGCGCAGGTGTCCCGGTACTGGCCAGTGTGGCGGCTATCTTGTTGGCGATATGACCTGATTTGCCCATGCCCATGACAATCACCCGACCCTGGCAATTCAGGATTAATTCGCAGGCGCTGAGAAAGCTGTCATCAATCCGTTCGGAAAGGCTGGCCACAGCAGACAGTTCAAGTTCAATTGTGCGAAGGGCGCTTTTTTTTAGCGCAGATTTATCCATAACAGAATCACGGTGCCCTATCTAGCCAATAATCAGGCTTGCAGTGTAAGCGATATACATACCCAATAAAACTGTACCGGCCAGACGGCCGATTTTTTTGTTCTGGCGTGAGCGCATAAACAAAAAGAAGGTACAACCCAGGGTGATGACCATCATCATGGCGAAGTCCCTGGTGAGTACAACAGGTGCAATGACGAAAGGGGAGAGAAATGCCGGAACAGGCAGCACCAGCAGGATGTTCATTATATTGGAGCCAATAATATTACCCAATACCAGATCGTAATGGCCTTTAAAAGCACTGGTAATCGATGTGGCCAGTTCGGGCAGGCTGGTTCCTACTGCCATCACCGTAAGGCCGATAACCAGTTCGCTGACGCCGAGTGTTGTGGCAATACTGCGCGCTCCCACCACCAGAATATTGGAGCTGACGACGAGCAGTATTAGGCCAAAGAGTAGCAGTCCCATGGCTTTTTTTGTGGAGATATCGGCAATATATTCAGTTACTTCTTCCGCATTGATAAGGTCTTCTTCCTGAACTACGTGTTCTTTTTCCAGCATTGTCATGTTTCTGAACAAGCGCCAGGCAAAGGTCGCCAGAACAACCAGTAACAATAGTCCGTCGTACTTATTCAGCGTTAAATCAGCAAATATGACAAAACAAAGCCCTGATACCAGAAGCAGGGCTGGTATTTCTTTTTTCAGTAAAGACAAGGGGATGTCAATGGGATGCAGGAGCACAGTGATGGCCAGAACAATACCGAGGTTAGCGATATTGGATCCCAGAGCATTACCCACTGCGATATTTGGAGATCCCTGCAAAGACGCCGTGGCAGATGTAAAAATTTCAGGCGCGGATGTCCCAAAGGCAACGATAGTCAGCCCTATGACAAGCGGAGATACGCCCAGATTTTTTGCAGTAGTTGAGGCGCCCAGCACAAAACGGTCTGCGCTCCAGATGAGTCCCGCAAATCCAAACACAATGTAGATTGCGGCTGTGAAAATTCCCATGTTTAATTCCTGGATACCTGAAATATACCTTCAGTTACCCGATGTAAAATCTGGTGACAATATGGCAAGACTATCCTGAATAATCAAGCAAGCATTTACCTTATACGCTTGGCGTAATCTTAATTTTTTTCAGAGCGAGTTTGAGTTAAAATACTTTCTTTACTGAGACCTAAGCTGAAATTAATTTACTAAAACCGGTTCTTTTAATAGCAGTTTATTACCACCTTATTCCCGGTTTAGCATCAGTTTAATGATAGTTTCGATGGGAATACAGTGATCAGTTCCTGTAGTTTACATGGGATTTAGCAGAACTGCTTTTAAAGCTTTTTATAAAACACTTTAAAACACTTTAAAACACTTTAAAACATTGGAGTGAAATTATGGATTACTTGCGCCGGATGGTCATAACAGTAGCTATTTTTGCAGGGTGTGCCGCCTTGTCTTTTCCATCTGTGGCGGCTCAGGAAATGACTGCCGAAGAGGCTGTAGATCTGTACATTAGTGATTTACTCAGGAAAATGAAGCAGATCAAGCCACTATACGAATCAGACCGTGACACTTACTTTGATAATGTTGAAAATGCTCTGGCTGAATTTGTGGATTTTCGTGAAGTAGCACGTGGTGTAATGGCAAAGTATGGTCAGGGCCCCAATGGGGCCAGTGCAGAGCAGCTGGATCGTTTTGCTGTGATCTTTCGTGCCTCATTGGTTGAATTTTACGGTAGCGCACTTGCTGAATATGGTGGTGTGGAATATGAAATTCTTGAAAATGATCAGCAATCCAGTAATCCGGAACGCTCAAGCAACGTTCGCATGTCGATACTGGGTGACGACGGTGATCGTATAGAAGTGCAGTACACAATGTTTTTAAATGATGAAAGCAGCTGGAAACTTCGTAACCTTTATGTCGAAGGTGTTAATCTGCGCCGTCAGTACTATTCCCGATTTGATAACCTGATGAATCGCAATGGATTTGAGATCGACAAAGTGATCGATCTCTGGCAAATCGAACAGTAATCACATAGATAATTAATAGATCATCAATCAGAGAAGCGTTATGGCATTTGGTAAAGAAGAAATTGAAAACCTGTTGGCAGAAGAATTTAACGATGCCAGCATTACCGCCGCAGGAGAAGGTGGCAGTTACCAGGTTCGAGTCATATCCGATACCTTTGAAGGACTTAATGCGGTGAAGCGTCAACAGTCAGTTTATCGTGTCCTGAATCCACATATCGCCAGTGGTGAGATACATGCGATAAACATGCAGCTGTTGACCAAGGGAGAACAAGCCAGCGCCGCAAACTAGTTCAGGTGGCAAAAATAATTCAGGTCAAAGGCTCCAGCAGGGGCCTTTTTTATGCCTGGCAGGGGCCTGGGCTTATGCCAGACAGGGGTTTGAGTTTATGCCTGTAAGAGGCCGGGATTTTGTCCGATATTCTGGCTTTTGTCAGGACTGATTTTAGACACCACGATGAGATCTAAATTAATACAGCGACCTATGGTGAATCTTGTTAGAATGTCGCCCGAATATCAGGCCTGTGAATCGAAATTAACCATGATTTTGCGGGTGCTGGACTAAATCGCGACACTAGTCGCAGAAAGCATAAAGACCGGCAAATAACTGGCCGGTCAAATGCCTTGGAGAACAAGTGGATAAACTGGAAATACACGGTGGTGTTCCGCTCAAGGGCGAAATACGCATAGCAGGTGCGAAAAACTCGGCCTTGCCTATTTTGGCCTCGGCCCTGTTGACCACAGATATTTTAAAAGTCAGCAACCTGCCACATTTGTATGACATTACTACCATGTTAGAGCTCCTTGGCTGTATGGGGGTTGAGTCCACTGTGGGTGAAAAACTGGGCGTTGAAATTTGCAGCGAACCAATCAGGCACTTCAGTGCGCCTTACGATTTGGTAAAAACCATGCGGGCCTCGATTCTGGTACTGGGCCCGATGCTGGCCCACTACGGAGAAGCTGAAGTTGCCTTGCCGGGTGGTTGTGCAATTGGTAGCAGACCGGTCAATCTGCATTTATCCGCATTAAAGCGTATGGGGGCGGATGTCACCGTTGAAAATGGTTATATCAAGGCCAGAACAAATGGTCGTCTCAAAGGTGCGCATATTTTTATGGATCTGGTGACAGTGACCGGTACCGAAAATGTCATGATGGCCGCGGCACTGGCAGATGGTGAGACAGTTATTGAAAATGCAGCAAGAGAGCCGGAAGTTGTGGATCTTGCCAGATGTCTCAGGGCTATGGGTGCCGAGATTTCCGGTGAAGGCACAGATACCATCACCATTAACGGTGTGAAAAAATTACACGGTTGTGAATACTCAGTAATGCCGGACAGGATTGAAACCGGCACCTACCTGATTGCAGTCGCCGCTACGCGAGGCAAAATCAAGGTAAAGGATACTCGACCTTCAATCCTTGAGGCTGTCCTGATTAAGCTTGAGGAAGCAGGTGCTCATCTTGAAATAGGTGAGGACTGGATTTCACTGGATATGAAGGACAATCGTCCAAAGGCAGTTTCGTTAACTACCGCCCCGTATCCGGCTTTTCCCACTGATATGCAGGCGCAGTTTACCGCGCTTAATGCAGTGGCAGAAGGGTCAGGGACTATCACAGAAACGGTTTTTGAAAATCGATTTATGCATGTCCATGAAATGATACGTATGGGCGCGGACATGAAAGTGGAAGGCAACACTGTTTTGGTTAATGGCAAAGACTCTTTGAAAGGAGCGCCCGTGATGGCTACAGACCTGCGTGCTTCAGCAAGTCTGATCATTGCAGGCCTTGTAGCAGAAGATCAAAC
The DNA here is from genome assembly GCA_963925675.1 of uncultured Pseudomonadales bacterium. Taxonomy (GTDB): domain Bacteria; phylum Pseudomonadota; class Gammaproteobacteria; order Pseudomonadales; family Pseudohongiellaceae; genus Eutrophocola. Next base: position 62,934 of record CAWUSW010000009.1, read on the forward strand.
TACCGTGGATCGAATTTATCATATCGACCGTGGCTACGAATGTATTGAGGAAAAGCTTCAGTTGCTTGGTGCAAAAATTAAGCGTCTGCCCTCCTGATACCTGTTTTTCGAGAAGAGTGATGAGTGACAATAAACTTGTTATAGCCCTTACCAAGGGTCGTATCCTTGACGAAGTATTACCACTGTTGGAAGTAGCAGGGATTATTCCTGCCGAAGATATCAACAACAGCCGCAAACTGATTTTTGACAGCAATCTGGCAGATGTTCAGTTAATGGTAATACGAGGCTCAGATGTCCCTACCTACGTTGAACTGGGTAGCGCAGATATTGGCATTACCGGCAAGGATATCCTGATGGAAAATGGCTCCGAGGGATATTATGAGCCGCTTGATTTAAAGCTTGCTACATGCCGCTTGATGACCGCTGCGCCAATTAATCAGACTCAAACACCCAAACGTTTGCGCGTGGCCAGCAAGTTCGTCAATATCGCTAAAAACTATTTTTCTGAACAAGGACGTCAGGTAGATATCATCAAGCTAAATGGTGCTCTGGAGTTAGCCCCAATTATGGGACTTGCGGATTGTATCGTGGATATTGTGGACACCGGTAAAACTCTTGTCGCTAATGGTCTGGAGCCACGTGAATTTATTGCTGACGTGAGTACCCGGGTGATAGTCAACAAAGCCTCCATGAAAATAAAGCACGATCGTGTGCAGTCTCTGCTGGAACGTCTGGCAAAAGCGGTTGCGGATAAAGATTTGTAGGAGGGACTTTAGTCCCGAAGGAAATGTGCTGCATTCTTCGCGGTTGAAACCTCTCCTACAAAAGATGGCAATTTTTTGAAAGGGGGGGGTAACCCCGGAAGTACAGTTATAATTTTAATGAGTAAACCCATGCCAGTTTTAATAAAACGATTGAATTTCCAGAATGAAAATTTCCGTGCGGAGCTCGAACAAGCTCTGGCCTGGGACAGTATTTCTGATCAATCGGTACAAGAGTCGGTCAGTCGCATTATTGCCGACGTCAGATCCCGTGGTGATGCGGCAGTGCTGGAATGGACAAATAAACTGGATGGCCTGAAAGAAAGTACAATTCAGGCACTGGAAATAACTCAGGAAGAATTACAGGAAAGCCTGAAGCAGATTTCTCCGGAGCAAACAGCTGCCCTGGAAAAAGCCAGCGACCGTATTCGCCGTTACCATGAAAAGCAAAAACAGGATTCCTGGGAATATACAGATCCTGATGGTTCTGTGTATGGCCAGAAAGTATCACCCATCGACAAGGTGGGCATGTACGTCCCCGGTGGAAAAGCATCCTACCCCTCTACCGTTCTCATGGATGCCATTCCTGCGCGTGTAGCAGGCGTTCAGGAAATCATTGCAACGCTGCCAACCCCGGGCGGAGAAAAAAATCCTCTGGTACTGGCCGCTCTGGCAATGGCCAAGGTAGACCGGGTGTTTACTGTAGGTGGTGCCCAAGCGATCGCGGCCCTGGCCTATGGTACTGACACCATTCCTCGTGTGGACAAGATTGTCGGTCCCGGCAATATTTACGTGGCCACTGCCAAGAAGGCAGTTTTTGGTCAGGTAGGTATTGATATGGTGGCGGGGCCTTCGGAAATCCTGGTGATTTGTGATGGGAAAACTGATCCTGACTGGATTGCCATGGATCTTTTTTCGCAGGCAGAACATGATGAAGATGCGCAATCGATTCTGGTCAGTACCGACGCAGCTTATATAGAAGAAGTGAAACGCAGCATTGAAAAATTGCTGCCTGAAATGCCGCGCCGTGACATTATTAAAGCGTCTCTGGAATCCAGAGGTCTACTGATTGACGTGGAGAATCTGAAAGATGCCGCCCAAGTATGCAATTTAATTGCACCGGAACATGTGGAATTGTCAGTGGAAGATCCTCAGGCCTTGATGGCAGATATCAGGCATGCAGGCGCTATTTTTCTTGGCAGGTACACCTCCGAATCTCTTGGCGATTATTGTGCGGGCCCCAGTCACGTTTTGCCAACCTCCGGAACGGCTCGCTTTTCATCGGCGCTGGGCGTGTATGATTTCCAGAAACGTTCGTCGATAATTAATTGTTCAGAGAATACAGCCAGAGAATTGGCAGAGACAGCGTCAGTGCTGGCCAATGCAGAAGGACTTATTGCCCATGCTCGGGCAGCAGAGTTCAGAAATAAAAAGCAGGGCGGTGATTAACGCAGCAGGTTGTTACTAAAGGGAGTCGGATCAAGTATTGGTTCATTATCTGTCAGCCAGATAATTGCTTCTCCTACGCCAAGCACAATCGGCAGCGTAATTATTTCTCCCTGCCGATAGACTCTGGCAACTACAGTGTCGCCTGGATTCATATTATAAGTGGTTTGGACAGCGTATATCGCGGCTTCCTCGCCGGTGATTTCAATGTCAGCCAATGAAATAATAATATCATTGGGTTTCAGACCAGCCTTGTCAGCGGGACCATTTGCAGACAGTTCCTCTACCCACATTCCCTCTGTATCACTATCCAGAAACATGCGGCTGAACATGCGGGAAACGAATTCGCCATCCACGCCAAGATAGCCGCCAGGCCCTCTTTCAAGATAGTCATTCATCAATTCAAAAGCCTTGCTTGCCGGGACAGCGAAACTGATGCCTTCTGAGCCGCCCGATTCAGTCACTATGGTGGAATTGATGCCAATAAGTTTGCCGTTCACATCAATCAAGGCGCCGCCGGAGCTGCCTGGATTGATGGCGGCGTCAGTCTGGATAACATAACTGTCTTCCGTCTTGAGTAAGGCGCTGATAATGCCCAGAGTCACTGACTGGCCAATATTTCTGGGATTGCCAATGGCAAGCACAATGTCTCCGGCATCCAGGGAACTTTCTTCAGCTGCAGTAATGTACGCCAGATCAGTTGCATCGACTTTTAATAGTGCCAGATCATTTTCCCTGTCAAAAATGATTGGGCGAGCTTCCATGGTCTGACCGTTATAAAGGGTTACTGTAATTTCAGGTAATGATGATTCATAGATATCAGAACCGTTAATCTCGAAGATATGGAAACTGGTGATAATGTAGCCATCTGGTGAAATGATGACACCTGAGCCAAGACTGGTGCTTTCATCGTAAAGCAGGATCGGTCTGCGAAAGGGATTAAATATTTGCTCGTCTGCACGTCTTGAAATATCGGACGTTGAGTTAACACTCACTACAGCGGGCGCAGTCCTGGAGAAAGCGTCGGAATAAGAAAAAGAATTTGTGGTGATTTGCTGGATACTTTGTTTTGGTAAATAGTCTTCCAGGCCAGGAATATATTCAGCCAATCGGGGAAGTTGTAGCAGGACAAAGCCGAACACCAGTCCAGATACAGCAGGCCAGATTATAAAATTGATTATCCTGTTCATAGTGCCATCAGCTACTACAGTGAATGTTCAGCTCTTTTCCAGAGCTGTTTAATAAAGAGCCTTCAGCGGCTCTAATAAAAGCCTTCAGCGGCCCTTTATCAATAGAGAGTTGATAAGGTCTTTGTTATGATTACGCAATCGCAAGTATAACGTAAAAGCGCTTGTGTCACAGGATACTGGCCAGACAAAACACAAAAAGTACTATTAAAATTTGGAGTAACAAGACATGCCAGTTGCCTTGGCTGAATTGCAAAGCACCCTGAATGCCCTGTTAAAACCCGGTGATTATCGTGATTACTCGCCCAATGGTTTGCAAGTAGAGGGGAAATCTTCTATCGACCTGCTCGTTACCGGGGTCACCGCCAGTCAGGCGCTTATTGATGCTGCCATTGAAATGGGGGCAGATGCCATTCTTGTGCATCATGGTTATTTCTGGCGTGGTGAAGATCCAACAGTGACAGGTATTCGAAAAGTCAGGTTGAAAACGCTTCTGGATAATGAGTTGAATTTATTTGCCTATCACCTGCCGCTGGATGCTCATGCAAGTCTTGGCAATAACGCACAACTTGGCATGAAACTTGGCTTTAAAACTGAAGCTGACCTTGATCCTTTACATAAAAGTCGAGTTGGTGTCTGGGGGTATTTGGAAGAGCCTTGTAGTGGAGATGAGTTGATAGTGCGTATCAATGACAAACTGGGCAGGGCACCTTTGCATATTCCCGGAAAAGCCAAGCTGATTGAGAAGATAGCCTGGTGCACAGGCTCTGCGCAGAGTTACATAGAAATGGCACAGGAAGCGGGTGTGGATGCTTATCTTACCGGGGAGGTTTCAGAACAAACTGTGCATTTTGCCCGAGAAACCGGCTTGCATTTCTTTGCTGCAGGTCATCATGCCACTGAACGCTATGGCGTTCAGGCCGTGGGCGAGTACCTTGCCAATGAGTTGGATCTTAGGCATTGTTTTATTGATATTGATAATCCGGTTTGACGCAGTTACAAGTTACAAGTCGCAGCAGGTAGGCCGGAAGAGCGTAGCGATGTCCGGCGTTAAGTTAAAAGTTAAAAGATTCCGTAATTACCTACAGGTAAATTCCATTGTTCAGTTTAAAGTTGGTGTTGGTAAGATTTCATAGATGATAAACAGGTCGGAAAAGAGCAGCGTCATCCGACAAGGTATTCGCAGGACACCCGATAACCAATAGTATGTAGGAGGGGTTTCAACCCCGAATGAATTCAAAGATAAAAATTAAAAGTTAAATGAAAAATTCCAGGCCAGTATATTCAACCGAAACAGGAAAGCTTTGCCCGGGGTGCGGGAACGCTGTGAATGCCTGCCAGTGCAAGAAGGCTAAATTATATTCGGAAGGTGACGGGATCATTCGTTTGTCCCGAGAAACCAAAGGACGTAAAGGCAAGGGTGTTACTTTGGTAAACGGTGTGCAAGGCGGTGAGGCTGAACTAAAAGCGCTGGGTAAACGTCTGAAACAGATTTGCGGCACTGGCGGCACAGTAAAAAATGGCATCATTGAAATTCAGGGTGATGTACGTGAGAAAATAAAAGCAGAACTTGAAAGTAGCGGGCATAAAGTAAAGTTGGCCGGTGGTTAATTGATGTAAAAGATAAAACACAGGAATTAAATATGGAAAAGAAAACTGAAACTGAGATAGAAGCTGCGGTATTCAGAAGATTACTTGAGCACCTGGATTCAAGAAAGGATGCGCAGAATATTGATCTGATGAATCTGGCCGGCTTTTGTCGTAACTGTTTGTCAAAATGGTATGTTGCCGCCGCAGGGGAGAATGGAGAGCAAGTGGATTATGAGACGGCGCGCGCTTTGGTCTATGGTATGCCCTACGCAGACTGGAAAGAGATATACCAGCTTGAGGCCACTGAAGAGCAGAAACGGCTGTTTCAGGAGAGTTTCCCAAAATCCTAGTATTTCAGTGCTTGCCAGTGTCTTGGGGAAAATGCGAACTGAGTCACTAATCACCCCCGGAAAAATGCGAACTGGGTCACCTAGCCCCTTTACTTAACCGGGATAGGATAGCTCCACGGTCAGCAATTAATTTACTTTGGCCATTTCAGTCAAGGCTAATTAGAGACTTAAGGAGAAAACGATGGGTACTATAAATCTCAGTAACGCAGTAAAGAATCCAGTTCTTGTCGGGGAAGTAGATTTTTCCCTGTTAAATGATCTTCCGTCCAGGTTTGTGTTGAACCCATTGCAGCGCAGTAACCGTGTAAATATCCGGCTTCGTACTGAAGATATCAGTACCCTGGAAACATTAGCCTTGTCAGCAGGGATGCCGTTTCAGGCTTTTCTCGCCGATGTGATTCACAAGCATGCCAACACAAGTGTGAAAAACTCTTAAACAGGTATGTAAAAAGACTTAAACAGTCGCCAGGCGCTTATTGACTGAGTAATCCTTAATGATCTTCATGTGGTATCACTTTTTTGATATCAAACCAGCTCAATTCTTCATCTGTGTCCAGATCTCTTAAATACAATATATGTCCGTCCAGCTGCCATGTTGCATCAGATTGCATGGGAAGCCCCTCATTATTTAGTGCAAAGCGCAGTGAAAAGAAACCACTATTGATGCGCATAATAAAGAATGGCGCAAAGGGCTGGGTAATTCTGACCTGAAGCTCACGTATAAATTTATTTTTAGTGTCCAGAACCAGTGTGCCAATCAAGTGTTCATAGATATTTTTTCGATCATCTTCCATGCCTTTGAATTCCAGCGTGTGTATATAGCCCTCTTGTTTAACAAGGTGCAAAGACTCTGGAATTATCATTGCCAGAAAGCGTTCCTTTTCACTACCTTCCCTTGCTCTTTCTTCTTCGACTATTGAGCGCTTGGTATTCTGGCGTCTATTCAAGCGCCTCTGCATACGACGCTCATGCCTTGCCTGACGATCGAGGGATGGAGGGCCGCCATTAACCGAGATTATCTGCTCACTTTGTAAAAAGGGTTTAGAGGGGTCGACACGACGCGTCAGCTCTTCCTTGTCCAGTTGGTCGTCGGTGATATACGTGTAAGCCCAGCTCCCGTCATAAATGTTGACAGTTTTTTCTACATAATTGCTGATCAGGCTCAGATATTGCGCCTGTGTATAGGAATCCTGGTCAGGATTAACGGAAGGCTGAGCTGGAACTGGAGCATTCCAGAGTAATAGTAAGAGCAGGGATAAAAAGATGCTTCCTGTTTTCATACTAGTTGTTGACCCCGGGAAACTGAAAAAATTTTAGCTAGGTTTAATTGGTAGGAACGAGTTTGATCGCTTTAATTTCAATCTTGTCCCAGACTTTGCCATCTATGTAAGGATCCTTAGCCAGATGGTCCTCAAGACTTTGACGGTCGGGAAACTCAAGAATTAATGCTGAGCCAATCATAGCCTCGTCATCATCAAGAATTGCGCCCCCCATTAGAAATTTTCCATCAGCAATCATTTGCGAGACGTTTTTTAAGTGTGTTTCGCGATGCTGCATACGACGTGCGAGCGCTTCACTATCAGTAAAATCCATGGCAGTAACAAGAAATTGCATATAAACCTCGTGTGTTTTTAATCAAGATATCAGTGTAAAAATTTGATGCGGTCTTATTTGCGCAAGTCTCAAGTCAGCCGCAGTTATATCCTCATACTCATTACACTTCGGTAATGAACTTTGTCACCAGGCAAGCTTCAAGTCCTTCAATACCTTCTTCGGAACCATGGCCACTTTCCTTGATTCCGCCAAAAGGTGATTCAGGCACAGAAATACCGAAACTGTTAATACCTATCATGCCGGCTTCCAGTTGCTCGCCCAATTGATTAACGCGCCGCGTATTTTCAGTAAAGGCAAATGCCGCCAGGCCGAAAGGCAGACGATTGGCTTCTTTCATCACTGCATCAAAATCATTGAAAGAATTAATTAACGCAACAGGGCCAAATGGTTCTTCGTTCATGATGCGTGCGCTTAATGGAATATCGGAAAGGACTGTGGGCTTGTAGAAAAAGCCCGGACCGTCTATGGATTCACCGCCGGTGTTCAGTGTAGCGCCATTTTTCACCGCATCATCAACCAGTTCGCTAATAGCGTCACGACGACGGGCATGTATGAGTGGGCCCATTTGGGTGTTTTCATCAAGGGCATTGCCGACAATCAGTTTTTCAACGCGTGCAGTAAAACCTTCAACAAAGCGGGCATGCAGGGATTCATGCACAAAAAATCGTGTTGGTGAAACACAGACCTGACCGGCATTACGATATTTGGCAGCCACTGCCATGTCGAGTGTACTTTCCAGATCGGCATCTTCAAAAACCAGAACCGGGGCATGACCACCGAGTTCCATGGTGGTGCGGATCATATTGTCTGCCGCCAGTTTCATCAGGGCTTTGCCGACAGGGACTGAACCGGTGAAAGACATTTTGCGAATTATGGGTGAGCTCAGCAAGTAAGTAGAAACAACATGAGGTACGCCATAGACCACGGATAACACCCCATCTGGCAGACCGGCATCCTGCATGCATTTAGCCATCAACAGCCCTGTTGCCGGTGTTTCTTCTGCTGCTTTGAATACACAGGAGCAGCCCGCCGCTAGTGATGCCCCCATTTTTCTGGCGGGATTGCCCAGCGGGAAGTTCCATGGTGCAAAAGCTGCCACCGGACCTACAGGCTCTTTCACCACATACATACGTGAACCAGGCTGACGCTGGGTCAGTACCCGGCCATAGGCACGGCGTCCTTCCTCGGCATACCATTCCAGCACTTCCGTCGACATTTTGAGTTCCATGCGTGACTGCATGATGGGTTTACCGGACTCCAGAGATGCAACCGTAGTGATCTGTTCTGCTCTATCCCGCATTAATGCGGCCGCTTTTCTGAGCACGGCACTGCGTTCTTCAGGCAGCTTGTCGCGCCATACCTTGAAGCCTTCTTCAGCTGCAGCAAGGGCACGTTCCAGATCAGCTTCCGTGGCATGGGGTAATTCTCCAAGCACCTCGCCAGTGGCCGGATTCAGGACCTCTTCACTTTTTCTGTCGCCTTTTGACACCCACTCACCGGCAATAAAAAGCTGCAATTCCGGATAATGTGCCAAAGGATTAGTGCTCAGTTGTTCTGCTTGTGCCACGGTTTGCTCCTGCGAATGAAAATGAGTGTACTGATACGCTAAAAAGGGGCGTAATGATCACCCAAAAGGGAGTCTGAGTAAAATTTATTCGCTATACTCTTGCAGCGGCAACACTGAGCTAATTCACTTCTTACTGAACTGAAGGTATTACCATGGCAGAACAGGACCTTATTCCTTTTAGTGACAAATACAAACGCATTGCGACTGAAGAGGCGTGGGCCCCCGCGGAATTGCTGAAGATGTACGCAGATCTTTATAACAGCAAGACCTTTAATGATCCCGGGTTTGACAGTCTATGGGGATTTTATGGCACGTCTATGGAGCCACGACCTGCCACGGTCAGGCGTAAACTAGCCGATCTGGATGATGAGCGCATAGCTGATATGGACGCGGCGGGCATCGATTTTTCGATTCTTTCCCTGACCTCGCCAGGGGTTCAGGTATTTGACCGGGACACGGCAGTAACTCTCGCCAGGGACAGTAATGACATACTGAAAGAGGCTGTTGATCGACATCCTGATCGCTATGCAGGTTTATGTGCCATCGCACCGCAAGCGCCTGAACTGGCGGCACAGGAATTGGAGCGTTGCAAGAATTTAGGCTTTCGCGGAATCATTAATAATTCTCATACCTTTGGGGAATATCTGAGCGACCCAAAATTCTGGCCCATTTTTGAAGCGGCTGAAGCGATGGATATGCCGATTTATCTGCATCCCACTACGCCGCCAAAAAACATGATTGAACCGATGCTGGAAGTTGGTCTGGACGGTGCTATCTTCGGTTTCGGTGCGGAAACCGGCATGCATATGCTACGTATTATTACGGCCGGAGTATTTGACCGCTTCCCGAAACTGCAAATGATTATTGGTCACATGGGTGAAGCTTTGCCTTACTGGATGTATAGATTGGATTTCATGCATAACGCACAGGTTTCATCGCATCGTTACGAGACGCTGAAACCCTTGAAGAAAAAAGTCAGTGATTATCTGAAAGAGCATGTCACTATCACCAGTAGCGGGATGGCCTGGGAACCGGCGATTAAATTTGCCCAGCAACAGATTGGTCTGGACCGTGTGATGTATGCCATGGACTATCCATATCAATATGTAAAACAGGAAGTCGTTGATATGGATAATATGGATATGTCAGATGAGCATAAGAAGATGTTTTATCAGGATGTGGCGACCAAAGTCTTTAAACTATAAATAATTTTGCCTCGCCAGACCTTCGCTCGTGACGCTACCAAAATTTGGGCTTTATTGGGGGAACGGCGTTCCCCATTGGCGGATGACGCTGTGCTTTTCCGCCCTACGGTGATTTGAAAGAAACAGGTAGGGCGGAAAAGGCCGCAGGCCGTCATCCGACAATGGAAGGCAAGGCCTTCCCAATTTACCTGCATGTCTTGGCTTCTGTTTTAGGGCTTGGCCAGCGTGAATTTCTCAGGATAAACGTTGTCACCAGGGTCAATGATCAGTGCCATCCTTGGGCCCTGTACGATCTCCACAATATTGGAATACGACGCTATCAGTACCCCGGTGTCTTCATCGATATCCAGCATGCGCATAAAAGCCTGGGTGCGTGGCATTGGCAGTACGCCATATTCTTTTGTTGCTGGATCAAAGCGGTAAATTACATCGCCGTTGGCGGTTGGAATCCAGACCACTTTACGTAGCGGATCCCAGGTAGCGGCATAGGGCGCAGAGGCTATATCCGGTAAATCATAGATGCCCACGGTTTCTCGGCTGTTGATATCAAACTCAAGCAACTGACCAGAACCATACAGGGCGACATACATCATGTCATCTTCAGTAATGGTAATGCGGCGTGGGCCGGCATTGGGGTCTGGCAACTGAAAAGGCCCGATATATTCTTCACGGCTTATGTCAAAGCCACCAACGGTGCCATTTCTTAACTGGCTGTACCAGACTTCGTCATGCGCATCATTCATGATCAAGCCGTACATGGCGGGGGCAAAATCTTCGCGGCCGGGTGACGCCGGTGCCGTCCAGATATCGGCATTGCCTTCATTGGGTTCAAAGTAGCCCACCGCGTTATTGCCGATGTCTGAAAACCAGATGCGTCCACGCTCATCGCTAAGCAATTCATGCTCCCAGCCAAAGCTGAGATCATGAATACCCGGGCTTCTGCCATCATTGGTTTTTAACTGCCAGGTTTCCCATTCTCCGGTCGCCATATCCTTATGCCCGATAATGCTGTTAAACAGCGGCGTTACCCACAAGGAATCGTCGGCACCGCGATGCAGGGAATGAGGACTCATGAGGATGCCATTAGTGGGAACCTCCTGCAGGGTCTGTTCCCCGCTTGCTACATCAACCACAATCATATTGTTTGACGCGACATCAGCCAGCCAGAGTTGAGCAGGGTCACCAAGCATTAAGGCTTCACGAATGGCATTGGGGTGGGGGACTTCGTATTCCCAGATCACGGTGTTGTCATTGGCAATGACAGGAGCGCCCCAGTCGTAGCCAGTAATAGTATCCATCGCATCATTAAAGTGTTCGGCCAGAGTATTCACGACCTCCGGGACATTGCCCACATAATAGGCGCCTTCTGTCGCGCCGTTCGGATCTACCACCTGATCAGATCCGCTGCCGCGGGCAAACTCCCAGCCTGACAGATAATTCATATATTTAACCAGTGCATCCCAGTCCCGGGTTCGTGCCTGAAGGGGATCCGGGGCCTCCATGTTGGCAATATTGCCTGCATAGGCGCGTACTTCCGGAGCAGGTACCTGATGGCAGTCAACGCAATTGAGGATGAAGCTGGATTTTACTTGCCGATCTTCGATACGTCCCAGCCAGGCGGATGCGGGGGCTACCGCTACCTGATTACTTGTAGCTGCCATGACAAAAGTCAGCTCAAAAGCTGAGCCTGAAGCGGAATTGATAATTTCTCTGGAAACCTGTTCATAGCCCAGTGCTCTGGCAGAAACCGGCAGGGCACCAGCAAGGGCATCTGCATAGTCTCCGGGAAAGGAAAATGTACCTTGTGCGTTAGTAAAGACAGTCACCACACTGGCGCCAGTGGCGGTTTCGTCACGGTCAAAAATCACCTGAACCTGAGATAAGGGATTGTTATTCTGATCTCTCACCTGGCCATGCAAGCTTGCTGCAAGTGCTGAGGCGCTCAATGAAAAAGCGCTTATGAAAGTAAAAGCGTACTTTAAAATCAGTGTCGTATGACCCGGCATGAGATTCCTTATCAGGTTTAAAGGATATGCTAAAAATCGGCGCTGCTATACTTTACTAAAATAATTTTTTATTCTTTTTGATGGCAAAAGTATATGCTGATAAAGCGTGTAAATACCAGTAACAGGTGCATTGCTTTCCGGTCTTTGCGGATTCATATTCATTCCATCTTTTAATTTTATAGTAGCGCTTCTAAATAGTAGCTGGGTTAGACAGTAGCTGGGTTAGACAGTAGCTATGTTAGATAGTACAGCTTCTAAAAGTTCATGGGGTTTAAGAATAATAATGATTCAGTGTATTTCTCAGTTAAATTTCCGCAGTTGCCTGGCCATAGTGGTGCTGTCCAGTTTGGCAGTATTTCAGGTATTGGCGCAGGAAAATGAACCACCTCCCATTGGTGGGCTTACCGGCGGAAAAAGCGTCTTCATTCCAGCCTTGCCTGCTGACTTGCAAATTGACGGTCGCCTTAATGATTCTGTTTGGGAGCGTGCTGCAGTTGTTTCAGATTTTCATCAGATGGCCCCCTTTGAATATTCCTCGCCCAGTCAAAAAACTGAAGTCCGTATTTTTTATACCGAGGATGCGCTTTACATAGGGGCGCGCATGTTTGAGGAAGATCCTTCCCTGATAACGGCCAATGTTTTGCTTCAGGGGCAGGGCTTGCCCAATGACGACAGCTTTAATCTGATGCTGGATCCCTACCTGGATCGGCGTAGTGGCTTTATTTTTGAAATCAATGCCAATGGCGTCAGGGTGGAAGGGATTTATCAGAATGTATCCGGCGTTGACCGCAACTGGAGTGGTATATGGCAGGCTGAATCCAGTATTGACGATCAGGGCTGGGTGACAGAAATCCGCATTCCCTTTCAGAGCTTATCCTTTGATCCCGGTAACACTGAGTGGGGAATTAATTTTCGCCGTACCATTCGCCGCAATGCAGAAGAAATTGCCTGGGTAAGTCGCAATCGCTTGCTCAACCCGAGTATTGCTGGAACGGCTTCTGGATTGGAAGGTTTGCAACAGGGACTGGGGCTGGACGTGGTGCCCTATCTTGTCATGCGTAAAGAGCGTGTGTTTGGACCTGGCGGTTATGAAGATGAAGTACTGGAGCCGCAAATAGATTTGTTTTACAAGATAACGCCACAGCTTAATGCGGCCCTTACCATCAACACTGATTTTTCTGCCACTGAAGTGGATACACGTCAGGTTAACCTCACCCGCTTCAATCTTTTCTTTCCTGAGCAGCGTGATTTCTTTATTCGCGATGCTGACATTTTTCAGTTTGGCCGCATTGGTGTTGGCGCCAATTTTAATGAAGAGGGTAATGATGCCTTGCCCCGATCCGCGCTGCAAAACGGACGTCCATTTTTCTCGCGTCGTATCGGACTCAGCCCCGGGGGGCAACCGGTAGATATTAATGTCGGGGCGAAGCTCAGTGGTCGGGTTGGCGATTGGGATGTGGGCACTCTGGTAGTGAACCAGGACGAAGATCAAGTGTCGGGAATTGATGCCCAGACGGTTTTTGTAGGACGCGCGGCATTGAATGTTTTGAATGAATCCCTGCTAGGGGTGATTGCTACCAGCGGCGACCCCCGTTCCAATGTTGATAACAATCTGGTGGGTGCAGATTTTCGCTACAGAAATTCACGCTTGCCTGGCAATAAAGTCGTCGAGGGCGAAGTGTGGTATCAACAGACTGATACCGATGGCATCAGTGGTGACGATGCCTCATGGGGCTTTGGTATCAGCTCGCCCAATACGGCAGGCTGGCGCGGTGGCTACCGCTATAAACGTATTGAAGATAATTTCAACCCGGCGCTTGGCTTTGTAAACCAGACCGGCATTGAAGATCATTCCGCCGACATTGGTTTTCGCCATTTCCTGCCGACAGGAAATTATGTGCGTTCGGTTTATGCCGGCGCAGACACTTATCGCAACAGTGATCTGTCCACTGGCCAGGTAATTTCCGAAGTGAAGGATATTCGCGCCAATGCCAACAATAATGTCGGAGATACGGTGTCTGTGGCCGTCATCAGGACACGGGAAGTACTGGACAGGAATTTCACGATTTACCGCTCCAGCACTGGTAGCGGAAATATCGTGATTCCGCCCGGGGACTATGCCTTTACCCAGGGCTCTGCGCGTCTTAGTTTTGCAGGGCGTCGCCGCATATCAGGCAATATTCGTATGACCTGGGGTGACTATTTTGGCGGTACCAATTTCCAGCGCAGTGTGGGAGTGAACTGGCAGCCCAGTAATCGTTATAACCTGGGCATGGACGTGGCGGAAAATGAGATACAACTGCCAGAAGGTAATTTTACCGTACGACAAATTTCTTTTGATTCCCTGATTAATTTCACCCCGGAAATAAGCTGGTCCAATCGTATTCAGTACGACAATGTTTCTGAAGGGATCGGAATTAACAGCCGCATGCGCTGGATTCCTGAGGCGGGAAGGGAAGCTTTTCTTGTGCTTAACTGGGGCATGCTGGATCTGGATAAGGATAATGAATTTAACTCAATCAACGGCGACTTTTCCCTTAAATATAATTATACGTTTAGATTTTAAGTAGCTACTGCGCTCGCCCAGGCGTCGTTAAAATTATTTTTGGAACCGGTTGCATACTATTGTATGCGCCCGGTTTCCAAAAATAATTTTGCCTAGCCTGACCATCGCTCGTGACGCTACCAAAATTTGAGCTTTATTGGGTGAGGGGGCGGTGGTTTTTTACGCCAATACTTTTTTATCTATTTGTCGGGCTTGGTGTTCAGGGGTATAAAGGTGTTTCTTCAGGAAAATAAATTTATGAAAAAACCAATTAAAAATTATATTAAGGTAATCAGTTTCGTCTTTTGTTTGTTTCCCTTTGTCGCTATGGCTCAGGGCGGACTTGATTTTGATGCTATTGAAATCAGAACAGTTGAGCTTGAAAGCAATGTGCATATTCTGATGGGCGGTCCGGCGCAGGGGAATGTGTTGGTGGTATCAGGAGACGATGGCATCTTTATTGTTGATTCCATGTACGCTCCCATGCACGATAAACTGGTGGCGGCTATTCGCGCCATTAGTGACGCGCCGATTAAATATCTGGTCAATACCCATATGCATGGCGATCATACTGCTGGCAATGATGCTATGGCAGCACTTGGTGCCAGGGTAATCGGACAGGAAAATATACTGCCGCGCCTGCAGGCCCTGGGGGCCGGCAATCTTCCGGTGTTGACCTACAAAGACTCGATGACTTTGTATTTGAACGATGAGGAAATTTCAATCTTCTGGCCTGAGTCTGCCCATACCGATCATGACTCCATGATCTATCTGAAAAATGCCAACATCCTGCATGTGGGGGATATCCCGTCTAATTTGCGTTATCCCAATATCGGTATCGATGATGGCGGCAGTGTTGATGGCATGACGCGCGCCGCAAGGCTGGTTCTGGAAATGACCGATGCAGATACCCGACTCATTGCCGGGCATCTGGGACCTCTGGTGCCACGAGTGGAAATGACAGCACAGCTGGACATGTTTGCCGAGGTCAGTCGGCGCATTCAGGCGATGATTGATCAAGGCATGACATTGGAACAAGTGCTGGCCGCCAGGCCTACTGCAGATTTTGATGAGGCCCGATCTGCCGGTGCGATTACCCCGGAGCGCTTTGCCGGTTTGGTCTATACCGATTTGTCGCGCAGGCAGTAATTTGCCCGTTAAAGTTCTCGATAAAGGAAACCAGAGCTTAAGTTATGGTCTGCCTGACAATGGTATTTAAGCGTTCAGGGACAATACGACGGATATCGGATAGATAAATCTCGTGATGTTTGCCACTGAGTTTTCGATCATTCTCAGCGATGAAGTCATGTACTTTTTCAACAGTTTGCCCTTTTCTGTAAAGGACCCGATATGCATTATCTGGGCAGCTGTACCTTCGGTCCTGAAAAATCAATAAGCATAGCCTGCTCAGAAATAGTTATAACTTACAGGCGATAACAATATATTGATTATCATTATATGTAACTTGTCCGACTTTCTGAAAAGGGAGTTTCAAATGGGCTTTTAATGAGCGTTGATTTTCTAAAGAGATAAAGGAAACGCAGAAAAAAAAGCCGGCATTTTTTGCCAATTTTTCGCCATATGAAAACATCCTGGCCAGGATATTCTGGCCACGGAAATCTGCTGCAATGCAGGCCGGTCCGTAAACGCAGGTCTTTGCTTCTGCAGGCTGCTGCTCAGTTCCCGGAATTATATAGCTTGAAAGATTGGCAATGATTTGGCCGATTATTGGGAATTGTTTGTTAAACGCCGCACTCGAAAAACAACTATAGGCAACAACCTTGTCTTGCTCCCTGGCCACAACCACGCCTAAATCACCATTAAATGATTTGAATTCATTTTCTGAAAAAGCGATAGATAAATAACCGTCTTCCAGTTGATCAGACGCTAGATTTTCTCGGAGGTTTTCAGATTGTATGGTGGATATCGGTAAGAGGTCGGATTCCAGCATAGTCGCAGTAGTGATATTCATAATGCTCCTTGTCACTCAATTAAATATGCTTCTGACAAGTAAAATCAAAACAGTTAATTGTTAAATATTCGAGTGCAAATTTTGGCTAAACGTCTGCTTTCGGCGGACATTATAACGATTAAATCCCGCTACCTAATCCATATAAGGTCTGGAGCCCCACATTGTGGTATATCAGGATATCCTCCAACCCATCACCATCCACATCCTTATAGTCCAGGGCAATGTCAGTCCAGTCTTTATTGCGGCCCCAGAACATATTTTCATCGAGTCTCATTTGTCTGGCGTCATAGCCAGGCATGTAATCCAGCCCATCGATACTGATCACTCCAGTGGCTCTATCATAGTTATGAATGATTTCATGATCATCAAGATAGGTATACAGCTTCGTAGTGAAATAGGGAAAGAGTGTTTCCCGAGTGCCATCACGGTACTGTATCTCCAAAAATCCCGATCCATTATCGCTCGGTTTTATGACAGGGTTCTTTTGAATATTGTCTTTCTCTTCGGTGCTGTATCTGTTGAAACCAAAAGTCACTCGATATTTAGCATATCCTCTTCTCAGGGTAAGACTGGAATCCAGGTTTAAGTTGACGGAATAGCCTGCTTTGTTAAATGCCCTGCGGACTTCAGACATCTTATAAGGCAAAGGTCGTATGGTGGCCGTCGTTTGTTCGTACATCAATGCCTCAATAGAGCCGTCCCGATTTACCCTCAGGTTTGGGGGGGGGCCCTCAACCTGCATATTAATGCTGGAGATGGCTACCTTAAATAGGAGATCACCAAAATTGAGCTCTGAAGCCCCCTCTTCATCGAAAGACAGGCTGTCATAATTGGAAAAGCTGGTGGCCAAAGTATTATTGATGGCATCAGCAATAGAAATCGAATCATCGATCAGGGGGGAAATTGTGCGAAGGCTATTTGCATTGGATCGAGAAGGCCTTGATGGCAGGCAAGAGAGATTTGTCTGCAATCCCCGGTTCCCTTGCGGACGACGTTGACAATTATTATTGCCCCCAAGTCCGCCGCCCAATACAAGAAGCAAAAGCAGACTGTCGTCATTATCAGCATCATCACCAAGTAGCAGCAACGGCAACAAGAGACTATTATCGCTGCGGCCAGAGCCTCCACCTAACCCGCCACCACAACTACTGTTACCGCCGTAAGCGGTTAGCAATAAAATTGTTAGCAAGGAGCTATCGCCTCCCCCTAAGTAAGCTTCACCAGTACGTCTGGGGGGGCTAGATTGTGCTCTGCTCGCTTCTTCCTGAAGGTAATACTGACTATAGTTCGCGCTTCCGCAAAGACTTATCTTTTTAGAGGATAAAGCAGTGCGAACCTTGTCTAATTCTGCGAGTGTTCTTTTATTGTCGTCCAACTCTTCATCCGACAGATCGGGATTCGAGTCCGGTGATAACGACGCTGATAGAGTATTCAAAAGCGCATTGGTTTCATCAATTGATTTCCCTTCATCAGTACAAGGTGCGCATTTGCTTTCATCGAAGGTCGAAATAATCACTCCTATATTGGTAAAGACCTCTCCTAAAGTGGATTGATCAAGGTCTTTCAATCCTGTTGCATTTAAGGATTTCAGGCCAGAGTTCATCGTATTCAACAGATCGAGCTTTTCGTCATCTTCAAGAACGCCGGCTGCAACCAACTCGATAATACTTTGCGTTGCTGACTTGAGTTTTTTGCTCAAATCCTGCTTTTGGTTCGAGCTGGATGAAACGTCCAGAGTCTCAATGATGTTTTCAAGCACCTTTATGTCATCATAAAGCGTCTCGACTTCCTGCTCATCGCTGATGCCATCACCGTCAAAGTCTGCAGGGGGTGGTGGCGGTGGTGGCGGCGGAGCTGGAGCCACGGGCGTCACTGCCACAGCTACCGATGCAATCCCATCGCCAACGCTATTCAGCGCTTTGAGGGTAATAGAATAATTGTTGCCATTGGCAAGACCGGGGATGGTAACGGGACTTGAGCTTACAGGCGGGCTTAGCGCCGTGTAATTTACGCCATCCAGACTGTATTGGTAATTGGTAATGGCAGCGCCATTGTCAGCGCCTGCCAAAAAAGCAATCCTGGCCTGAGCATTTCCCGGTATTCCAACAATATTGGTTGGGGCACCTGGCAAGCACGATACAGATTCTGTTACGGCGACAAGAGACGTCCCGTTAGTTAATGAAATACCACCCCATCCAGAGCCCGAACAGTAAGCAGAAATAGACGTTAAACCAGGGCTCTGATCAAAAATAGTAGAATTAAAATTTGCATTGTAGCTACCTAAAAATGATACCGACGTCAGAAAATTAGACTGAAAGGCACCAGCCTGCATGGTTGTTACAGTGGCCGGAATGGTGACTGAAGTAAGACTGTTAACGCTAAAAGCATCAATGCCAATACTGGTCACGCTATTCGGAATAGTAATAGAAGCAATTTGGTTAAATGCGAAGGCATTATCACCAATGCTGGTGACACTGTTCGGAATAGTCACCGAGCTGAGAGAATTGGATTTAAAAGTAGAATCACCAATCACAGTAACACTGTCGGGGATAGCTACTGAGACCAGGGCATTACCTAAAAAGGCTCTATCGCCAATACTCGTCACACTATTGGGGATGACTACTGAGACGAGATCGTTTTCAATGAAAGCGTCACTGCCCACGCTGGTCACGCTGTTCGGAATAGTGAGCGAGGTGAGCTTGTTATTAGCGAAGGCATTATCATCAATGTTGGTGACACTGCCAGGAATTGTCACAGACGTGAGAGAGCGATCAAAGAAGGCGTTATTGCCAATATTGGTCACACTATAGGTAGTTGAGCCACTTACAATGGAAGCGGGAATAACAATTATATAACTCGTCACCCCTGCAGGACCCGTGACAGTCGCTTCACCTGTGCCTGGGCTGTCCAGAGTATAGGCCAAGCTGCCGATATCCACTGCCAAAGCATGATGGCTTAATAATGTGAAAGATAATAAATAAATTGAAAATAACAGGCGCTGTTTACTTATTGCCGTGTACTGCATTGATAAATTCCAAAATTAGTGAGGCATTAACATGGGCTAATGCTGAAGA
>CAWUSW010000010.1:0-6166 GCA_963925675.1 uncultured Pseudomonadales bacterium
GCCGCCTTGCCGGACATCGCTTTGCTCTTCCGGCCTACCTATTGAGCTCAACGCTTACTTGAACCCCTTGTAACTTGAGACTATTAAGTAGCTGCGGCTTCTCCAGCAGCCTTATCAATCCCCTTCAATTTCTTCGCATACGCCATAAAACTCAAGGCAGTGAATTTCATAAAGAAACCGTAGATCAGTGTGACCGCGGCATAGTCGGGCATTTGAAGGATGGTGTTGGCAAGCACCAGGGCTAATGACAAATTCTGCAGACCCACTTCATAGGTGATGGAAATTGTCTGGTCAGTATTCAGTTTTGCCAGACGCGACAGGCCATACCCCATCGACATACAGGTAATGTTTAGTATCAGTGCTACGGTACCGGCCTGCACAATGAATTGTTTCAAGGTGTCAATGCTGAAATAGGTGTTGGTAACAATAACCATGATGAGAATGGCAATCGCCATTTTACGTACCGGTTCAACCATCTTGTCAGCAAATCCCGGTTTGAATTTTCTGATTAGCATGCCAATGAAGATTGGCAAAATGGTTAGCTGTGCCAGGCTCTGCATCATATTGGCAACAGGGACACTGACAATATCACTGCCTTCTGCAAATAAGGTCAGAGCCATCCAGACTATCAGTGGCATGGTGACTACAGTAAACAGGCTGGCAATAGTAGTAAGCGTTACCGACAGGGCAATATCTCCACGACTGGCGAACACATAGGCGTTGGAGGTGATGCCGCCCGGGCATGCGGACAGCAGAATAAGTCCGATGGCAATTACTGGCGCCGGGTTAAGGGCGAAGGCCAGACCAAAAGCGACAGCGGGAAGCAGGATCAGCTGACCAGCCAGACCGACCAGTACAGCCTTGGGCATAATAATGACACGCAAGATGTCGTCGATTGAGAGAGTAAGACCGAGCCCCATCATTACCAGAAACAGGCCAAACGGTATTATGATGGTTTGAAATAAAACTTGCGGATCCATTGAACTCCCCCTTTTTTAGATGCGGCTTATGATACCTTTAAATAGTCGCAAGTCCCAAGTCCCAAGTCTCAAGTCCCAAGTTACAAGGTACAAGGTACAAGGTACAAGGGGATGGTGATGTAGGTCGGAAAAGGCCTGCAAGGCCGTCATCCGACATGGCGTCTGAAAGACGCCTGCTTGAGACTTGAGACTTTTTACAACATTGATCTTTAAGCTTCCTGCTTAACGTATAATCAAACTATGCCCGTTAACCCCAATCCCCAAGGTAAAGGCCTGGTTCCAATTCTACAGGGCCTGGACAGACATCGTCTGGATCGCTTGCTGCCCCCGAAAAAGATAGATCAGGTGCAGATGGAGCTGTTCACTTCCATGTTTGTACTGAAAAGCGAAATCCGCTTTAGTCCCTTGCCCAACCAGCGCT
The DNA here is from genome assembly GCA_963925675.1 of uncultured Pseudomonadales bacterium. GTDB lineage: Bacteria > Pseudomonadota > Gammaproteobacteria > Pseudomonadales > Pseudohongiellaceae > Eutrophocola. The sequence continues at coordinate 1,402 of CAWUSW010000010.1, forward strand.
ATTACCTCTACCAAACGGATGGCCGTTATAAATTATTGTTGGTGGGGCCGCAGCAGTGGTGTACTCCTTACCGTGGTCGCTATATCGGGGAATGTATTTTGCACGATGACCGGACCTGGTCGATGGCACTGGATCCAGCCATGGCCCATGACACAAAATTCATGGCACACATTGAACAGGAGCAGGAAAAGCTCCAGAGTGCATTGGAAAGTGCCGAGACAGTAGAGGATGTGTTGCCAGTATTTGAAGGAGCCCTTGGTTATAATAGTCGCATATTGGCTTACATTCTGGGCAAGTCTTTGGGCATTTCCATGGAGCTTTCAGGAATAAAATCTTTGAACTATCACGACGCGAAAGGTTTGTTGCAGCATGATAAAACGGCTTAAACAGCTATCAGTAATAGTGTTTGCGCTATTGTTAACAGCATGTAGTAGTGAGTCATCTTTAGTGCCATTATCTGGCGGGGCTACCATTCTGGCTTTTGGGGATAGCCTCACCGCAGGCAACGGGGCTCCGCAACAAGGCAGTTATCCTGCGCAATTGGCCCGCTTGTTAAATAAAAACGTGATCAACGGGGGCATATCTGGTGAAGAAAGCAATGCAGGGCGTGGACGCCTGGAAGCCCTGCTCGAACAGCACCGACCTGAATTATTGATTCTTTGCCATGGCGGCAATGATCTTTTACGCAAACGACCTGTCAGTGAGTTGGAAGGGAATCTTAGAGATATGATCGCCATGGCCCGGCAACGTGGTGTGCAGGTATTGTTGCTCGGAGTTCCGGCCCCTGGCATTTTTCTCAGCAGTGAAGACGTCTATGAACGGGTCGCTGAAGATACCGGTGTCGCTTTTATTCCTGAGCTGATTGCCGATGTTCTTTCCAGCCCTGCACTAAAATCGGATACAGTGCATCCTAATCAGGCAGGCTATACAGAAATCGCTGGCATCATTTTCAGTGAACTGGAAAAACTTGGTGCTATTTAAGGTTTTAATTGGTTTAAATTAAAGCACTGTAAAAATCTTCCTGCTATAATCCGCGCGTTTTTTTCATCTTGAATACTGTTTAATTATTTTTAAATCACGGGTACTGCCATGTTTGATGAAATCGAAGCACGACCACCTGACCCCATTCTGGGCCTGTCTGCGGCTTACAAAAAAGATTCGAACCCGAATAAAATTGATCTTGGCGTTGGTGTCTATAAAGATGAAAGTGGTGCATGCCCGGTAATGCAAGCGGTAAAAACCGCAGAACGCAGAAAATGCGATGAGGAAGACTCCAAGGCTTATATCGCCCAGGCCGGTCCAGAACTTTATGTGAAATACACCAGTGAGCTGCTGCTGGGCAATGCCCATCCTGTCTTACGTGATGGCCGTAGCAGTTGTACTCTGGCTCCCGGAGGCTCAGGCTCTTTGCGCCTTGCCGCAGAATTCATCAACAATAATGCACCTGGCAGCAGAATATTTGTCAGCAATCCCTCCTGGGCTAACCATGTGCCCTTGTTGTCTTCAACAGGTCTGAAACTGGAGTTATATCCTTACTATGACTATGAAAGCCATAGTCTGGATTTTGATGCCATGATGGAATCCCTGAAAGGGGCAGTTGTAGGTGACATGGTATTGCTCCACGGTTGTTGTCATAACCCCTGTGGTGCAGACCTGAATGCTGATCAATGGCAAGCGGTCACTGATCTGTCTCTCAAGAATGGTTTTACCCCATTTATTGACGTGGCCTATCAGGGTTTGGGCGATGGTCTTGATGAAGATGCCTACGGCATGCGCTTGATGGCAGAGAAATTACCGGAACTGATAATTGCCAGCTCCTATTCAAAAAATTTCGGCTTGTATCGTGATAGAGTTGGCGCCGTGACCATTGTGACAGCAAATGCCGAAGCAAGCAGAGCAGTGGCAAGCCAGGTAGTGGCGACTGCACGTGAAATCTATTCAGTACCACCAGCCCATGGCGCCTTCCTGGTTGCCATGATTCTCGATGATGCAGAATTGACGCGTGTGTGGAACGATGAGTTAACCGAAATGCGCAATCGCATTAATGGATTGCGTCGTATGCTGGTAGAAAAACTGCAGGAGAAAGGTGTCGCCAAGGATTATTCATTTATTCAGAATGAAAAAGGCTTATTCTCATTCCTTGGTCTTTCCAAGGAACAGGTGACGTCATTGATTAATGACTATAGTATTTATCTTGTTGGTTCTTCCAGAATTAATGTTGCCGGTATTAACAATGCCAATATTGATTATCTGGTGGAAAGCATTGCCAAAGTACTTTAAATTTTATGTGCTACTTTCTTTGTGTGAGCAAAGAGAGTAGTCAAAGTAAGTGTCCAAAGTAAGTATCCAAAGAAATATCACTTCGAACTGAATGCCGGACATCGCTGCACACTTGTCGGATTGTAGGTAGGCCGGAAGAGCGTAGCGATGTCCGGCAATGCAGCGAACCTTCTGCAAAATCTAAAAATCCAGATTCAGTGTCAAACCAAGTCGTGCAGGCTCACCCAGTTGTGTATAGCCTTTGGCGCTGTAGCCGTCGCGCGGGTCATTGCCAAAATAAAAGCCACGCACAAAATAATCTTCATCGCTGAGATTTCGTCCCCACAGTGTCATGCTGATATTCTCTGTTTGGTAACGCAGACTGGCGTTCAGCAGGGCATAGCTGTCTGACTGATTGGCATGACTGTCAGAAAAAAAGAAGCTATCGCGACCCTGAATATTTATATCCATGGACAAGGCTGGGTTGAAAATAACGCCGACCCCAAGGGTGAACTGATAAGCTGGTGCATGAGCCTGCTCTCTACCATCAAGATTTTCACCAGCGGAATTAATAAAGTTCAGATAGCGGGCATCCAGTAAGCCCAGTGAGCCATACAAACTTATATTTTCTGTTGCCAGCCACTGGCTCTCCAGTTCAAGACCGCGGTTTGATCCACCAGCAGCATTGCCGATGAAATCAATAAATTCTGCGCTGCCATCTTCCCTGACCCTGATGGTTGAACTGCTGATTTGTACGTCTTCCCGGTTCATGTAAAACAGGGCCAGGCGTAATTGCACAGTTTCCTCAAATACGCTGCCTTTAAAACCTGCTTCATAATTCCACAGGGTTTCTGCGTCAAATTCGCGCAGGTCCGCGTCCAGAGAACCATCAGTGTTAAAGCCGGCACTTTTATATCCCCGTGATGCGCTGGTATAGAGCAAAGAGCCATTGGTGAGACGATAATTCAAGCTGAATTTGCCCCCAAAAAGATTGTCAGCAGGGGAGAAATTCACGGTATTACTATCGATGAATTCAGCACTGAAACGTTCACTGCGCAGGCCAATATCTATTGACCAGTTGTCACCAAGGGTAGTATTGGTTTCGGCATACAGTGCCAGGCGATCGATAATATAACGGCTGCTATAGATGTCGGGATTGAAGGTGTAATTACGGGCCAGATCTACATCCTGGTGCAGTGAGTAAATCCCTGCTACCCAACTTGTGCTGCCACCGAGCAAGGCGCCTGAGTCAGTGGACAGCAGACGCAGCTCACCACTAACGGTTTCCCTGTCACGAAAGTACTTGTCAGTAGATGAATATTCCCAGGGATGAAAGCCGGTGAATACCCAGTCTTCATCATAGCTGTATTCAATATCTGAATGAGCATAGGCTGCCATGAGTTCCAGGGAAAATTGTTCAAAGCGTTGGCTGGTAAACTTCAGGCTGCCCAGTTTTGAATCCTGTTTGTCTTTACCGGGTTCGTCAGAGAGGGTGTCTCTGATATTGTTCAATGAGAACATATCGTAACCATTGTTCAGATCTACCATGGCAGCAGTAAAATCCAATTGTTCTGTGGCAGTCATTAGCCAGCGAAACTTTCCTCTCAGCGTAGTTTCATCTCTCTCGTTAGTTGCCCGGTTCAAGTGTTGATTTGTGCCGAAACCATCGCTACCCAATTGTTGAAAAGATAAGCGGTAAAACAAATCGTCAGTAGCCGGACCGGATATATAGCCGGCAATGCCCTGGGTATTTTTATTAGCGGCCTGAAGTTGCATGCCCCATTCAAGGTCAGCAGTAGCCGCTTTGGTTTGTAAGTTAATCAGGCCGGCAAGGGCATTCGAGCCATAACGCGTACCCTGCGGACCCAATAACATTTCCACCTGCTCGATATCGTAGAGCATGGCGGCATTGCCGATGCCGGAAAAGTCCACACCATCTATCATCAGCCCGACAGATGAATTTAGTGGTTCAGAAAATTGTCCTCGCTCACCGATACCGCGGATTTGTATAAAGCGGGCACGGGAGCCTCCTGATGCAAAATTAACATTGGGCGCATTAAGCAGTATGTCTTCCAGATGCTGGGCATTTTTGTTGGCGATGGTTTGTGCGTCAATGATAGTGATGCTGGCTGGAATATCATCTACGGCATTTTTTCGATAATCGGCAGTTACCACAATTTCTTCCAGCACAGGCTGTGCCAGGACAGCAAAGCTGCTGAGCTGTAAAAGAAAAATACACGGCAAGAGTCGCTTAAGGGACATAATGATCTCCGGGCAATTAAGCTGATTCAGTGCCCGGAGTGGCGAAGGGGAAAGCGAAAAAGAAAAAACTGGGAAGACAGATTTGTCTGCTGTTTTCTTTTACACCCTATTCCTACGCCAGAATTAACCGGGTCAGGTTCAAAGGGTTTGATCTCAGGCCGAAGCCACCCCCTAGGACGGGCGATATTTTAACAGTTACGAGTTGCAAGTTACAAGTTACAAGTTGCAAGGTACAAGGTACAAG
>CAWUSW010000011.1:0-9224 GCA_963925675.1 uncultured Pseudomonadales bacterium
CCTGATATTGTCCAGATAGTCAGTAATTTTTTGCTGATCTTCATTGCCCAGCTGACCACTGAGAGAATTCGTTTGTTGCACAATGGCATCCAGAATACTGCGATCCTCTGCCTGCCGAGCCAGCCTTTGATCGACTGAGCCACCCTGTCCAAACAGTCTTTCAAACACCTTGCGCGGATTTATTTCCATGGGGTTTGGCGTGGTAGGAGTACGCCAGGAAAGCGTGTTCATGTAAATGCAGCCGTAATCCCTGTCGCAGGCGCCAAGTAAGCCGCTATGGTCTTCAGTGGCAAGTTCCAGCGAAGGCAGGGGTGTGTCTTGTCCTATCACCTGAGCGGCATACTGGTCAGCAGTAACGCCGGCAAAGGCATCTGAACCCAGTGTCGCTTTTGGTCTTACACCGCTGAGCCAGGTGCAGGGACTAAGGCTGTGTACAGCAGTCGTGTCTGCGGCTGTGTGGCCAAGTCCGCTGACAATAGTAAGGCGATCTCGATAAGGCTCAAGGGGCTTCAGAATAGGTTTGAATTCAAAATCAGTACCGACTTTATCCGGGGTATATTCCGACATGATGGCGCCATGAGGAATATAAACAAAACCAAGACGTGGCTGGATCACGGATCCACTCTGGGCAAAGGCTGGCACCATGCTGCTTAACAATGGCAGGCCGAGACTGACTCCGGTGCCTTTTAAAAGCTGTCTGCGATTAATGTGTTTTTTGCTAATGTACATGGTTTCTCCCAAGCAATTTTACTTTTACTGGTTAGCTGCAACTTGTGTGCTGGCCGGTGATACTGCGCGCTTTAATGTGAAAGGCGCAGAATTAACTATACCTTTAACAATAGCTGAAAATCTGTAGTTATCTCTCGCAGCTTCCTTGCGTATGGCACGTACTACTGGCATATCGTAGGGCTCGAGACCGCGGCCGAGAGCGTAGGTCAATAATTTCTCGGTCAGGTTGTCGACAAAGTGTTCGGGTTTTTTGACAAGGGAAGCACGTAAGCCTTCTATTCCCTTGATAAAGGAACCATCACCCAATTGTCCGCTTGCATCAACAATGCCACCTTCTTCTTTAGTCCTGAAGCGACCGACAGCATCGAAATTTTCAAGAGCAAAGCCCAGCGGGTCCAATAAATTATGGCAACTCGCGCACACTGGATCCTGTCTGTGCTGCTCCATTCTCTGGCGTAGGGACATCACATCTGATCCCTTGTTTTCTCCCAATACCGGGACATTGGGGGGAGGTGCCGGTGCCGGTGTGCCCATAATGTTTTCGATCACCCACTTGCCTCTTTTTACCGGTGAAGTTCTGTTGGGCTGGGAAGTCACGGTTAATACACTGCCCTGGCCGAGCAGACCGCGGCGCTCTTTTTGTACCTGCTGAACCTTGCGGAAATGTGAGCCATAAATATTGGGTATGTCGTAGTGAGCTGCCAGACGATCATTGACATAGGTCCAGTCAGCCGTGAGTAATTCCATCACGGAGTGGTCATTCTGAATAATGTCGGCAACAAACATTTCAGTTTCTGTGCGGAAGGCATCGCGTAATTTATTATCAAAGTTGGGGAAGGTCCGCGTGTCAGGCACTGCGCTTTTCAGGTTGCGTAAAAATAACCACTGCGCGGCAAAATTATCGACCAGCGATCTGGCCCGCGGGTCGCTCAACATCCGTTCTACCTGGGTATCAAATACCTCCGGGTTTTCCAATTGACCTGCTGCGGCGGTATCTAGTAATTCTTCATCGGGAATGCTGCTCCACAAAAAGAATGAAAGCCGTGAAGCCAGGGCTAAATCATCGAGTTTATAGATCTCCCCTGAGGCGATATCAGCCGGATCAGCTTCGCTGCGAAACAAAAATTCCGGTGAAGTAAGAATAAATCGTAGTGCAGTCTGGATTCCCCGTTCAAAGCCGCCCTGGCTGTAGCCTTGCAGGTAGAAATCGCCCAAAATGGCCATGTCTTCGGTTTTCAGTGGGCGCCGGTATGCCAGTTTGCCCAGACGTGCCAGGATTTCGTTGGCACAAGGCGCTTCCTGATTGACTGCATTTGGGTAACACGAAAAGATTTTTCTTCTTGACGCGGTATCACCAGAACCTGTGGCATTGTAGGGGCCGATGATATCTACGTAGTCGAGTGTTGGCAGTCCATTCATATTTTGCAGGTCAAGATCCCGCGTATGCAGTTCCAGAGGCTCATGGGTTTCAGCGGCATTTTTCTGCATGAAGGTGACGGCGACCTGGTGGAGTCCGGCGCTAACCGGGACACGTACCTGGAGGCGCTGGTCAATGGTGTCGGCAGCATCAGCAAAGTTTCTGTCAGACATCAGATTGTCATCTTCTCCACCGACCTGTGACAGGAAAACACGTTCACCGTCGATACTGATTTCAAACTGGTTAGCCCATTCCAGACCTGTCATATAGCCAACAATATTTCGAGTGAGATAGGAATGAAGTTCGTACTGTCCGTCCAGAGGAAAATTATGCTCGATAAGAATTCCGCCACGGGTTCCCAGTGGCAGCCCTGGTAAATGCTGACCCTGAGGTGCGTCAGGCGCCACGTTATAAACACTGGAGACAGTGTCCTGGCGCAGATCACCTATGGCCAGTTCAGAGATTTTGCGGGAAGCCACCAGATATTGTTCAAGCAAGGAAGGGGAGGTGCGCAAGACATCTGCGATATTGTCAAAGCCATAGCCTTCATCGTCAGCAGGCAAGTATTCGCTGATATCTACTTGTAAGCCCAACATGTCACGAATGACATGGTCATATTCAGTCCGGTTCAATCGATGCAGTGACGATTTGCCTGGATTGGGGTTGGCCAATGTGGCTGAGTCAATATTGGTTTGCAGATAATCTACAAAAACCTGACGCTCTTCCGGGTCGGGTCGGGGTTGGCCCATTGGCGGCATCATATTGCCGCGAAACTTGATCATTACTTTTTCCCAGATTTCAGCATCTGCCAGTGGATTGTTTAGATTGACGCCTTCGAGATCGAGGCTTCCCGCCCAGTCTTCGAAGTTGTGGCATTCAAGGCAGTAGGTCTCAATGAATTCTTTCTGATGAGTAATATCTTCAGGTTGAGCCAGAAGCCCCTGAGACTGAAAACTGATAATGGTAGTAACTGAAAGTGCCAGCAATTTGAGGCTGGCGGTATGAAAACGTTTGCGCATGCTATTTCCCCTAGTGGGGAGAAGAATAAATGAGGGCTGGGTGCAATTCAAGAGAGGTTGCCGAGGTAAATCAAGAAACCTCTGGAAAGTAGAAGGACAGGGCGTTGTAGCCGAATATTTTATCTGCGCTGGCGGCATCATCAATGAGGTTTTGCAGCCATTTTATAGTGTTACTAAGCTCAAGTTCATTTTCATGGCCAACAAAGGGGCAGTCGCTGGCCCAAAACATGCGATTCGGACCGGTTTCCTTCAGGTAAGCAAGAAAGTGTTTTTCTGCCATCGGGCCTATACGGTAAGCGCAGGAAGCCTTGAGCCAGACATTTTCCCGACTTATTGCAGCGGCGATGCAGCGAAAGGCGGGGCAATCGATGTCTTCATTTGGAGCAGGGCGGCCCAGATGGTCAATAACAATTCTCGGGCCGGCATTCTCAAGATGTGGCAACAGATCAGGGATATGCCTGCCCTCTACATGTAAATGGACATGCCAGTTCAAATCCGCCAGTGCGCTGAATAATTTACGGTACTGTGGTGAGCGGATATCGGGTAGTTTTTCCAGTCCAATAAAAGGCAGTCTAATGCCGACAATGCCTTCATCAGTCATTTCCTGCAGAGGATATTGATCAAGTTTTTCCGGGTGCAGGATTACTGTGCCGCGCAAACGATTATTTGTTTTCACACTGGCGCGGGTATAGTCATTGTAATCGCCCCACGGACTGGCAGCGGCTATAACACCGTAGCTGATTGCATTTTTATCCAGTTGTTCGAGATAGTTTTCCAGCGTGAAACTGTATGTCGGGCTGTGCCTGGGATTGTTTATCAGGGGCATATCATGGGTAAAGATATGCGCATGGGTATCCACCAACAGTGCAGGCAAGGCCTTGCTCATAAAGTATCAATTCCGGTACTGATAATGACCTGCCGCCATTTTTCTATATCAGCAAGCAGTTGCAGCTGCATTTCTTCGGGGCTCGTGGCTCTGGCTTCAATACCAAGATCGCTAAATCTGGACTTGATCTCCTCAGTGGCCAGCACTGCCGAAATTTCCTGGTTTAGTCTGCTGATAATTTGCGGATCGGTACCGACTTTTGTGTAAAGCGCATTCCAGCCTGTGACAACAAAATTCTCGATACCGGTTTCCTGCACGGTAGGGATATTCGGCAGCGCCGGGTTTCTGGTTGCTCCGGTCACCGCCAGGGCTTGCGCCTGATTATTATCGATGGCGCCTTTTAGAGCAGTAAAAGCATCGATAACCAGATCCACTTCATTACGCAGCAAGGCTCCCAGAGTATCTGGCGTGGTGCGGTAAGGAATAATTGTGGCATCAATGTTGGCTCTGGATTTGAACAGTTCTGCGGTGAGGTTCTGGGTGCTGCCAGGATTGATAGTGGCGATGCGCAGGTCATCGCCTTTCGCCGCCAGAAGCGCTTGCAGAGTCTGATAGCCGGCATCGGGGTTGCTCAACAGGACCAGGTCAAACCAGGCAACGGCAGAGATAGGAATTAACGCTTCTGTTATCTGATAGGGCAGGTTTTCAAAAAGGGTTTCAGCAATGGTGGTGCCATTGGTCAGGACTATCAGCGTGTGACCGTCTGCGTCGGCATTTAACATGGTGGTGGTAGCAGCCACACTACCGGCACCCGGACGATTTTCCATCACCAGTCGCTCACCCAGAATTTCACCCAAAGGTTCGCCAAGCAGACGCATGGAGACATCTGCCAGTCCGCCGGGGCCAAAGGGAATGATTACCTTGATAGATTTGGCAGGAAACTCGGCAATTGAATTTGCGTTGGACTCGCCATTCTTACTACAGGCCGATAGCACGAACACCAGAGATAAAAAGATTGCCAGGGGCTTAAAAAAAGTCATATTGCGTTCTCTGCAGGTGAGTTTTGTTTGTTGACTGATTTTCGAGTGAATGAAAACACCAGTATCGTCAAAGTCAGTAGCAGGAAAATAAGGCTAATCGGACGTTCGACAAATGTGATCAACTGGCTGTCTGATAGCACCAGAGCACGGCGAAAATTTTCCTCAATCAAGGGGCCCAGAACAAAGCCCAAAAGAAGCGGGGCAGAGGGATAGCCATGGCGATTAAAGTAAAATCCAAGAATGCCAAAACCCAGCGTCAGTAAGACATCGATACTACTATTATTAACGCTATATACCCCGATACATATTAGAAACAGGACGGCCGGAAAAAGGAAACGATAGGGAATGCTGAGTAATTTAACCCACAGCCCGATCATTGGCAGGTTAAGGATCAGCAAAATAACATTGCCTATCCAGAAGCTGGCAACGACGCCCCAGAACAGGGCAGCATCAGTGTTTACCAGTTGTGGCCCTGGCGTAATGCCATGAACAAGCAGACCGCCAAGCATCACCGCCATGATAGCGTCCCCTGGTACACCCAGCGTCAGCGTGGGAATAAATGCGGCCTGGACTGAGGCATTATTTGCCGCTTCCGGCGCCGAGATACCTTCAATAGCGCCATGGCCAAATTTTTCCGGTGTCCTGGAAATTTTCTTCTCCGTGGCATAAGCCATGAAGGTGGCGATGGTAGGTCCTGTGCCCGGCAACATACCGATGAAACTGCCGATCAGGGATCCGCGCAAGCAGGAAAAACGAAATGCTTTCATATCATCTTTAGTGGGCAGCATATTTTTCAGAGTTATTTTTTCCTTGATGGTCGGCGGTGTATTTCCGCTACTCAGGTTGTTAAGAATTTCAGCTATTCCGAACAGCCCCATGGCCAGGGCAACAAGGCTGATGCCATCTGTGAGAGCAGGAATGCCAAAAGTAAAACGAAACTGCCCTGAATTGATATCAGTGCCCACCAGTCCCAGCAGTAGCCCTAAAACCACCATCGCCAAGCCTTTTGTAGGTGAGCCTACAGATAAGGTAGAGGCGGCAGTTAATGCCAGAATCATAATTGAAAAATAATCGGCAGAAGAGAAGCTGATGGCAAAATTTGCCAGCACTGGCGCAAAGAACACCAGCAGTAGAATGGCAAAACTGCCACCAATAAAAGACGCAATTGTGGTAATAAACAGCGCAACCCCTGCACGGCCCTGGCGGGATAAAGGGTAACCATCGAGACAGGTAATGGCTGCGGGGGCACTGCCCGGGACATTAAGCAAAATGGACGCTGTAGAGCTGCCGTACTGGGCCCCATAAAAAATACCGGCAAGCATAATAAGCCCTGACAATGGCTCCAGGTGGAAAGTCAGTGGCAGGCACAAGGCGATGGTGGTCAGTGAACCGATACCAGGCAGTACCCCAATAAATGTCCCCAGGCTGACGCCAAGCAAGCAGAACATTAGTGCTTCAGGTGTTAATGCCTGCTCAAAACCCAGTGCGAGTAATTCCAGTGTATTCATGATTTATCCAAAGGCATTCAGAGGGACGCCCAGTTGCAGGACAAAAATCAGGTAGCCAATCAGGGTCAGTGCAAGGGTAAAAATTAGTATGCTGCGCCATTTCTGATTAGGCAGTGCCAGGGAGCAAAGTAAAATCTGGCAGGCTGAGGCAATAAAAAATCCGGCTGTTTCTACCAGTATCACCCAGGCCAGGATGCCTGCTATGACGGCAAGGAAAGGGCGCCATTTAACAGGCGCTAAAAGTTCAGAAACTGAACGTTCACGCAACAAAATGACACCAGCTAACAGGGCAAGAGAAATTGCCAGTGCCAGGGGAATAAAGCCAGGGCCCATTCTGGTGAAGCTGCCGACTTCATAGCTGATCGCTATCAGGCTGGCGCCCAAGCCGAGCAAGAGCAGAATGATGGCAGAGAATGTTGGCAGCAAATATTGCTTGAGTGCTTTAATCAAGAGGGGGTCAATTTCCACATAAGTTTTATAGCTTTTATTATTAAGGTAATTAAAACATAAAATGTCTCAGTGCTTATTTAAAAGATAGGTAAACAGATAGGTATATAAACAGCTGTATAGGTAATTATCTAGATTGCTAAAACGCCAATGGCAACAGATTGGTTAATTCGTTGATTGTAATTGTTGATTGGCTTTCTTATGCTTGCCCATCACGTATTGAGGAATTCAATCCATGTATAAGTTATGCGTATTTGTTTCGGCTACGTTGTTGTCTTTTCCCATGTGGGTTTCTGCGCACCATGGATTGGCAAACTTTAATCTGAATGTGGATGTGACGATACAGGGGAAAATCACCGATATTGCCATGATTAATCCGCATTCCTGGGTATATATAGAGGTCAGCAATGCTGATGGCAGTCTCACAAACTGGAAATGTGAATTACGCGGGGGCACTGTGCTGCGCCGCTCGGGCTGGACGCAAGCCTTATTTGAGGTCGGCTCGGAAATTAATATAAGCGGGTCGCCCGATCGCTTTGAAGACAATACCTGCTATACCGGGACTATTACTTTCGCTAATGGCCAGAGTCTGGATCGATATGATCAGATCATTGAGACGGAAAAATATCCCAGGCAGAAAATAGAAGTTAGTCGGCTCGGCAATGGTGATCCGGATATCAATGGCGATTGGGCGGCTGAGCAGGTAGTGATGACTGACCCCCGTGGACTGGAAGGTACACTTGTTCCATTAAGTATTGCAGACCAGTTTGAACCGGGTGAACTGCCCCCTGGCGGAAACGCCTTTCAAGGGTCCCGTGGCACACCTGAATCATTTTCCGACGATCCTCTTGCAACTACCTGGGAGCTTCCCAGCATCCTGCCACTCACTGAGGCGGGAAAATCTGCTCTTGTTGGTTTTGATGCGTCGTCCACTGATAACCCCCGCTTGCGATGTGAAACCACAAACATCATGTGGGACTGGTCTTTTGATAACCCCGTTAACCGTATAGAACAGACGGAGGACGAGATCAGACTTATCTACGGCACCATGATATTTGAGCGCACAATTCATTTGCATGAAACAACATTTCCACAAGATCTACAGCCAAGTCGAAGCGGTTATTCAATAGGCCGCTGGGAAAATGATGTATTGATTGTCTATACACAGGGATTTCTTGACGGTATTTTAATGGCCGGGAGAAATACTCCCCATAGTGATGAAATGCGGGTCGTGGAGCGTTTCAGTATTGATGCGTCAAATGGTTCTCTTGTTAGATCCTACACAGCAGAAGATGCAAAATATTTTATAGGGCAGTTCCGTGGCAGAGATACCATGTTCGTCTCAAGCTATCCGTGGGAGCCTTATGAATGTGATGATCGTTCATACCGATCAGATATTTAATGAATTTCACTAAACATAATAAATAGTTTCGCAGCCACTTTTTATAAACGTAAATTATTATTAAAACTTAAGGAGTCAGAGATGACAGATAATGCCGCCGTTTCCGCAAAAAAATACAATAATATTCTAGAGACGATTGGAAATACCCCTGTCATAAAAATCAATAAGCTTGGGCCTGAAGGCATTAATCTTTATGTGAAAGCAGAGGCGTTTAACCCTATGAGCTCGGTGAAAGATCGGCTTGCATTGGGTGTAATTGAAAACGCTGAAAAAACCGGTGCCTTGAAACCGGGTCAGACCGTCGTTGAAGCGACCAGTGGTAATACTGGTATCGGACTTGCCATGGTGTGTGCTCAGAAGGGTTATCCCCTGGTGGTTACCATGGCAGAAAGCTTTAGTGTTGAACGGCGTAAACTGATGCGTTTTCTTGGCGCCAAAGTGATACTGACTCCTGCTGCGCAAAAAGGCACAGGCATGCTAAACAAAGCTATTGAGCTGGCTGAAGAACATGGCTGGTTTCTCACCCGTCAGTTTGAAAATGAAGCCAATGCTGACATGCATTACCACACTACAGGGCAGGAAATTCTTTCTGCATTTAATGATGAGAAACTGGACTACTGGGTCACAGGTTATGGCACTGGTGGCACATTGAAAGGCGTAGCCCGGGCTCTGGAAGAAAAAAGTCCGCAGACAAAAATCGTTGTTTGTGAGCCAGAATTGGCCTCCTTGATTGGCAGTGGAGTGAAACAGGAACGCCATGACAGTGGCTCGCCAGCAGTCAGTCATGAAGCATTTCAACCACATCCCATGCAAGGCTGGACGCCAGACTTTATTTC
>CAWUSW010000012.1:0-22224 GCA_963925675.1 uncultured Pseudomonadales bacterium
ATTTAAAACCGGTATCTTGATGCTCACAACCTTGGACTTGGTCTCCTAGTGATCGAGTCTGAAGCAATAAGTCTTCTTCTCATTATTTTTAGTCCGCCATCGAACAAACAGGCGATTTATCTGAGTATCTTTCAATACGATGTATTCCAGGATGAGTAAAAAGAAAATAAGAGAAGGACCGTTTTCCTTACTAAACAGTGACAGCAAGCCAGTGATTTCCAGGGCAAGTGTGAGGGCTATTAATTGTCAGCTGGCATGGTCAGGACGTTCATACCATTCTGGCGAAGGGAAATATATGTATAAAGTGAAATTATTAATTAACATGCCTCGGTTTTACTCTCCTGCAAGTATTTAGCATGTAGATTTTCAACCTGATGCCTTATCAAGGATATGGGGCCGGAATTATCAATGATGTCATCGGCCAGAAGGAGTCGCTGCTGTCGAGGTATTTGTGCTGCAATTATTTTTTTAACAAGCTCTTCATTACTACCATCTCTTTGCTTGATACGCTCAATTTGTAATGTTTCAGTGACATCGATAACCAATACCCTGTTTACAAAATTATAAGTCCCGGACTCCAGAAGTAATGGAACAACAAGCACCGCATAAGCACTTGTACATTGTAATATCTGGCTTTGAATTTCCGTTTTGATAGCTGGGTGTAGTGATTCTTCCAACCATTTTTTTTCTTCAGGTGCATTAAAAATAATCAGCCGTAATTCGCTTCTGTCGAGTTCTCCAGTTTCATTGAGGATGTGGTTGCCGAAGTGCTTAACTATCTTGTTAAAAAGTGGCGTGTCTTTTTGCACCAGAATACGAGAGATTTCATCGGCGTCAATAATTTCTACGCCATGCCCCTTGAATAGTTCGCTGATAGTGGTTTTGCCGCTGCCAATGCCACCGGTTAATCCAATATGTAGGGAGTCTTTTGCCCTTTTGCCTGCATGGGGTTATCACCGGCTTGCTCTTGCATATTATGCAAGATAAAAAATAGTTATAGTATAAGACTGTAATAAAATCGGGTTATTTCGTTGCCCCACAATAATGCCAGAAAACCAGCTGTGGCCAGGTATGGGCCAAAAGGGATTGGTATGTTTTTGTCCCTGCCTTTAATGACGATCAGGCTAAGGCCAACTACTGCGCCAACAAGTGAAGAAAGCAGGATGATTATCGGTAATGCTTGCCACCCCATCCAAGCACCAAGAGCTGCCAGTAATTTAAAGTCGCCATAGCCCATGCCTTCTTTACCCGTCGCCAGTTTAAAGAGCCAAAAAACAGACCAAAGAATGCCATAACCGGCAATGGCGCCACAAACCGCATCCTGTAGTGTGGTTATCAGGCCAAAACTGTTAACAGTAAGTCCTAACCAGAGCAAGGGGAGGGTAATGTCGTCGGGTAATAGTTGATGATCGAAATCGATCATGGTCAGAGCAATCAGGCTCCATGCCAGGAAAAGCATCGCAATAGTTAACCAGTTAAATCCGGATTGCTGTACGACCAGCGCAGTAATAATAGCGGTGACTGTCTCAATAACAGGGTATCTGGAAGAAATGGGTGCCTGACAATGGCGGCATTGACCACCTTGCAAGAGCCATGAAAACACGGGAATATTTTCCAGCACTGAAATTGCATGCTTGCATTTGGGGCAGTGTGAATTTGGATAGGCAAGATTAAATTTCGACTCGCTACCATCAGTTTTGGAGGGATTTTTGATTTCCAGTAATTCTGAACATTGCTGAGTCCATTCAGCTTCCATCATAATGGGCAGACGATAAATAACTACATTGAGGAAGCTGCCAACCATCAGTCCAAAGACAATAGAGAACGCGATCATTAGTATAGGGTAGGCGAGAAAAAATTCAGATAATGTCATTGGATAGTAGTGCTTATAGTTAAGTAAGAGTTAAGTAATAAATTTACTGTTTTCTTTTTAGGCTATTTTTATACTTATTTTATACAACAGCATCGATCTGGAATATTGGCATATACATAGCAATCATCAATCCGCCTACTAGTAAACCCAAAATAGCCATAATCAGTGGCTCCATCATGGAGGTAAGCCCATCAACAGCATTATCCACTTTTTCCAGACTGGTAAGGCCCTGGGCAGCTTTATCCAGCGCCGATTTACTTAAGCAATCAAATCCTGCTTTACTCGCTAAATCTGCGATCTGTATTGAATTTCCATGATAACACGTGCAATCTTTTCAGTAATTGGTACTGTTTCATATATTGACCCTGCATTTAATAGCCGGCCATGCGCTTGCCAGCTTGCCGGCGCGAATAAGGGTATTTCATCCAGTTGTTCTGGGAAGAAGCCTTCCTGAATCAAAACCTTTCACGGTAATTTTGCCGTTTTTTTACAGCGATTACACAGGCGCCTGATCAGACGCTGGGCAATTATCAGGCTCAGGGAAGCACTTAGATGAAAAGGGGGGATTCCCATATCTATCGGGTGGGAAAGGGCTTCAGCCGCATTGGAGGTATCCAGGGTTGATAACACCATATGGCCAGTCTGTGATGCCTTGATGGCAATTTCTCCTGTCTCAAGATCTCTGATTTCACCTACCATAAGTACATCAGTATCCTGTCTTAAGAATGCACGTAAGGCTTCAATAAAACCCAGCCCCAGACTGGCATTTATCCCTACCTGATTGATCCCTTGTAAAGTTATTTCTACGGGATCCTCTTCAGTGACAATATTTCGTTCCCGGGTATTGAGCAGATTCAGCCCGGCATATAACGATAGGGATTTGCCGCTGCCAGTTGGGCCGGTGACAAGAATAAGTCCTCGTTGTCTGTTCGAGGCATTAAGATAATGCTGCTTCTGTTCCTCAGTAAAATCGAGAGTTTCCAGATCCAGTTGTTCCATGGCGGTATTGAGGATTCTCAGCATAGTTTTTTCACCCCATAGGGTAGGTAAGGTGCTTACTCTGAAATCTATAGATCTGTACCGGCTACATTCCATTTAAAGCGTCCATCTTAGGGCACATGTTTTTCGGCAATATCCAGTTTCGCCATCACTTTTATACGGGAGCATATTCTCTGACTTAGATGCCGGGGTGGATTGCTTATTACTCTCAGAAAACCATCTTCCCTAATCCTGATTCGGAAAGATTTTTCATAGGTTTCGATATGGATGTCAGAAACGCCATGTCTGATGGCATCAGTAAGCATTTTATTTACAAAGCGGATAACAGGTGCTTCATCCAGGCTGTCACTGTATTCGCTTTCTTTCTCCTCACCTGTGCTTTCAAACGCCATAGCTTCGAAATCAAGATAATTTGTATTCTCCTTTATGGCAAAGCTCTTTGGAGATTGATCAAGACAGTACTGAATCAAACTGTGCAGCTTGTTTTCTTCAACAATTACAGCTTCTATTTTGCAGCCTGTATGGAATTGTATTTCATCCAATCCATGCAGGTTTGCAGGGGCAGAAATGCCTATGAAAAAATTAGACTTTTTTTGTACGGAGGCAGGGCTCTATGTTTCTGGATGAGGCTGTGGTCCACAAGTGATAAGGGCATGGTAAGGGATTCCAGAGCATCTATATCCAGTAACTGGAAGCCAAACTGTGATTTAAGGGATGCCGCTATAGCTATACTATCGAGAATGTTATGGTCGACAAGTTATTTCACCAAGGAATGTTCATTTCTGGCAGTACTGAGACAAACCTGCTCGGCCATCACTTTATCCAGCAGTTTGCCGGACTACAGCCAGGAGGAGGCTCCTTGAAAATTGGCTTTGGTATTCATCTTTTTTTGTATGAATGTGGCCTTCTTGCAGATAAGGTATTCATGCTTTTAATCAAATACGGTTTAATCGGGTATCAAGAATCTGCCAGATGGACTTTTTGCAAGTTATTAAAAGCTGCTTAGTGACGAAGTTAAAACATTGTGACAAAAATTGTCAGTTCCGGGGCGTGGAGATATAGCAAATTGCTACTAAATGTTCTGCCAGGAAGGTGGATTTGTGTTATAAAATGCCAAAAACTAAGTCAAAATTAATATGAATCGCATTTCAATAGGTATTTAGCACCCCCCCTTGTGGCATAGTAATTGAGTTCCTATAAGCGTATTTCATGCAGTTGCTATACAGGATCATGAGTGGCCTAAGTAAACATAGATATTAATAGGTTTTTTATTCCGGAGAATAAAATGAAAAATATGAATCAAAAAGGTTTTACACTTATCGAATTAATGATCATGATTGCAATCATTGGTATTTTGGCCGCCGTTGCGATTCCTGCTTATCAGGATTACATAATCCGCGCTAAAGCATCTGAACCGGTACTGGCTTCAATGGATAACGGCGACTGGGTTAACATGTCAGGCAGCTTTAACGGCTGGGACAGAGTGGGGGATGCCAACTGGCGTATAGAAAATGGTGAATTTGTTGCTGACTCATCCACAGGTGTCAGTCATCTGGTTACACAGGAAAGCTATTCCAATTTTCAGATCCAGGCGGATTTCTGGAACCATGAAGGCGCCAATAGTGGCATATTTATGCGTATCTCTGATCCTGAAGCTATTTCGGACAGAAATGCCTATGAAGCCAATATTTATGATGATCGCCCTGATCAAAGTGGTCGTACCGGTGGTATCCCCAATTTCCTGGCGCCTGATCAGGTGCTTGATACCTGGGATCGCTGGAATACTTATGACATTACTCTTGCAGATGACCACATTGTGATTTATTTGAATGGGGTCAAGACGGCTGAGGGTCGTGACGATAATTTTAGTAGTGGACCTATCTCTTTGCAGTATGGGGCAGGGACTATTAAGTTTCGAAATGTGAGAATTAGAAGTTTGTAATCATTCTTATAAATTGAATTTAAAAAAAAATAGAAAAGGTCACATATGTGACCTTTTTTTATTACTGCAAAATAGGATTTGTTACTTTCATTATTTATATAAATTTTCTGCCACTCCTTTTGTATGCCCAAAAGAAGTAAGCAAGAAAAAGGCACTCGACGTGACTTGGCCTGCGGCTCCCTTTGCCACCATGCTATTACGACGGGTCGTTCAGACAAAATATCCCTGTTTTGACTGAACTCAACTGGCCGTCTATGGCCAGTTGCTCCTGCAACATCAAGGTTCCTCAGCAGACCACATGGGAAATCCACGTCGATCTACTTTTTCCAAAAAATCTATTCTAAAGTCCTCGACTGAACGCAGAAAAAGGCGATGGCCCCTTGAAGCCAGCCGAACGGAAGGGATTTTATCGGGGTGAAAAGGTCATGGAAGGCCTTTTCAGGCGTCTCGCGACAGGAAGTCGCGTTAAGCCGGCCCGGGTAAAATTCCTGGAGTGTGGGAAGCCGCAGGCCTGGCGACTGGGAAAATATTTTCTTTGGTTACTTTCTTTTTAAAGAAAGTAACAAGCAAGCTGTAAAGAACGAAAAGGAAAAAGCGCTGTCCGCCAGCAAAACTAAAAAAGTCTAATCAAACAGCATAGAAAAATCGTTAGCAATAACATTCTTGGTTAAACTACCAATAGAAATAAAATCAACACCCGTTTCCGCTACGGCCACTAAAGAGTCGATATCATATCCGCCAGAAGCCTCGAGTTTTGCTTTGCCGTTATTGATAGCGACAGCTTCCTGTAATAGTTCTATGGAAAAATTATCCAGCATGACAATATTCGCCTTTGCAGCCAGCGCTTCGTTTAACTGCTTAATCGTTTCCACTTCCACTTCAACCGGTTTGTCCTGATGCTGTGTTCGTGCGGTGGCTATAGCATTGGCTATGCTGCCGCAGGCATTGATGTGGTTTTCCTTGATCAGGTAGGCGTCATAGAGCCCAATCCGGTGATTAAAGCAGCCACCTGTGACCACAGCATATTTCTGCGCAAGCCTCAGGCCCGGGATTGTTTTACGTGTATCGAGGATTTTTACCTGAGTATGTTTTACCCGGTCGGCAATTTTTTGTGCACTGCTGGCGACACTGGAGAGCGTCTGCAGAAAGTTCAGCACTGAGCGCTCTGCGGTTAGCAATGACCTGGCATTGCCATGTGCTGTGAGGATGACATCGTTGTTATTGATGCTCTCGCCATCATGCTTATGCCACTCAAGCGTGACGCCTTGATCAATCTGCCGAAAAACTTCATTGGCCCATGGCATGCCACAAAGAATACCCTGATCCCGTGAAAGAATTCGCGCAGTGGCAGTTTTCTCTGCAGGAATAAGCTCTGCGGTAATGTCGCCGCTACCGATATCTTCAGCAAGGGCGACACGGACGGTTTCTGACAGGCCTTCAAGTAATTGCGTGGTCATGGAATCAAAAAAACCTTGAGCTATAAGGAAAGGAAATCGATTTTTGCTTAATTGAATTATTTATTATCGTGTCTAAGTGTGAGGCGGGAGCCCTGCTGGTTTAATTCAACCTGACCCAGTGCGCTCATGCCCAATAATACCATGCTTTCATGCATGGCCGGATTGATACTGGCACGTACATTAAACAGGGTTATATCTCCAAGGCGCAGTTCGTCAATAACCGTACTGTAAATTGAGACCAGGCCATTCGCAGTCATTGCCTGACCCGGAAAGCCGTATTGAAGGCCGCTAGCCTGGGCAAGCTCCGATGGAATTACCACGTCAGTCGCGCCGGTATCCAGAATAAATTCCGCAGGCACATTATTAATAAATCCGGTCAGCACATACTGGCCCTGGCGATTACTTTGTAAGACCAGTTCTGTTTGTCCAAATGCATTAGTCATCGATTCAGGGTTCGAGTTGGGATTGCGTGCAGTCTCAAGAAAACCATCAAACAGCGTGGTTAATAAAATCAGGGCAACAATAAAGCCGGCGATCATCATGCCCTGACCCATGCGCTTGCTGGTTTTTTCTGGATCGTTTGAATTCATATGCTTACCAATAAATACATTAGTACCGAAGGACAGGCGCGGTGTTCTTCGCGGTTGAAACCGTCCTACAAAGTATAGCGATTCTATACTGGCGGAATTTAGTGCCGAAGGACAGACGCGGTGTTCTTTGAGGTTGAAACCGCTCCTACAAAGTATAGCGATACTATGTAGGAGGGACTTCAGTCCCGAAAGAAAGATGCACTGTTGTTAGCGCTCTAACCCGCTGTCATATAGAGGTATTAAAGCACTGTCTCAGACTTATTATAATCGTTATGGTGCTTTAAAGAGTAAGTAGCTAACATTAAGTTATGGAAATTAAAGATCACAAGCTTGTTTCAGCCCGGCAATTAAGCTCACCAAATTTCGGTGCCAGACCGGACGATGAGGAAATCAGTCTTCTGGTTATTCACAATATCAGTTTGCCACCGGGTGAATATGGAGGCTCTTATATAGATGACTTGTTCTGTAACACTCTCGATTGTAAAGCTCATCCCTATTTTGCTGACTTGAAGGAATTGCGCGTATCTTCCCACCTTCTAATCAACCGGGGAGGGGAGATCACTCAATATGTGCCCTTTAATCTTAAAGCCCATCATGCCGGCGAATCCTGTTTTGACGGCCGCCACCAGTGTAATGAATTCTCCATTGGCATTGAGTTGGAGGGCTGTGATGAGGAAGCGTTTACAACAGTTCAGTACGAGGCCTTATCCATGACCACCAAATTGCTGTTAAAAACCTACCCGGGGATTAAGTCTGATCGAATTACCGGACACTCAGATATAGCGCCAAATAGAAAAACTGACCCTGGTCCATGTTTTGACTGGCAGCATTTTCGAGATCTGTTGTCGGTCTAGACTAAACTAATTTTTTTCACTACATGCTGAACTCTGCGTAATTAGGCGGGTTTTTGAGTGTTAGAGAGGTGAAGAAGAATAAATATGTAGTTTTACTACAAAATCAACAAGTTGAGTTGGAAAAGTCCTATATTTTCAAGTAATATTGCGCGCCAATGTAGATTTACTACAGATAATATTGATCTCTGCTGCACCCGTGCGATCCGCGGATAAGATGAATTATGCAGGGCTGGATATCGCCTTCTCAAGGCGGAAACCGCGACGAAACAAAAAGTGACGTCGGGAAATTAACCTAATAACAAGCAGACTGGCATCAACCAGAATGCACCATCAGGACTCTCAGAGCAGTACTATGGCCGAAAAATATACCGATATCGATCCTATAGAAACCCAGGAATGGCAGGATTCTATTTCCTCCGTAATCAAGAATCAGGGCATGGACCGTGCTCAATTCCTGCTTAAAAGCCTGATTAATAAATCGACGGAGTCAGGACAGCAGCTTCCAATTGACTCCTTAACCACGCCCTACAGAAATACCATCCCGCTTGAAGAAGAGCCGCCAATGCCCGGTGATATGTATATGGAGCGCAATATCCGCGGATTGATTCGCTGGAATGCGCTGGCGATGGTAATGCGTGCCGGGAAACTGGGTTATGACCTGGGTGGTCATATCTCAACATTTTCTTCAGCGGCGACTCTCTATGATGTCGGTTTTAATCATTTTTTCCGTGGCGATTCAGAAGGTCGGCTGGGTGATATTGTGCTTTTCCAGGGGCATGCCTCGCCAGGAATATATTCGCGTTCTTTTATTGAAGGGCGCCTGAGCGAAGAGCAGCTGGATAATTTCCGCCAGGAAGTAGATGGCAATGGCTTGTCCTCTTATCCACATCCGAAACTGATGCCGGACTATTGGCAGTTTCCCACTGTTTCCATGGGGCTGGGTCCCTTGCAAGCAATTTACCATGCGCATGTGATGAAATATCTCGATAACAGAGAATTGGTAGAACAAGGTGACAGGCAGATCTGGGCCTTTCTTGGCGATGGCGAATGTGATGAGCCGGAATCTCTGGGAGCCATTTCTCTGGCGGGTCGTGAGAATTTGGGAAATCTGAATTTCGTCATTAACTGCAACCTGCAACGTCTGGATGGTCCGGTACGTGGCAACGGTAAAATCATCCAGGAGCTGGAAGGTATTTTCCGTGGCGCGGGCTGGAATGTTATTAAAGTAGTCTGGGGACGTCACTGGGACAATTTGTTGGCTAATGACCATGACGGAATTTTGCAGCAACGCATGGATGAAGTGGTTGATGGCGAATTTCAGGCCTTCAGTGTCGGTGATGCGACTTATATCCGTGAGCATTTCTTTGGTAAGACTCCCGAGCTGCTGAAGATGGTTGAACATATGTCTGATGAAGAGCTGATGCAGCTCAATCGCGGCGGCCATGATCCTTTTAAAGTCTACGCGGCTTATAAGCAGGCAGTGGAATGTACAGACAGGCCTACAGTAATCCTGGCCAAAACCATCAAGGGCTATGCCTTTGGTTCTGTTCAGGGTGCTAACGCTACGCATTCAGCGAAAAAACTGAACCTGGAGGAGCTGGAATTATTCCGTGACCGTTTTGGTATACCGATTCCAGACGATAAGCTGGAGTCAGTCCCTTATTACCGTCCGGCAGAAGATAGTCCGGAAATGGAATACATGAATCGCATGCGCGGTAGGCTCGGTGGCACTTTGCCCAGCCGCAAAGCACAGTCTGAAAAGCTTAAAATACCTTCACTGGATTCTTTTTCTGCCCAGTTAAAAAGTACCGGGGATCGTGAAATTTCCACCACCATGGCTTTTGTCAGGATGCTCTCCACGTTGGTTAAAGATAAGGAAATCGGTAAGAGAATTGTCCCTATCGTTCCTGATGAAGCGCGCACCTTTGGTATGGAAGGCTTGTTTCGACAGATTGGTATCTATTCTGCGAAAGGACAGCTTTATAACCCGGTGGACTCCGCACAGGTGATGTACTACAAGGAAGAAAAAAATGGTCAGCTTCTGGAAGAGGGAATTAACGAAGCAGGCTCCATGAGCTCCTGGTTGTCAGCAGCAACATCCTATAGCGTTCATCACTATCCACTAATTCCTTTCTACATCTATTATTCAATGTTTGGTTTTCAGCGTGTTGGCGACTTGTGTTGGGCCGCAGGAGATCTTCAGGCCCGCGGCTTCCTGATTGGTGCCACTGCCGGACGCACGACCCTGAATGGAGAAGGACTACAACACCAGGACGGGCATAGTCTGCTGTTGTCATATACCATTCCAAATTGTGTCTCATATGATCCAACTTACTCTTATGAAATGGCTGTAATCATCCAGGATGGTATGCGTCGTATGTACGAGAATGATGAATCAGTTTTCTACTACATCACGTCGATGAATGAAAATTATACGCATCCTGAACTCCCCAAGGGCGCGGAGGAAGGCATACTCAAGGGTATGTATCTACTGGAAGATGGCGACAGCAAAGAATATAAAGTGGCTGCAGCCAAAGGTAAAAAAGCCAATCGCGTGCGCTTGCTTGGCAGCGGCACCATCCTCAGAGAAGTAAGAAAAGCGGCTGAAATCCTGCGCAAGGATTATAAGGTGGCAGTTGATGTCTGGAGTGCAACCAGCATCAATGAACTCTCAAGAGAGGGGCTGGCAGTGGATCGCTGGAATATGTTGCATCCAGAAGAAAAACCGCAGGTGTCCTACGTGGAAGAATGTCTCTCCAAACAAGAGGGGCCGGTAATTGCCGCAACCGATTATATGAAACTGTATGCGGATCAGATTCGTGCCTTTATCCCTGCACCTTACAAAGTACTGGGTACCGATGGATTTGGTCGCAGTGACAGCCGGGAAAAACTGCGGCGCTTTTTTGAAGTGAATAGCAGTTATGTTGTCGTGGCGGCACTGAGTGAGCTGGCTAAACAGGGACAAATTGACGTCAAGGTAGTTAGCGCGGCGATCAAAAAATATAAACTGGATCCGGAAAAGTTAAATCCATTATTGGCTTAAAAAAGAGACAAGAGACAAGATACAAGCAGGCAGGTGCAGGGTAATCTGAAAAATTTATCCTTGTACCTTGTATCTCTTAAGTAAGCGGAACTGACAAGAAACAGCGAATTGAATCGCTAAAAAACATAGCGCAAAAGAATACCAGGAGTAAGCGAAGTGGCAGTTGAAAAAATTCAGGTTCCGGACATCGGCGAAGATCAGGAAGTTGAGGTCATTGAAATCCTGGTGTCACCAGGAGATGAGGTCAGTGAAAATGACTCTCTCCTCGTGCTGGAGAGTGACAAGGCTGCGATGGAAATTCCTTCTCCGAAAAGCGGTGTGATCAAGGAAGTCCTGGTAAAAGTGGGTGACCAGGTAAGCAAGGGTGCTGATATTGTTAGCATTGAAAGTGCAGAGAGTGCAGAGAGCAAGTCTTCAGCAGCTGTAGAAGAAAAGGTTAAAGAAGAGGTTAAAGAAGAGCCCAAGGCCGTAAAAGAAGACCCCGTAGAAACACCAGTGAAAGAAGAAATTACAGACACTACACCAGCACCTGCGAGCACCCCTGCAACGAGCTCTATCCAGGAAATTCATGTTCCTGACCTGGGTGGTGACAGTGATGTTGAGGTCATCGAAATTCTGGTTGCTGTGGGAGATGCAGTCAACAAGGAAGATGGTCTGGTAACCCTCGAATCAGATAAGGCGGCGATGGATGTGCCTTCACCAGCAAGCGGGATTGTAAAATCGATCACCGTCAAAATCGGCGACAAGGTCAGTGAAGGTTCTGTCATCCTCGCATTAGAGGCTGATGGGGAAGTTGCCAAGGCCGCTCCTCAACAAGCACCGGCAGCAGAAGCGCCTGCCGCGGCTTCCAAACCTGTAGCTGAAAAAGCTGCGCCTCAAGCTGGCGCAGAGCTTGCTAAAGAACAAACAACAGAACAAACAACAGAACAAAAAACAGGACAAAAAACAGGACAAACAAAAGGGGCAGCGGCAGAAGTTTATGCGGGACCTGCAGTGCGTAAATTGGCGCGAGAGCTGGGGGTGGAGTTATTCCAGGTATCGGGCAGTGGTGCAAAAGGCAGAATTGTTAAGGAAGATGTGCAGGCCTTTGTGAAAACCAGAATGCAGGGCACATCTACAGCGGCGTCCACAGCTGGCGCAGG
This sequence comes from uncultured Pseudomonadales bacterium, assembly GCA_963925675.1. Lineage (GTDB taxonomy): Bacteria > Pseudomonadota > Gammaproteobacteria > Pseudomonadales > Pseudohongiellaceae > Eutrophocola. The sequence goes on from CAWUSW010000012.1 coordinate 11,901, forward strand.
CTTGCCTGTCATAGACGATATTGATTTCAGTAAGTTTGGCGATATTGAAGAACTTGAGCTGAGTAAAATGCATCGCGTGACAGCGCAGAACATGACGCGTAATTGGCTAAATGTACCGCATGTCACACAATTTGATGAAGCTGATATTACCGATCTTGAAGAATTTCGTCAGGAGCAGAAAGCGCTGGCTGAAAAGAAAGGTATTAAACTCACACCATTACCCTTCATTGTAAAAGCTTGTGCCCGGGCACTGATTGAACATCCTCAATTTAATGTATCCCTTCATTCTTCCGGGATGAAACTGATTCAGAAGAAATATGTTCATATAGGTGTCGCTGTTGCCACACCCGCTGGACTTATGGTGCCTGTGATCAAAAATGCGGATCGCAAATCTATATGGGAAATAGCTGCTGAAATTGCCGAGCTTGGAGAAAAGGCGAAGAGCCGAAAACTTACCAAGGATGATATGCAGGGAGCCTGTTTCACTATTTCCAGTCTGGGTAATCTCGGTGGCAGTGGCTTTACGCCTATCGTGAATGCTCCGGAAGTAGCTATCCTGGGTGTCTCCAGAACAACTGTAAAACCTGTATATATAGACGGGGAGTTTGTACCACGCAAAATGCTGCCTTATTCCTTGTCCTATGACCATCGCGCAGTAAATGGTGTTGATGGCGGCTTGTTCTGTACTTACCTTGGTACATTATTAAGTGATATCAGACTGCTGGCTTTATAAAAACGGATAAAGGATAAAGGATAAAGGATACAGGTAAGAGGTTCAGGTAAATCAGATAAGTTACCTATGATCCCGCATTTGTAATAGAACGAAGGCGCCGCAGGCGCAATGTCGCATGTGCGGCATTGCACGGGACAGACTTTGGTTTAGCATGATTGCCGATGCCAAGGAGATTTCTCGGTGTAATTTTTGTTAGGGTATCCAAAACAGCTATACAGTCTATCCCTGCTAAGAGCTTAAATTTGCTGATAAACTGTATGATTACAGGAACTAACCATGCCAACATTTGATATCGTCTCTGAAGTGGATATCCATGAAATGAGAAATGCTGTCGATCAGGCCGCCAAGGAAATTGGCAACCGCTTTGACTTCAAAGGCGTGGATGCTTCTTTTGATTTAAAAGACAGTGAAATAATTTTAACAGCAGAAGTCGATTTTCAGATTCAGCAGATGCTGGATGTGCTGCAAAATAAAATGGTCAAACGTGGTATTGATATCGGTTGTCTAAAATCTACAGATGTTAAAACAATTGGGCAGAAGGCCGTCATGAATGCCATTATTCAACAGGGCATAGAGTCTGAAACAGCGCGAAAGATTGTCAAAAAAGTGAAAGATCAGAAAATGAAAGTTCAGGTGGCAATTCAGGGCGAAAAATTACGTGTAACAGGCAAGAAAAGGGATGATTTGCAGGGTGTGATGGCACTACTCAAGGATGAAAAATATGGACTACCACTTCAGTTTAATAATTTCAGAGATTAATCAAGCTTCATATCCCGATATCTTCAGGTCTGACTAAAGCCTTGGGTTAAACCTTTAATACCCAATAAATACGAGAGTCTTTCCCTGTTTTGTGATTCGCTTTACTGCTTGTTACCTGTGATAATCTTCGCCTTTCGAAAAATAGCCAAATATTATAAATAATTAGAATGAATACAAGCAGAAAAACATCAATTCTTCTCGCTACCGCAGTTGCGGTAATAGTTGCGCTGTGGATGCTGTCTGGTCTTGGCAGTAGCCCGGTCGACTTCAGTACACACACGGGTAATGCTGACAGCAATGATGCTCTCATGCGAGTGCGTGTGGAACAGATCAGAGCCGAAGAAGTGGTTCGTGAAGTTGTGGTGAGTGCACGCACAGAACCCAATCGGGTAGTGCGATTAAAGGCAGAAACAGATGGCGCTGTCATTACACTGGGTGCTGATCGAGGCAGCCATGTTGGTGCAGGCGACATTATTGTTGAGCTGGATTTGCGTGACAGAAATGCCAGGCTTCTTGAGGCTGATTCACTTATTACTCAAAGACAGCTTGAATTTGAAGCATTGGAAAATCTGCGCAATCAGCAGTTCACTACTGAGGTACAGAAAGCCGAAGCTAAAGCTAGACTTGATAGTGCGCGTGCTGCCAGGGAACGTATTGTTCTTGAGATAAGCAATACCTCCATCGTTGCCCCGTTTAAAGGTATTGTGCAGGAGCGCAGCGTGGAAATTGGTGATTTTGTGCGCTCTGGAGATACGGTAATAGATCTTGTCGATATTGATCCCTTAATAATTACTGGCGAGATAAATGGTAAGGAAGTAACTGAACTTGATGTGGGTGGTAATGGAACGGCGAAATTGGTAAATGGCCTGGTAATAGAAGGAGTAATTCGTTACCTGGCGCCTGTAGCGGATGAAAATACACGTACCTTCAGGATAGAGCTGGAGGTTGCCAATCCTGATAATATTCGTGCAGGACTTAGCGCCGAATTAATTCTGGATGGTGCAAGAATTTCTGCTCATGATGTGTCTCCTGCGCTACTCACGCTTTCAGATGATGGCATTGTCGGTGTTAAAACAGTGAACAGTAATAACCGGGTAGAGTTTTATCCTGTCGAGATCGCAGGGGCAACAAATAATGGCATCCTTGTCACTGGTTTGCCTGAAAGTGCCAGAGTCATTACTGTTGGTCAGGGATTTGTAACTGTGGGACAGCAGGTTGAACCTGTCATCTTTTCTGCATTGGAAAGTAATACGGCTAATGAACGCGTTAATTAGTGCCTTTATAAACCGCCCCCGGCCAGTCATTCTGATTCTGGTTCTGCTTATTATTGCCGGTATAACCAGTTACGTTTCTGTGCCGAAGGAAGCCGAACCAGATATCGATATTCCTCAGATTTACGTCAATATCAGACATGAAGGGATTTCGCCGGAAGATGCCGAACGCCTGTTGATCAGACCAATGGAAACGGAACTGCGTTCGCTGGAAGGTTTGAAAGAATTGCGCGCCACAGGTTCTGAAGGAAGTGCAGTGATTATCCTTGAGTTCGATGCCGGATTTGATGCGGATCAGGCACTCACTGATGTGCGTGAAAAGGTAGACCTGGCACGTAATGAATTACCTGCCGACTCGGAGGAGCCTTTCGTACAGGAAATTAATACCTCCCTGTTTCCGGTGCTGGTGGTTATGCTGCACGGTGATGTTCCTGAGCGATCCCTGGTGTCCTTAGGTCGAAATCTGCGTGATACCCTCGAAAGTATACCCGGTGTATTGTCGGCAGATATTGGCGGTGACCGCGAAGAGTTGCTGGAAGTTATTGTCGATCCGGTAGCGCTGGAAAGTTATAACCTGAACTATGCTGATTTGATCAGTTATGTGAGTCGTAACAATCGTCTGGTTGCCGCTGGTGCGCTGGATAGTGGCGAAGGGCGCTTTGCCGTCAAGGTACCAGGCGTCATAGAAGATATTCAGGACTTGCTGACCTTGCCGGTAAAAACCGATGGCATGAAGACAGTTACTTTTGAAGATGTGGCGACAGTTAGAAGAACGTTCAAGGATCCCACCAATTTCGCTCGTCTGGATGGTAATCCGTCAATTGCTCTGGAGATTACCAAGCGTTCCGGTTCCAATATTCTCGAAGTCGTCGATGCCGTGAAGGCGACCGTTCTTGCTGAGCAGCAGTTGTGGCCAGAAAATATCAAGGTAAGCTTTACCCAGGATAATTCCGAACAGGTCCGCGTTATGCTCAATGACCTGGTCAATAACGTCGCTATCGCGGTCATACTGGTGATGATAGTGATTCTCGGTGCGCTTGGCCTGCGTTCTGCAGGATTAGTTGGGCTCTCCATTCCAGGTGCTTTTCTTACCGGCATTCTGGCGATCTACCTGATGGGTTACAGCATGAATATTGTGGTGCTGTTTTCTCTGATCATGGCGGTAGGCATGCTGGTAGATGGGGCGATTGTTGTCGTGGAGCTGGCAGAGCGCAACATGAAAAATGGCTACAGTTCCAGGCTGGCTTTTACGGAAGCGGCGAAACGGATGGCCTGGCCAATTACTGCATCAACAGCCACGACGCTGGCAGTTTTCGCCCCCCTGTTGTTTTGGCCAGGCTTAATTGGTCAATTCATGAAATATCTACCCATTACCCTGCTTTTTACCCTGGCAGCCTCGCTATTCATGGCGCTTCTCTTTGTACCTACAGTAGGTGCGCTATTGACAAACAAGGACAGTAATCCCGATTTTTCCGGCGAGACGGTGATCAAGGAAGTGGACGTGTTGCAGGAAGCAAGGCAGAGCCTGGAGGAGATTACTGGTTTCACGGCTGCTTATATTAACTTTATTAGCAAGGCGTTGGTGAAGCCAGTTCTTGTTCTTGGTATTGCCTGCGCCTTTTTTATTGGTACTTTTATCTTGTATGAGTTGTTTGGCAAAGGCGTCGAATTTTTCCCGGATATTGAACCGGATCTTGCCGTATTGAATATTCATACGCGTGGTGATCTTTCCGTATACGAGCGCGACGATCTGGTCAGGGAAGTGGAAAACCGAATTCTGGATATGGAAGAATTTGAGTCCGTATACGCACGCAGCGGTGTTCGTCTGGGTAATGATATTGATGAAGATATTATCGGGCGTATCCAGTTAAGCCTGATTGACTGGGAATTTCGCCGCCCTGCTGCTGAAATTATGGAGGAAGTGCGCGCGCGTACAGCAGACCTCCCGGGCATTATTGTAGAACCTCAAGTTCAGGAATCCGGTCCAACTTCAGGCAAGCCAATCCAACTTGAACTATCCGCAATCAACACCGCATTGCTGCCGCAAGCGGTTGAAACATTGCTTTCAGGGATGACGGACCTGGGCGAATTTATTGATGTGACTGACTCCAGACCCTTACCAGGGATTGACTGGCGAATGGAAGTGGATCGCCAGGAAGCAGCACGCTTTGGTACAGATATCAGCTCCATAGGCAGTGCAATACAGTTAATAACCAATGGCATCATGCTGGGCGATTTCAGACCCGATGATGCCGATGATGAAGTAGATATCCGCGTCCGTTTTCCTGAAACCATGCGTAATATCAGCATGCTCGACAGGCTTACGGTGAACTCCTTTAATGGCAATGTCCCGGTCAGTAATTTTATGTCTCGTGTTGCTGCACCTCGCGTTGGTAGCATTCAGCGCACGGATGGTGTCAGGGTGCTCAATATTGCCGCTGATGTGCCTGAAGATGTATTAACTGATGACAAGGTACAACAGCTTCAGCAATGGCTGGGCGAGGGTCAACTGGATTCCAGCGTAAATGTCACCTTCAAGGGCGAGGACCAGGATCAGCGCGAGGCAGAAGAATTTTTAAGCAAGGCTTTTGGGGCAGCATTATTCCTGATGGCCATCATTCTGGTCACCCAGTTCAACAGTTTTTATCAGGCCTTCTTGATCCTGTCTGCAGTCATGTTTTCTACCATTGGCGTACTGCTGGCACTACTCATCACTGATCAGCCATTTGGCATCGTGATGTCGGGAATCGGGGTGATAGCTCTGGCTGGCATTGTGGTGAACAATAATATTGTGCTGATTGATACCTATAATTTATTGCGTAAAAGTGGCGCACAAGCCATTGAGGCTGCCATGCTGACTTGTTCCCAGCGTTTACGTCCGGTAGTACTGACCACCGTGACCACTATTCTGGGTTTGATGCCAATGACCCTGGGGATGAATTTCGATTTAATTAATCGGCACATCCAGTTCGGCGGGCCCACTACCCAGTGGTGGACGCAACTTGCCACGGCAATTTCTGGCGGTCTCGCCTTTGCTACCGTACTTACTCTGGTGATGACCCCATGCATGCTGGTTCTGGGTGACAGGATAGCGAAAAGAGCCAGGACAATTACCGCCTGATAAAAAAGGCAGCCAGCAGACTACGTCAAGTTATTGGAGCGGCTCGTTGTCCATATCAAAAGTAAATTTCGCCTGCTGACCATTCACATCAACTGTATAAAGTCCGCTTGGAAATCCGGCTACCTCTAAAGGCACGCTGGTCTCAAACGGCTCTATTACAGCAATGCAGGTTTCAGCCGGTCCCATGGTTGATTCTGCCAGTACAACCTGGAATAGTCCTTCCGTATAAGACACTGCGGGGCTCAACAACGCCACACAGGGCACAGACAGGAAACCACTTATCGTTAGACTGACCTGTAGTGGAAACGATTCCATAATCAACACCTCAACATTTTCCACACTAACAAGGGGCTTGGCATGTGCGCCGGTGATGATTAAGTCGCCCTGATCGCTCTGGACCAGGATGATGTCAGTGAAATAGGCATTTCCTTTTTCAGTAATCACCACGCCTTCCGGAATAGTCAGTGTCCCCTGGGAAAACACTGCAGGCTCAGCATTGACTAAAAAACTGCCTGTCATCAAAGCAAACAGGGCAGATAATGAGGCCGGGTGGGAAAATTGAAATCTGGACATTGCTACTCCTGTTTTATTGTAATTAACCAGCACTTGCAGGCATTAGTATAAACATGACATTTTTTTAAAAGTATGAGTAAAGGCCCAATAATGGCTAGAGTTCAGGTCTGCCATTGAAATTTTTTAAGCGAAAATCCATTACCAATAAACACGATACCTTCAGCTTCAAGGCGGCTTTTTTGTTGATGCCAGGGTTGGCTCTTAGCAGGAAAGGAAAGTTGGCCTTTACTGTTAACCACACGGTGCCATGGCAGGCGTGTATCATGAGGCAGCTTTTTGAGAGTTGTACCCACGTAACGTGCATAAGTAGGGTAACCTGCCAGATGGGAAATCTGTCCATAAGTGGCAACACTTCCTGCAGGGATAGCTGCGACAATCTGCCATATTTCCTCTTTAAGACTTGATGTCTGCATCTTTGGCTCTCATATAAGCTTATAGAATCACATATACTCTGTGCAACGGGCTATCAAAACAGGACATTCAACAAACCATGCAAGTATTATTTCTTATTTTCATTGTCGTTCCCATCGTTGAAATGCTACTTTTGTTCGAAGTCAGCGATCACATTGGCGGACTCTATACTGTCGGCCTGGTCGTATTGACTGCAGCCATTGGCATCCAGGTGTTGAAGCAACAGGGCTTATCTACCTTGACCCGTGCACAAAAACGTCTGGAAAGTGGTGAGCTGCCTGCTCAGGAAATCCTGGAAGGCTTGTTTCTGGCTGTTGGCGGTGCTTTTCTACTCACTCCGGGATTTATCACCGACACTGCTGGATTTATTTTTCTTATTGGTCCCACCCGAAAGTTATTAGTACGCTGGCTGATCCGCTCAGGAAAAATAACCCTTTTTGCCAGCGGTTCAAGCGGCAGCACTTTTACCGGCAGCAATTTTTCCCGGTCAAACAGACAACAGGATGATGTCTATGAAGGGGAATATTCGAAAGAAAAGCCGGAAAATTCCCGCCTGAAAGAGCCAGAAGACGACTGATTGAACGAAAATCTGGATTTTTTCCAATCTTTTTACTTTTTTCCATTGAAATTGCCTTAATCAGCCCAATATTCAGGATTCAAATCAAGTTTTGATTTCTTTTATAGCTGGGAAATCATTGATAAACCGTGATTTGTAGGGAATTTTGGGAGCTTCGGTGATAGAAGCCGGAGATTCACAAGAGTGGGGGGATAAAATCCTTTTCAATCAGTGAATTTAAAATAAAACAATTTGTTAACTCAAGTGTGTTGGAGACAAAAAGCATGAACATTCGACCGTTACAAGACAGAGTCGTCGTGAAACGCAAAGAAGAAGAAACTACTAGTGCCGGAGGTATTGTTTTACCTGGCTCTGCTACTGAAAAACCTTCACAGGGTGAAGTTGTAGCTGTTGGTCCGGGTCGCCTGCTGGATAATGGTGAAATCCGTCCTATTGACCTTAAGGTCGGTGATACTGTGATTTTTGGTAAATATGCCAGTAACACAGTAATGCTTGGTGATGATGAATTGCTGATCCTTAACGAAAGTGAAATCTTCGGCGTACTGGAAAGCAAGAAGAAAAAATAATCCAGGCATCCTACAAAAACATTAGTTAAAAAATTTAAACAGATTTAAAAATAGGACATTTACCATGGCTAAAGACGTAAAATTCGGAGATAGCGCCCGCCAGAAAATGCTAAAAGGTGTAAACCTGCTGGCTGATGCGGTTAAAGTTACTCTGGGCCCCAAAGGCCGTAATGTAGTGCTGGATAAATCATTCGGTGCTCCCACTGTCACTAAAGACGGTGTTTCAGTTGCTAAAGAAATTGAACTGAAAGACAAATTTGAAAATATGGGCGCACAGATGGTTAAGGAAGTTGCTTCCCAGACTTCTGATGTGGCCGGTGACGGTACCACTACTGCTACAGTTCTGGCTCAGGCGATTTTGAACGAAGGCCTGAAATCAGTTGCTGCAGGCATGAACCCAATGGATCTCAAGCGCGGTATTGATAAAGGTGTTATCGCGGTAGTTAAGGAACTGGGCAAAATGTCTACTCCTTGTGTTGATCCCAAGTCTATTGCTCAGGTAGGTTCCATTTCTGCCAACTCTGATACCAGCGTCGGTGAAATCATTGCCGAAGCTATGGAAAAAGTGGGTAAAGAAGGTGTGATTACCGTTGAAGAAGGTACTGGTCTGGAAAATGAACTGGACGTAGTTGAAGGTATGCAGTTTGACCGTGGTTACCTGTCTGCCTACTTCGTTAATAACCAGGATTCGATGTCTGTTGATCTGGAAGATCCTCTGGTTCTTCTGGTTGAGAAGAAAATCTCCAATATCCGCGATTTACTGCCACTGCTGGAAGGCGTTGCCAAATCTGGTCGTCCTTTGCTGGTTATTGCCGAAGATGTTGAAGGCGAAGCCCTGGCGACTCTGGTTGTAAACAACATGCGCGGCATTGTTAAAGTTGCTGCTGTTAAAGCGCCAGGCTTTGGTGATCGTCGTAAAGCGATGCTGGAAGATATTGCCACGCTTACGGGTGGTACTGTTATTTCAGAAGAAGTGGGCTTGAGCCTGGAAGGCGCGACTGTTGAAGACCTTGGTTCTGCCAAGCGTATTCAGATCAGCAAAGACAACACAACAATCATTGATGGTGCTGGCGACAGCAAGAAAATTGAAGGTCGTGTTGGTCAGATTCGTGCCCAGATCGAAGAGACTTCATCTGATTACGATCGTGAAAAACTGCAGGAACGTGTGGCCAAACTGGCCGGCGGTGTTGCAGTGATCAAAGTAGGTGCTGGCACTGAAATTGAAATGAAAGAAAAGAAAGCACGCGTGGAAGACGCTCTGCACTCAACCCGTGCTGCGGTTGAAGAAGGTGTGGTTCCCGGCGGTGGTGTTGCCTTGGTACGTGCCCTGCAGAAAATTGAAAAACTGCGTGGTGATAATGAAGACCAGAACGTTGGTCTGATGATTCTGCAACGTGCTTTAACCATGCCTTTACGTCAGATTGCCATTAATGCTGGTGAAGATGGCGCCGTTATTCTGGATAAAGTTCGTCAGGGTAAAGGTAATAATGGCTTCAATGCGGGTACTGGTGAATATGGCGATATGCTTGAAATGGGTATTATCGATCCTACCAAGGTAACTCGTTCTGCGCTGCAGGCTGCTGGTTCTGTTGCTGGTCTGATGATCACAACTGAATGCATGATTGCTGAACTACCAGAAGAGAAAGGCTCTGCGTCAATGCCTGATATGGGCGGCATGGGTGGTATGGGCGGAATGGGCGGTATGATGTAAGTACCCCTAAACGTCTTTTAGGATACAAGGAAACCCCGCTTTTGCGGGGTTTTTTGTGTCCAGATTTTGAGGTACACGTTATAAAGTTACAAGGTACAAGAGTGTAATTGATGTAGGAGGGGTTTTAACCCCGAATGAAAGAGTCTTGTTCTTCGCGGTTAAAACCGATCCTACAAAAGGTTGTGAATCATTTTGACCGTTAGGCCCGAGCCGCCATCCAGCAGTACAAGGCGCAAGGTGCAAGGTACAAGGTACAAGGTGCAAGAGTGTAATTGATGTAGGAGGGGTTTTAACCCCGAATGAAAGAGTCTTGTTCTTCGCGGTTAAAACCGCTCCTACAGAAGGTTGTGAATCATTTTGACAGCTAGGCCAGGGCCACCATCCAGCAGCCAAAAACTATTGCGTCAATCCGTGACAGGGTTATAGCACCCGCTACCATTGTTTGTAACTTGTAACTTGTAACTTGTAACTTGTACCTAGCCCCTGTCTTTCGTCGAATTTGCTGTAGGTTCTGTGGCTATCAGCCTAATTTTATTGAATTTATTTTAGTTAATTTGTGAATTGGATTTTTTTCTTGGGGAAAAAGACCCTATAATAGGCGC
>CAWUSW010000013.1:0-14425 GCA_963925675.1 uncultured Pseudomonadales bacterium
GGTAGTCCTGCTATCCTGGCCCAGTGGAGCGAAACTTTAAACGCTCTGGCAGTGTCAGCGCTCAATTAGAAAAGCATGCAGTCAATGCTATTTTTTTATTCGAAATAAAAAGTTACTGAACCCTGCGAACTTGAATAAAGCCGTTTAAATTAGTCGCCGACAATCTGAACGAGCCTCCAAAGGGAGATGGATAAATCCTGATTTCCATGCCTTCACGCAAACGATAGCCTTTGCTATTTACCTGATGCCATACCTGACCACCAGCAAGAGTCACTTCCCATTGACTTGGTAATCTCTCTCTCAGCGCTGAAATGGTATCAACAAGTTCCTGCTCACCGTCTTCATTTGCCAGTACTCTGGCATTTTCCACTCTAGCATTTGAAATTGCGGGGGATTGTCTGCCAAATCCCTCAACGACACTTTGTTGATCATTATCGCCATTGCTGTCATTTTCTTCAGCAGCATCTGCAACTTCTTGCTGCTGCGTAGCCCGGATATTGCGTTGGATAGACACTACCGGTAATTCGCTCTCTCGCGCCTGTGCCGCACGTATCTGCTCTTCCAGTTGATCATAGCAAGCATAGCGAATTGCATTTTCGCTGATCCCCATACAAGGGCCGATATCCACATAGACACTTGCAGACTGTGCTTGAACAGCAGGTATAAAGAAAAATATTATTATTGAAAAACCTGGCAAGGTAGCTAATAAGGAGTGAAGCTTTAGCATTATGTTCTTAAGTCCATCGGATAATTAGGGTGAGAAGAAGAATAAACCAGCATTACAGGCAACTCAATGAATACTCCAGTAAATGTAAAATAAACACAGTGGCATCAGGCTTTACTGTTTCGCATCAATAGGACAGGGATCAAGTTCTCATATTTTTCAGCTCAACCAATCTATCGTCTTACTCTTGCGCTTCCTGTATAAGGAATGGAGATATCAGAATTATTACCCCACTATTTTTCAATTTGAAAACTGCTATTTGATTTATCTTCAATAATGTAAAAAAATGGGTCATCGATATTTCATTAAAAAATAAAAGGGATTATTCCATGGAATTTGTCCAACACGTAATTAGACAAGCCCTGTATTGGCTTTGTGCTGGAATTTTTTTCCTTTCAGGTACTGTGATTGCTCAACATGATATTTACTGGAATAAAACAAGTTACAGCTTTGCGCAGATTAATCCGCTAAGCGTAGATGAACCTCCCCGCCCGGCAAACCGCTTTGGTCCAGGCCCGGAAGGCTGGATTAAATTACGTTTTTCTATCAAACCCGATGGCAGCACTTCCAACATTGAAGTACTTGATCTCATGCCAAGTGCATTTTCAATTAAGGATACTCTCAAAGCTGTTGAATCCTGGATTTTCGAGCCTGCCGTTATCGATGGAAATGCTGTCGACTGGCACAACAATATTGTCGTTATCAATTTTGATTTGCCAGAAATTCCAAATTTTTCTGGCCCGCAATTCACCACGCCTTATAACGAAGTGCAGGAACTGATCACTGAGGGACGTCTCGACAGAGCAAAAAGCCAGGCCCTTGCGAATATCACAAAAGGTACCTACAGCTTGCATGATGTAGGCCTTGGGAATATGCAATTAACCACAGTGGAAATGCTACGTCAGGATATGTATCTCGCTCATCAGGCAATTACACGGGCCACCTTACCCGAAGTGAGCCAGCTGACAGATGTGGAGCTCGAAGTAGCCTTGTTATACCGTTTCAATATTGAGATTGCACTTGGCCTCTTTATGGATGCACTGGACACTTATCAGAGGCGTTTGCAGCTTTCCGTTATCCCGGCCACTGAACCCATACATCAACAAGTGAAGCAGCTCCAGCAGGCACTGGATCAAGGTTATACATTGAGTGCGAAAGGGAAAATACTGGATAAAAATGAAGGTTGGTTTTTCATACCGTCAAGAAGAACATTTACCATTGCTGATACACAAGGTGATCTGGACTCTATTGAAGCTGCCTGTAACCTGAGAAAAGTTTCTATGGAATACCAGCCAGATGTGGAATGGTCTTTACCTGAATCCTGGGGTGAATGTTCATTGAAGGTAATGGGTGACCGCAATACTACTTTTACTTTTTATGAATTTACTGATTAACAATCGCTTCTTATCCTGACATCAAAATCCCTTGCTAAAGATTAATTAACAAGTCCCTTAATACGTCAATATTCACATTCCATGATGCCATCAATATGTAGTTTAATCGGCATTATCCCGCTATCCGATGGTTTAAAACTCTCAGGGACATTCTGGCACTGAAAGCGGATAATCAATATATTCAGCGTTTTATACTTCTATGCTTGCCTTCCCTTCGCTAGAATGAATATACATGCTTGTTAAAACCGAACAACTTTCCTCACATCTGAAAAAACAGCTGCCCGCGCTTGTCTGGATTTCTGGCGATGAAACGCTTTTAGTTCAGGAAACCATGGACAATGTCCGGCAAATTGCCAAACAACAGGGCTTTACCGAGCGGGAAATTCACGATGTAAGCGCCCAATTTAACTGGAACATCCTGCTGGAATCAGCGAGCAGCCTTTCCTTATTTGCTGATAAAAAACTTATTGATCTGCGACTGCATTCTCCCAAACTCGATAATGAAGCAAAAAATGCTTTGCAGGCCTTTGTTGATGATCCCGGAGAAGACAACCTGCTTCTCATCAGCAGCAGCCGAATCGAAAAACCGGCCCTTTCTACCAAATGGTTCAAAGCCATAGAAAGCAAAGGCGTGGTTGTTCAGGTCTGGCCTGTTAATGCACAACAACTGCCTGGCTGGATTGCACAGCGCATTAAAAGAGCCGGACTGAGTGCTGACCAGGACAGTATTGATATTATCTGTCAGCGTGTAGAGGGCAACCTACTGGCCGCCGCTCAGGAAATTGATAAATTGGCATTGCTGGCAGGCGATCGACACCTTACCCGTGAATTTGTTGCCAGGGCGGTAGCCGATAACTCGCGTTTTAATATCTTTGCGCTAACCGATGCCAGCTTGTCAGGAAATACCCCGAAAGCATTGAAAATCCTTAATCACTTGCGGGCTGAAGGTGATGACCCCCTTAAAATCCTGTTTTTCCTCACTAAAGAGATTCGCAGTCTTTTACGTATGCAGGAAAAAATTCGCCAGGGACAAAATATCAATGGCGTCATGCAATCAGAACGCGTGTGGCAAAACAGGATGTCAATTGTGGGTACTGCTCTGCGCAATCATTCCGTAGAAAGTCTGGAAAAACTTCTCTTCCGGGCACGCAATGTTGATCAGTCAGTTAAAGGCTTGATGGATTTAAAACCCTGGGATGAAATCACCGGCATGATTCTCGATATAACCAATACCCGAACTGCCATTTAGACATTAACTGACATTGTGAGCTTATTCAGTAATTTCGGGTATCACCCCTGTGCACTTTTTACCTTAAGCCTTCAGCCTTCCGCCTTCAGCTTTGAATTCATTCGGGGTTGAAACCCCTCCTACAGTCTATTCACTTTTCACCGTAATCTGCCTGGCTAAGACTCAGGACGTTGGTAAGGCAGCAAGAACTCCACCATCAGCAAGAAAACAACTGCCGGTAGAATAACTGGAATCTTCAGAAGCCAGAAACAACATCAAGCGGGCAATCTCTTCAGGCTTGGCATAGCGCTTCATAGGAACAGAAGTAGACAGCGCTTTCTGGAAATTTTCCGGTGCATCAGGCATTACCGAGTTATGGATAGCATCCATCATGGGGGTTTCCACATATCCCGGGTGCACGGTATTAACCCGCACGCCAAACTCAGCCAGTTCCAGTGCTGCCCCCTTCATCATGCCAACCAAGGCATGTTTGCTGGTGGTATAGGCGGTAGTTCCGGCCAGCGCAGATAAACCCTGAATTGAAGAGGTCAGGATAATACTGCCGGCTTGTTGTTTTTTCATTAGTGGGATCACAGAACGCATTGACAGCCAAACACCGCGCATATTGACCGCCATGACCTCGTCAAACAAAGCAACCGGGTACTCTTCCAGCGGCATATTTGCTCCAGCCACCCCGGCATTGAGAACAGCTATATCGATGCGAGAAAACTTTTTCTGTATATAGGAAATTGTTTTTTCCACCTGCTCCTGGCTGGTGACATCAGTACTTACTATATTAAAAGACCCGCCATGTTCTTTGATCGCTTCCATGGCTGCCGCGTCATCTTCGAGCTTGTCGGCATCACTGTCCGCCATGATTACTCTAGCCCCTTCAGCCAAAAATAATTTAGCGGTGGCCAGACCGATCCCTCCGGCAGCACCGGTTATAAATGCGACTTTATCTTTTAATTTCTGCATTCTTTAATTCAATACGCTTTTTAATTGTTATTTTTTATATTTACAAAGAAGCCTGTTTATCTGCATGATATGAGGACCTCACCATAGGTCCGCTTGCGACATGATGAAAACCCATATCCATACCTATACGAGCATATTCATCGAACTCATCGGGATGCACAAAACGTTCAACGGGCAAATGATCTCTGGATGGCTGTAGATATTGTCCAATGGTGACCATATCTATCTTATGGGCATACATATCTTCCATTACCTGTAAGACTTCCTCCCTGGTTTCACCTACGCCCACCATGATGCCCGACTTTGTCAGTACATCAGGCGCCATCTCTTTATATTGCTTTAACAGATTCAGGGACCATTGGTAATCAGAACCAGGGCGTACTTTTTTATAGAGGCTTGGCACGGTTTCCAGATTATGATTAAAAACATCAGGTGCTGTTTTGGCAAGAATATTGATGGCTATATCACCTCTACCTCGAAAATCCGGCACCAGTATTTCAAGCTTGATACCTGGATTCAGACGTCGGGTTTCTTCTATGCAACGTGCAAAATGATCGGCACCACCATCACGCAGGTCATCTCTGTCTACTGAAGTCACGACAACATAGCTCAGGCCCATTTCTGCGATAGCTTCTGCCAGTTCACGAGGTTCATTTTCCATCAGCGAATTGGGTCTGCCATGGGCGACATCGCAAAATGGGCAGCGCCTGGTGCAGATATCACCCATAATCATGAATGTCGCAGTACCACTACTAAAGCATTCGCCAAGGTTGGGACAGGAAGCTTCTTCACAGACCGAGCTGAGTTTATGTTTTCTCAGGGTCTGGCGAATTTTATCCACTTTTTCATTATTGCCCAAGGTAACGCGAATCCACGCAGGCTTGCGCGGCATCTCAATGGTGGGAATAACCTTCACAGGAATACGGGCAACCTTGTCAGCCCCGCGTAACTTTTCACCCTGTACAACAGGTTTCATATTTTCAGTGTTTGCCATAAAGATCTTCGAAAATTTAAAGAGAATAAAAGAAAGATTATACCAGATTGGCTGACAACACCTTCATCAACCTGTTCTGGGTTTCCCAAAATAGATTATCAGGGAAGTCAGACACATAATTCCTGATTTGCGTGACACCCAGTCCTGGATATCCGCAAGGATTAATAAAACTGAAAGGCTGCAGATCCATATCCACATTCAAACTAAGGCCATGGTAAGAGCGGCCATTTTTTATGCGTAATCCCAGAGCGGCAATCTTGTCCTCTCCCACATACACACCCGGTGCCCCTTTCCTGGTAGAAGCTGTGATGTCAAACGAGGCCAATACCTCTATCAGTGAATTTTCGATCAGATCCACCAACTGCCTGACCCCGATTTTACGGCGCTTGATATCAATTAACAGGTAAGCAAGCAATTGGCCGGGGCCGTGATATGTGACCTGACCTCCGCGATCGGTATTGACGACAGGAATATCATGAGGGTCGAGAATATGCTCATTTTTACCGGCCTGCCCCAGCGTAAATACTGGCCGGTGTTGCAGCAACCAGCATTCATCATCATGATGGGCTTCCCGTTGCATCGTAAAGGTCTTCATACTTGACCAGGTATCCAGATAATCGACTGTACCCAGATCCTTGAATTCCAGATGCGAATTAATTTCTGATTCCTGAATGGCGGTCACATTGCCTCGGCAAAGAGATTTTCAAGATGGTTTCGGACCAGTAAACGACTGCCTGGCCGCAAGCTCTTTAAAGATGTTATTAAAGTACCATGGCCACACGGCCACTGGCTTTCAGATCGTCAAATAGTGCTTGTATCTGCTCCAGCGAATGCGCAGTAATAATGACATTCACTGCCAGATATTTGCCCTCTCGGCTGGGGCGATAACTGATATCCTCATCGCCCAGGTCAGGGGCATGAATACGGATAATGTTGACGATTGCGGCGCTAAAGTCATCAACATCCAGTCCCATGACCTTGATAGGGTAACGACAGGGATATTCAATTTTCGAGGATTCTTCTTGTGCCATAGACGTCAACTTTGCCTATTTACATAAGCAGGATCTGTTTGTGTTATCAACCAAAAAGACTCAGGAAAAACAAGTGCAGGAAATCCATTATACGCTTAATAAAGCTACCCCTTTCCACGGCTTCCATTGCCACCACGGGGCCATCATAAAATACCTGCTCACCCAGTTTTATGGAAACATTGCCCAGAACCTGACCCACTGTAATAGGGGCTTTCAGGGTTTCATCTATTATCAGTTCAGTTTCAAGATTATCTTCCTGGCCACGGGGGATAGTTGCAAACACTTCTTCTGTTATACCGATATCGACAGCATTGATATTACCGGACCAGACCTGCTCAGTAGAGAGCACTTCATTATTGCCAAACAATTGCAGCGTCTGGTAAAAGCGAAAGCCATAAGTCAGTAATTTTTGAGATTCGATTGCTCGCGCATCAGTGCTGTCAGTACCCATCACCACAGCGATTAATCGCATGTCATCGCGAGTAGCAGAAGCCACCAGGCAATACCCTGCTTCATCAGTATGGCCGGTTTTAATACCGTCCACATTTCTGTCTCGAAACAACAAACTGTTTCTATTGGGTTGGCGTATTTCGTTAAAAGTGAATTCTTTTTCGGAATACATCGCATAATGATTTGGGAAGCGTTCAACAAGAGCCCTGGACAAGAGGGCTAAATCACGTGCCGACATTGTATGTTGCGGCATTGGCAGACCAGAGGCATTCAGGAAATAACTGTTGTCCAGGCCAAGCAGTTCTGCATGCTGGTTCATCATGTCAGCAAAGGCTCCTTCACTGCCTGCAATATGTTCTGCAATAGCCACACTCGCATCATTACCAGACTGAATGATCATGCCACGTAGCAAATCTTCCAGTCTTACCTGGGTGCCTTCCTGAATGAACATCTTTGATCCTTCCATCTGCCATGCTTTGACACTGACATGAACCAGATCATCCATAGTGACATTGCCCTGCTCTATTTCATTAGCAGCGACATAGGACGTCATAATTTTGGTGAGGCTTGCTGGAGGAAGTGGGATATCTGCATTTTCTTCCACCAGAATTTCACCAGTTTTAGCATCCAGTAGAATATAGCTGGTTGCTGCCACCTGGGGCGGGCGTGGAATAATTGATTGCTGGGCGTATAACTGGCCAGAAGAAAGAGTTGCAGTAAGCAGGATCCCGGTAACAGTCTTTAACGGGACAACAGTCTTGAACATATTAGACTTAAGTGTCCTGCATGAAAAAGAAGCCAGTGCAGTGAAAATCGTTCGCAAACTCAGCATTGTTATCCTCATGAAAAATAATAATCAAAAATTCAGTTAATTGGTTTTACTGCCTTACCCTGAACGGAGTTCCCAGACCAGCCTCTATAAAAATCCTGACCAAAGCCTGCAAGTCTATTGTCTCATTTACCGGCCCAAGACGCACTCTGTGCAAGAGCGTTCCGCTAGCTTCATCTGCATCACTGCGAATAAACACAGGTAATACCGTATATTCACTGACTTTCGCCAGTATTTGTCTGGCGCTGTCTAAATTGCTGAAGGCACCAACCTGAAGAAAATCTTCTCCGGCATTTTGCTCTATCAGGTTTCTTTCCAGCAAGACTTCTTCCTGTATTTCAGCGCTGACACCCTTGTCTGTTAATGCCCTGTTTTGATCTGGACCAGGCTGACTCACTGGTGCGAAAGATTCCGCTAACAAGGATTTCACACGAACGCGGGCTGTACCATTAGCAGCATAATCCAGCGTTGCCGCTGCCGCATAGGAAAGGTCAACAATCCTGTCTTCATGGAAAGGCCCCCTGTCATTTACCCTCACTACAACACTTTTGCCATTATCCAGATTGGTGACCTCCAGAAAACTCGGAATTGGCAGGGATTTATGCGCGGCGCTTAGTGTAAACATGTCATAAATTTCGCCATTGGAGGTTAAATGGCCGTGGAATTTTCGTCCATACCAGGACGCAGTACCCGTTTCCTCATAGCCCTGCTCTGAATCCATAACATAATAAGTTCCCCCATTTACGCTATAGGGACTCTTATTGCCGGCAAGTGTTCGAGTCACCGGTTCTGGTATTACTGATTGGACTGCGGAGAGATCAATTGGTTCAAGCAAAGGACTGTCGTCGGCCATGTCATAACGGCCAGAATCTGTTTTTTTCGGGGAGGTGGGGCTTACGCAAGCTGCCAGAGTGACAGCCAGAGAGATTACCAAGAACCTGGTCACTTCAGACCAAATCGTCACTTGTTCATTTACCCTTTGTTAGACAATTGTTTTGATGAATAGCTAATACTGCCTTAACTCATCAGTTTTGGAAACAGTGCCAATTATACCTGATTCACGGCATCAGGGTTTTATTATGTGTATGAATCGACATTAGAATACCAAAACTGATCATCAGAGTAAGTATCGACGTGCCACCCAGACTAACCATTGGCAATGGTACTCCGACCACCGGCAAAATCCCGCTAACCATGCCAATATTGACGAAAACATAAACAAAAAAGGTAAGAATAATACTGCCTGCCAATAATCTGCTAAACGTATCCTGTGCCATCGCAGCAATAAAAAGGCCGCGGCCTATTATCACCAAATAAAGAACCATAATAAACAGCATACCCAGCAAGCCAAACTCCTCTGCCAGAACGGCGACAATAAAATCAGTTTGTCCTTCCGGCAGAAAATCCAGGCGCGACTGAACCCCATTGAGCCAGCCCTTGCCGTATACACCACCAGAGCCGATCGCAGTCTGCGACTGAATAATATTCCAGCCAGTTCCCAGCGGATCACTCTGTGGATCAAACAAAGTCTTTACCCGTTGTTTCTGGTAATCAGACATGTAAAAAATCCACAGCGCTGGACTGGACAGGATTGCTACGCCTAGGAAGGAGAACACCAGTTTCCAGTTGATCCCTGCAAGCAGGATAACGAACATTCCTGACACGGCTATAAGTAATGCCGTGCCCAGGTCTGGCTGAATTGCAATGAGCGCAGTAGGCAGCATGATTAACACCAAGGCCCAGAAGATATGTTTTAAACGCGGTGGAATGGCGCGTTTGGAAAAATAGGCTGCCACGCACAGCGGCAAAACAATCTTCATAATTTCTGAGGGCTGAAAACGGGGAATCAGTGGAAAATCAAGCCAGCGCTTTGCACCTCCACCGACACTGCCGTAAAAAATCACCAGACCCAGAAAGCCTATGCTGCCAAGGTACATCCAGGGCGACCAGCGTTTGAGAATTCTGATATCAACCTGGGCCATAAACAACATGGCGACAATCGAGAGAATAATGAACGCTACTTGACGCCTCATCATTGAGATATTACCGTCAGTAGCGCTATAAAGCGTCATCAGGCCAAAACCCAGCAAAATGAGTAATGCTATTAGAAGGGGGAAATCTATGTGCAGGGATTCCCACACGCTCTTGCGACGGCCAAAATCCTTGCCAATGTATCCCATGTGTCTGATAAAGTCCTGACTACTCAAGCTTTCACCATTACAATTTCAGACTATTCATTAAACGTGGCAAGCTGCCGGTCATTCGCAGGCAGTGCATTGATAGTTTCACCGGAAGCGTTTCTAACCAAGGAGCCTTCAGCCGGCAGGGAGCCTTCAGCTGGTAGGAGGCCTTCAGCTGGTATTGACTCATTACTTTCGTCGCCCTCTTCCGATATCTGTGGAAAACGATATTCAGACTTTAACTCACCTTCTTCATCAAGAAGATACGCATCGAGAATTCTACGAGCAACAGGACCAGCTACAGAACTGCCAGCCGCGCCATGTTCAATAAAAACGGCGAGTGCAATTTTGGGGTTATCTACAGGAGCAAAAGAAATAAACCAGGCATGCTCCCGATATTTTTCCGGAACCTCATCTGCACGATCATAATCATCGGGTATGGCAATTACCTGGGCAGTTCCTGATTTTCCTGCCATACGGTATTTCATCGGTTCTACAGCAGCAATATAGGGATAAGCCGAACCATAAGTTCTGTATTCTCCACCATAACCACGGTTAACAACCATCTCCATGGATTCGGCGATAAAGTCCCAGTGATCTGGATTATTGATTTCAATATCAGGCAGAAATTTTGATTCAAGTGGAGTATTTGAATCAGCCCCGATTTTTTTAAGGATGGCAGGTCGATACCATTTTCCCTTATTGGACATCAGCATTGTCGCGGTTGCCAGTTGCAAAGGAGTCGCTTCTGTATAACCCTGGCCTACATAGGAATTAATGGTTTCACCGGGATACCAGGATTCTCCCATGGTAGCCATCTTCCATTCCCGGGAAGGTAAGGTACCGGTGCTTGCCTGAGGCAGATCCAGACTGACATTTCGCCCAAAACCAAAACGAAACAGAAAATCATGCATCTCGTCTATGCCCATATCCATCGCTAGATCCCAAAAATACACATTGCACGATTGATAAATAGCCCTTTGCATATCCACAGTGCCGTGGCCAGTTTCATTTGACCACCAGGTCCAGTCATAGTGCTTATGATTGCCAAGTTGATACCAGCCGGGATCATGGACGGTATATTCCGGCGTGCGAAACCCACCATTGAGTGCCGCCAGGCTGATAAAAGGCTTCACAGTAGAACCCGGCGAATATTTCCCCACAGAGCGATTGTAAAGTGGTGTTAATACCGGATCATTTAACAAGGCATAGTCTTTTTGACTAATCCCCTGAACAAATAAATTGGGGTCAAATGCCGGCTTGCTCACCATTGCCATGATGCCGCCGCTTTCCGGATCTATAGCTACAACAGCGCCACGAAAATCTCCAAGGGCGTCCACTGCAGCCTTTTGCAAATTGCTGTCCAGATGCAAAACGATGTCTTGTCCTGGTATTGGATCAGTCCTGTCCAGCACATCCATTATTTGCCCACGAGCATTTTTCTCGACTGTCTGATATCCCACTTGGCCATGAAGAATGTCTTCGTAAAACTTTTCTACTCCTGACTTTCCTATCTGATGTGTGCCGCTATAATTTACCGGGTCAACTTTCTGCAACTCATCCGTAGTAATACTGCTCAGGTAGCCAACTGAGTGTGCAAAATTTTCAAGTTCTGGATAATGCCTGACCAGTTCCGCCTCTACGCTAACCCCTGGCAAACGAAACTGGTTAACGGAAATTTTTGCTATTTCTTCTTCACTGAGGTTATAGCGAACCGGCACAGAGGAGAAAGGAACACTGCGGCTTTTTAATCGACTGCGAAATTTTTCAACATCTTCACCAGTCAGCGTTATCAGTGAACTTACTATTTCAACCATGCCATCAATATCACCAGCGTGCTCTCTAACCATTGAAAGTGTAAAACTGGGAATATTTTCAGCAAGCAGAATGCCGTTGCGATCATAAATCAATCCGCGTGTAGGCACGACAGACTGCACATGAATACGATAACTGTCGGACTTGGTGGAATAATAGTCGTGTTGATTTACTTGAAGATAAAAAAGACGGGCAAATAAAGCGAGCAGGAGAATAAATACAAAAACACCACCGATGATTATGCGCGACAAGACTATTTGTCGTTCCAGTTGGTGATCTTGTAACGTGATCTTTTCAGTCATTACTGATATCACTAATAGTCAAAATATTTTTTTACACCTTTTAATAAAAATAATATTAAAAAGTGATAGGTTTCTATCAAACGCACTCAAAAATTATTTACTACACCAGGCCTGATAATTTTTTTATTCGCGATGGTACGGATGCCCTGCAAGAACACTCCAAACCCTGTATATCTGCTCTGCAACGACAATTCTAACAATAGTATGCGGCAATGTTAAAGCGGAGAGTGACCATATTTCATTTGCAGCATCAAGGCATTCAGGAGAAAGCCCATCCGGCCCCCCAACCAACAATGCCAGATCCTGACCATGTTCCATCACTTTGTTGACTTTCTCCGCCATTACTTCGGTAGCCAGGGACTTGCCTTTTACATCAAGCGCCACCAGATACTGATTGCGCGAAACCGCATTTAACAGAGCTTTTCCTTCGGTTTCGCACAATCTTACTATATCAGGGTTGGCTTTTGACCTTTTCGCCAAGGGTATTTCACTAACAATTAATTCAAAATTCCTGGGAAGTCGCTTTTTATATTCACTAACAGCCTCTTCAACCCATGCAGGCATTTTTGTTCCAACAGCGATCAAATTAATTTTCATTTATTCAGTGAAATTCAACAGCAATGACAAGCATGCTTATCCATCTGACTCAGAAGGTTTCATACCCCACAGAGATTCCAGGTCATATAACTTCCTGACTTCCTCCATCATTACATGGACGATGACATCACCCAGGTCGATTAGAACCCATTCGCCCTGTCTCTGGCCTTCCATTCCGATCACAGTATTACCCGCATCCTTTACTTTTTTTGCCACATCATCAGCCAAAGACTTTACATGTCTGGTAGATGTCCCTGTCACTACAATCATATAGTCCGTAACAGTAGTGATCTGCGATACATACAAGCAGGAAATTTCTCTTCCTTTCATATCATCAAGAGTATTAATGACAAAATCTCTCAGTTCTTCTGCATTCAAGATGCAACCTCCCGGGTATAAAGCTTTTGTGTATTTATATAATGAACAATGGATTCTGGTAACAATCCGTTCAAACTTTTCTTATGCTTGATATTTTCTCTAATTAAGGAAGAGGATATATCCAGCAGTTCAAAATCGGTAATAAATATTTTTCCTTGATTAAATTGCTTCAGCATTTCTACTGTATCTACTTTTCGTTCTTCAAATTCTTTCTGCAAAGTTGCTACAAAGTTAAATTCGTAACCGGGTCTTCCCGCAACAACAATATGTACTAATGAAAATATTTCTTGCCAGCAAGACCAGGTATCAAATGTATTGAAAGCATCTTGCCCGAGAATATAATACAACCTGGCATCCGGATTTTCATGCCTGATGGCCTGCAAACTTTTCAGCGTGTAGGAAGCCTCTGCCGATCTGCACTCACGCTCATCAATGGAAAGTACAGGATTCTCATTCGCTACAATTTGCAACATTGCCAGTCTGTGTTTACTGGCAGTAAAAAGTGCGCTCTTATGTACTGGCTGACCACAAGGCAGCAAATGAACTTCATCGAGCTGAATCTTTTCAAGTGAAGACAGGGCAATGTTCAGATGCCCAAAGTGAACCGGGTCAAACATACCACCCAGCAGGCCAAGCTCTTTTCGTCGTTCTGGATTGGCAGTCACTTATTTGTTTAACACGTGTCCGTCACCCAGCACGACATATTTCTCGGATGTGAGCCCTTCCAGCCCCACTGGTCCGCGCGCATGAATCTTGTCTGTGGATATACCGATTTCAGCACCAAGACCATACTGAAAACCGTCGGCAAAACGTGTTGATGCATTAATCATTACCGAGCTTGAGTCTACTTCCCGCAGAAAGCGCCTGCCACGACTGTAGTCTTCAGTAACGATTGTATCTGTGTGTTGTGAACTATAGGTATTGATATGATCAATGGCTTCATCAATACCTGAAACCACTCGAATTGAAAGCACAGGACCAAGATATTCAGTATTCCAGTCTTCTTCAGTGGCTTTTATGGCACCAGTTAAGAATGCGCAGGTCTTTTCGCAGCCGCGCAATTCAACATTGAAATCACTGTACACCTGTTCCAGTTGTGGCAATACAATTTCGGCCATGGAATCTGCAATCAGCAAAGTCTCCATGGCATTGCACACACCATAACGGTTTGTTTTCGAATTCAGGGCAATATTTACTGCCTTGGTAATATCTGCACCATCATCGATATAGACATGACAAATACCATCCAGGTGTTTAATAACGGCCACTTTGGCATCACGGCTGATGCGCTCAATCAATCCCTTGCCACCACGCGGAACAATAACGTCCACATATTCAGGCATGGTGATGAGTTCCCCTACTGCAGAGCGGTCCGTGGTTCCGACAACCTGAACCGCAGTTGCGGGTAAGCCTGTAGCTTCAAGCCCCTGACGAATACATTCGGCAATTGCCTGGTTTGAATGAAAAGCCTCGGAACCTCCCCTCAGAATCGTCGCATTGCCTGATTTCAGACATAAACTTGCGG
>CAWUSW010000014.1:0-16108 GCA_963925675.1 uncultured Pseudomonadales bacterium
ACTCACTACCCCAGTGATAGATTCTTGTATGTCCAAGAACTTCTCTATGGCCTCATCAGATTTTTTAGTGGTGGTATCGTCGCTTGAACCGTCAGCTGAACTTACCAAAGGTAAAATCGTGCTGATGGCATTGTCCACCAAGCTGTCACCAAGCTCTTTCACAGAGGAATCATTGGCAGGAAGCTCAACCAAAACTTTTGAGATATTGGTGATTAGCTCCATTGTTGAGTCGATGTTCTTTAACACCTCTCGGGTTGGAAGCGTAATCGTATTGCCAGTTGATACATCAGTAATATTAGGTGTTAGAGGCGGAGTATTAATCGTTTTAATGTTCAGCACATTAAGCGCCAGGTCTATCGCGTCTTTCTTCTGCGCGGCGGAAAACAGATCCTTGTTGGCGCTCGAAGAGATACCGCCAAGCAGGTTAGTGGTTCTCGCTGCAATATCATTGACCAGATCTTTCGAGTCAGGATCGTCCCCAAGCGATGTCAGGTCTATCTTTGATACCTCATCAATAATGCCATTTTGAGCCGCTTCGGTTTCCTCTCTCTCCTCTTCTTCGGCTATCTCTTCAGCAGTTGGTGCTGGCGCTGAAGGAGCTGGAGGCGGAGCAGCTGGAGTAACCAAGACAGCTTCAGAGGCTGTGCCAGTACCACTTGAATTGACTGCTTTAAGCAATATTGAATAAGTAACGCCATTAGTGAGAGGAGCAATCGTCACAGGACTTATAGCGACGGTGGGACTCAATGCAGTATAGGTCGAGCCTCCATCTACACTGTATTGATAGTTAGTGATAGATACCCCGCCATCACTGCCAGCTGTGAAGCTAATAACAGCTTTGCCATCACCCGCTACGGCAGACAATAAAGTTGGGGCGGCTGGTGGGGGGGCTGTTGGAGTTATGAGGGCATCGAACCCATTTACGCCCCAAGTTAAGACGTCAGAATCAGTTTCATATGCAGTTGTATAGTTGCTGCCATCATCAGAATACTCAATCCTAAATCGGTCAGGTGCTTCGGTTCCAGAGCTCCAAGGGTCTCCAAAGATACGCATGCCTTCTATTTCAACCGGAGAGTCTCCGAAATCAAATATAGCCATGACTGAATTTAGCGTTAAACTATCTCCGTCAGGATCTCCCGACCAAGTGCCCAGATTTACCCATCCAACAGCATCGTTCCCATCAAATAACCTTGAAAGGTCTCTATCGCAGCACTCATCAAACACTAATGTAACAGTTGCATTATAAGAAGTACCACCTGATGAGGGGCCAAATCTTACAAGACCAGGTGAGTTCATTGGACCAATACTACTATTGGAGTTGGCAAGCCAGACACCATCAACTTTTAATTGAATTTCATTAACGCTGGAATTTCCAGTCTGATTCCCGCCCGCCCCTGCTGAATCTATTACAAAACGATGGTATTGGTGAGGTGCGGCAAACGCCTGCCCAGAGAACAACAGGCCAGTCATCAGTATGGTTAGTGCTACTTTCCAGAAGCGAGCAAAGACTGTTTTGATGAGGGAGTAACAGAGATGGAGCATTTATTATCCTTTTGACGGACTGATTGATGGCAACGAAAATAATGGCGTCGACAGTAAAAATGGCGCAAAAGATGAGGGGGAAGAAATGAGCGAAGGGGTTATGACTTCTACTTCTACTTCTACTTCTACTTCTGCTTCTGCTTCTACGAAATCTATTATGTGCTTTTTTTACTGCATATACTTCTTTTTTTACGCCATTTTGTATCTACACAGCTAAAGTAACTATTACAGAGGCACAGAGCCTACCCCGGGGGTGTATGACCGTGGGTAATAAAGGCAATTGATTAGGGTCAACGGAGGCAGGGAAGGTCTTGGACGGCTTCTTTTCCAAAATAGCCTATTAAGTGCGGAGGCAGGTACAGTAACAATCTACGAACCCATGCGCCCTGCCCCGGTGGGGGAAGAAGCTAGCCCTGAGTGAAATACTTAGGTCTTTAATTGGCGGGAGATGCGGGAGTGTAGTCTCTGTGTAGTCTTTTGAGACTATTATCGGAATCTTGAGAAGGCGATTAAGCCTAAGTCATTGATTTAAATGGTGGGCCCACCAGGACTCGAACCTGGGACAAACGGATTATGAGTCCGCTACTCTAACCAACTGAGTTATAGGCCCTTTTTAGTCTGCGTCTTTTGTTCTTACTCTTTGTTGCAAAGGTTATTTCTTCTCAGTCATGTACAGATGCACACTCCCTCGTCAAAAAATCTCTGCGCTCGATTAAGAATAAAATACATGCCTTAATAGAACCAACGGGTTTTGCTGGTTTCTTTTAGGCTGGCGGGGTTGGCAATCCCCAAAAATAAAGGGCGCATTATAAAGCGCCCTTGCTGTACTGCCAATAAGAAAGTTTTAATCGTCCAGGAAGCTCTTTAGATGATCCGAGCGCGTAGGATGACGTAGTTTGCGCAGAGCCTTGGCTTCAATCTGACGGATACGTTCACGTGTCACATCAAACTGCTTGCCGACTTCTTCCAGAGTATGGTCAGTATTCATATCAATGCCGAATCGCATACGCAGTACCTTGGCCTCCCTGGCAGTCAGGCTACCCAGGACTTCCTTGGTGGCTTCACGCAGGCCTTCGTCCAAAGTGGAGTCAACAGGTGAGTCGATATTGGCATCTTCGATGAAATCGCCCAGGTGTGAGTCTTCATCATCACCGATGGGGGTTTCCATGGATATAGGTTCTTTGGCAATTTTCAATACTTTGCGAATCTTGTCTTCCGACAACTCCATACGCTCGCCTAATTCTTCCGGCGTTGGCTCGCGACCTTTCTCATGTAGCATCTGACGTGAGATACGGTTGAGTTTGTTGATTGTCTCAATCATATGCACAGGAATACGGATGGTACGGGCCTGGTCCGCAATGGAGCGGGTGATGGCCTGTCTGATCCACCATGTGGCATAGGTTGAAAACTTGTAGCCGCGACGGTATTCGAATTTGTCTACTGCTTTCATCAGACCGATATTGCCTTCCTGAATCAGATCCAGAAATTGCAGGCCACGGTTGGTATATTTCTTGGCAATGGAGATCACCAGACGCAGATTTGCTTCCACCATGTCTTTCTTGGCGCGACGGGATTTTGCTTCACCAATTGACATGCGACGGTTGATGTCTTTAATTTCAACAATAGTCAGGCCAGTTTCTTCCTGCACCATGAGCATTTTTTTCTGGGCACGGAGAATTTCCACTTTTACTTTGGCCAGTGATTCTGAATAAGGCTTTCTGCGCAGGTGGGTATCAATCCATTTCATATTGACTTCATTGCCAGGGAAACTCTTGATAAATATGCTGCGTGGCATCTGGCCGGCATTGATGCATAGATTACGGACATTTCTTTCATGACGACGGATACGGGTAAGGCAGGCGCGGACATGTTCAAGCAATGGGTCAAACTGACGCGGGGCCAGTTTGAAAAATTTGAAAACTTCACCGAGCTTGTTTAATGCTTCTATGCTTTTTTCATGCTGGCGGCCATATTTTTTAACGGCACGTATGGTAGAGCGATATTGTTTTCTTAGTTCTTCAAAGCGGATACGTGCTTCTTCGGGATCAGGACCGGTTGGCGCTTCATCGTCATCGTCGTCAGTGGACGTGGAGTCATCACTATCGTCAGTTTTGTCGTCTGACTTGCTATCTGCAGCGACAGGGGCGGCAACTTCTTCAATCACAGCGGGCGGAGCTACAGGGTCATTGAGATCGAGGTAGCCAGTAAGGATGTCGGCTAGTTTCTTTTCTTCTTTCTCGACCAGAGTGTATTCATCCAGCACATATTCAAGTGTGCCCGGAAAAAAAGCCATGGCTGACATCAGCTCACGAATGCCTTCCTCAATGCGCTTGGCAATGACAATTTCGCCTTCACGGGTAAGCAGCTCTACCGTACCCATTTCACGCATATACATGCGTACCGGATCAGTGGTGCGACCAGCTTCGTTTTCAACGGCAGCAAGTGCGGCGGCAGCTTCAGCAGCAGCCAACTCGTCAGTTTCACTTTCAATCATCAGCAGTTGATCGGCATCAGGGGCAGTTTCAAATACCTTGATGCCCATGTCGTCAATCATTTGAATGATGTCTTCTACCTGATCCGGATCGGAAATCGAGTCCGGCAGGTGGTCATTCACTTGTGCATAGGTAAGGTAGTTTTGTTCCTTTCCTTTTGCGATCAAGGCTTTCAGACTGGATTGTTGTGTTTGGACGTTGCTCATATGTGCTGCAATTCCTGTGAGTTGGGCAGGGGGAAAAACGACCGCATATTTTAACGAAAAGTGCCGTTTGATTCTAGCGATATTTACCCCTTAAATTGGGGTTAAGACAGCAAAAATCAAGGTAAAGGGGAGAATTTAGCTTTCTCCGGGTGGATTCTGCTCTTCGTTGAGTCTGTTTTGGCGGGAATGCACTTTCTGACGGGCTTCTTCAAGCCAGCCATGATGGCTTTTTCGGCGGCGCTGGGAATCCAGTAAATGGGTAATAATTTCGTTAAATTCCTGAGTAACGCCTTCTGCCGGTGTGATTTGTTCCCGATTCAAAAGCTGGGTGAGCTGGCTGCCCAGAGGGGTGGCATAGATGCGTCCCAATAATTCCGGTGTGGAGCTGGAGGGGTGTTTTTTTGCCAGGGTAATAACCTGCAGTAGAAGATCGCTATCCGGACTGATCAATTCAGCTAACTCACCTTTCTCATCAAGCTCATTTACTATATCTGGTTTTAGCAAAATCAGATTAACAGCTCTCATACAGGCAGAACGGCCACTTTGTTTTTTGCGTCCAGAGGGGGGATTGCTGACCGGTACCGATTTGAGGGTAGGTGATGGAGGTGTATTACTTATTCCCTGGTCGGTGTTTTGCCTGGCGTCTCTCGCGGCACTTCTCGCAGCATTCCTGTCGCCTGTTTTCTCCAGTGACTTTTCCATATTGCCAAGGGTTTGCAGGTCTACGCCGGTGATAGAGGCTAATTGATCAAGGATGAGCTGGTGATAGATACCACTGGGTATTTTTTGAATAAGGGGCAGGGACATCTTGCCCAGGCTTGCTCTGCCTTCGAGAGAATTCATATCCACTTTCTTGCCCAGAGATTCAAAGAAAAACTCGGCCAGTTGGGTGGCTTCAGATAAATTTCTTACAAACTCGCTATTACCGATTCTGCGCACCTGACTGTCCGGGTCTTCACCTTCCGGCAAAAACAGAAAGCGGGCTGTGCGGCCATCTTCCATCAAGGGCAATACCTGTTCCAGCGCGCGCCAGGCTGCTTCTCTGCCAGCCTTGTCCCCGTCAAAACAAAACACCACTTCCGGGACTAATTTAAACAGTCGTCTCAAGTGACTGGTGCTGGTTGCAGTACCTAATGTTGCTACGCAGTAATGAATATCGTTTTGGGCCAGGGCAATGACATCCATATAGCCCTCAACGATAAGGATGCGTTCCAGCTTGCGTGTATTTTTGCGCGCCTCATAAAGGCCATACAATTCTTCGCCTTTATGGAACACCGGTGTTTCTGGTGAATTAAGATACTTGGGTTTGTCATCGCCCATTACCCGGCCACCAAAAGCGATAACGCGACCTCTGTTGTCACGAATTGGATATATGATGCGATCGCGAAAACGATCATAGAGCGGGTGCTGCTTGTTGTCCGGGTTCTCAATGAGCATGCCGGCATTGAGCAAGGCTTTTTTGCTGTTCTCATCGCGACCCAATGCATTCAGTAAATTATTCCAGCCTGGTGGGGCGTAACCGAGAGCAAAATCGCGGGCGATTTCACCGGATAAACCTCTGCTTTTCAAGTATTCAACGGCATGTGTTCTGTCTGGATGTCGACGCAACTGACTTTGATAAAAACGCACGCAGAGATCCAGTATGTCGTACAGGGTCTGGTTTTTCTCCCGATTCTGCTGCGATATGGATGACTCTTCCCGTGGCACATCAATGCCCATTTGTGCCGCTATATTTTCAATAGCTTCCGGGAAATCCAGGTTTTCGTAATTCATCACGAAACCGATGGCATTGCCGCCGGCCCCACAGCCAAAACAATAGTAAAACTGTTTGTCTGGCTCGACGCTGAAAGAAGGGGTTTTCTCGTTATGAAAGGGGCAAAGGCCGGAATAGTTTTTGCCGGTTTTTTTCAGGGTGGTGCGGGCGTCAATTACATCCACGATATCGACTCTGGCGAGCAGATCATCGATAAAATTTTGGGGGATTAAACCAGCCATTTAGTAGAGTTGCAGTTTGACTAAAATCAGATATGTACTATTTTTATTGTACAATGAACGGATGCATAAACCGAAAACAATGGGGCATATAATTACAGAAATATCACTGAGCAATCCCCGTGATGATGCGTTACCGCTTATGGTCAAAGCATTGGCAGATACGGGTGCAGTGACTTTGTGTATTCCTGAACATCTCGCTTAACAACTCAAGCTGGAATTTGAAGATTCCAGAGAAGTGACTTTAGCAGATGAACATAGAAAAAGCGTTCCTTATGTTGGTCCCATCAAAGTAAGTTTTAACAATCGCTATTATTATGTAGGAGCCCTTGTTCTGCGAGACGAAGTATTGTCAGGGACTGTGCCAATGGAAGATATGGATCTGCTTCTGAGTCTGGCCAGGAGGCTAGGGTGTGTTTTTTAAGTCCAAAGTGATTATGGTTCAGGCAAAAAGGCATTAAAGCGTCTTTGTTCTGCGCAATCTTAGGTAAGGGGAGTGTTGTTTAGGACAGTTGCTTTTTAACTAGCTGGCTAACTATAGCCATGTCTGCGCGACCTGCCAGATACGGACGAGCAGAGTTCATGACCTTGCCCATATCCTGCATGGAGGATGCGCCGGAATCAATAATGGCCTGATTTACAATGTCAGCGATTTCTGCTTCGCTAAGTGCTGCTGGCATAAATTCCTGGATAACTTCAATTTCAGCGCTTTCGATATTTGCCAGATCCATGCGCTCGCCATCGGTATATTGTTTTACCGAATCACGACGCTGTTTGATCATTTTATCCAGAACAGAAATGATGCGATCTTCAGGAAGATCTATGCGCTCATCCACTTCGATACGCTTCATCTCGGCAAGCATCAGACGAATAGTAGACAGGCGCGGCTTGTCTTTAGCGCGCATGGCATCTTTCATCGCATCAGTGATGCTTTGTTTGAGAGGATGATCCGCCATTAGCGTAGAGAGATTTTTAGAGTGTTGATTAGTAAAGACGCTGTGTGCGACGAGATTCACGAGACACTTTTTTTGCATTACGCTTTACAGCAGCGGCAGCTTTGCGTTTGCGAACAGCGGTTGGCTTTTCGTAGAACTCACGACGACGTACTTCAGCGAGAACGCCTGCTTTTTCACAAGAACGTTTGAAGCGGCGCAGAGCCACATCAAAAGGTTCGTTTTCTTTCAGTTTAACTATGGGCATGTAAAAAATACCTGATTAGATTAATCCCTATGTTCAAGGGCGGAGGATTTTAATGGCAAAGTCCCTTAATTGCAAAGGTTTTGGGCGAAAATCGCTAAGGGCGACAGATATCGCTGCGCTACCATCATCTATGGCCTGATAAGCCACCAATCTATGGCAGAAAAGGACAGGGGGATAAAATCTGCTGCGACTGAATTTTGCACGTAATAGCTGGCCTGAAATTGGCAAAATATCGTACACTGGGTGACAATTAGCGCAGCGTTCAGCTATAGAGTTCAAGCATGAAGCCCAGTAAAAAAATAAAAGCCGGATTCCTGTCCGGTTATTTCTCCCTCCTCGACTGGACCTGACTTCCCCCCTCAGACCTGTGTTGCGCTGGCCATGTCTTGCAGCGCGCATTTAATGCCAAAAAATAACCTATTAAATTCAATGTTTTATAAAGGTATAGTGATGACTGCAGAAAAAGTAACAGTTTCCGGAGAAGGTTTAACAATTGATCAGGTGGTGCGCGTCGCCAGGGAAGAGTCGAAGGTGGCCATCACTGATGATTCGGTGGTGCAGGACAGGGTCAGAAAATCCAATGATTTTATTCTGGATGCAGTAGCTAACAACCAGCCCATTTATGGGGTGACAAGCGGCTTTGGAGCTATGGCTTATAAGGCTATTTCCAAAGATCAGGCAATGGAATTGCAGAATAATATCCCCTGGTTTCATAAAGTTGGTACCGGCAATCGATTGCCTAATTCTGATGTCAGGGCCTCCATCCTGGTCAGGATGAACTCTCATTTACAAGGGGCATCGGGGATTCGCATGTCGATGATTGAGCGTATGGGAGTTTTTCTGAATGAAGGAGTGACGCCTCATGTCAGGGAATTTGCCTCTATCGGCGCCAGTGGTGACCTGTCGCCTTTATCCTATATTACGGCCTGCCTGATTGGTCTGGATGAAAGCTGGAAAGTGGATTACCAGGGCAAGGAGATGGGTGCGCAGAGCGCCCTGACAGCATTGGGACTGGAACGGGAAGAACTTGGCCCCAAGGAAGGGCTGGCCATGGTTAATGGTACCTCTGTCATGGCTGGCATTGCTGCCGGTGTGGTATATGACACCAGACAACTTCTGGCCCTTTCCTTTGGAGCCCATGCGCTGCTATTCCAGGGACTGGGAGCAACCAATCAGTCGTTCCATCCATTTATTCATCAGCACAAACCTTTTAATGGGCAGATAGCCTCAGCAGCCGTAATGCTTGATTTACTTTCTGGTTCCAAACTCATTTGTGATGAGCTGGATGGTCAGCATGAATTCCGCGGTGGCGATGAGCCAATACAGGATCGCTATTCCTTGCGCTGCCTGCCGCAGTACATGGGACCGATTGTGGATGGATTGCGCTTGATTGCCGAGCAGGTGGAAACGGAAATCAACTCTGCCACCGATAACCCCTTGGTAGATGAAGCGTCCGGTCATACTTATCATGGCGGTAATTTTCTTGGTCAGTATATTGGTGTCGGCATGGATCAGCTGCGCTCTCACATTGGCATGCTTGCCAAGCATCTGGATATTCAAATTGCCATGGCGGCCATGCCGGCGTTTAGTAATGGTTTGTCTGCCATGCTGGTTGGCAATACTGAGCGCGCAATTAATGGTGGTCTGCAAAGTTTGCAGATTTGCGGGAACTGCATCATGCCGCAATTGATGTTTTACGGAAATGCACTGACGCCACATTATCCAAGCCATGCAGAAGGCTTTAACCAGAACATTAATTCCCAGGGCTTTGGCTCTGCCAACCTGGCGCGTCGCTCTGTGGAAATTTATCAGCAGTATATGGCCATCAGTTTATTGTTTGGTGTGCAGGCAGCAGAATTACGCACACATATTGAGTGCGGTCATTACGATGCCAGCCAGTCATTATCTGCGGCGACTCTGCCTTTATACACTGCTATATACGAAGTGATTGGCCGGCAATTTGACGACAAACAGGCACTGATCTGGAATGATTATGAGCAGGGGATGGATCTTTATATTGCCGCCATTACCGGGGATATTCAGGCTGGTGGAAAGATTGTGCAGGCGGTGGAGAAAGTGAAAGGCGCTTTATTCAATTGCTGATATAAATGCCGGACATCAATCTTGCGGGTCTCTTCCGGTCTACGACTTGGCGGATATCGGCCAGCGGCCA
Organism: uncultured Pseudomonadales bacterium; assembly: GCA_963925675.1. Classification (GTDB taxonomy): domain Bacteria; phylum Pseudomonadota; class Gammaproteobacteria; order Pseudomonadales; family Pseudohongiellaceae; genus Eutrophocola. The sequence goes on from CAWUSW010000014.1 coordinate 9,606, forward strand.
TCTTCCGCCCTACGACATTTTCAAATAATGTGTAGGGCGCAAGAGCGAAGCGATATCCGCCATTGTCAGAATGATTAACACTAATTAATCGACAAACTCTGTCCAGGGAAAATCAGATTGTTGCGCAGGCTGTTCCAGCGTTTGATGTTCTCCACTGAAACGCCAAATCTGCGGGCAATGATGCTCAGGTTATCGCCTCGCTGCACCTGGTAAGTGGTGACAGGTTTAACTGCACCGGAATGAATAGTCAGTTCCTGGTTGATATAAATAGTGGTGCCGCGGATATTATTCCATTGCTGAATATCTCTGACGGAGACATCAAAGCGTTCGGAAATGACACCCAGCGTATCTCCCCGGCGTACCTGATAGATAGTAGGAACCAGCAGGTCATCTTCCACATCCGGACTGAGGCTTACAGCCATCAATGGCGCGGCTTCGGTGGAGCCATTGAGTTCTACCAGTTGAAATTCTTCACGTAGTTTAATGGGTTTGAATTGGCTTTCGCCATAAGCAATGGACTGCTTCTCTGTGCTGGCAATAGCGATAGTGGAAGAAATGCCCGTGCCTGGAATCAGCAGTTTTTGCCCGGGATGAATCAGGTTTGTGCGAATGCCATTCGTCGCCTTGAGTTCATCTACTGTGGTGTCAAAATTTCGTGCAATTCTGCCAAGGGTATCGCCACTGACAATGAGGTATTCACTGGGGGATACTTTGGTTTGTGCAGGCAGGTTATCAAAGGAACGGACAAAACGCTCAAAAGTGTCCAGAGGAATTCTCAGGGAATAAGGTTCAGCCTGATCCGGGAGGCTGGCTTTAAGCAATTCAGTATTCAGGGCTCTGATGGTTGCCACGTCTGTGCCGGCGAGCATGGCGGCGGCTTCGACAGATAGCATGCCGTTGATTTTTACAATATCGAAGGCGAGTTCCTGGCCAAAGTTTTCTGCCTGGATACCATACATTTCCGGGTTGGAAACGATCAGTGCAGAGGCAATAAATTTGGGGACAAAGCCGCGCGTTTCACGTGGCAGGAAAGGATAGATTTCCCAATAGGATGGATTGTCCTCAATGGCTTTGCCGGCGCGGCGGGCAGCGCGGGTGATGCATCGATAACTGCAGTTATAGCCAGCCAGAACCATTTCCCAGTTACCGTTGTAGCTTTCATACAATTCCTTGAAATGTCGTGCTGCGGCGCGCGTGGCTTTTTCGGGATCGCGGCGCTCATCAACCCAGGTGTTGATTTCCAGGCCGGAAGAACGTGCAGTACCATACATGAATTGCCACATGCCAACAGCGCCAGCGCCACTTCTGACAGTGGGTCGCAGGCCACTTTCGCCCAGTGCCAGATATTTCAGTTCATCAGGGACGCCTTCTTCCTCAAATATTTTTTCAATCATTGGAAACCAGGTATGGCTTCTTTCTATCCAGATTTTTAGCAGGGTCTGACGATTTTGCAGATAATCATTTATTGACCGTTCCACGATGCGGTTTGCAGTCATGTTGATGGTAGGCGTAACAGGTTGGGGACGCTCTGCCTGAATGACAGCTTCTTCTTCAGTGACCGGTTCGCTGGGAGCTCCATCGATGTCGATATCACCAAAATCGCTGGCACCACTGACCAGGGATTCCACGATCAGTTCTTCCACGACAGGGTCTGTGGCTGGATCCGGGGTCTGTGTGGTTTCCTGTTGGAAAGTACTGCAAGCCGTCAAAATTACCAGGCTGAAGCCAGAGGCAGTGATCTTGACGAATTCAGTGATACTGTTTTGGTAATTACTGGTGTTACTACTTTTATCAGGCACTAAAAATTCCACCATTAGGGTTATCCGGTTAATTATCCATTATTTCCGGCGATTCGCTAAATTTATATTGCGAAAAATTTACAACTTCCTTGTTACTTTTTTAAGTAAATCAGGCCGTGAGAAAATTTCAGGGCTTATTCCTGATCGTCAGGAATGCCATATTGGTCTCGATATTCTTCCACACGCTCGGAAAGATTCAGTGCTGCGCTTCGCAGTTCTGAATTATTTTGCAGGAGTTCCAGGGTCAGTTCTCGCAGTTGAGTGTTTTTTGCAGCAAGCGGTGCAGAGGCGCCATATTCCATACCGAAAAAGTTGAACGTGGCGGCCGAGGTAAGTTCTTGCTTCATATATCCGGTCTGGCAGATTCTTTGTTTTATCAGACTGCCAATAACTTTTTCATATTTGCATTCAATGCGAAAGTCTTCATCTACGAGATCATTAAACATGGCAAAAAATTGATCTTCTGCCTGATCCACCATGAGTTGGAGATTGATATTATCCCGATCGCCAGTGATAACAATTTCTTCAGTAACAGGTTCTTTGGTGTCAGCAGCAAATAGTGCCTCGGTTAATAATCCAAAGGTCAAAAATAAAAATACTGATGCTTTATTTGCACTCAATGGTTTTTGCATGATGCTAATAAATTAATGCCCTGTTCTTGATTAAATAAGTTGGTCAGTCTGGCTAATAAGCTCAGCTGATATTGATAACAACCTTACCCATATGTGACTGACTCTTGAAATATTTAATAGCTTCAACAGCGTCATTAAAATCAAAAGCCTTGTCCACTACTGGATGGATATCATGTTCTTCAATGGTTTTATTCATCTCCTCGAACATTTGGCGGTTGCCGACAAAAATACCATGGATACTGCTGCCGGTCATCATCAGGCTGCGTGGGTTGCATTCACCATTGGCACCGGCGAGGACACCTATCATGCCGATCTTGCCACCCAGACCCAGGCAGTTCATTGATTTGTTTATGGTGCCGATTCCGCCGACTTCCACGATGCAGTCCACGCCTTTGCCATCGGTAAGTTTTTTTACTTCGTCATCCCAGTCCGGGTGTTCCTTGTAATTGATTAACAAGTCAGCGCCCATGTCTTTCGCTTTGGCGAGTTTGTCATTGCTTGATGAGGTGATGATCACTCTGGCCTCAAGCGCCTTGGCAAATTGCAGGGCTATAGTGGATACGCCACCTGTGCCAAGCAGTAAAACAGTATCGCCTTTAGTCACGGGTCGGCCTGCTGTCATCATCGCGTGCCAGGCAGTCAATGCCGCACAAGGCAGGCACGCTGCTTCCTGATAATTCAGATTAGCGGGAATTTTCACGGCATCGTTTTCGTTTAATACCATATATTCGGCAAGTACGCCGTCAGCAGAATGTCCCAGCGCAGGATTGATCATCGGGTTGGCCGGGCCGTCAATCAGGTCCTTGAAAAATGTCCCGGTGACTTTGTCACCAACCTGGAAGCGGCTGACACCTTTGCCAACGGCTTCTACTTCACCGGCGCCATCAGAAAGAAGCACCGTGTCTTTTTGCACAGGGCCGCCAAAGTACTTGCCCGCGATAATGCCAAGGTCGCGAAAATTCAGGGATGCAGCTTTCATACTGACCAGAATTTCACCTGGACCAGCGACGGGCTTTTCCAGTTCTACTTGCTGTACACCATCCAGGTAAGTGCTGCCTGCAGCTAAAATAAATGCTTTCATATTTCGGACTCATCTATGCTTGAAGTATGTTTGATGAAAATTTTTCGCATGATAACACAGGGGTGTTTACGCTTTGATACCCGTAAAAGATCAATTGAAATGTGCTGTTATGATATGATTGTGCCCCTGCAACAACAAGCAAGATAAGGTTGCTTCTGCCAGCGCTGATTCTGCCGAAATATAAAAATTCTTGAGAATAAAATGAAAGTCCTTGGTATAGAAACATCCTGTGATGAATCCGCTATCGCTGTCTATGACAGTGAGCATGGTTTGCTGGCGGATGCTTTATACAGCCAGGTTGAACTTCACCAGAAATATGGTGGCGTAGTCCCTGAACTGGCATCCCGTGACCACATTCGAAAAACCCTGCCATTGATTAAGGAGGTTCTGGAAAAAGCCGGCCTCGATCTTGGTGATATTGACGGGCTTGCCTATACTGCTGGCCCAGGACTTGCTGGTGCCTTGCTGGTAGGGGCATCTATTGGCAGATCTCTGGGCATGGCTCTGGATATACCCACAGTGGGCGTTCATCACATGGAAGGGCATTTGCTTGCGCCCTTGCTGGAAGACAATGCGCCGGAATTTCCCTTTATAGCCTTGCTTGTTTCCGGTGGGCATACCCAATTAGTGGAAGTGCCGGTTCTTGGTCAATACAATTTAATTGGTGAATCTCTTGATGATGCGGCCGGTGAAGCCTTTGATAAAGTGGCGAAGATGCTGGGGCTGAATTATCCAGGCGGCCCATTGGTGGCAAAACTTGCCGAACAGGGCAATCCGGAGCGTTTTAAATTTCCCAGGCCGATGACAAACCGGCCTGGTCTTGATTTCAGTTTTAGTGGCTTGAAAACCTTTACCCTCAATACGGTTGAGGACCATAAGGTGGACGGTGTGCTTGATGAACAATGCAAGGCAGATATTGCCTGGGCATTTCAGGAAGCGGTTGCTGACACCATGGTGATTAAATGCAGACGGGCATTTCAGCACAGTGGCATGAAAAGGCTGGTCATTGCCGGCGGCGTCAGTGCCAATACCCGGCTTCGGGAAAAACTGGCGGCGATGGCAAAAGAGGAAGGCGGTGAACTATATTACCCGGGACTTGCGTACTGTACTGATAACGGGGCAATGATTGCTTATGCAGGTTGCATGCGTTTGCTGGCAGGACAACAGGATGATCTGGCAATTCTGGCAAAACCACGCTGGAATATGGAAACCCTGCCAGCTTTAACTAATAGTTAAAAGTATGTAGGAGGGACTTCAGTCCCGAAGGAAAGGTGCTACGTTCTTCGCGGTTGAAACCGCTCCTATAGGAGGGGTTTTAACCCCGATTGAAATAAAAATCAAAAGCATAAAGAATTCTAAATTTTTAATAGTGAAAGAGTGAGTACTATGGATATAGTTTATATACGAGATCTGGAGATAGAGACAGTGATAGGTATCTATGACTGGGAGCGTGAAATCAAGCAGAAGATAACAATTAATCTGCAGATGAAATCGGATTTCACCAAGGCCGCTGAAAATGATGAAATTGAATATGCCCTTGATTACAAAGAGGTGGCAAAAAGACTGATTTCTTTTGTTGAGGAAAGCAGTTTTCAGCTGGTAGAAACTTTGAGTGTGAGAATTGCAGAGATTGTGCAGGAAGAGTTTGGTGTTACCTGGCTCAGACTTGAGTTGGGTAAACCAGGTGCGGTCACAGGGTCACGTGACGTTGGCGTCATTATTGAAAGGGGCGCCAAGGCCGATGGGGGAAGCTATTAGTGGCATGGGTAACTCTTAGCCTGGGTAGTAATCTCGACGCAGAGGCAAATCTGACCAGTTGCCTTGATGCACTGCTTTTAAGCTTCAACGATTTGAGTTTGTCTAGCGTGTTTGAGAGTGAGTCGGTAGGTTTTGAGGGTGACAATTTTCTCAATATGGTGGTTGGCATCAATACCGACCTGGCCCTGGCAGATCTGTCTGTGCTGCTTAAGGAGCTGGAAGATAAACAGGGACGGGATCGCTCCCAACCTAAATTTAGTGGCAGAACCCTGGATATCGATATACTGACTTATGAAAATCTGTCAGGTGAATTTAATGGTATTGCCCTGCCCAGGGACGAGATAATAAAAAATGCTTTTGTTCTGTGGCCCTTGTCCCAGATAAACGGGAAAAAGAAACATCCTGTATTGCGGCAATCCTATGCCAATCTTTGGTCAGACTTTGACAAAGAAAAACAAAAATTATGGCCGGTTAATTTTGAATGGCATGGACGTCTTATTTCAAATAAATAATGTATTCAGCTTTGTCATTCGTTATTGGATGAAGGAGAGGGATATGGATATGGCTTAGGAGAGGGAAAGCAATGAGACTTGTTTATACACATTACAACCCTGCATTAGTGGGGCTGGCAAAATCCATTCTAGAATCGTCCGGTATGGCGGTGACAATAAAGAATGAATTTTCCGGCGTAGGTATACCTCCCTATAATATTGATCAGGAACTCTGGGTTCTTGATGATGCCGATTACGATAAGGCACAGGAAATACTCGAGTCATTGGATGAGGTCGATCCGCAAGAGCCTGAAGATCAGGAAGCACACTAAGTCTGTTTTCCGTGGAAATTCTCACCACACAGAGTAAACATGCAAAGCTGCTGGCCGATTATTACACCAGCAACTCCCTCCGCTTTTCCCCCTGGCATCCCCTGGTCAGAAAAGATCACCACAGTGTTGAATCCTGGACTAAGCGACTTGAGGGAAGAGAACGCGATTATCAGGATGGCAGAGCTGTGCATTTTCTGGGTCTGCAAGAAGGAAAAGTGGTAGGGACCTGTTCGTTAACCAATATTGTTTACAGCCCTGGTCTGTATTGCACTATGGGTTACTCACGTATTTATCTCTGCAGCGCCGATTACCGCTCTCGGTGTTCTAGTTGCTCTGTTCTTGCGTGAGACACCACTGAAAACTGGCGCCCAACATAGCGCAGCAAAAGAAGAAGCTGCAGGCGAGGCAAT
>CAWUSW010000015.1:0-33976 GCA_963925675.1 uncultured Pseudomonadales bacterium
CTGACTGACCAGGGGCTCATTACGGAAAACATCGCCATTCTGGCATTTATTGCTCAAAGCTATCCGGAAGCGAAATTGGCTCCGATAGATGATCCATTTCAGTTTGCCCGAGTGCAGGCATTTAATAGTTATTTGTCTTCGACAGTGCATGTGGCTCATGCTCATAACTATAGAGGTTATCGCTGGGTCAATGCAGACGATACCCACTCTATAGAAGCGATGCAGGCAAAGGTGCCGAGCACTATGACAGAGTGCTTTCAAATAATTGAAGACACTATGATTGAGGGGCCCTGGGTGATGGGGGCGAACTATACTATTTGTGATATGTATTTATTTACTATTTGCCAATGGCTGGAAGGCGACGGGGTTGATATTAATCTTTTTCCTAAAGTGGCTAATCATTTTCAATTAATGAATGAAGATTCTGTAGTACAACGGGTTAAAGCGAAGGAAAATTTGGGGTCAGAGTAATATGTCATACCGTGTCCATGAGTTTTTACTCTGACCCTAGTTATTAAGCGCAAGCAAATACTCATTCGAGTTGACGAAAGATACCTTGAATCTACCTTCCTATAATGTGCCTGTCCTCTAAATAAGTGGCATTGATATAAGGCACATAATATCGCCGCAGCGACGGCAGTAATCGGCTGGCGTCTTGCACGCTATCCGGCGTCAGTAATAAATCAACATGGTTGGTCATCAAGACATTGCTATGTATCGCAACTCCGTGGGCGGTACTGTATTGGTAAAGCTTATAAAGATAAACAACATAATCCCTTTCGGTGAAAAGCAGGCTTGCCTGTCGTTACCGCGTTGAATGATATGCAATGGTATATGTGGTATAAAAATTTTTGACCTGCGTGGCTTGATGAATCCATTCCCATGCATTGGCATAATTGAATGATTTGTATAAATCAAAATAGGCTAATAATCTTGAAAATGCCAAATCAAGTTACTCTGACCCCTTTGATCCAGACGCAAATAACCCCGAAGGCATGCTTAAATGATAAGAGAAAGACAAAGTGGCAGTCGCCTGTTGAAGTGCAGACTTAATTTTCCGATGTCAGTAAGATTTAGCATCAAGTTCTGCTCAATCGTCTTCGCTGGTACTGCCTTCGCGGCAAATTCCTGGGCAGAATGCTCCCGTGACATGCTCCAGGAGTTGACCGACACCTATGTCGAAGCCCAAACGATGGCTAACGCCTCCATGCTGCCTCTGGTAGTCGGCTCGTACTACGGTGAAAACAACGTGACCAAGGACATTACCGAGGGCATTCTGACCGAAGCCCTGACTCTCGACTTCACTCGCAGTTTCTTTGATACGACGCTATGCGCCTCTTTTACAGAATTTGTGGCAGCCACACATGAGCACCCGTACGTGATTCACACGCGTATGGAAGCGACCGAATCGGGTGTGGTAACGAGGATGGAGTCAGTGGTGACAGACGAGGATGACTGGGTGTTTGGCGCGGACGTATTCCTTACCCACACGTGGGAAGAAAGCTGGGGCGAAATCCCCGTTGCCCGGCGCGACACTCGAGTTGTTATAAAGGCAGCAGCCGACGCCTACATAGACAATTGGGGGAACCCGGAGTTGCCAGTACCACATGGTACGCCCTGCGCCCGGCTTGAGGGACGCTTGTATACGGGTAGCAGAGATCCGCAGGGCCAAACGTGCAACATGGGGGCATTTCCGCAGCCGATAAATACGGGAAACCGCCGCTATGTCATCGATGAGACCATCGGCGCCGTTACTATCTTTCACAACTTCTCCTGGATTGATGCCGGCCTGGGAGCCGACCACCCGGGGACCCCGGCCAGCCAACAGTTTCGAGTTGAGGGCGGCATGAATCGCTACATCCACGAGGTGACGGCTTGCACGACGCCAAACTGTGGCAGGAATTTTGGGCCGCCACCTGGGGGCGAATAGTCTTTTCAACGCCCTCGGTGTAAACCGGGGTTTTTTGCATTTCCAGGTCAGGATTTTTACTGAAATTTCATGCTATTCTTTCTGTCCTTAATAAAAGCAATAACAGGGGGTCTAATTCCATGCGTATTCACAACCTTTCGTTCCTTCTTTGTTTACTGGTTGCATCCTGTTTCACTGTCAGTGTCCAGGCACAGGAAGCGGTCAGCAGCGGACTCTGGTCTGAACCATCCACCTGGTCCGGTGGAGCAGTTCCCCAGGCGGGTGCGGTAGTCACCATTGGCGCGGGCATGAATGTTGTCCTCGATGTCAGTCCGCCAGGACTGAATGGAATTAATCTGAACGGCACTCTCACCTTTGCCGATGGCGAGGAACTGGAGCTCACCACCGAGTGGATCCTGAACCGCGGCGAGCTACAGATTGGCTCTGAAAGCGACCCCTATTCGGGCAAGGCGACGATTACGCTGACCAACAATGTCCCAGGCGAAAAAATCAATGGCATGGGCGACCGCGGCATCCTGATGGCGCCCGGCGTGCTGAGTCTGCACGGCGACCGGGAAAACGCCTGGACCAAGCTGGCGGAAACCGCCGAGGCCGGCAGCACCCGTATCGACGTGCTTGATGCTCGCGGCTGGCGGGTCGGTGATGAAATCGTGCTGGCATCGACAGATTACAATCCCCGGCAGGCTGAGAGGCGCCACATATCACGCATAAGAGGCAACAGAATTACACTGGATCAACCACTCGAATACATGCATTTTGGTGAAATCACCTATGGTGTAGATGAACGCGGTGAAGTCGGTATGCTGACACGCAATATCAAAATTCAGGGCTCCGCCTCTGCCGAAGACACCTACTTCGGCGGGCATATGATGGCAATGGCCGGCAGCAAAATGACGGTGTCCGGCATCGAGTTGTTTCGCATGGGCCAGCACCTGGAACTCGCCCGCTACCCGATCCACTGGCATATCAACGGTGACGTAACGGGGCAGTACATCAAGAACTCCGCGATTCACGACACCTACAACCGCTGCGTGACCATTCATGGCACGGATAATCTGCGGGTTGAAAACAATGTCACCTACAACACCGTGGGGCACTGCTTCTTCATGGAAGACGCAATCGAGACAGGCAATCAGCTCGTTCACAACCTGGGTATACAGACCAAGTGTCATCCGACCCTGGCCTGTGATCCGACCAACCTAGGTGTACCCGGAGAGCGGGGCGGCCCCGACAGCCAGCGTTCAAAGAATGCCCTGCTGCCTTCAGATAACACCGCGGCGACCTTCTGGATTACCAACCCGTCCAACGATTACATCGACAACGTGGCCGCAGGCGCCGACTCGACAGGTTTCTGGTTTTCCTTGCCGGAGCACCCGGTAGGGGCCTTCGAAGGCACGGAGAGAAGCACAATTACCTGGCCGCGGCGCATGCCGCAGGGAGAGTTCAGGGGCAATGTCTCCCACTCAAACTTCGATGGCCTGATGTTCGACCGCAATATTTCGCCCGATAACACCTTCGGTGTGACCGGCAGCTCGCATATTGCCCGCGAAAATCCCCAGGATCCGAACAGCAAGTCGATCGAATCAGTCATCGAGGATTTCACCAGCTACAAGAACCGCAATGGCGGCATCTGGACCCGCGGTGAGATGAAGGTGTTTCGGAACGTGACCCTGGCGGACAATGCCATCGGTTTTACCAGTGCGTCCGGCTCTGCCGGTCGTGACCCCTTTACGTCAAAAGTTATTAACTCGCTGTTCGTGGGCGAAACCGACAACATCGGCAACCCCGGGACTGAAGCCGAAATCGCTTACGGTCGCAGCATGCCGAAAAAAGTCGCGGATTATCCGATTCGTGGCTACGAGTACTACGATTACCGTCATGATCTCGTGGATTCCACCTTCGTGAATTACGCGGACAACGACACTCGCGCTGCCGGAGCGCTCTCTTACTTGATGTATACCAGCTTCGGGATGCACACGGAGAACAGCGTTTCGGGCGCGACATTCATCAATGCCAAGCCGGTGTATTTCCCGCCGGTGGTGAATAGATGGGCCTCCGATTTTGGCCGGCGCAATGCCTGGCGAGGCGCCACGATCCACGACCTGGACGGCTCGGTCGGAGGCATCCCCGGTGCCTACATTGTGCTGGACAACGGTATTGCCTCTGACGAGGAAGCCTGTGAACTCAAACCCTCCTGGGGCGCTGCCGTGTGTCAGGGTGACATGGGTCGCTTCAGCGTCGGCGTGAATGTCGGTTTCGGCAATGGCCCCATTACCGATCCGGTCATGCTCAGTCGTAACGGCAGGCGCTTTGAATACACCGGAGTAGCGACGATTCGCAGCGGCGCCGATGTCAGGGTAGAAACAGCCAGAACGTCCCTGTCGCTTTCCCTGAGAGAGATGGACGAGGGCAGTTGGGTCATCTTTGAACTTCCCGGCTTCACCACCACCGCCGGGGGCGCGCAGCAAAGCAGCCTGGAGGCGCTGAAAAGCGCCAGTGCTACCTCTTACTTCAGGGATGACGACACGCTGTGGGTCAAGCTGATAGTCGACAATGCTGCTAACCAGGAAGGCCCTGTTCTTGAACAGGTTGGCCGTTTGGTAGCTCAAGCCAGTCTCGACGTCAGCAGGTAAGTGCAGTCCTGTTGCATGAATAAGAAATCCAGGCGCAAGCCGGGGTTTTTCGAAGGGCTCAGAGTAACTTGATTGTTCAAGTTACTCTGAGCCCTTTGATTCTTTGATTTTTTTTTGCACCGAAGCCGATAGACTTCGGAACCACAAGAATAGGGTGAGACTATCATGAGAAACGTTGCCTTGGGGCTGACCGCCACCGCGTTGATGACATGCGCGATAAGCGCCGCGCTCGCGCAGAGCGTCGCCCAAATCGATTTCGAAAGCGTTGGACGGGCGTGGCCGCTCGAGGCCGACTTGAATGAGTTTCATATGACTGGTGCAACGACCCGCATAGGGGTCGGTAATCCTGCCTACCGTACGCTGATTCCTGATGACCCTCGTCGTGATCCGCAAACCAACTTCGTTGGTGCGGCGCGCGACGGTGATACGCCGTTCGGGATCGAGCCGCTCGAGGTGGATCTGTTCACCACCACAGACTTTTACCAGGATCGCGATCTTTGGAGTGATCCCCGTTACTTCCGTTGCAACAGCTCCGGTGCGCTGGAGGGCTTTTGGGGTGATGATGCCTTGATTGGCGAAGATGCGCCGAGATCGGCGCCGTGGGGTTATTGCGATCGCGACTATCCACGCGAAGCCATCGTTAGTCCGTACCCATTCGAAACAGCACAGCAGCATTACCAGGCCTTGCTTGAGGAGACGCGCGGGCGCGGCGGCCCCACCGTGCACACTTACGCAACTGTGCCTGGCGAGTGGACGGGGCGCTACCAGCATCCCGCGCGTGCGGAAAATCAGTATTGGTTTCGCATGAGGCACGTACAGATTCCGACAGTCCTGTCGCTGCTGACGCCGGAGTATCAGCTGCGCATGGTTCAGGACGTCTATCACCAGGGCGTCACCAATGCGCCACAGTGGCCGTCGCAATATTGCTGGCCGGAAGGATTTATGCGGCGCTGGCACGAGTCCGCGCTGTGGGAACAATCCATTATGGTGACGCCTAATATGGTGCAGATCCTGGCCGGCGTCGCGCGTAACTTCATTACCAACATTCACATTGGCCGCGACTTCAACATGGAAGGCCTGGTGCCACGGCTCGGTGCCGATGTGCCGCGTTGGTATGGCGAGACCATCGGTTTCTGGGATGGCGACGCGTTGATTACCTGGACCTCGAACATCCAGGGCTGGACAACTCATGCGGCGTTCGAACACTCGAACCGACTGCAGACCATAGAAATCTACACGCCGAATCGCGACAGTGACGGTGCCTTCCTGGGCCTTAATCACGAGTCTATTTTTTACGACCCCGAAGCACTGGTCGAGCCGGTGCGCATCATTCGCAATATCGTCAAGCTCAGTGGCTTCGAACAGGGCGATCCGCAAACTTTCATTGAGTGCGTGCAGACGATCTTTCCAGTAGAGGGCATCTCGACACCAATGACACCCGGTAGCGTGATTGAGTACCAGATACCTGACATGTACGGGCGGCCCTGGGCGCATATCTTCAATCAATACTGGGAAGAGGGGATGGAGCAGCCGCTAGAGGAAGATATTTTCAGTTTCGAATGACGACTTCTGGAATGGTTTATGAACAAATGGTTCAATAATATTATAATTAGAGCCTTGGTATGATTTTTTTCTATGTACCAAAATCCTGTTCATTTGCCTGCCATCTTGCCCCGGAGCATGTGGGGGAAAAGTATGAATCGCATCGTCTGGATTTTTCCAAGAACCAGCAAAGGGGAATGAATACCTGAACAATTGAACAATTGTGAACAATTGGGGACAGACCACGTTTTATCCCAAGAATTAGTGGGTCTAAATAAAAGGGGGAAAGTATCTTGATCATGATTTTGATACACTCATCCTCCACCACAATCCTGGCATTTGGAAATCTCTTTTGAATCTGGATCTTGACGACCGCAATCAATGGCCTGAAGAGCTTCAGGTCTTATTGAAAAAATTCCCGCGTAACAGCTGGAAGAATCAAACGGCTTCACTGTCTCAGTTCTGGCTTGATAAGCACGATGAGTTTCGATATCAAGCTCGACAGTTAAATGGCATCACGCAGAAGTATCGGGAACAGAAGTTGCAAGGGCAGGAATTTGTCAAACGCCTGGGGTCGCCTCTGCAGATGTTCCTTTCTCATTTACAGGGCCATCATGCTATCGAAGATGATCACTATTTCCCCGGATTCAAGGCCGCCGACAAACGTCTGGCCGCGGGGTTTGACGTGCTGGAGACGGACCACTATTTGTTGCACGAGAGCATGAATGAGATCACTGAAAAGTTCAATGTTTTTGCTGACAGCGTTCGTTCTTCTGAAAAAATCAGTGTCCATCAACGCGCCGGGGATCGCTACCTGGCCAGCGCTGATTTATTTTTTAAGCGTATGCACCAGCATCTCGCAGACGAAGAAGATTTGATCATCCCCTTGATGCTGGAACAGGGGCAGTAATCTTGGGGACGCTTGATTTAGGTTTTTGCAGTCATGATACGCTTAATGGCAGGCTGTCCAATCCCCGCAAACCATTGTTGAGTCGTCTTACAGGTTCGCCAATTATTTCCAGTTTACTTACGTTCTTTACTAGCTCAGTGAGGATCAGCTCCATTTCCAGCCTGGCCACCATCTGACCGACACATTTATGTATACCGCCGCCGAAGCCGAGATGGTCCCTGGAATCGCGTTGAATATCGAATTTTTCGGGCGTTTGCCAATGTTTGGGATCACGGTTGGCGGCAGAAAAAAGCACCAATACTTTGGTATTTGCAGGGAGTAGATAGCCGCACAGATCTGATTCCTGGGTAGTCGTTCTGAAAAAATTTATAACACCGCCTTCAAGGCGCAGCACTTCATCGATAACCCCTCTTGCCAGGTCTGGATTTTCTTTGAGTATTTCCCATTGCCTGGGAAAGCGTCCGAAACAATATAAGGCACTACCGATAGCATTGACGGTTGTATCGACCCCAGCAGAGAGCAGGGAACGAACCAGCATACCTGCTTCTTCTTCACTGATTTCCCCCTTGTCAGCGGCCGCATAAGTTTGTGCTCCCAGGCCGTCTTTAGAAAGGGCATCCCTGGCACACTGTTTCAATATCCACGCTACCGTTTGTTCAGAATTTTCTGCAGCTTCTTCGAAATGACGGTTACCAGTATAAGCGGCATTGAAGACCATGCTGCCGTAAAGCAGCAGATTTTCCCTGCCTTCTCTGGCTAATCCCACAGCATCGGGAAACACCATGAGTGGATAGACTTCAGCCAGTTCCTTTACGCCGTCGAACTCTTTTTGCGTAATCAGCGATGCCACTAATCTTTCTGCTTCCACGGAAAAATTTTCGCGCATTTTTTCCATAGTGGGACGACAAAGGACACGATTCAATACACGACGAGCAAGGTCATGCTCTGGTGGATCAACTTCCAGAATAATGCTTTTGGGGCGCCAGGGAGGATCCGTATTGAAATTCGCCAGACCGACACCTGCGGCAGAAGAATAAGTCTCCCAATCGTTGAGAACTTCAGCCATGGCATCAAAATCAAGCACAGCCAGACAGTCATACTTTTGTAAATAGACTATCGGCGCCAGTTTGCGAAGTTCTTCATACGCTGTGAAAGGGTCAGCCAAGGCCGCGTCAGAAAACGGATCCCAATCACTTACAGGGCATTTTTTATTCAACGCGCTCAAAAACCCAGCGCCCGGAAACCTGTACTTCCTGAACGGAAGGGGCCATACCGGTGTCAACGTTATTGAAGATATAGGGCTGGCTCCAGGTGCAGGTAGCGCAGATAAACGAGTTCTCTGATTGTGGAATGAGCTCTTCTCTGGCTTCGGCATTTCTGCTGAGAAATAATGTGCCATCTTCCAGCGTGACGACTACCGTAGTCAGGTACTCAAGCCAGATTCCCTCATAGGAGCCGACATAGCGGGCGAGAATATCCGACGCCAGATCAACCGCTGATGACCTGGCATCGGCGACCTTGTCGCCTGTCCAGTGTTTGACGCCGCCTTCGGTGGCTTCATTGCAGACGATTTCGAGAATGACATCATCTGCCGCGAGTACCATTGTGACAATTGTATGCAGGGGTTCATCGAAGGTGTCGGGGTCATCAAAGGTGATATCTACCTCCATATGCCCGAAATCCACACGCCTGTAGCGTTCGGTTACGCGAAGCTTCTCAGTATGCTCAAGACCCCACGCATGCATCCAGGTTTTGTCGTTGTAGCCGTTACTTTCTACTACCAGCGTATCGCCCTCCCAGCGACCTACTGAATACCCCATCCAGATGGGCAGCGGATCGTCTTCAAGTTCGCGCCCGTCGGTGAACACCTGCCGCGAGGTCAGGTCGCCATAGATCATGGCTATCACTGTTGGACTCTGGACAATTTGTCTGAGACTGCCCCCACCAGAAGGGCCACCAGTGATGAAGGCGGGTCCTCCAGGCATGCACTGCATTTGGGGGCCATCGCGATAGTAGTTGCGCTCATGAGTGGCCATGTTTTCACGGGCCCAGGGCTGCACTTTCGAGTCGTCATTCAGGTCGCCTGTTACCTCTGCTGCGCGCCACAGGCCGGTTAATTCAGATCGACCATCAGCGGTTCTTGGCAGAGGGGCAAACAGATCCGGTGCGCCGTTTGCAGTGCGCGGGATGCCAGGGGTTTCCAGCCCAAGCCACTGGGCGGACAAAGGGGCGGCCAGAAGGCTGGAGAATGCCAGTAGTACAAGTGCTGAAAGGGGGCGATTCATGTGTTCTTCCTTTTGAATTGAGGCAGCTAGTAGGGCTGCGTTCTCGTCAGATATATCTATTGTTATAACTACAGTGGCGTTCTGCTGCGTTCTCTGCCTTCCCTTCCGCTGCGTGCAACACTCTCCCAGATTAGCTCGCCAGTGTCGGTAATCGTCACTGAGGCTCCGTTGGCTGTGTTGGTGCCGTTTCTTGCGCCATATCCCAGAACGCTTAATTCTTCGCCCACTTGTACTTTGTTTCGTCCCCAACCCAGGCGCAGTAAATCGTTAATACCGACCAGCTCGACTGCCCATTCCTGAATATTTTCATCGTCGTCTTTCACTTCTATAAATAGCCAGGCATGGGGGTTGGTCCATTCCATTCTCGTCACCGGACCGGTTAAAGTCACTGGTTTATTGATATCGAATTCGGAAGCGAAGGCATGATGGGGTGTAGCAGGGGAGGCCATTAGCAAGCTGGCCATACTGATACAAGTCACGAGCAGGGATTTCATAGTTGGTATATCCTCTATGTATGTAAGACAAGCATAATAGCCTGCTTCCGGCTAGTCCAGTCTGGAATCAAAGGTATGAATCAAAGGGGTCTGAGCTATTTGATTTTTTATATCGATTCTTTAAAAATAATTCAAATCAGGTAAAGTTCACGTTTTCTCATTAATTAAGTTTTTTTACTGTTTTTTTTCTATGAAAAATATCAGCCCTGACATGTCAAATTCAACTGTGTTTAAACCTTGCTGGTATGTGTCTATTACATTCGTATTATCGCTGGTGACCAGCTTCGCGCTGGGTGCGCAACAGGCGTCTGAACTATCAATAGAGCCATCCATAGAACTAGCGTCAGATGAGCAATCCATACAAACTCAACCGGCTCGTGAACGACCTATTGAAGAAATAGCCGTTGTCGGCGAACGCTCAACCCTGTTGCTGCTTAATGAAATTAAAGATGCAGAAGTGATGATGTACGACATTTTTAATGACCTCAACAGCACTGATGATTTTGACGTTAATTGCCACAATGTCACTCCTACTGGCACGCTGATCCCAGTCTGGGAATGTGATGCAGGATTTATGACCCGGGAGCGTTTTCAGAATACACAGGATTTTTTGCAATTTGGCTTTATGCCAAAGTCGGATGAAGAGATGTATTGGGAAAATCGGAAAAAAGTGGACGCGCTGAATGCCGAGATGCTGAGTCTGGCCAAAGAGAATCCAGGGCTGGCCGAGGCCATGTTGGATCTGCATGGAAAAAGACAAAGACTGGCACAAATGGAAAGCAGGAAGCGGGAAAAAACGAAAGGTTTTTTCAGCCGACTGCTGGGTAAAGATACAGATTAATTTTAAAACAGCAGTGAGGCGATAAAAACCAGAACAGCCGCACTGGCCCCTACCACCAGCGTTCCCAGCGTATAGACACGATAGCCGGTTTTAACATCAATGCCGGAAAACTGGGTCATGACCCAGAAACCACTGTCATTGGCATGGGACACCACCAGGGCGCCGGCACCGATGGCGGCCACTACCAGGGCCTTATCCATTTCGGTAGTAAAGCCCATAGCCACCAGCAATGGCGCGACAATGGAAGCGGTGGTTATCAAGGCAACGGTAGATGAACCTTGTGCTGTCTTTATCGCTGCACACAGAAAAAAAGGCAGCCAGATGCCGAGCTTGGCCCCGGATAAGGAATCAGCCAGGGTATCTGCAATGCCGCTGTTTTTCAGGATGGCGCCAAAAATACCTCCGGCACCGGTAATCAAAATAATATTGGACGCATTCGCCAGGGCCTTGCCCACCCATCCGGTGGTGGCCAGCATTTCCTTGTCCCATTTTTTGGGCAACAGGAAGGCGAACAACATGCCAATGATCAGGGCAATGATCGGGGAGCCGATGAATGAAACAAACTTTATCAGGCCAGAGGGTTCAACACCTTCAGCCAGAGAAAATTCCATTATGGATTTTCCTACGATGAGCAAAATGGGGATAAGTATTGGCAAGAATGATTTGAAGGCACTGGGTGCCTGCTTCATTTTTTCTGCAATAAGCTCGTCGGTGATTTCCGGGTTCGGATCAATATAGATTCTGGAGGCAATTTTTTTGCAATAGATGATGGCCACGATCAGGGACAACATTCCGATTACCAGACCGACCATCATGACCAGCCCGACATCGGCACCGATGATGCCAGCGGCTGCTATGGGACCGGGGGTGGGAGGTACCAGCACATGAGTGATCAACAGACCCAGGAATAAAGCAGTAGAAGTGCCCACTATGGAAAGTCCTGCGGCCTTGGTTAAGCTTTTGTTCAAGGGGTTGAGGATGATGAAGCCGCTGTCGGCAAACACCGGAATAGAAACGATAAAGCCGACTATGCCCATCGCCTCATGGACACGTTTTTTACCGATCATGCGCAGCACCACGTCGGCCAATTTGTAGGCGCCCCCGGAATGCTCCAGAAAAGCGCCGATAATGACGCCCAGTACAATCACAATGCCGATATTACCAAGGGTCCTGCCAAAGCCGTCATTAACCTGATTAACAATAGTGTCCAGCGCCATGCCGGAACAGAGAGCGAAAAACAGGGCTGCTGCCAGCAGGGCCAAAAATGGATGCACTTTCCATTTTACGGTTAGTAAAATGATAAGCAGGACACTTAATAACAATAAGACAATATTGATCATGGTTTACACATTTTCAAAAATCAGGGACAGACCACGTTTTCCCAATAATAAATCTTTAAGTAAAACGTGGTCTGTCCCCAATTATTTAAGGACTAGCGGTGGCACATCAAACTTTATCCCGGCCCATTCGCTACGCATAAAATTTCTGATATTGCCGTGATCCACACCTTCCGGATTTTGCAGTACATCAACTCTGTAATAATCACCAAAACAGTTCAGGGTTTGTTCGCTATCCAGATTATGTAAGCGGGCAAAGCCAAATACTTTACAGGAGCCTTCATTGGTGCCTGCTTCATTGAACCTTTGATTGGCATCTTCGCCACTGGTAAAGCGCGTTGGCGTAAAATCATAGTGCTTATCAATGACCTCAATCACATGACTAAACTGAACGGTGTCAGGGGTATTAGCAAGCTGACTTAATAGCTGACTTAGTTCATTTTCTATATTTGCTGAATCAGACATTTGCATCCTCTATATGAGTTTTGTTTGATGTTTCTTTTTCCTGCATGCGTGCGATGGTGTCGGCAAAGGTTTTTTTCGGAACGCGCTGTAACTTGGTCAAGGCTGTATGGGAAACCAGATCAGCATCCAGCTGTTGTTCCAGATCCCTTAGCATTCGGGCCAGAAGGTGCGCTGTCATTTCTGCATCGGCCAGGGCACGGTGATAGTCTCCCGTTGTTGGTAAGGACAAATATCTGACCAGGGTACCCAGTTTATGGTTGGGCATGTCCGGATACATCCTTCTTGCCAGCAGCAGAGAGCAGGCAAATTCTGTCCGCCGCCTTAAGCCTGCCCGGGCATATTCTGCATCGAGAAATTTAGCGTCAAAGGACGCATTATGGGCAATGAAGGGTATGTCGCCAACGAAACTCTGCAAGGCCTTCATTACACTGGGACCATCGGGTGCATTGCGCACCATGCCATTGCTTATGCCAGTGAGCTCCTGAACGAATGCCGGGATCGGTCTGCCGGGATTGATCAGGCTCTGGTAACTGTCGACAATCTCGCCATTACATAAGATCACCACCCCGACTTCGGTGGCCCGATCACCCAGATCCGGTGATAAACCAGTAGTTTCAAAATCGATAACGGCAAATTTTTTCAAAAGGTGTTATTTCCGGCTAAATGAGGACAGACCACGTTTTCGCGTGAGTAAAGCATGGTATTAACCTGATTGTTTTATTTGATTATTTACAGATCAAAGTCTCTAGCGAGAACTATTTAATATTCTCAGAAAACATTGATGCATGGCTTCCGGGCTGGGCGAATTAGTGCAGCTTCGATTATTTTCCCTGAACACGTCCTGGGAATTTAACCTTGCAATTAGCAGTTTTGTGTTTACATCGACTTCATCATATTGAGCCAGTAGCTGCTGTGCTTCTGCAGCCCGCTTAGCTTCTTTTTGATTCCACTGCGCGACATTCTGATTATAGGCTGCTTTGGATTCATTGAGTTGTTCCAGTCGTCGATCAAGTGCGCTTTTCTCAGGCGCTAATTCATCTTCCCATTCCTCGCATGCATTTAATTCATCCACGCTTAATTGCCGGTTACATTCCGTTTCATGGCGCTCTATCTCGGCATTGAAGCGTCGAATGTCAGCATTATACGCGTTAACATCCCTGTCATAATTTGCTTTTTCTCTGTCCAATGGAATTTTTTCTCTGTCATGATTCTGTTTGATGACAAGATTGGCATTAATTGCCGTTTCGGTTTCTCTGGCAAGATCCAGAATAATAGCAAGTTCATCAAGCAGTCCTTGTGAGGACAGGGTTTCATACTGGGCATTCACTGTGGATGACCATAAGCTAAAGGGCAGTATCAAGGTAAATAATAATTTTCTGAAAAGTTTCATTTTTCCCTCAGCGACTAATAAAAATTGGGGTCAGAACACTATTAAAATAACGAAAAATGAAGTCACAATACTAATATTAATAGTGTTCTGACCCCAATTTATTTTCCCAGTTTTTTGCCCAAGGACGATCGTACCAGTCGGGGATTTTATAATCTATGACGGTGCCGGGTCTAAAAGCAGATCTCGCTATGATTAATTTTGCACACATTTCTTGTTGCCCCAGGTGGGAGCAGATGTCTTGGAATATGAGAGTATTAAGCAGCATTGCGCATCATGCCGTATTTTACTGATAGACAATTCCAGAACCACTGATTATGCTTTTTATGATTGTAAATATACCATTGGTTTATGTTTAGCGAGATTTGATTTTAAAAGGAGTGATTTTTGATGAAAGTAACACTACTGAACAGATTGGCCACTGGCCTCTCATTGATTGCGATAACAGTCCTGGCCTGTTCGGCACAGGCACAGGATATCGCGATCACCAATGCACGTATCATCATCGGTAACGGTGAAGTCATCGAATCCGGGACCCTGGTGGTGCGTGATGGCAGAATCACCGAGGTTACCGCAGGCCAGGCCAACACCCGAGGTTTGCAGTCCATCGATGGCAGCGGTATGACAGCCATGCCCGGTTTCATCGATGCACATCGCCATATCAATACAGGGCCGGATGAGAAAGCAGAAATGCAGGCACAACTGGAAGCCGGCTACACCACGATTCTTTCGGGTGGGGGACCCGCGGAAGGTAACCTGATGTTGCGTGAACATATTGAAAGCGGGGAGATCAACGGGCCACGTATCATCCCTTCAGGACGCATCAACCTTGCTGACCATACTCCGGAATCAGCCCGTGCCGAGGTGCGTAATCTTGCTAATATGGGCATTCAATGGACGGGTGAGATTAGTCTGACTCCTCTGCCCAGGCCGAGCCTGCACGAAATTGAAGTGCTTGAGGCCATCGTCGACGAGGCCCCGAAAGTGGGTGTTACTGTTCAGGTACATGCGGTGAGCACTCAAGCCATGGTGGCGGCAGTTAACGCGGGCGTACGTCGCCTTGTGCATATCCCCAACAAGAATTTCGTCGATCATGACGCCGTACAATTGCTTGCTGATACCAATACCATGAGTCTGGCGACGATTGGTTTCGGTGCGCCAGTATTTGGCGTGTTCACAGAAGCCAACGAGCCACGCTTTCGTGATGGCAAGGCGTGGCCGGAGTTTATCTCAGGGGCTAATCGTGACGAGCAAGCCCGCGCTGTCGGCACTGAAATTGGTTACACGATTGTTAATGCCCGCACCATATGGGATGGCGATGCCATGCTCGGTTACTGTACAGACACCCGCTATGATCCCCATGCCGGACTGCAACATGAGCTTGAGTCTTATAAAGTGATGTTCTCAATGAAGGACATCATCCAGCTGATGGGGCCAAACACTGCCGCTTATATCAAAATGGCTGATGATCTGGGCACCCTTGATCCCGGCAAACTGGCCGATATCGTGCTGGTCCAGGGTAATCCGCTGGAAGGTTTCTGGCACATGCTGGATGCACGTGTTGTGCTTAAAGAGGGCAGGATTGTCGTCGACAAGCGCGGTTAGAAATTGGGGTCAGAACACTATTTATACTTGGCTTGAATGATCTTTAATTATAAATAGTGTTCTGACCCCGATTTTTTATACATGCAGATTAGTTAGATTCAGGGAATGATCTTTATTTATGTAAAAGTAGGGCAGGCAAATATTACCGCGCTGAACAATATACATCGGTACATGTGGCAGAAAATATCTTTGGCGTGTTACTTCAACTCGGAATTACTCAACTTACTTAATAGCAGAGACACTTTTTCTGGATTTTGCTGATCAAATGATTCTGACAAAATTAAGAAAATATTATTATAAATAAAAGATTTAATTACCTTTAAAAATTTAATTTATGACAACCATAATAAATTGTATCTTATTGATATATATAGAATAAATTTATTGACATTTTCATAATCAGCCCTTCAAATGATTTTTTGGGGAGGTGGCAAGGAATCTACAAAAAACTGATCAGAAGGCATCCTGATGGGCAATAAGTTCCCGGCTCAATTATTTTCTTCTCTGGACAGTCATTTTTAGTCTAATCCCCATTTTATTTAATTTTAAAAAAATTAACTTTTTTTATGGGGAGAACCAATGAAGAACGTATCAAGATTTTTCAAACTCAAGGCTTTAGCTTTATCTGTTTCTGCTATTGCAGTTGGCATTACTACAGCACCTGCTACTTTTTCTCAGGAAGACTCAGTTGAAGAGATTACGGTAACCGGTTCACGTATTCGTGCCACTGACGGCATGGCGGCGCCTACGCCAGTAACGGCTATTACTACCGGCGAACTAAATAATTTTGAACCTGGTGCTACTGTTGCCGAGCAACTCGATGCATTGCCTCAGTTCTTCGGTACCCAGTCCGCCCAACGTGGTGGCGGTGCCCTTTTCGGCTCAGCGGGTGGCTCTTTCCTTAATATGCGTAGTCTGGGTGCTAACCGTACTTTAGTCTTGCTTGACGGCTCTCGCGTTGTCCCTGCTGATAAAGGTGGTTCTGTCAACGTAGATACATTTCCAACGGCACTTATTCGCACTGTTGATGTAGTAACCGGCGGCGCCTCAGCAGCCTATGGTGCTGATGCCCTGGGGGGTGTGACCAATTTCGTTATTGATCGCGAGTTTGAGGGGTTGAAAATCCAGGCCGGCACGGGTCGTACTGAGTGGGGCGATGGAGATCGTTATAATTTTTCTGTAGCTGGTGGTAGGCAGTTTGGTGATAATCTGAACGTCATTGCTTCAGTGGATGTTAAGTTTATTGATCAGATTAATCGTGATCCTGAATCGTTAGATTCAAGTTGGTTTCAGCGTTATGGCTACGTGACTTGTGATCAGTTTCAGGAAGACCGTACTGGTCCTCGCCAGTGTACTTACCCAATGGTAAGTTCTTCTCAGCACTCACCTTATGGTCTGATTCGCGGCGGCTCAGTGGGCCCCAGTTCTGATCTCTATTATATGAAATTTACTCCTGATGGCAGTGATATTACACCTTTTGTGTTGGGTGATCATTATACATTAGGTGGGTCGGGCTCTACTCGCTCCATGGCCGGTGGTCCTGAGGGTGAGATTCATAATCGTGCTTTTGGCGGTGGCGCTTCGGGTCAGGAGGTAGTAGGGCGGAACTTCTTTACCGGTATCCAATATGAGTTCAGTGATAATCTAACCGGTTTTGCCCAGGTGATGTCCGGTCGCTCTGAATCTAATGGTAATCCAGATGGTAGAAGCGGTTATTCCATGCAGGACTTGTGGTATGCCACTGTTTATCGTGACAACGCCTTTCTTCCTGATAGTGTCGCTGCAATTATGGATAATGAAGGGATTAGCTCAATCCAAGTTCACAAGCTGGGTTCATTCCTTGACACTCCAGAAATAGGTTTTAACGAAAGAGACCATAACGTGCTGACAAACTACTCCTGGTCAGCAGGTTTCAATGCAACCCTGCCTAATGGTTGGGATTTACGTGCCAGTTGGCAGAGTGGTGAATCGCAGAAACTAAGTCAGGTATATAACAAGATCCGAGTAGACAGGATGTTTCTGGCCATGGACGCAGTCCGTGATCCAGATACTGGTGCTATAGTTTGCCGAGTGCAGACAGTCAATCCAACGCCTGCACAACTAGCGGCCTCCCCTTCTGTAGCTGGAAAAGTTGATTCTCGCTCAAGTCCGGAAGCTATTGCTGGGGGTACTGGTGCACCCTTGCTTTCACCTATTGGTCTGGACAACACGGTGCGTGATTGTGTGCCTTATAATGTCATGGGCAACGGTAATATGAGTACTGAGGCAATTGCTTATGCTGCCAGCTTGAAGAAAGGTGTTGGTAATATTGAGCAGGACTTTGCTGAAGTACTCCTGCAGGGCGAAATATATGAAGGCTGGGGCTATGGTCCCGTTTCATTTGCTGGTGGTTTGACCTGGCGTGACCAGACTTTTACTGACAATGCCCAGCCCGCTGAAGTGGACTCGCTTGGGCCACCATTAAATGATCCCGCTTTGGGTATCCAGGGTATTCCACCAGGCTATACCGGCGGGAGTGCCAACCTGCATCAATTTTCTACAGTGCCCAACATTGCAGGTAAGTATGATGTGTTTGAATATTTCGCTGAAGTGCAAGCACCAATCTGGGAATCTGATAATGGGAACCAAAATCTTGGGGCGTCAGCCGCATTTCGACGTTCTGATTACTCTCAGACTGGAGAAATTGACAGCTGGAAGCTAGGTTTAGAATTTGCTCTCTCTGAAGAATTACGATTCCGTGCAACCAAGTCAAGAGATGTGCGTGAACCTACATTCCGTGAGCGTTTTGATGCTCAAGGTGGTGGTGGTTCTGTCAATGATCCGAATTTTGGCAGAGCACAGGTACAGATCACTTCTGTAGCCGGTGGTAACCCGAATCTGAGACCAGAAATTGGTGACACCGTTGTCGCTGGCTTAGTCTATGAGCCGGCTTGGTTAGATGGCTTTCAGGTTTCCACTGACTGGTACAAAATCGAGATAGCTGATGCCGTTGGGCAGTTGGGTCTTCAGGCAATTGTAGATCAGTGTGCCGATGGTAATGCTGCGCAATGTGGGAATATTACTCGTGATCCGGTTACTGGCAATATTGGTCGTATATTCAACTACTTCCAGAACGTGGCTCAGGCCCGGGTGGAAGGTGTTGATATGGAAATTGCATACCGAATGGAACCCAACTTTTTTGACAGCGAGTTTGAATCGCTTAATGTTCGTGCTCTTGCCGGTTATGTCATTGAGAGAGTCAATGTCTCCCAGACAGGCTCTGAAGATAACTTTGAGGGTTCTCTTGGTAATCCGGATTTTACCGCTAACATCACTGCTAATTACAGTGTAGGCCCCTATGCCCTGCAACTGCAAGGTCGCTATTATGATGGCGTACTAAGATCCAGAACCTGGACAGAGGGAGTGGATGTTGATGACAATACGGTTCCCTCTTCGACCTGGTGGAATGCACGTATTGCCTACAATGGTGAGATGAGTAATGGATCAACATGGAATGTGGGTCTCAATATTCAGAACCTGTTTGATAAAAATCCACCCATAATCCCATCATTTAGTTCGCGAGGAGGGTCACAAACTACGTCCAATGACTATGATACTTTTGGACGTCGTTATAACCTGAATGTAAATTACAACTTTTAAGCTCAGGTGTTATCGAAATAGTAGTAAAAAACGGGGCGAATAGGCCCCGTTTTTTTTTGTAGAAAAAATATCAAGAAAATTATTTTTGCACAATTATTGGTGAATATTGACTAAGTTTTTTTAAATAAAATCTTTAGTTGTTGAGTTCTTATTGTTCAATTGTGGTTTCATGTTATCGAGAGCGTAATAAATAGTGGATATTAACCTGTTGAAGACTTTTCTTGTGGTCCGGGATTGCGGTAATTTTAGCAATGCCGCTGCGCAGCTTAAAATAACTCAGGCAGCGGTAAGCCTGCGCATCAAACAACTGGAAAAACTGCTTGATGGGCCGCTGTTTGTAAGATACAGAAACAACCTGCAGTTAACCGTAAGTGGTGAAAGACTGGTTTTGTACGCCGAGAATATTCTTGCAGAATGGGAAAAAGCCAAGGGGGATATTGGTCTGCGCAAGAAAAGCAAAAAGGTTGTGCGCTTCGGTGCTACTAGTGGTTTTTGCAGTATTCTATTGAATAAAAGTCTGAGCCCCATTTACGAAGGAATTAACGATATGATCCTGAGGGTGGAATCCCATGATGAAGAAACCCTGCATAACCGGTTAGCTTCAAAGAGAATTGACCTGGCACTTTTGTACGAAGATTTTCGGGGCAAAGAATATATATCCAGCCCAGTAAGCAGTGTTGAACTGGTTCTGGTATCAACTGTAGAAGGGCAAACTATGGCTGAAGCACTAGGAGGGGATTATGTCACCGTAGAATGGGGTTCTTTTTTCAATTTAAAATTTCTGACGCTTTCTGCCGAGATGCCGGCCCCGGTGTTGCAAGCGACGGAATCAACGTTTGCCATGAATTATATTCTTGCCATGGGGGGGAGTGCCTATCTTCCCTATCGCTTAGTAGAAAATTACCTGGGATCGACTTTGTATCTGGTGGAAGACGCTCGAGTCCTGCAACAGCCAATCTATGCCACTTACCACTTGGGCTCAAAACTGAGTGCGGACATAAAAATCCTTATTGATATAATGAGGGAAAATGCTAAACCAGCGTTTACAACGCTGGAAGCAGTGATCAAGGAATTTGATACAGCTCTCGACTATAATATGGATTTCGTTGCATAAAAAAATCGATCGGGTCAGATCAATCTGACTTTTACATCGGATAAATAAAGAGTTGTTCTTTCGCTAACTATTCCAGAAAAGATTTTTCAAACCTTTCCTCTGCTTATAAAATGTGATCAGAAAATAATTTTTATACATGGATTATCTGCTGCCATATTAAATAGTGTTCTGACCCCCATTTTAGCGTCTGTACCAAAATTCTGCATGGCAGCCCTGACAGGAATTATTAATTGCTGCGCCGGTTTCTATCAAGCCAAGCACATCCTTTTTTTCAATGGCTGCAAGCGTGGTTTGTGTAAAAAACTGCATCTGCTGGATGTAGGAGCGCCAGATTTCAGGGTCACTTTCTATTAGCGCCTCAATTTCTTCTGATCGGTACATGTAGTCGGGATAGTCAGCATCTTGAACAGCATCGTTGATACTGCGACCGGGAATCAGCAGGGCATTGCCGGCCTCTACCAGAGTAATAGCGCTGGCGCGTAGTGTTTCCCAGTCTGCATCGGTTTGTGGGGCCACATCTTCCACTACACCGTCTGCTGTGGCGACATAGCGCACTGCCTGCCAGAGTTTCAGGACGTTAGGTTGGACCATCTCATTCATCAGCGTGTTGACACTGTAGCCGATATCAAAATTATCAACGGGGTCGTTAGCCGATGCTGTTACAGGAGCCGGGGCTATCGAGATTTCCATGCCTGAGGATGCTGGCGCTGAAGTATCGGGTGCCCCCTGATCCGCCGAACAGGCGACCAGCAAGGCCAGTGCTGAAAATAGGAAGCAGGTAGCAGTCAGAGTCTTGAAAGTCATGGGCTGTTATCTTAAGACGGTGTTAGATGACATAACAATACTACCCTGAGAAGCGCTTGCCTAGACCATCGCATTTAACGGTGCTTTCTCTATTTACGCATAGACCTTACAGCTTTCCCCGGTTATCCTCGGTGAGTTGTTCACCTGTAAATAACAAAAACTATAAATAGAGAGATGATCATGCTGCAACAACTTAAAACCATTTTCGGTTTAACACTGGCGACAATTGTTGCCGGGGTTTCCCCCCTTGCTACCTTGGCTGCTGAACCGATGACGGACCGGGCACAAGATTACGCCGCCATTCAGACCTTGATAGTCAAATATGCGCACGTTTACGACTCACGCGATGTAGAAGGTTATGTCGGTATCTTTACTGAGGATGCGCAATTTACTTTTACTGGCAACGCTCTGAACGGCCGTAAGGAAATCCGGGAATTTATCACCGGGGTTGCTAACTCACCGCCACCGACCATTAAAAGTCATCATGTCATCACCAATACCCTGATCGAGTTTGTCAGCGACACCGAGGCGCATCATCGGTCGTACTGGGAAATTGTATCTGGTCCTGCAGGCGGTCCATTTACCGTGGGTAATATTGGTGTTTATGATGATGTTGTCGTTAAACAAAATGGCCAGTGGCTGATTTCGAAGCGCCACATTCCTGATTAAAATTGAGGACGGGGTCTGCCCCTCTACTTAAGGAGAAAATTATGAATAAGTTGAATGTGGGACTGATCATTGTCAGCAGCGTCATGCTGGCACTGGTATTTAACGCCTTTCTTCCCCCCAACTTGTTGGGGTCCTCGGAAAATGTTGGCAGTACTGTTGCCGTGACTGAGACTGTAATGGCTGGGCCGGAACTGGATGGCAGGGTGCCCTCGTGTGACTTCTGTGAAACTGAGCTTATTGAAGCCGATGAAATTGCTGACTATATTGCCGTGGCAATGGCGACCGGACTGACTGATCAACAGATTCGTTCTCTTGATATTGGCAGGTCTAATGTGCAGTTGGCGCTGGCTCATCGTGGTCCACTGGCCGAACCCAATCCGCGTTCTGTAGCTGTGCATAACCTGGTGACTGAGGTCTACGTGGTATTGAGTGGCTCTGGTACCAATATTACTGGCCCGGACCTGATCAATGCTGAACCACGACCTGATGATTATCGTGCCGTGGTGTTCCTCAACGGACCAGGACAAAATGCGGAGGCTATCCATAACGGCACCGAAGTGCAGTTGCAGGCAGGCGATGTTTTTGTGATTCCCCCGGGCACAGGGCACCAGTTCACCCGCATTGATGATCACATCACCTACCTGATGGTGCGCATTGATCCGGACAAGGTAGTGCCTTTGTTTGATGCAACAGAGTCAGAAGATTACCTGGCAGAAAATTTGCCTTCAGAAAGAAAAATAGGGGTCAGAACACCTTTTCTATATAAAGAAAGGTATCTTCAAGCCCTTTAAATTAAGTCTCAATATAAGAAACCTGTTCTGACCCCTATTTTTAGTTCAGAGCCATGGCCAATATTTTTGCCACATGCATTGCCTGGCGCGTGGTGGTGGAATCAATCTGGCTGCGGCAGCTGGTGCCGTCAGCGACTAATAATGTGTCTTTGCCAGCAGCGCGAATCGCCGGTAACAGGCTCAGTTCTCCCATAGCCTTTGAGGTGTCGTAATGCACGGCATCGTAACCAAAGGCGCCCGCCATACCACAACAACCTGAATCAATGGTTTCCACGTGCAGTTCAGGAATCAGTGACAGTACGGTTTGCACATCGGACATTACGCCAAAGGCTTTCTGGTGACAGTGGCCGTGCAATAAGGCTTTTTTATTGCTGATGGGTTTCAGATCCAGTTTGAGTTTTCCGCGGTGGTGTTCCCGGGCCAGAAATTCCTCGAACAGCATGGCTGATTCAGATAGCTTCTGTGTATCTTCTCCGGGTAGTAATGAAATGAATTCATCACGCAGGGTGAGCAGACAGGACGGTTCCAGCCCGATGATGGGTATGCCTTTATCTACAAAAGGTTTCAGGGTTTCCAGAGTGCGCGTCATTTCTTCTTTGGCCTGATCGGTAAGACCGGCGCTAAGAAAGGTACGCCCGCAGCACAGGGGACGTTTATTATCCACGGGTTTTGGAATGTGTACTCGATAACCCGCTGCTTTCAGCACTTTTAATGCCGCGTGAGCGTTTTCCGGTTCGAAGTAGGTGTTGAAGGTGTCCACCAGCAGGACCACTTCGACTTGGCTGGAGGCTGTACTTTCTGTTGTTAATCCCTGGTGTTGAGAAAACACATCAGACCGCCAGCTTGGTAAGGCACGGTGCCGGGTAAAGCCCAACAGTTTTTCACTGAGCAAGGGCAGGCCGGGAATCTGGTTGCGCAGGTTTAGCAGGAAGCCAAAGTTTTTTGCCCAGGATGCATAGCGGGGCAGGTAAGCAATAAGTTTTTCTTTTAATGGCAGGCGTCGATGTTGGTAATACTGATGGAGAAATTCGACTTTCATTTTCGCCATATCCACGCCCACAGGACATTCACGCTTGCAACCTTTACAACTGACACATAAGTCCATGGTGTCAAACATTTCCTCTGATAACAGCGCGTCCTTACCTAACTGACCACTGATGGCCAGGCGCAGGGTATTAGCGCGACCGCGGGTCAGGTGCTTTTCGTCATTGGTGACTCTATAGGACGGACACATACTGCCGGCCTCAGCCTTGCGGCAGGCGCCGTTGTTATTACACATTTCAATGGCGCCGTTAAAACCGCCCCAGTCTGACCAGTCCATGACGGTATTGATGGTTTGTATTGCATAGTCCGGCTTGTAGCGGAATAAAGTACGCTCATCGAATTTCGGCGCGCGCACAATCTTGCCGGGATTGAATAAACCCTTGGGATCAAAGCAGTCTTTTACTTCTTCGAAGTTTGCCACCATGCGTTTGCCGAACATGGCTTCATGAAATTCGGAACGGGACAGACCATCGCCATGCTCGCCGGAATGGGAGCCCTTGTATTCGCGTACCATTTCCAGACATTCTTCTGCAATAGCGCGCATTTTACTGGCGCCGGTTTCTTCCTTCATATTTAAAATAGGACGCACATGCAGACAACCGACGGAGGCATGGGCATAAAAAGTGCCTTCGGTACCGTGCTTGTGAAAAACCTCGCTGAGGCGGCGTGTATATTCCGCCAGATCTTTCAGGTCTACCGCGCAGTCTTCAATAAAAGACACCGGTTTGCCGTCGCCCTTCATCGACATCATAATATTCAGGCCCTGCTTGCGAACTTCCCACACGGCCTGCTGAAAAGTCGGGTCTGTGGCTTCTACTACGGCATCCACAAAACCCATATCATTCATCAGTGTAACGAGATCGCGCAAACTGCGCAGTTGCGCTTCTTCGTTTTCTCCGGAAAACTCCACCAGTAGCAATGCTTCAGGTTCTCCCACGACAAATTGATCCACGGTTGCCTTAAACATTGGAATGTCCCGCGCCAGATTGATCATGGTGCTATCCACCAGTTCCACGGCCGAAGGATTGAGTTTGACAATATGCTGGGTAGCATCCATGGCGGCGTAAAAGGTGGGAAAGTGGCAGATGCCCAGGGTCTTGTGTTTGGGAAGAGGATGCAGGTTTAAATGAATTTGCTGGAAGAAGGCGAGGGTGCCTTCTGAGCCCACCAGCAAGTGGGACATATTGGGATCCTTGGTAATCAGTGCATCAATATTATAGCCACCGACGCGTCTGAGCATATCGGGAAAGCGATGGTTGATCTCCTCTTTTTCGCGTTCACCGAGCCTCAGCATCCGCTTAATTAAATTGCCGCGGGCTGCGTCATCTGCAAGGGCTTGGAAACGCGCGCTACTGCCATCAGCTAGCAGAGCATCGATAGCCTCAACATTGTGCACCATATTGCCGTATCGAATAGAGCGTGAGCCACAACTGTTATTGCCTGTCATACCGCCCAGCGTGGCGCGGTTAGCGGTGGAAACATCCACCGGGTAAAACAGGCCATGGGGTTTGAGGAATTTATTCAGGGGGTCCAGCACCAGGCCAGGCTGGACACTGACCGTGCGTTTATCGGCATTAAAATCAGTGATATTGCGCAGATATTTACTGGTATCTATGACCAGGGCTTCATTGACGGTCTGACCATTTTGAGAGGTACCGCCTCCACGGGGCAGTACCGGGATGCCGGCATCTTTAGCAATCTGCAGGGTAATCTGCACATCTTCTTCGCTTTTTGGCACCACTACCCCCAGGGGCATAATCTGGTAGATGGATGCATCGGTAGAGTAACGGCCGCGGCTGAAGTCATCGAACAACACCTCGCCTTGTAATTCTTTGTTGAGAAGGATGGCGAGAGGGTTTGTTTTGGCTTTGGCGTTCAAGAGGTTTCCAGCGTTTATTTATTCGCAGTTTAATACTGCTTTTGTAGAGAAGGGTACTAGGTAGCAGGTGCAAGAGGCAAGGGACAAGAGGCAAGAGGCAAAAGACAAGTGAAAAGTGGCGTAGGTGGGATAAGAGCGGAGCCCGCCATCCGACAGGGCATTCGAAAAATGCCCTGGGCTGGGATGTGCTCGATTGCTTATCCAGGATTTATGGAATACTCAATGGTGAATGTATAGTCGTTATCATCAAGGACTATTTCGGATTCAGGGTAGGGATTGGCCTCAAGCAAGCTGAAGGTGTACTCCTCAGTTTTTACTCCGTCTCCGGCAATACTGCCATTTCCTTCCAGTTGAAGTTCCATCACGGTGAGGCTGTCAGTGACAAAGTCATGCAACTGCAATCCGATGATTATCTCACCGGCAATGATACATTGGACATCTGCAGGACAGCGGGAATCCTGGATATACAGCAGCTCAAGGGTGTCCCTGGTAAGCAGTGTGCCGGGGCTGTCAGACGACACTGTCACTGTCTGATTGCCAATTTTATCAGCACTGATCTTATTAGCCGCCATGATGTTGAATTTGCCGGTGCTGGTGTTCAGGCTGATCTCTACGTTTTCGTAATACACGGAACCGTTGATGGCCAGCAGAGGAACACTCAGGGTCTGGTTGCTGCTTGAATAAGTGGCCAGGTCAGCAACTGCAGGGGCGCTCAAGGCCATCAATAACAGTGGGAAAACAATTTTCACGGTTTATCTCCTGGTATTTATTTATCTACTTTTTATTTTTGCAGCGCAGCTTCATGCCGTGCTTCAAGGGGCATTAATGCGGCCCGTATGGACGCTCCCCAGATCAGGTTGCCCATGGTATTTAGATGCAGGTTGTCATTGATAAAAATATCATCCATCACTGTACCATCGGCCTTGAGAAATGGATTGGCCACATCAACGTAATGGACCAGAGGGTCAGCGTCAGCAACCATGCGGTAGCCTGCATTGACCAGTTGTGCGTTTGCCCAGACGTTCTGTCGCAGGATGCTGGGTTTTACCGACAGTAGGTAAATACGTGTTTCCGGCAGAGCTGAGTGTATGCGGTTGATGACCAGATGTAACTGGTCGATAACTTTTTCTACAGGAACACCGAAAGCAGTATCGTTATCCCCTTCATAGATGAGAATCGCCCGGGGTTTGTAATTAAGAGCCACACGATCGAGATGATACAGTACGTCGTTCATCACACTGCCACCAAAGCCTCTGGGAATGACGGTCAGTGGGGCCAGAGCTGTAGCAGCCTGATCATTCCATCTCGCGATACTTGAACTGCCAGTCAACAGAATTGCCCCCTGCGGGGGTGGATTCATCTGATCCTGTTTTTCAAATGCTTGCATATCGGCTTCCCAGCGTGTGGGATCAAGGTTTGTCTGGGCGCCAAGCGGGAGTACGACAAGGGTAAGGGCCAGAAATGCCAGAAACTGAGAAATGTTATACCTGATGGAATTATTCATGATTCAATCCTGTCGTGTTCTAATATTCTGATGCTAACATTTAAAAGCTGAATATAAATGAAACGCTCTGGCAGATAAACCATGGATAAATGATAGATAAACCATGCCTGTGATATAAAGCGCTAAATGGTTCTGCGAACAGATGGATAGGTTGTGCCGGTTTTTGTCGCAGTAATGATGTAAATCAAAACTACTGCGCTATGCTCACGTTATTATCTCCGCCAGAGATCAGAATTATCTAGAAGTAATTAGTTTACACAAAGTAGTTATCTGAAGAGGATCTAACATGTCTGTTGAACATCATGACCTGCACCACGAATTTCCAGAATTGAATGATAAAATTCATGAAATGAAAATAAGTAACAATCATTTCAGAAAATTATTTGATGAATATCATCACCTGACAAAAGAAGTCGAAAATATGGAGAACGAAGTTACTCCGGTTACTGCTATGACTGAAGAAGAGGCTAAAAAGCGCCGGGTTCATTTAAAAGACGAACTCTATGCCATGCTGATCAAGTAATAAAACATATTGAAAAAAAACCAGCCAATTGGCTGGTTTTTTTTGGAATTCAGTCTTTCAAAGACACTTTAAATTTATTTAATTCTCTTATTGCCAGTTGGAAGGGTCTACAGCGTAATATTTTCTGAGCACTTCAAACAGTTCAGGATGTTCATGGTTTAATTCCCGAGGTTTTTCAAAGAAGGTTTCCGTGGCTACAGCAAAAAACTCTGCTGGATTGGTGGCGCCGTAATGATCCATTACAGATTTGTGGTGATGGGAAAAGTCCTTGTTGAGTTCCTTGAATTCTTTTGACAACACTGTAGCCCAGGCTGTGTAGCTATTGCTATGCAGTACCGGGGCACCATTGGCTGATCCGGATTCGCTGTCCAGTTGGTGTGAAAACTCATGCAGGATTACATTATGACCATCATGGAAATTGCTGATGCCTTTTTTAATGTCGTCCCAGGAAAGAATGATTTTGCCGTAGTGCCAGGATTCTCCCAGTAAGCCAACAGGCTTGTCGCTGACGGTGCCATCGTGATTACGCTTGTCATGGCCTGCCCTGAAGGCATAGGGATAAACAAGAATATGTTTGAGTCTGGGATAAATGCCGGTTTTGCGGTTTAGTAACAAAAGACAGGCTTGCGCAGCAACAGTAACCCGAATTTCATCATTCATTGCCAGGCCACCAGAGCCATAGAATTTCTTATTGGCAATGAACAAGCGAATCATGTCTATCAATTGCTGTTGCTCGGAAGGAGGCAGTTTTTCAAAAAACGGCAGTTGCTTGTGAATGGTGGCAAGCCATTGAGGTGGCAATGGTAAGTTCAGGATGCGTTTTTCACGCCATGACGAATAGTAAAAACCGAAAACAATGACGAGAAAAACAAGTCCTAATATGAAAAATTCTGTCATGGTGCGCAGGACCCTGTAAGGGTTGGGACTTATTCAAATTTACTTAAGTCGGCAGTTTGTCTTGACCACAGTTCAGTGACCTTCAGTTTATTACCAGAGCCGAAGAATATCAGAATCATCGCCGTAGCGATGATTGGTAAATGACCAAAAATTTCGGTCAGCGCTTCACTATACTCTCCGCTGGCGAAAAACGTGATGTTTGAGGCCAGCATAAAGACTGATACGACGAGGATATTAATTCTGGTCGTTGTGCCAAGCACCAGAATTATGCCAAACACCACTTCCATTACCCCTGCTGAAAAGACAAACAACTGGTCAGTAAAGCTTTCAATACCCATATTGGCCATAAAATTCCACTGGTAGGCGCTGACAAAAAACTCACCCAGTTCCGGGTTCAACAGTTTTTCAGAAAATCCGAGAGTGATTACGGCAATACCAGTGAGTATCCGCAGGGAGGCAATGGAATAGGCTTTAAGATGTGTTCTGAACTTCAGCGGATAAAAATGAAATAGCTGCAGGCAGCAGGCAATACCAAGAATATTCAGATATTCCAGCGCCGGGACTAGGCCATAAACAAGAATTACACTAATAAACAAAAAGAAAAGCAGGATGGTGGCGGCAAAGATATGGAAGTTGGCAATAAATAACAGACCGATTACCGCTTCTACCAGAATCAGAAAATCACCTACCCCGGCACTGGCCTGCAGGTGTGGGGCAAAAATAACACCACTATAGGCTGACATTAACAGAGAAAGCCCGGTGCAAAGTTTCAGTAAGTACATCAGGAATGGCTGGCGCACATTTTCAAGCAGTGGCAGGATCGGCAGTTTTGAATCCAGAACTATTGAGAGAACAATCATCAACACTGCCACTGCACACCAAATTAATACCGGGGTATCTAGCAATCCATAAGGGGTAAAAGCAGAAATGATCTCGCCTTCAACGGGAAGAAACCACTTTACGTGGGCGTGACTGATGCGGCTGAACAAGATAGCCCCTATCGTGAGCCAAAAAGTTATTAACCCGTTTAGACCTTGGCGCCCCATACTTATTGCTGTCCCTGTTCGATTTCTTCCCAGCGGGCATAGAGTATTTCCATGGCTTTTTGGGCGCTTGCCAGTTTTTTCATGGTGTCATCAATGGTTTTTTGATCCTTTTCATAAAACTCAGGTTGTGAAATTGCTTCTTCCAATTGTGCCAGTTCTGTTTCTGCATTTTCAATGTGTTCAGGCAGCTGATCAAGTTCCCTTTGCAGTTTGTAGGACAGTTTAATGGGCTGTTCCGTTTGTTGGATACCTGGTTTTTGCTGAATTTGTTTTTCTGGCTCAGGTTTTTCTTCAGTAATTTTTTCAGTATTGAAAGTGCCGCCGTGGTCTACCCAGTCCTGGTAACCCCCGACGTAATGATTCACTACCGCATTGCCTTCAAAAACGATTGAACTGGTGACCACATTATCCAGAAAGGCCCGGTCATGGCTGACCAGCAGCAAAGTGCCTTCAAATTTCAGCAGAATCTCTTCCAGTAACTCCAGTGTTTCCATATCCAGATCGTTGGTGGGTTCGTCCAGTACCAGCACATTCGCTGGCTTGCTAAACAGACGTGCGAGAATCAGACGATTCTGTTCGCCGCCTGACAAAGATTTTACTGGCTGTCTGATACGATCGGGTGAAAACAAAAAATCCTGCAAATAAGAAATGACGTGAACATTGCGGCCGTTGATTTCAACAAAGTCGCTGCCGGCGGCGAGGTTTTCCTGAACAGTTTTTTCCAGATCAAGTTGTTCGCGAAGTTGATCAAAATAGGCAATCTCAATTTTGGTGCCGGTTTTAACATCGCCATGATCTGGTTGGAGTTTACCCAGCAGAATTTTCAGCAGTGTTGTTTTACCGGTACCGTTGGGGCCAATAAAGCCAATATGATCGCCGCGCATAACATTGATGGAGAAATCCTTGATCAGCGGGTTATCTTTATAGCCATGACTGATCCCCAGCGCTTCGACAACAATTTTTCCAGAGGCATCACTTTTATTCAGAGCCATTTTCGCATTGCCCTGAACATTACGGCGATCGCTATATTCCCTGCGCATTTTTTCCAGGGCGCGAACACGGCCTTCATTACGGGTCCTTCTTGCCTTGATGCCCTGGCGAATCCACACCTCTTCCTTGGCCATTTTACGATCAAACTCATGGTGAGTTTTTGCTTCTGCAGCCAACTGCTGGTCGCGGTGTACTAAAAATCCCTGGTAATCATGCTGCCAGTAAACAAGGTGTCCACGATCAAGTTCCATGATGCGGTTTGCCACTTTTTGCAGGAAGGTTCGGTCATGGGTAATCAGGACTATGGCGCCGCGAAATTCCATCATGAACTTTTCCAGCCATTCGATAGCGGGTATATCGAGATGGTTAGTCGGTTCATCTAACAGAAGAATGTCCGGTTCTACCACTAAAGCTCTGGCCAATGCGGCACGTCGGGACCAGCCGCCAGAAAGGCTGGACATCAAAGAGTCAGTGGGGAGATCCAGCTGGCTAATAACGGTTTCAACTTTTTGCTGAATTTTCCAGCCATCAATAGCATCTATTTCATGCTGAAGTCTTTCCAGTTTTTTCATATCCAGAGAGGCGTCGCTCATTGCAGTGAGCTGATGATAATCGCTTAACAGGCGTCCGACATTATCAAGCCCGCCGGCAATAAATTCATAGACAGTTTCTTCAGCCTGAAAGGGCAGTTCCTGTTCAAGAGTGGCAATACGTAGTCCAGGACTCAGCCAGCGTTCGCCACTGTCCGGTTTGACGTCGCCAAGCAGGATTTTCAGCAGGGAAGTTTTGCCAACCCCATTTCGCCCGAGCAGACCGATGATGTCGCCCGAGTCTATTGTCATAGCCTCTTTGTCGAGCAGCACTTGAGTGCCATAGGCCAGGTGAACTTCTTTTAGTGTGAGCAAAGGCATAGTGGTTAATTACATCTGGAAAAATTGAATTTCATTCGCAGCCAAAGGCACGAATAACCTAGATTGGCACACTCTCTGCTGCCGCTGGTACTTGCAGATTTTTGAGTTTCAGCCTGAACTCTTTTAGTACCAATAAAACGCTGATTATGGCCTGCACGGCAACGGAAAGAACAGACACATACCAAACCTGATTGATAGTGAAGCCTTCCTGTTTACTGGCCCAGACTGCAAGCACAACAAAAATAAGCAAGCGGCTGCCTGAACTGAACATGGCAGGTTTGGTATTGCCCAAGCCCTGGAACATTCCAGAGCAAGTGAAAATAATACCCTGGGCAACAAAGTTCCAGGAGATGATTTGAAGGAATTCACCGCCAATGGTAATGACTTCTTCTTCATCAGTAAAAAATGCCACCAGTAATTCAGGATGAAATTGAAGCACTACAGTGACCACAACCATGACTATAGAGCTTAACAAGATGCCCTTGGAAAAAGTTTGCTTCACACGATCGCCGTGGCCAGCTCCGAAATTTTGCCCGGCAATAGGGCCAATTGCAAAAGCTATTGCCATGGTAGGCATGAAGATTGATTGCATGATGCGCCCGCCAATACTGAAACCGGCCTGTGCGGTTTCGCCAAAATCCTGGATCAGCCAATAGACCATGGCGAAATAGCCAAACATCAGCAACATTTCGCCGCCAGCCGGCAGACCGATATTGAGCATCCGCCCCCAGACAGGAAATTGCGGTTTCCACAAACTGAAATTAAAGGACACGTATTTTTCCAGCTTGATGAAATAAATAATTAGTAAAATTACTCCTACTGTAGTGGAGATAGAAGTGGCGAGACCTGCGCCCATTACACCCAGAGCTGGGCCTGGCCCCCAGCCGGCAATTAATACCGGGGCAAGAATGATATTCAGAATAATGGTCAGTACCTGAACCACCATGGTTGGTTTCACGATACCGGTTGCGCGTAATGCGGAACCCATCCCCATCAGGGCAAATTGCATCGCCATACCCGGTAAAAACCAGTACAGAAAAGTTACCCCTTCGCTTTGGGCTTCACCAGCGGCAATGGTGCTCATGTAAGCATCCCCCAATGTGTAACCACAGATCAGCGTAATTGCCGCACATAAACCTGCCAGGACCATGGACTGGTTGAAAACCAGGTTAGCCTGGTCCTGCTCTTTACGGCCTACTGCCTGTGAAATAAGGGCAACAGAGCTCACACCGAGAACCTGACTAAGTGCCATAACCATGAAAAACAGGGTGCCTGCAGCGCCCACACCGGCAATCGCGGCATCACCAAGCGCGGACACAAAATAAAGGTCCACCAGTAAGTACAGGGTGTGGAATATCATGCCGGCAGCGACAGGCGCGGCCATTGTCAGGATGGTGCGGGGAATAGAACCCTGAGTGAGATCTTTCATGTAAAGCCTGATACAAAAATGGGTTTGAAAGAAAAGCGCGAGTTTACCTGAATTTAAACTTCAGGTGTCATTGCAGTAAGCCTAGACGCTAAAAAAGCGACAATGTATTCTGCTGGAAACACATTATTTATACAGGACTAAAAATGCTCAATAGGTGTAAAACTCGATTGCTGCTGATGTTGCCTTTTTTGGTTGCTGCAACAGTATTTCAGTCTGTTGCCGCTGCTGATGATAATGTGACTGCGCTGGCCGCGAGAATTCAGGTACTGGAAGACCGGGAAGAAATTCGCAACCTGATCCTCGTCTATGGGGCCGCCCATGACCATCGTGATTACCGGACCTTTGCCAAGCTGTTCGCCAGGGAAGGGGAGTGGGTCAGTGGCATGGGGTCAGGAAAGGGGCCTGATGGCGTATTTAAATTAATGGATGAGATGATTGGTCATAATCCCTCACCAGAAGGATCAGGGACATTTCATATTCTGACCAATGAAAAAATAGATATAGATGGTGACAGGGCATCAGCGCTCACCAAGTGGATTTACATTACTCCGGATGAAAACGGTAATCCCGGCTTGACCATACTGGGTCATTACAATGATCAATTTATTCGCGAAGACGGTGTCTGGAAGTTTTTAAGAAGAGAAGCGCCAATGGATTTGCCAACTCAATAAGCAGGGTTTGAAACTATGAAAACATTAATACGCTTTTTATTGGTTATTTTCCTGAGCAATGTCCCGGCTGTGGTTTTCGCTCATCACTCCAATGCAGAATATGATCGCAGTACCTTTACAGAAATTGAGGGTGAGATTGTTCGGGTTATCTGGCGCAACCCTCATGTCGGTTTGTGGGTCGATATAATTGATGAAAATGGCCAGCAAGTGACATGGCGAATGGAAGCGGCTGACCTGGCAAGCACCCTGCGCAGAGGCGTGCCAAGGGGGACGTTTCAGGTGGGACAAAATGTAAGAGTGGCCGGTTATGCGTCTTCGCGCCGGGCTGCTCATATGCTGGTCACCAATGTGCTGTTAATGAACAGTTCCCGGGAACAAGAAGTGCTGTTGACACGTTTTGCCGGGCCGCGCTGGACAGATAATCCTATTGGCGGTGGCGACTGGGCAGCGGTAGCTGAAATCGGCAAGGCTAATCAGACAGCGGGTATCTTTAGAACCTGGACACTGGATGGTACTAGCAGGCCTTCATTCAGTGATAACCCTCCACTGACTCCTGGCGCCCGCCAGGTGTGGGAGCAATCCGATAATTATGATGACCCTGCACTGCGGTGTGCCGAACTGGGTATGCCACGAGTG
>CAWUSW010000016.1:0-27820 GCA_963925675.1 uncultured Pseudomonadales bacterium
ATTCTGGGGCCGCTGGGCTGTGGCTTTCAGACTGGTGCAGGGGTGGTCCTGAACGTATTGCAGCCTTCAGCAGGTCAGTCTTTTGCAATATTTGGTGCCGGGAATGTAGGACTCAGTGCCGTCATGGCGGCTGCAATAGCAGGCATGGATCCGCTTATTGTGCTTGATGTGAATTCCAGAAGGTTAGATATAGCCAGAACTCTGGGCGCAAGCCATACCATTGATCTGGGCAAGGAAACTGACCCTGTTGGCCTCATCCAACAAATAACCAACAAGGCGGGTGTCAATTACTCTCTGGATACCACCAACAAGCCTGAAGTGATTCGCCAGGCTTTTGAGTCCCTGGCAAACCGTGGCACATGCATACACAGTGGTGGCGGAGGGAAGGACCTGACTTTCCCGGGTAGTCATCTTCTGCACGGCAGGACTGTCCAGGGGGTTATCCAGGGCGATAGTGATCCCCAGGTATTTATTCCCCAACTGCTGAACTACTACGCTGAGGGGAAATTTCCTTTTGATAAATTACTTAGCTTTTACCCGCTTGCTGATATCAACAGGGCCGTTGCCGAGATGGTATCAGGACAGGTAATAAAACCTGTGTTGATGATGTGAATTCAGTGTTTTTATAAGAATTGATCAGACCTCTCCATGTGTTTAAAGTTAAGGTCACATACCCTTTCCAGAAATAAGAGCAGCTTGAGTAAGAATAACTTAAGCCAAAGAGTGAATTTATGAAAGCAGCGGTTTTCCAGGGTGTTAATAAATTGCTCACTGTGGAAGATATTCCTTCTCCAGACCCCGTGGGCGCACATGATGTTGTCGTCAAAGTCCGGCGTTGTGGCATTTGCGGAACCGATCTGCATATTTCTGAAGACCCCATATTCGGTGTTCCGAAGGGTGCAGTTCTGGGCCATGAATATTCCGGCGAGGTTGTGGCAATTGGTGCCGAAGTAAAAACAGTTAAAAGTGGCGATAGGGTTGCGGTTAACCCGCTTGCTTCATGTGGCCACTGTTCGGCTTGCCGGGCAGGGGATTTTGCCATATGTCCCGAGATGATAATCGGAGGGGGTGGATACGGGCAGTACTCTCTGGTCAGAGAACATCAGTGTGTAAGAATACCTGAGAATGTCAGCATTGAAGATGGAGCACTAGTCGAGCCCCTTGCCGTGGGACTGCGAGCTGTTAATTTGGCTCAGATGCCTAAAGGGGCAAAAGTGCTGGTGGTCGGTGCCGGCCCTATTGGGCTTGCTGTCGCATTCTGGGCAAAACGCATGGGCGCGGGGGATATCGCCATGACGGCGTCAACTGATCGTCGCAAAGACCTTGCCATTGAAATGGGTGCTACTACCTTTGTCACTGCTGGCGATAATTGTGTTGATGATGTAAACAAGGCCTTGGGTGCAGCACCTGAAATTGTTTTTGAATGTGTTGGTAAAAGCGGCCTCATACAGCGCTGTATTGAGCATGTTGCCCCTAGAGGCACGGTACTTGTTGCCGGGCTGTGTACCCATCCTGATACTTTTAGCCCTTTTCAATTTGTGACCAAGGAATGTCGACTGCAAAGCTCAATTTTTTATACGCTTCAGGATTTTCATACGACTCTGGATGCTCTGGAATCCGGTGATACTTGTGCTCACAGTATGATTACCGATACGGTATCAATCGACGCTACCCCGGAAGCTTTTGAAGCCCTTAAGCAGCGCACTACTCAGTGCAAGGTATTAATCGAACCCTGGAATTCCTGAAGGAAATTACAGCGCAAGGAAAATTAATCATGGGGAATAGTTTAAATAGCTGTGTTAAAGCTGTCGCCCGGACCCTGGCGTCACACAAGCGCTCAATTGTTGCTGGTCTGTTGGTTGTATTTAGTAGTTTAACCATGGCCTATAACGAACAGGATGGCGACTATCTGCGGGCGCTTGATCCGGCGCTTGGTATTAGCGTGCAATTTGGGCGTTGGGATGGCGCGATTAATCTTGTCTACGACCCTGACGGGGCACCGGCATTATTTTCAGACGCTGGTGATGTTCTTGAATTGCTTGAGGAAGCCGCGGCGAATGGGAGCTGGTCAGTGGCATTCAATTTAATATAACCGGCATTGACAGCGATGCTAACGATGATCATGGGAGTTTGCCTGATGACATGGATGGTCTGGTGCGGGTTTTCTGGGGCAGTGCCGGAGGGGCGGCAGGGCGTGCGGGTCCCAATGCTGATTTTTACGATAGCGATAAGGGCTATTTTCCCTATGTGGATGGCTCTGTTGAATTAAACCAGAATGCAACTATCTGGGATTCCCAGGCAGAAATTGTGGAAGTGCTGGTCCATGAGCTGGGGCATTTAATAGGGCTTGGGCATTCGGATTCTCCAGATTCTGTAATGTATGCCAATCCCTACAATCATCTTTTACATCCCCGCGCAGATGATATTCAGGTAGCACGGGTATTGTATGGCAAGGGCTCGCTGAATATCGCTGATATTAGCCAACCTATTGAGCAGTGGCTGTATGCTCCGTATCCATCTGCCCCGGCCAGTTTGCTGGAATTTTTGTTCAAGCCTAATCAGCAAATAGACAAGGGTGCCTTTATCTCGGTGGCATCAAATGATCCTGTTTCCACCATAAATTCATCGACCACGGATGTTGGCTTTGTGCGTTTTAATTTTGGTGGCGTCGGTAATTTTTCCAATAATACAGCTATTGATATTGATGCTACTGTTATCTATGTGGACCCCTTTGGCTATGTTTTTGGGCGCACCTCAACCGGGATTGAGTGTGGCGCTAATACTGCCTGTGGTGGCGGCTGGGTCAGTGTTTCTACGCCGGATGCTATCAAGACTATCCCCGGAGATTGGACAGTCTATGTGGTAGATGAGGCCGCGCAGACTACGCTCTTGGCATTGGCATTTACCGTTGATACTGAAGTGTTTTATAACCAGGCGCCTTTTGCTGATGTCACCGTCACTGGTGCAGGTAATACTTTAGTCAATGTCAGTATTAAAGTGACAGATTTTGATTCCAGTGCTATTGATGTGGTGTGGCATCCACCGGGTAATCTTGGTGACAAAAATGGTGATGGTTTTCTTGACACTGAAATAAGCGATACAGTAGATAATAGAGAGACCATTAGCAGGGTTATTAATTTGCTGACTGCCGAAACACATACTTTCTATGTGGAACTGAATGACAATGGCGCACGCTATGAAGGTTCCGTGGCGGGATCAAGTTCCGCTGGCGATGGCTTCCAGTCATTGCTGGCAATAACCGTCGACTTGCCGGTTTCCTCTGATGCTGATGTCACCGTGGTGGCAACGTTTTTGACTGACAGCACCGACATTGGTGGCGGCTCAGGTGCAGAAGGAAATACTACGGACCAGGTAGTGGATGCGATAGCTGATATTAACTCCCTGCAAGTGATCACTACCTCAGATGGTACTGCGACATCGGCTCAGTTTGGTGCCGGGGCGTCTTCTGATGCAGGAGTCAGCACAGCAATAGAATTTGCCAACAACGATGTCATCACTATTGCCGGCTCATTAAATCCTCAAGCGGCAGATGTGGGTAAGGCTGCTGAAATTTACGTAGTACTTTTTACTGAAACGGCGCTCACTACTCTGGATCTGGATGGAAACTTCCAGGCATGGAATGGCGGTTTAAAAACAATTCAGCCAGCCTACGAAGTGTCAGCACTTGGAACGAAAGAAAGCTTTCAGGTATTTAGCGGATCAGTGCAAAGCGGGCTTTACAAGGTCTTCCTGGGGTACAAGCTTGCAAGTGGCGGGCCATTGCATTTCAATGCCAAGGCGTTCAGGGTAAATGTTGATTGATGGTAAAATAAATTAGTATTTCGGGAGAGTGAGATGAGTAAAGCAGTCAGAGCTGGCGATAAACCAATCGCTGTTGAAGTGGAAGCCGGTCAGAATTATTTCTGGTGTGCCTGTGGCCTTAGCAAGAAACAACCCTTTTGTGACGGCTCACATAAGGAAACAGATTTTACGCCGCTGAAATACACGGCAGAGGAAAGCCGCAAAGTTTTCTTTTGTTGTTGCAAGGCA
Organism: uncultured Pseudomonadales bacterium; assembly: GCA_963925675.1. GTDB lineage: Bacteria > Pseudomonadota > Gammaproteobacteria > Pseudomonadales > Pseudohongiellaceae > Eutrophocola. The sequence goes on from CAWUSW010000016.1 coordinate 4,051, forward strand.
ACGGCTAGCCAGCCCTTGTGTGATGGCAGTCATAATAAGTGACGGATAAAGGATAAAGGAAAAAAGAAAGAGCTTTAACCGTCAGGATTTACCTGATCCCGCTTGCCTTTATCCTTTATCTTTTTTCTTTTATCTGTTTTTAAAAAACCAGTCCGAAGCAATCGCCGCTCCTTCTGCCAGGGCTTGTAATTTTAGCCAGGCTACGCCTGGATCAATAGCAGCCTGACCCACGTGGATGCTGAAACCACAGTCTGTTCCAGCCATCACATTTTCCTTGCCCACCAGGTCCGCATAACGCTTGATACGTTGGGCTATTAGTTCTGGATGTTCAATATAGTTTGACTGCACTTCGATAACCCCAGGGCACAGTACCTTGCCTTCGGGCAGTTTGTAATCTTCAAACAGTGCCCATTCATGGGCATGGCGTGGATTGGCCGCTTCAAAGAGCAAGGTTTGTGGTTTGGCGCCCATGACAATATCGATGATGTCGGCGAAATTCATATCGCAGTGATGAGGGCCGCCATAATTGCCCCAGCATAGATGCATGCGTAGCTGTTCTGCAGGGATATTCTGTACCGCATGATTCAAGGCTTCTACGTGAAGGGCGGCGACTTTTCGAAAATCCTCCAGACTGACACCGTCGGAATTCATATGTCTACCCATCGCCAGATCAGGGCAGTCAATCTGTAAGGTGGCACCGGAGGCGGCAATAATTTCATATTCTGTTTTCATTGCCTCGGCAATAGCAAATACATATTCCTCATGAGTGGGGTAGTACTCGTTCTTGAAAAATATCGAGGTAACCCCCGGAGAGGCAGAACTGAAAAAAGCATATTCCATATTGCCATTGGTGGCTTCCTGCATATTGCGCACATCTTCATGTACATCGTCAGTGGTTTTTACACTGATAGGTCCCTTGCAGCCTGGTGCATGGCGATGTTGACGTGAAGGATCTTCGCCAACCCGACGCGCCAGGTTGGGGAAGTCGACAAGGTCAGCAAAAATATAAGTGTTCTCGCTGCCGCCAAAGCCATCCAGGCGATCTTTAATATAAGTCGCATAACTGGGTTTAGACATTTCGCCATCATTAACTATATCAATGCCAAGGGATTTCTGTTTTTCCACGATATTGATGACTGCCTGGTGAACACCCTCATTTAATGCCTGTTGATCTACAGGCACGCCATCTTCTTTAGCAAACATCATATGCATCAGGTCTTCTTCACGAGGCAGGCTGCCTACGTGAGTGGTGAGAAAGTGATCTGTACTTCTTGGCATCGAATAACCCCTTAAAATTGCATTTTTTATTTTATTTCATTGCTAGATAGAGCGTTTAAGAAGCAGAAGAATAAACAGGATAGAAGATGTAGTCCACCTGCTTATAGATTTCAATCCGAAAATATCTAAAAAAAATTCGTATAGCGAAAAATTTTAAGCGTAGAAGAAGGAGCAATTAATCTATAATTTTCAATAGATTAAAAGAGAATAATTGTCACCTTGTGAGAAGAGGGTGCCAATGCGGGAAGCAGTTCAGATTTTTTACTTCCTACTCTAGCGACTTTCTGGCAAAATGCGCACTTTTTTTCGTTATCCGAAATTTAGAATAATTAAAAATTAGGAGCACAATTAGATGAATAAGAACAGTCTAACAGTAGCGATGGAAGCGGCCGGTGGCGCCGTTAATATGTTGCGCAATTCGCAAGCTGGCATTTATGTATATCCAGTCGTGGCCGCTGAATTCTCAAACTGGCGTTCAGAACAAATGGCCTGGCGGAACTCCGCAGTACTTTTTGATCAGACTCACCATATGGATGAGCTGACGGTTGAAGGTCCTGATGCTGAAAAATTCCTCAGCTATGTTGGTATCAACAGCTTTGCTAACTTCAAGCTGAATGTCGCCAAGCATTTTGTGCCTGTTACCCCGGCAGGTCACGTTATTGGTGACATGATCATCTTCCGTGAAACAGACGAAAAATTTGTGCTGGTAGGCCGTGCGCCAACCGCTAACTGGGTAATGTTCCAGGCCTCAATTGGTAGCTATAACATTCGTCTGAAACATGATCCACGTTCAGACTCTCGCCCGGACGGCAAAGCTGTTTTTCGTGCTCATTACCGTTTCCAAATTCAGGGTCCTGATGCTGGCAAGATATTTGAGCAAATGAATGGCGGCCCAATTCCTGAAGTGAAATTCTTCCATGTTGATAAAGTCAATATCGGTTCACGTGAAGTGATGGCGTTGCGCCATGGCATGTCTGGTGCCCCGGGTCTTGAAGTTTGGGGCCCTTATGCTGACAAGAGCTATATCCAGGAAGAAATTCAGAAAGCAGCAAAAGCGGTTGGCGTTGATATGCGTATGGTTGGGGCTCGTGCATACTCTTCCAACACCCTTGAAAGTGGCTGGATTCCTTCTCCTCTGCCAGGCATCTATACAGGTGGTGGCATGCTGGCTGATTACCGTGACTGGCTGGGTGCTGACAGCTATGAAGCGATGGGCTCTTTGGGCGGTTCACTGGAAAGTGACAACATCGAAGATTACTACGTAACGCCTTTTGAACTGGGTTATGACTTCTACATCGGCTGGAAGAAAGATGACTTTATCGGCAAAGCTGCACTGGAAGCCATGAAAGAAGCGGGCAAGCAGCGTAAGAAAGTAACCATCGAGTGGAACCGTGAAGACGTGCAGAAGGTCATTATGTCGGCTTTCGAGCCAGGTCTGGCTTACAAGTGGATCGACTTCCCGAACCATAACTATTCTTCAAGCAATGCAGACGAGCTGTCTAAAGATGGTAAGAGAGTAGGCATGAGCATGTTCAATGGTTACAGCTACAATGAGCGTTGCCTGCTGTCTCTGGCCGTCGTTGATGCTGACGTTGAGGTTGGTGATGTACTGACGCTGAAATGGGGTGAAGCGGTAAATTCACAGAAATCCTCCATTGAACCACATCAGCAGTGCGAGATGCGTGTAAGAGTTGCTCCAACACCTTATTCCAGCGATGCCCGTGAAAACTATGCGGACAGCTGGAGAACCAAAGGCAAATAAATTGCTAATGGTTTAGCCCTTAAGACAAGTTTTAAGGGCTGATACAAAAATGGCGCTATCTAAGATAGCGCCATTTTTTTTTGCGTAGGGCTTGGCTGATTTTGCCAAGGGCAAAATTTGTGTCTGTTTATCTTGCCATTTCATTTTTCAAGTACTCGGCAAGCTCGTTATACACTTTATCCTGCTCACCGACTGCCTCACAGCCGGACAAAATCTTTATGCCCAGATTTGTTCGCCATGCCATGGGGAAACTGGTGAAGGGGGCGAGGGTGGTGGTGCAGCGCTAACAGCAGAGCTGGGTCTGGGTGATCTCCTGAGCGTGGTGCTATATGGTCGCAAAAATATGCCAGCCTCTGAAAATGTCTAGAGCCCTGAGCAGCTGCGTGATGTAGGAACTTACATTACCGAAGTGTTGGTGGCACAGTAAATGTCTGCGCAAGAGAGCAGGTAATCGATGCTTCTCGGATAATCGCCTTTCGCTCAAAATTTCGATCGCCCTGATTTCCTACTTTTAGTTTTTATTGTTAAATTTCTGTAAAGGCTGCAGTTCTTGATGTGTCTTTTTATCGTCGGGATCGGATAATTCAGAATTGTGGATATACATTTCTTGTTTATATTGTCCTCCCTGATAAAGACCACTTTTCACTCTCAACTGCACTCTGTCTGTTGAGATGTCTTCCAATTCAGCGAACTCTGCTAGCGCTAAGTAATCAATGAGTTCGCTTTCCCTCAGTTTTTTGAAAGCAGGTTGCTTGTGTATCAGTTGATAAATTCCAGCACCGACTGCGGCGCCGGCGATGATGAAAAAGAAAATAATTATAATCAGTGTAATGATCTGGAATAGAAGAAAAACATGCAGGCCCTGGGAAAAGATGAGTCCGATAAGCGTGCCCAAAATAGACAGAGCGGTAAGAAAAATCAGGTAAACCTTCACCGCTCTGGCTGAACCGCTTACCGCAGTAATAAGCAGGCCTGAGATAAACGCAGCCGAAAATACATACACGGTAATATCGGCTATAAGTTCCATGGCATTCTCATAAGCCGCGGTTATTTCTTCGAAGTAAATGTGGCATTCAGCGTATTCAATTCATTAATGGAAAAGTGCTACAGGTAATGATGCATGAAAGAGACTTTCACAGACCTGACAGTGTAAATCAGGCGGCAACCTCATCCAGATCATCCTGATCTTCAAGACGATCAGTGAATTTGTCTTTTGGATGGTAAAGCAGGGTAGCGATATTCACCAGGTCGCGTACGATCTTGCGGGCATTTTCGCTATCGTTTAGCAGGGAGGAAGCCATTTCGCTGGTTATCCTTTTATCCAGCAGCAACTTGTTCACCCGACCCGATACAAGCACATCCAGTTTCACTTCGCTTTCCCCCTCCTTACTGAGCTGGCGCAGGTATTTGAGTAGATTGTCCGAGTTGTTACAGCGATGAATTTCCCTGATGGATTTAAGAATGCGCCTTCTGATCAGGTTGTATTCTTCCTGGATATAGGGATTGTCGAGTGACATGAACTCAGTAATATTGTCATGCAGGGGAGCCATTTTTTTCACCACATGGACCAACATACGGTTGGCTATCAGGATATTCCTGATGATTTCTATTTTGCCTTCGTCCAGTGAGAATTTACTTTGCAGGAGGGTGGCATACTCCACTATCTTGCTGTAAACGGGTTTGATGATACTGTCGTAAAGGTTTTCAATGTCCACGCTTACCGCTTCTTTGGTTGCCAGGATTTCATTGAGCTGGCGGTCGGATTCAAGATCATCCCGGTGAACACTCATGCCGTGAGTAATAGCCTTGTAGGCTGCATGGTGCAACAAGTACATGGACTCATCGAACAGTGCCTTCATACCAGTTTGTGAATACTCCAGAGAGGATTCATTGAGATATTTTGGCTCAGCAAGGGGCACGGTCTTAGTTATTTCTGCAAGCTCTGGCACCATGCGCTCTACTATGCTTGCAATGACGGGGACAAAACAGAGCAGAACAGAAGTGTTAATAATATTAAACAGCGTATGAAACAGGGACAGTGCAACAGGAATACTTGCTGCATGCACGAAGGGCGAGAAACCTTCAATTTTTATCACCAGGGAATCGATGAAGGATAAAAAGGGGTAGAAAAGTACACCCATCCATAGGACGCCGATCAAGTTGAAAACAAGATGGGCTCTTGCGGCATGCTTGGCTTGATAATTGGCAATTATGGCCGCGAGATTCGCGGTAATGGTGGTGCCGATGTTTTCGCCGAGCACCATCGCTGCCGCCAAATCGAAAGGAATCCAGCCTTCAAAGGTCATCAACAGGGTAACCGCCATAGTGGCGCTGGAGGACTGCAATATAAGCGTCAGCAAGGTACCAATGACCATGAAAATTAATACCGAGGCATAACCCATCGTGGTGTAGTTGGAAAGTATGGCAAGAAGTTCAGGGTTGTTGCCAATATCGGGCAGTGAATCTTTAAGAAATTGCAGACCGATAAAGAGCACGGAAAATCCGTACAGGAAGTAACCCCAGTGCTGTACCTGCTTTGATGGTCGGATTGACATCAAAAAACCGATGCCTACCAATGGCAGGGCAATAGTACTCATGCTGACTTTGAAGCCCAGAATGGAAATCAGCCAGGCGGTGACAGTGGTGCCAATATTTGCGCCCATGATGACGCCGATTGCTTCCGGGAGAGTCAGCAGGCTGGCATTGGTGAAACTCACCACCATTAGTGTGGTGGCAGAGGATGACTGGATTACTGCAGTGATAGTGAAGCCGGTCAGTACGGCAAAGAAACGGTTTGAAGTGGTAGTAGCCAGAATAGTGCGCATCCGGTCACCCGCGAGCTCCATCAGGGCGTCACTCATTACCTTCATGCCATAAAGGAAAAGCCCTAATGCGCCCAGTAGTGTGAGTATGTTAAAAAAACCGTAATCCATAGCTCCTATTTATATCAAAAATAGACCGTCAGCCGCACCATAAATTATTTGTTCGGCAATGAGCTGGGGGTCAGGGCTAAATCAGGTTGCTCGCAGCAGTTCCAGAGGTTTCTGTTTCAACACAGACAGGGTGGCAATCAAGGCAGTGAGTACGCTCAAGGCGCAGATGGCGATGATGGTGAAAGCCGTAGTCCAGGGGGAGAAGCTCCACAAGCCATCAAAGATAAAAAAGGATATTGCATAGGACATGCCCAGACTCAGGGAGACGCCTGAAAGGGCCGCAAAAAAACCGAGAATGCCAAATTCGATTTCAACAATACGTTTAACATCAGAGAAATTGGCGCCAAGAATTTTTAACAGATTAATTTCCCAAAAGCGTGACTTTACTTCATAACGGGCAATGGAAAACAGTACTACCAGGCCTGCAAAAATAGACAAATAAGCCATGACTCTGATCGCCCAGCTGATCTGGTCAGTGATATCCAGTATGCGAGCTACAATTTGTTGCACATTGATTACGCTGATATTGGGCAAGTTGTTGACGATGCTGTTTTGCAAAGCGATGCGGTCTGTTTCCTGAACATTACCGATAGCGGCGACAAATGTTTTTGGAGCAGGGTCCAGTACGCCAGGTTGAAAGGAAACAAAAAAGTTGGGCTGAAACGAGTTCCAGATAACTGATCGGGTATTAATAATGCGTCCTTCCACCGGTACGCTTTGAACATCGAAAGCCATGGTGTCGCCAATCTCGAGTCCCATGCGCTCGGCAAAATTTTCTTCAAGAGAAATCCCGGGCAGTTCCGGGGAATTGAAATCCCATGGGCCAGACCAGGTTTCACCCGCTACGATATTCTCGGAATCTTTCAAGGCATCCTGATAGGTCAGATTCATCATGCGCCTGCGCATGAGTTGTTCATCAGGTGTCTCTTCCGGATCATCAATTTGCTGACCATTCACTGATTCCAGTCGTGCTCGTACCATTGGTGATAAAAACGAAAGAGAGTAGCCTCGCTCGGCTATGGTGTCCTGCAGTTCTTCCAGCTGTTCTTGCTGAATGTCGAACATAAAGAAATCAGGTACAGAGTAGTCAGAAGGCTGGGCTATGTAATCCTGTAGACCATTTTGAATTTGCGGGATAAGGTTGATTAGCAATGACCCCAGGCCGATGGCCAGAAAACAGGAGATAGCGCCAAGGCGATTCCGACTCAGGTTGCGTAAGGCAATTTTACGCGTGACATGTTTGCCGGCATTCGTTCCCATGGCGAAAGCAGAGCAGCCATAGAGAATTACCCAGGCAATGCCTCCCAGAACAAATATGGCGGCAAGGAAGCCGGCAACAAATACGCTGCCAACAAAAACCGAATGCGCCTGCCACATCGCAAGCCCCCAGAAAGTCAGGAGTATGGGGGCATAACTAGTGATATGTCTGCGCCAGTGCGTTGCTGAGGAGCTGGGCTGAACATTTTCATGAAACAGGCCGATAGGGTTGAGGTCATAGATTTTGGACAGTATTGGCAGACAGCAGATGATGCTGCCTGCAGTGCCCATGAACAGGGCCAGCACCAGTGAATTGAGTTCCATGGAGTTGCTGAAACCTCTGGGCAGGAAGCCTTCAAAAAGCAGGGGTAACAAGGGCAGGGCGAGGAAGGCTATGGCACTGGCAATAACAGCACTAAAGGTTCCCAGCAGAACAATCTGTACCAAGGTCATTTTGTAGGCTTCTCTTGGCGTTCCACCCAGGCACATCAAAATCGCCATATCCTTGAAGCGCGAGGTGAAAAAGGCTCTGAACAAATATGCCGCACCAACGCCAGCCAGGAATAATGCGATCAGCGCAATCAGTCCAAGATAGTCATTCATATAGCCAAGCACTTCACCCAGGTCTTCACTTTCTTCCTGGTGAGTAGTCATGCTGAGGCGACGGGTGTCACGATAGACCTCCCGTTCGGCATCCCTGAATGCCTCTTCCAGTCCGGTGAGATTGTAATCTTCAGGCAATTTGTAAAAACGTGAATAAGTAATGCGGCTGCCAAGCTGGATCAAACCTGTACTGTCTATCTGATCCAGGCCCATATAAATGGCCGGAAAATTGGACATCACCGATATGGTGCTGCTGGGATCTTCAAGGATTACATCGGTAATGGTGAATTGTCTGTCACCGATTTTAAGCCTGTCACCCACTTCCAGTTCCAGGATTACCATCAGATCGCGGGCAACCCAGATATTGTCATTAATGAGTAATTCAGCAGGTCCATCGGCGAGTGAGATAGGGCCGGCATTTTGCAGAATAATGTCGCCGTATTGTGGGTAGTTGCCATCGATACCAATAAGTGTGCTCATTCTGGAGTTTTCATCACCTGCGACCATGGACAGAAAGCTGACCTGGTCTGAGACGGAGAGGATTCTGGTGTCCAGAATGTTTTCGGTTAGCTCATATTCCTGCTCTGTCAGTGGGAAGCGCGAAGAAATTTGCACATCCGCGGTGAGGATGGACTTCGAGTTGTTTTGCAGATGCTGATCAATGGAGCTTTTGAAAGAATCCAGCGCGATAAAACCAATCAAGCCAATGCTCAGGTTCAGCATAAAAAATATGCTGAACTTGAAGTTATTGGTGATTTCTTTAATTGCCAGATGCAACCAGAGCATGATTATTCAACCCTACTTTGTAAAATGTATGTTGCAGGAGCGGGTTTAACCGCGAATTGTTCGGGACTAAAGTCCATCCTGCACAAACCTGCCATCTTGCAGGCGCTGTTGTCGGGCACAACGCATCGCGAGTTGTTCGTTGTGGGTAACAAAAAGTAATGTCATCTTGTGCTTGTCTACCAGATCAAAAATCATGTCGCTGACATGGGCGCCAGTAGTGCTGTCGAGATTACCGGTGGGTTCGTCTGCCAACAAAATGCTGGGGCGTACTACCATGGCGCGAGCTATAGCGACGCGCTGACATTCACCGCCCGACAATTGGTGAGGAAAATGCTCCAGACGTTTGCCGAGTCCGACATGCTCAAGTGCCTCATGGGCTTTTTCAGAAGCCTCACTATCCTTGAAAAGGTCAAGAGGCAGACTCACATTTTCAAGCGCAGTGAGGTGAGACATCAAATGAAATTGTTGAAATATTATGCCGATGTTCTTGGCGCGAAATTTTGATAATGCCTCTTCATTAAGCTCGTGCATATCCTGATCATTGAGAATGATGGAGCCAGATGTAGGGCTGTCCAGACCGGCCAGGAGGGTTAATAGAGTGGATTTGCCACTGCCTGACTGCCCCAGTATTGCCAGGGTTTCACCCGCTTCCATTTCCAGATTAAGGTTGATCAGAACCTCAATGGGATCAGGGTTGGCGACTGTCTGGAAGGATTTATAAAGATCTTTAATTTCAAGAATCATCAGTAACTTCAACAGGATTAAAAGTTTGGAAGAATAAAGCAGTCATCTCACTATGGCAATGAAAGCAAGGTAATGAAAACAAGACAAGCAATGTACAGGATTATACGGCGTCAGACTTGTATTTCCTTAATCTATTCAAAGTTCAGTTTCAGATCAAAGGGTGGGATTCCAGAAAGGCCGAAAGATTCTCTGGAAGATACTGCCTTTTGCACAATTATGTAAATATTCATCAGCCGCAGAGTCGCTCTCTGGTTTTCTGCCAATCATGGCTTTAATCAGGCCCTGGATGAACTTATTCTTGCGGTGGCGCCACTTTTCATTGGAATATTTACAATGCTACCTGAGGCTATAGGGCTCAGAGAAGTTTTTAAGCATATGGGAATCGTATGGATCAGTTGCGTAAGGCAAGCCTCGAGGTATCAAGCCAGGGCCGACTTACTCTTAACGAATCTTTAGCGTTTACTGCTACACTTTTTCTTTAAAGCTTTTCATGAAATATCTTTCACTTTTTTTTGGGTGATCTCATGTGTACGTTGACTATTTATAGCGGTAAAAAACGCTGTGTGGTAACCATGAACAGAGATGAGCTTCGTACACGTAAAGAAGCGGGTGTGCTGTATTCCAGATCCAGCAATGCTGCTCGAATATTTTATCCGGTTGACCTCAATAGTGGTGGTACGTGGTTTGGTGCGAACAACAAGGGGGTGATTTTATGTCTGCTGAATCGCTACCAGGCACCGGAGACGATTAACCCGAAATCACGCGGCACTATAATCCCACAGGCGCTTGAGCAGGGCGGTGTTGTCGCTGTCAGTGCGTGGCTGGAAAGTCTTGATTTTTCTCAATACAAGCCCTTTGATTTATTTCTGGTAACGAAAAAGAAAATAATCCAATTTTCCTGGGATAGCAGGACTTATAAGGTGGAACAGATCGAGGCAAAAAACTGGTTTGTTTTTACCTCGTCTTTGATGTTGACCGAAGAAGTGATTGCGTTTCGACAAAATATATTTAAAGCCTGGACGCGGGAACTGGGGAAAAAACTAAGTGATGCTGATGAAGTAATTCGAGGTTTTCATTTGATTCAAACTGAGGGCCTGGAATCTCACTCGGTTCTTATGGAGAGAGAAAAGTCTCATACTCGAAGTGTTATTCAGGCCGACCTGATGGGAAAGGAGTTAACCCTTAAATATATGCCAGAGATTCTTCAGAACCCCGCTGCTGTCCCCCATATAGAAAAAATTCAGATTGTAAAATCTATATAAAAATTCATGGCAAAGCCCATAGTAAAAGCAATAGTAAAACCCATAGCAAAAACAAAGGAAAAATACATCGAAAAGAGGCCAGGAAAATCAACTTGCTAGCGGCAGTGCTGGTATTTATTGGGTATGAGAACGAGGAGGCATTGGTAATCAGTAAATATGCTGCTGAAGTCACTTTAAGGTTCGGATTGGTTCAGGGTTTTAATGCCTTCAAACAGCATGGCTAATATATTAATCACAAGAAAATAATTTTCAGCTTTGGCAAGATTGTCATTTGGACATTGAGAAAATCAAGAAAGCTGTAACCTGGAAGTTTAGAAAAAGAAGAGAAATATTCAGGCTTCAGGGAGATAGGGGCGCAGGAAGCGGTAAAGGTTGTCAGCTACAATGCGAGTTCCTTCGGCATTGGGATGAATGCCGTCAGCCTGGTTCAGTTCTGTAATAGCTGCAACATTTTCAAGCAGGAAAGGCATCAGGGGAATGCCGTATTGTTCTGCCAGATCGGGAAAAACACGGGCAAATTCCTGAGTATATTCCGGGCCATAATTAGGCGGAATTTGCATGCCGGTAAGAATTACCTCTACGCCATTGTCCAATGCATAGATAATGGTGTTGGAGAGATTGGCTTTCATTTCTTCTACGCTCAAACCGCGTAAACCATCGTTAGCACCCAGCGACAGCACCAGTAAATCTGGTTGTGAACGGATATACCATTGCAGTCTGCCCAGTCCGCTGGCAGAGGTAGAGCCGCTGACTCCCGCATTGATTACGCGAATATGTGACATATTCTCTGCACTCAATTTGGTTTCGATCAGGCTGGGGTAGGATTCACTCTCATCCAGGCCATATCCTTCAGTGAGTGAGTCCCCCAGAAAAACAACGGTAAATGGTTTCTGGGCAGAGACAACAGGGCTGTTAAACGCAAAAGCAAGTGCGAATAAGGCGGTAATTAATATATGACTGTTGACGTATTTGTTCATGATTATAAATACACTGTGTTCGGGTAGCATCGAGTAAAGCATGATAAAATTCACGCATCATTCTAGCGCAAACCACCTTGCTTCGCATACAGACCCTGCTTGAGCATTTTTTCTTTCGGCTTATGGTGTGTTCAGGTAAGGTCAGATTTTTCAGGAGTTTGATTCATGCCCCTTATTCGTCAGGAAGATTTAATCCAGAGTGTCGCTGACGCCCTGCAATTTATTTCCTACTACCATCCTCTGGATTTTATCCAGGCCGTGCACCGTGCTTATGAGCGTGAAGAATCTCAAGCGGCAAAAGATGCCATGGCACAGATTTTAATTAACTCGCGGATGTGCGCTGAAGGCAAACGTCCAATCTGTCAGGACACCGGCATTGTCTGTGTCTTTGTAAAAGTGGGCATGAATCTCCAGTGGCAAGGAGATTTAAGTCTGGAAGATATGATCAATGAAGGCGTCAGACAGGCCTATAGCCATCCCGATAATATACTACGTGCTTCCATTCTAAGTGATCCTGCTGGTGCCAGAAAAAACACTGGTGACAATACCCCGGCTGTTATTCATACCACCATCGTACCCGGTGACACGCTTGAAATTGATGTGGCTGCCAAAGGCGGCGGTTCAGAGAACAAGGCAAAGTTTGCCATGCTCAATCCCAGTGACGATATTGTCGAGTGGGTACTAAAAACTGTTCCTACTATGGGTGCGGGTTGGTGCCCGCCGGGCATGCTTGGTATAGGTATTGGTGGCACCGCTGAAAAAGCCATGATACTGGCCAAGGAATCGCTGATGGATCCTGTCGATATCGATGAACTGCGTGCCAGAGGGCCAAACAACAGGGTAGAGGAATTGCGCCTGGAACTGATGGAAAAAGTGAATAACCTGGGTATTGGTGCACAGGGACTGGGAGGACTCACTAGCGTCGTTGATATAAAGATCAAGGACTTTCCTACCCATGCGGCGTCCCTGCCGGTGGCCATTATTCCCAATTGTGCGGCTACCCGTCATATTCATTTTGTGCTGGATGGCAGTGGTCCGGCAGTACTGACGCCACCAAAACTCAGCGATTGGCCAGAAATCACCTGGGATGCAGGACCTACCGCGCGTCGGGTGAATCTGGATACTGTGACCCGGGAAGATATTGCCCAGTGGCAACCCGGTGAAACGCTTCTGCTTTCAGGCACGATGTTGACGGGGCGCGATGCGGCTCATAAACGCATTCTGCAATTGCTGGACAGTGGTGAAGGGCTTCCTGAGGGTGTCGATCTGCAAGGTAAGTTTATTTACTACGTCGGCCCTGTTGATCCTGTACGTGATGAAGTGGTTGGACCTGCAGGCCCAACCACGGCAACGCGCATGGACAAGTTCACTGATGCCTTGCTGGAAAAAGCAGGAGTGATGGGCATGATCGGTAAAGCCGAAAGAGGGCAGGTGGCCATTGATTCAATCAAAAAACACAAGGCGGTTTACCTGATGGCTGTCGGGGGTGCCGCCTATCTGGTGTCCAAGGCCATTCGAAAAGCGCGCATCGTTGCCTTTGAAGATCTGGGCATGGAAGCCATTCATGAATTTGTTGTTGAAGAAATGCCGGTGACCGTCGCCGTCGATGTCAACGGGGTTTCTGTTCATCAGACTGGTCCTGCCGAATGGTTCAAGAAGATCCATGAGGCCCAGGTAGTTACTGTTAAATGAAAAAGCGGACAAAGCGGACAAAGGATAAAAGAAAAAGGATAAAGGTGAGCAGCACGTAGATCAGATAAGCGCAGCGCCATCCGACATGGAGGACTTTCCACTTTCCACCTTTATCTTTTATCCTTTATCTTTTATCTTCGAGCTCTGGATTCCTCAAGAGCGGACGATCATGAAGACATCACTACTATTCATTCTGCTATTAACATTCAGCCAATCCTCCTTTGCTCAAAGCGCTGACCCGGAACGGGGGCAGGCGGTTTTCCAGGAGTTTTGCACACGCTGCCATATCCCCCTTGAAATTCAGCTACGCCTCAATAATGACTGGTTGGGATATCCGGCCAGTGACCTGCTGGAGCGCATCAGCGCCACCATGCCAGGAGAGTCTGAAGGGACACTCACGCCTCAACAATATCTGGATGTCACTGCATTCGTCTTGAATATCGGTGGCATTGAAATCGGGGCAAACCTGCCTCAGCAAGATTTTTCTTCCCTTACCATTGTGCCAGTTCAGACTGACATAGCAGAGAGTCCCGAGGTGGCCTGGGCGGCTTTTAATGGCGATTTGGGCTCAAATCGCTATTCGTCTTTAGAGCAGATTAATGCGGATAATTTCTCTGACCTGGAACTGGCCTGGCAATGGGATACAAAAAATATTGGTCCAGGTCCAGAAGGCACCAGTGTTACCTCACCCCTTATGGTAAATGGCATCCTCTATGCGACTGCCGGAGTGACGCGAAATGTTGTCGCTCTTGATCCTGTAACAGGACAACTGCTCTGGATGTGGCGGCCCCAGGAAGGAGAACGTTTCACCCTGGCTCCACGCAAGGGCTCTGGAAAAAGTCTGTCCTACTGGAGAGATGGTGTTCGTGAAGTGATCTTCACTGTGACACCTGGCTATTACCTGGTGGCGCTAAATGCACGTACCGGACTTCCCCTGGAAGATTTCGGTGCCGGTGGCTGGGTGGATTTACAGGAAGGACTGCGACTTGGGCCGGGTCGTGAAGATCTTGATATCGGGCTTACCTTTCCTCCTCTGGTCGTGGATAACGTAGTGGTGGTTGGCGCCTCCCATGCACTGGCAATCCGGCCGCCCAGTGCCGCTAATGTGAAAGGAGATATTCGGGGTTTTGATGCCGTCAGCGGCGAGCTGTTGTGGACCTTTCACACAATTCCCGAGGCCGATGAATTCGGTGCCGAAACGTGGCTGGGAAATTCTGCAGAATATACCGGCAATGCCGGCGTCTGGAGTCATATGTCGGCGGACCCTGAACTGGGGCTGGTATACCTGCCAGTGGAAACGGCCACCGGAGATTTCTATGGCGGTGATCGCCCCGGGGATAACCTTTTTGCCAACTCCCTGGTTGCTCTTGATTACCGCACCGGTGATATGCGCTGGTACTACCAGTTGATCCATCACGACATCTGGGACTGGGATACGCCGGCGGCACCGATCCTTGCCGATCTGCCCGATGGCAGAAAACTGATTGTCCAGCTGACCAAGCAAGGCATGGCTTATGTGTTTGATCGCGCCACTGGTGAACCGGTCTGGGATATTGTGGAGCGGCCAGTCCCGCAATCGGATGTCCCCGGTGAGTCTACCTCACTCACTCAGCCTTTCCCTGTGTTGCCGGCTCCTTTTGTACGCCATGGCATGAGTGTGGATGAACTGATTGATTTCACGCCGGAACTGCGCGCCAAGGCAGAAGAATTTTTAAGCCAGTATCGTTATGGTCCGGTTTTTACACCGCCTTCACGTAGTGATGATCCCTCCGGGACCAAGGGCACCATGCATCTGCCCAGCGCCATTGGCGGGGCGAACTGGCAAGGTGGAGCCTATGACCCGGACACCGGATTGGTATATGTCACCTCTCGGGAAATGGTGTCATTGATGGCTATGGTACCGGGCGGTGACGCCTCTTCGGTGGCCTGGATTTCTGGTGGTGGGGGCACCACCATTGATGGTTTACCACTGATCAAGCCGCCATGGGGCCGGATTACAGCCATTGATTTGAATACTGGTGATGAGCGTTGGTGGATTGCCAATGCCGATACGCCCGATGCGGTACTGGAACATCCAGCTTTGCAGGGGATTGATTTGCCGCGTACCGGTATATCCAGCCCGGTAGGTATCCTGCTAACCAAATCCCTGCTGATCAGTGGTGAAGGTAATCAAGGTAAACCTGTTCTTCGAGCACATGATAAAGCCAGCGGTGATATCGTGGCTGAAATTGCTTTGCCAGCCACGCAGACAGGAATGCCAATGACTTATTTGCTTAATGGTAAACAGTATATTGTTCTTTCTGTGAGCACTGGCAGACTTTCCAGCATCATTGCCCTGGCCTTGCCTGACTAACCGAAGCCTTGTGACGCTTGTCATTAAACCGTTTCCAATAAAACCGGGATTGGGTATTATCCTTGGCCTTTGTCAACAGATGACCTGGAGTAAGTATGTCTGATCGGAATTCACTTATCGCGCGTTTGGAAACACTGGATGCTTGTGCTGTATCTGATGCCCTGGATTCACTGCAATTGAACGGGGCCCATTCAGGCTTGCCGCGCCGCTCTACCAAGCAGCGTATTGCCGGCGTGGTAATGACCGTAAAACTTACTGCTCAGGCTCCTGAAGGCGGCTCCAAACGTCATTTGGGAACTGCGGCTATTGAGGCGTCCGATGATCATACGGTGATTGTTGTTGAACAGCGCACTGGCATCGACTGTGCCGGTTGGGGTGGGGTGCTGGCCAATGCCGCTAAAGCCAAAGGTGTCCGCGGAGTAATCATGGAAGGGCCGGCCAGAGATGTTGATGAATATGAAGAAATCGGCTTTCCGGTGTTTTCTCGCGACACTACTCCACATACTGCGCGTGGACGCGTGTGGGAAGAATCTTTCGCAGAAGTCATTATGGTAGGCAACGAAAATGTACAAGCGGTGCATGCTGGAGATTATGTTATTGCTGATGCCAGTGGGGTTGTTTTTATTGCTGCTGACAAGGCCGAAAAAGTCATTGGCATTGCTGAAAAAGTGGCAGAAAAAGAACGCCTGATGACGGCTGATGTACTGTCGGGAAAACCGGTGTCAGAAGTGATGGGCACCAATTACGAAAATATGTTGAATAAAGATTAATCCCTTCATGGCCCTGGCCTTGAATGACTATAAAATGAATATAAACAGGAACAAGAATGACTGATCTTAATGTCAAAAGAGCTGCACAGCTCGATACCGCAACCATTAGCGACGCTCTGGATAAACTGCGCATTAGCGGGCAATGCCTGGGCATCAAACCAAGAAATCATGACTTTCGTCTGGCCGGGCGCGCCTATACCATTCAATACGGACCTCTTGATGCGGATAATCCTGGCACAGTAGGTGATTTTATAGACAAGCTGGATGAAGGCTCGGTGGTGGTCATAGATAATGGTGGCCGCGAAGATGCTACTGTATGGGGTGATATCCTGACTTACCTTGCCGACAAGAAAAAATTGGCCGGGACGGTGATTGATGGTGCCTGCAGAGATGTCCATCTCTGCCTTGAGCTGGGTTACCCGATTTATAGTCGTTCCTATTCAATGCGCACCGGAAAAGACAGAGTACAGGTGGACGGGGAACAGGTCCCGGTGAACATCGGTGATGCCAGAGTGCTGCCAGGTGACCTTATCAGAGGTGATGCAGATGGTGTGGTATGTATACCGGCTTCCCGTGAAGATGAGGTGCTGGACACGGCAGAGCAGATTGATGCCGCCGAAAACCAAATAAGGAAATATCTTGAAGACGGCAAAACAATTGCAGAGGCGCGAGCTGAAATGAAATATCATTCGCTGCAAACACCGGAGAAATAACCTTTCATGGTTGCAACCGTTGATTTGTTGCAGGAAAGGCTTTTATGTAGGAAAGACTTTTATGTAGAGGGGCTTTAGTCCCGAAGAAAAGGTGCTGTGCTCTTCGCGGTTGAAACCGCTCCTACAAGAAAAAACAGCGAATCTATGTAGGAGGGACTTTAGTCCCGAAGAAATGTGCAGTGTTCTTTGCGGTTGCAACCGCTCCTACAAGAAAAAACAGCTAATCTATGTAAGAGGGACTTTAGTCCCGAAGAAAAATTATTTATTTTATAAGTTTGATAAAAATTTTGAAGTTTAGCAAGGGGTAAAATTTTGATTATAGATTGTCATGCACATGTTTCATCACCACCACAACTTGCTGTTTATAAAGCAGGCCTGGTCAGTCATCGCGGATCCCATGGTCGCGGCGCGGTGCGCTATACCGACGAGCAGCTTATTGCTGCGTGGAATAAAAAAGAAATGGCACCCTGCGGCCACCTTGAGCATATGTCTAATAATGGTCTGGACATGCAGCTCATTTCGCCGCGCCCATTCCAGACCATGCATTCTGAAAAGCCCGGCATTTTAGTGGAGTGGTATATCCATGAAGTAAATAAAATTATCGCCGACAGTGTGCGCCTGATGCCGGATAAGTTTTTTGGTGTTGGTGGTTTGCCCCAGCAGGGCGGAGAACCGGTCGATGTGGTTCTTGAAGAAATGGAACACTGTATTAAAGAATATGGCTTTAAAGGTTTTCTCCTCAATCCGGATCCTTACGAAAATGATGGCAACAAGGCACCCCCGATGGGTGATCGCTACTGGTATCCCTTGTATGAAAAAGCCTGTGAATATGATGTTCCTTTGCACATTCATACGGCGGGTTCGCGTAATCCGCAACGTGAACCTTACAGTCTGTATTTTGTTAATGAGGAAACCACGGCTGTTTATGGCTTTGTTAACTCAAGCGTGTTTGAAGATTTTCCGGAATTAAAAATTGTTGTCTCGCACGGTGGCGGTGCCATGCCTTATCAGATTGGTCGCTTTAATGCAGGTTCTGCGCGTTCAGGTGCGCAAGGCTCTTCCAGTAAAGGCTTGTTTGTTGATCGCATGCGTAAGATGTATTTCGACACAGTTCTGTATAGTAAGGAATCCCTGGAGATGCTTATCAATGTGGTGGGCGTTGATCAAGTACTGTACGGCTCAGAATGTCCTGGTGTGGGTTCGTCAATCAACGACGACACTGGCGAATGCTATGACAAGACTGTTCCTGTTATTGACAGTATCGACTGGTTAAGCGCCGAAGATAAAGAGAAAATATTTTCGGGGAATGCGAAAAAGGTTTTTAATCTCGATATATAAAAATGCCGGACATCGCTGCGATCTTCCGGCCTACGGCTGATCATTAATCGAAGGCCGGAAGAGCCTGCAAGGCGATGTCCGGCAAGAACAATTGATATAATTCGAATTTGAATAAAATATTGGAACAATACTATGGCTGAAATGGTCCTGGGCATGTGGTCAACCCACGGTCCCATTCTTAATACCACTCCGGAAGAATGGATGCTGCGCGTGATCAATGATAAACGCATTCCCCACTGGTTTCGGGGCAAGCAGTATTCTTTTGAAGAGCTGGTTGAGCTGCGTAAAGATGAAAATTTTGCTGAGCAATTTACGCTCGAGGAGCGCACCAGGCGACATGCCCAATGTCAGGAGGGGGTGGCAAAACTGGTCGAAATCTGGAAAGACGTAAAACCGGATGTGGCCGTAATAATGGGCAATGACCAACGTGAACTGGTGATGCCAAGCCTGCAACCTATGTTCACCATCTATCATGGCGACACTTTCTGGCAAAAGCCCCTGCCTGAAGAGCAATCAGCAAAATTGCCAATTGGGATCAAGGAAAGCGAATGGGCTTACCGTCCAGAACAGGATCAGGTTTGGCCCGGGTTGCCGGAGCTTGCCAATCAGGTGATAGAAAAAGGACTTGATGGCGGCTTTGATTTTGCCTCTTCCAGTGAGTGGCCAGATATGGGAGAAAGTCATCACCATATCGGTACTCCTCATGCCTTCAGCTGGATTATTCGCCGAGTCATGCAAGATGCGGCTGTGCCGATACTGCCGATAATCACCAATACTTTTTTCCCGCCTAATCAGCCTACTGCAAAGCGTTGTTTTGACATGGGTCAGTTTGTAGGTGACTGTATCCGTGAGTGGGACAGCAATCTGAAAGTGGCGGTAATTGGCTCAGGAGGAATGAGCCATTTCACCATTGATGAGAATTTTGATCAGCAAATGTTGGCGGCCTTGAAAAACAGGGACAAGGGTTTTCTTAGCTCTGTGCCGCAAAACATACTGATGCAGGGAACGTCGGAATATCGAAACTGGATTGCCGCTGCTGGCGCCGTATTTGGCACAGATTTGAAAGGCGATACCATCGATTACATTCCCTGTTACCGGAGCGAAGCCGGCACTGGTACAGCCCAGGGGTTTGTCAGTTGGACTTAGGCGCAGTATGCTTGATTTAGAAAATATTGTGCATGTTGAACCATGCAGATGTTTCCCATTTTGATTGTGATACCATCAGGAAAAATTAATAAACAGGTTTGCCGGGGGGTTGGAGTTTGAAAATTAAACTCGTTGTTTTAGCTGCATTTTTCTTTGTATCTTCTGCTTTTGCAGGCCTTGCCAATGCACAGGAAGGTCATCCGTTTAAGGGCACCTGGCGCGGCATAATTTCTATGGGGAATGAAAATCAGGCCCTGTTAATTATTATGGATTATGATGGTGAAAGTATCACTGGCATGATCAATCCCGGCCGTAGTTCCTATCGTTTCAACGATGCCGAGCTGGATGCGTCCAGCTGGAGCCTAAATGCTGAAGCCACTACCCGTGATGGTACCGATATTAACTTCGAAGGGACTTTGAATGAGATAGGTGCCCGCAACAGGTATCTGGAAGGCACCTGGACACAGGCAGGTAGTAGTTATCCTTTTAAAATAACTCGCGAGTAAGGAAAAATTATGAGCGCTGCATCAACCAGACAGGAATTGAAAGACAACTGGGTGGTGCTGCTTGTTGCCTTCCTGCTTGTTCTAATATCTTTTGGCATCCCCAATTTTTCCCTGCCCTATATCTATCAACCGGCCATGGCTGAGTTTGGCTGGAGTAATGCCCAGGTCAACCTGATATCTACCGCCAAGTTCCTTGTTGGTGCAGTAGCAGCCCTGAGTATGGGGATCATGATTGATAAAATTGGCGGGAAAATTGCTGTCTTGCTGGGCACCCTGAGTGGCGGTGTCGCCATGTTACTGTTTTATTACGCTACCAATCTGGGTATTTATTACCTCGCCGGGGGCATGCTGGGCTTATCAGCCGCGTCCATCGTTGCTGCAATGAAAGTAGTGGTGTCCCGATTGTTTGACATTAACCAGGGACTGGCTATTGGCATAGTACTCAGTGGCACCAGTGCAGGGCAGTTTGTGACGCCCTGGATCTGGGGTGGCTTTCTGGAAGCTGGTTACAACTGGCGCATTATTTTTACTACTCTCTCTCTGGGCTCTTTCCTTATTTCCACCCCGCTGTGGCTTATTTTCATGTCCAAAAAAGGGGCAACCCAAGACGTCATTAATGCCAGTTCGAAGGGCCATACCGAAGGTCTCACCATGTGGGGTCATTTCAAGGAAGTCTGCAAGGAAAAAGGCTTCTGGCTGCTGGCCATTGCTATCTTTCTGGTCTCGGCGGTTGACCAGGCCATGATGCAAAATTATGTCACCTTCCTGCGCGTAGACAGAGGCTTGAATTATCGTGAATTTATTTGGCTGGTGAGCCTGGTTACGGTTCTGGCTATCGCTGCAAAAATTGGCTCAGGCTGGATTTATGATCGTTTTTCAATTCCGGGCATCCGGGTGTTCTATTTTCTGCTTGGCATATCAGTGATACTGGCGCTGCCGGTTGCAGGTATCTTTACGCTCACCTTATTTCTTATCGTAAGAAATGTTGCTCACGGTGGCATGATTGTAGAAGCGCCGGTGATTACCAAACATTATCTTGGTCCCAGAAATCTGGGCATGACCATCGGTATTGTTTCGGTATGTGTGAATTTAGGTTTTGCTGCAGGCCCACCTTTGCTGGGCTGGTTGTATGATATCAATGGTAACTACACCATGGGCTTGGTGATTTTTTCCGGTGTTGCCATTCTTGCTGGTTGCCTGTTACTGCCGTTGAAGCCACGTTACTGGCTACCCCCAAGCGAACGTGAACAAAAGGACGAAGTGCAAAAGCAAAACGCAGGCACAGCGCCAATCCAGCCAGCAGGTGCCTGAGCTTTAGTGGAAAAAGGGAATTAGCGCAGGAAAAAATAAAAGAATAAAAGGAATAAAAGGAATAAAAGGAATAAAAGTAATCTGAGGAATAAGTAAGAAATATAGAGCAGGGAGAGCGTCTATGAATCTTGTCTTCGTCCATGGCTGGAGTGTTACCAATACCGATGCCTATGGCAGCCTGCACAAGGCACTTTGCGCTGCGGCCTCAACCTTCAATCTTGAAATCACCGTCCAACACATCTATTTAGGCAAATACATCAGCTTTCATGATGAAGTCACACTGGATGATATCGCCCGTGCCTTTGATAAGGCCCTGCGGGATTTACCCGGTAATACAAACAAAATACGTCCCTTTTCTGCCATCACCCATTCTACCGGTGGCCCCGTGGTCAGATATTGGCAAGAATTGTTTTATGGTGCCAGAAACCTTGCTGCTTCTCCGCTCAGGCATCTGCTTATGCTGGCGCCGGCAAATCATGGCTCTGCCCTGGCGGCCCTGGGGAAAAAACGTGTTGGCCGTCTGAAAGCCTGGTTTAGCGGAGTGGAGTCAGGGCAAGGCGTTCTGGACTGGCTGTGTCTGGGCAGCGATGGTCAATGGCAACTTAATGAGAGTACTCTTTCCTACAAGAATGCCCAAAATAATTTCTTCCCCTTTGTTCTCACCGGTCAGGGTATCGATACCGGCTTTTACGATTTTCTTAATAATTATCTGGTTGAATCCGGCTCTGATGGTGTTGTCAGAGTGTGCGGTGCTAATTTGAATTACCGTTTTTTAGCCTTGCAGCAGGAAGATGAGGTGTTGCGGAAGAAGCCGCTGAAAACGCGTTTGCTTGCTCATCAAACTCGACCCTTAAAAACATCGGCACCAGTGCCACTCGGCGTGTTCAGTCAATACAGCCATTGCGGTGACAAGATGGGGATTATGCGCAGTCCAATTGCCAGTAAAACCAGTATTCACCCTATTGTCAGCGAAATTCTTAAATGTCTTTCGGTTAAAAATGCCAGGCAGTACAGCAAGCGTTTTGATGAACTGGCGCAACTGAGCGAGCTGGAGCAAGCCAAAAAACCAGGCGGAAAAAAAGACAGGATCAGTCAGTACACAATGCTTGTTCTTAATGTACGTGATCAGTACGGCAATCAATTTGGCAGGGATGAAGTAGAGGTGGTATTACTGGGTGGACCTTCATACAGTCCTGCTCAATTACCGAAAGGCTTTCTTGTTGACCGGCAACTGAATAATCAAAGCAACCGACTGGTGTTTTTCCTGGATGCGGAAAAAATGAAAAAAATCAAAGAAGGGTTGTTTGGCATCAGAATTACAGCCCGTCCTCAAAGCGGCTTTGCTTATTACAATGAAGGAGAGTTCAGGTCAGAAGGCTTGTCCCTTGAAAAAGTATTTACCCCGAACCAGACTACTTATGTGGATATCACCATGAAGCGTCTTATTGATAAAAATGTTTTCAGGCTAAGGCGAGGTAAACAGAGGCATGAAGATTTTTCCGGGGTTCTCCCTGCAGGGAAAAATGCTAATTAAATAGTAAAAAAAGAGGCCTTGAGGCCTCTTTTTTTACTTAACTATTTATGAAGAGCTATTCATCAAAATCTATTCATCGAGCTATTCAAAAACAGCTATTGCACCAGTGATTCGCTGCCCATCATATGGAACTGGTCGATATTGTTGTCCTGGCAGAAGTACTCGATAAATTCCTGATCCGGCTCCCAGGTCTTGGTCCATACAGTAGACCAGGGCTGGGTATAGGCTTCAGGATCATCAATAGTGACTTCGTAACGCAAGGTATCCATCTGCGGTCTGGAAAAGCGTTCAATTAAATGCAGGCTTTCAGTGTGTGGATAGCCTTCACGATGAATCCAGAAACGCTCATTGAAGCCAATGGTATCAACGATCAGGGTGTCGCCTTCCCAACGGCCTATGGAATGTCCGAAATAAGAGGGAGTGATATATTCAGGATGCCCGCGGCCATCCATATGAATTTCGCGCCAGGGTCTTGTTGAACCGCCGGAATGGACAAATATCTTGCTCATATGGGGAACCTGCACAACCTGCACGCCAAATGGCACAGCAAACTGACGCGGACCACCTGGAGGTGCACAGCGCACATGTGGATCATCTTTCGCCAGGGTGGCCTGACGATAATCATAAAGCGCTCGTGACCAGGGTTTAAAAGGGACTTCCTCTGGTGGCGGATAGTCAGCACCGGCAACCATAGGACCAGGACCACGTCCCCAAAGTCCGAGGCCATCTTCCTGTGGTCCCAGGTTCGGGGTGCCATCGGCAAGACGGGGAGTAGGTGCTTGGGGATTGTATTCAGCGGCATACA
>CAWUSW010000017.1:0-53545 GCA_963925675.1 uncultured Pseudomonadales bacterium
GACCCTTTATCACCTCCATCTTCACCCCAATTGGAAAAGCGCACACTGCTTCTGATATGTCTGGGTCGTACCAACTGGGTAGGCTGTGTGATGGTGTTGGAAAGTACCAAAGTACTGTTCACATCCAGTTCATTTGAAATAAAGAGGTCATCACTGATTGCCTGACTGGACTGCAACAGCGCCACTTTGAACGAGTCGCGCATACGGGCAGACTCAAGACCAAAATTCCTGTGTTCTCCTTCCCGATATGCTTGCGTTGCTTTAAGACTTGCTTCGTAACCATCAAACAGTTGATTGCTCAGCAGGTAAATTTCAGAGAGTCTCAAGTTCACATAGGCATACTCATAAAAATAAATGGTATTGCTGTCTCGCAGATCAACGGCTTTGCTTTCAGCCTGCTGGTAGTCGCCCTCTTCAATCAGGTTTTCAATTTCGGAAATATTATTACTGAAATCCGGATTTACCGTATTGAAAAGATCTTCAACAATGAAGCGGCCACTAATTCTGAATCCGGGCCAGTCAACTGCCTCACCACCGTCACTTGCTGGTCGAAACTGCAGTTGCCTGACTGCCGCTTGTGTAGCATCTACAAAACGGGGTTCATAAAAACCGCCAACTGTTTTCATATCACTGACAGAGCCATCACTCTTCACTGTGAACTCAAGTTCCACCAAAGCTTCCCTGTTGACCAAGCCCGGATATTCCAGAACCACTTCATTAACAACAGAAGGGCTACGAGTTTGCGCATAAATCAGAGAGGTGCCAAGTAGCATTAAATATAAAAACAGGTGTTTTAGAGTGTTTTTCATAGGGAAATATCTAATCGACGAAACGATCCATGTGAGAGAAATGAATGGAAGAAATGTCAGCAGGTAATCTTAGCGGTTCTATGCCGGGTGGTAAAACTTATCTGTTCAACTTCAAAGGTTAAGGCTGGCTTCCTCACGGTTAATAAAACAGCATTTATCGAGGTTAAAAGCCCTCCTGCGCCCCTTCCATATGCATCTGGCGACCTTTCAGACAGACCCTGTCCGCCTTGTCGGATGGCACTACGCTTATCCGACCTACAATATTTGTACCTTGTACTTTTTACCTTGCGACTTGTGACTTGTAACTTGTAATTTTCCACTTTTCACTTGGAATTCATTCGGAGTTAAAACCCCTCCTACATACTTTTCGCAGTAACTTGTGACTAGTGACTGCGTTCAATCCGGCACGGCCAATCCTGCCCAGCCAAACACCTCTTCCATAACAGCTGTTACAGTCTCCGGCCTGTCTTCCCCTGGCAAATCATTGCTTGGTTCATAACCTTTCAGGGAGAGACTGTAGGATAGATTGCGATATGACGGTCTGTAAGATTTTAATTTATCTTTGGGCAGATCAATACTCTGCCCAGGAATAGCAGAAATAAACTCATCACGGCGATAGATCGCACCAAAGCTCATCAGTCCCCAAACTCCGTCCCTTTTCTCTACTTTGTAAAGCATCAGGCAGTGCGCCGATAGAGTCACTTCCACACCGTCAATTTCATCGGGGATATCAATAATCCCGCTCAAGGTTGCGACGGCTTTTGTTCCGTTTAGCGTCACCAGCACCGGACCCAGACGATGTTTGGCGCGCATACCCCGTTCATACATATCTTTTGAACCTTTGACAAAATCCTTGCCATTACCCTGAAACCAGCTGATATCAACATAAGAATCCTCAAAGAAACAGCTCGCCATTGTGTTCCACATACACATATCACGGCTTTCTCGCTCCCTGACCACCAGTTGGCTTATTGCGGTAATATCGATTGTTTCTTCTAATGACATAGGTGAATTCTGCGGCATGATTAGGTCCTGATTTATTTTAAAAACTTTATTTTAAAAAATTAGCATTTCAGAAAAGTATAAACAGGGTGTTGGCGCAAGTACACCGGGACGTCTGTATATGGCAAATAATAGGAAAAAACAGTGAAAACACTTATTCCAATTGAAATAAATCGGTAATAATAGTTTACTTGAGTCAATAATAAGAAGCTTCCTCTTACCTTTAATTAAAGGGCCTGATTTATGCTCATAGGCATACCTAAAGAAATCCATGACGGCGAAAAGCGTGTCGCCACCACCCCTGAAACTGCTGAAAAGCTCCGCTCACTGGGATACAACATCGCAATTGAAAGCGGTGCCGGTGAGGCCGCCAATTTTACAGATGACACCTACCGGGAAGCCGGCGTTGAAATTGTCGAGACTGCCCGGGAAATTTGGCAGAGAGCGGACATAGTATTGAAAGTCCGTCCACCGGAAACCCATCCTGAGCTCTGTGTCGATGAAGCGGAACTGCTGCACAAGCATCAGACATTAATCAGCATGATTCAGCCTGCTATCAATACCCAATTACTGGAACACCTTGCAACCAGAGGCGGCACTGTACTGGCAATGGACAGTATTCCGCGAATTTCCCGCGCCCAGAAAATGGATGCCTTGAGTTCAATGGCAAATATCGCGGGTTATCGGGCCGTCGTAGAAGCTGCACAACATTTTGGCCGCTTCTTTACCGGGCAAATCACCGCTGCGGGCAAAGTCCCACCAGCCAAGGTTCTGGTTATTGGTGGTGGTGTGGCAGGCCTTGCCGCGATAGGTGCTGCGAAAAGTATGGGGGCTATTGTGCGCGCCTTCGATACTCGCCCTGAAGTAAAAGAGCAGGTAGAAAGCATGGATGCCGAATTCCTGATGCTCGATTTCGAAGAAGACGCCAGTGGTGAAGGCGGCTATGCCAAAACCATGAGCGAAGAATTCATCAAGAAAGAAATGGAACTGTTTGCCAATCAGGCTATGGAAGTGGACATCGTGATCACCACCGCCCTTATTCCTGGCAAACCGGCACCGGAGCTATGGACTGAAGCCATGGTCGAGTGTATGAAAGACGGTAGTGTTGTAGTTGATCTGGCCGCTGAAATGGGTGGTAACTGCAAGCTCACCGAAGCCAACAAAGTGGTAGTGAAACATGGGGTAACCCTGATTGGCTATACCGATCTGCCATCGCGCTTGTCAGCCCAGTCCAGCCAACTCTATGGTACCAATCTATACCACCTGCTCAGCGATATGACCCCGGAAAAAAATGGCCAGATACAGGTCGACATGGAAGACGAGGTGATTCGTGGTGCCACTGTCATCAAGGATGGCGAGATTACCTGGCCGCCTCCGGCCCCGAGACTCTACGCCGTACCGGAAAAGAAAGACGATGTCATACCAGAAACACCTAAAGTAGAAAGTGGAAAACACAGTGGCCTTAAGCAATTGGCACTGTTGGGCATAAGTGGATTATTGCTACTGGCTCTGGGCTCTGTCGCCCCGCCTGAATTCATGTCTCATTTAACTGTCTTTGTATTGTCCTGTTTCATCGGCTACATGGTGATCTGGAACGTCAGCCCGTCTTTGCACACGCCATTGATGAGCGTCACCAACGCCATCAGCAGCATCATTATCATTGGCGCACTACTGCAGATATCGTCCCCGGACAGGCTCAATATTTTTCTTGCCGCTTTTGCCATTCTGATTACCAGCATCAATATTGTCGGCGGTTTCGCAGTCACCCAGCGCATGCTGGCTATGTTTAGAAAATAGCTTAGAAAATAGCTTGGTAAATAGTTAAAAATAATAAAACACAGCTTAACAAAGGTTGGGAGTAATTGATGTCCGAAGGAATAATCACCATGGCCTACCTGGCCGCCAGCATACTTTTTATCCTGGCGCTTGGCGGACTGAGTAACCAGGAAACCGCGCGACGTGGTAACTACTATGGCATGACCGGCATGGCCATAGCCCTGCTGGCCACCATGATCGGCATCGTTACCGCCAATTATATATTGATGTTTGCCTGCATCGGCATAGGCGGACTGATTGGCCTGATTCTGGCGAAAAAAGTGGAAATGACCCAGATGCCTGAACTGGTCGCCATCCTGCATTCTCTGGTGGGCCTGGCAGCGGTCATTGTCGGATTCGGCACATTTCTGGATCACAGCGTAGTCTTCACGGGTGTCGAACAAAGCATTCACAGTGTCGAGATTTATCTGGGCATCCTCATCGGCGCCCTGACCTTTTCAGGTTCGGTAATGGCATATCTCAAACTCAGCGCCAAGATAAGCGGTAAACCTTTGCTGCTACCAGGGCGACATTTCCTTAACCTGATTCTGCTAGTGGCTGCCTCTTATTATCTGCTTGCATTTATCAATGCCGCAGCTGCCGGCGCGGGGCTGAACGAGCTTGCCATCATGACCGTGATTGCGCTGTTATTTGGCATCCATATGGTGCTGGCCATTGGTGGTGCTGATATGCCGGTCGTGGTCTCCATGCTGAACTCTTACTCAGGCTGGGCGGCGGCTGCAACCGGTTTCATGCTCAGTAATGACTTGCTGATTGTAATCGGCGCTTTGGTTGGCTCAAGTGGTGCAATCCTGAGCTATATCATGTGTCGTGCCATGAATCGCAAGTTTCTCTCTGTCATCGCCGGAGGTTTTGGTACCAAGAAAAGCGCTGGCAGTGGCACCTCCGCCAGCTCCGGAAACCAGGCCGATGTTCAGGCTATTGATGCGGAATCAGTGGCTAATATGTTACTGGCATCGAAAAAAGTAATGATCCTGCCCGGCTATGGCATGGCTGTCGCCCAGGCGCAGCATTCAGTATTTGAAATGAGCAGAAAACTGCGCGAAGCCGGTATCGAGGTTCGCTTTGGCATTCATCCAGTGGCCGGTCGTATGCCCGGACATATGAATGTCCTGCTGGCCGAGGCTCGTGTGCCCTATGACATCGTCTTTGAAATGGATGAGATCAATGCCGACTTTCCGAATGTAGATGTCTCCATTGTGATCGGTGCCAATGACATTGTGAACCCTGCCGCCCAGGAAGTGCCTGACAGCCCCATCGCCGGCATGCCGGTGCTGGAACCCTGGCTGGGTAAAACCACCATCGTGCTCAAACGCTCCATGGCCTCCGGCTATGCCGGCGTTGATAACCCCCTCTTCTATAAAGAAAACACCAGAATGCTGTTTGGCGACGCCAAGGCCAGCATCGATGATGTGCTGAAAAATCTGTAATTAAACCTGTAACAAAAAAGGCGTCACAATTGTGACGCCTTTTTTATTCTACTTTTAACTTTTAAGTGATTCGGGCGAACGCTGTTCGCCATGTCGGATGACGGGCTGCGCCCTTATCCGACCTACATCCTTTTAACTTTCCACTTTCCACTTTCCACTTGTACCTTGTACCTTGTACCTTGTACCTTCTAACTTACCCTTTCAAACGGCAGGCGTCTGATGCGTACACCGGTAAGCTGATACCAGGCATTGGCCACCGCAGGAGCTATCCCCGGTGTTGCCGGTTCACCGATGCCTGAAGGTTCCAAATCTGACTCAATGATATGAATATCAAACTCAGGCGCCTGGTTCATGCGAATCACCGGGTAGTTATGGAAATTGGATGTCTGTACGACACCATTGTCTATCCTGACCTCATCATAAAGAGCAGCACTTAAGCCATACATGACAGCACTTTCTACCTGGGCTTCAATAATTTCAGGGTTCAGTGGCATACCACAGTCGACTACACAAAAGACCTTATCTACCTTGATGCGGCCTGCACTGTCCCGGGAAACATCCACTACCTGGGCAACTCTGCCACCGAATGCTTCCGTGAACGAAAAGCCACGGCCACTGCCTGCAGCGCTGGCAGCGCCCCAGTTTGCACGTTCCGCGACCAGACGAATCACTGCTTTGGAGCGTTCGTCTTCCATTAATTCAAGACGCCCCTGCACCGGATCTTTGCCGGCGGCCAGTAGCGCTTCATCAATGATGGTTTCCTTGGAAAACTGTGTGTGGGTATGGCCCACAGAGCGCCAGAACAGCACTGGTACTCCGGTTTTGGTCATGTGAATATCTACACTCACATTGGGGATGTGATAAGGCAACTCACCTGCCCCTTCAAAGGAAAGGCCATCCACGCCATCCTGAATCATCACACTAAGAAAAGTATCCTCAATAATGGATTGTCCGACTAAACGGTTTTCCCAGGCGGTGATATTTCCCAGGCCATCCAGGCCAACACGCATTTTATGAATATTCATTGGCCGGTAAAAACCGGCAGCCATGTCGTCTTCACGGGTATATTGCAGTTTAACGGGATAGCGCTCACCCGTTGCTTTAAGAATGGAGGCCACCTCGATATCCAGGTCAGGATTGACATTCCCGCGCCGACCAAAGCCGCCACCGGCATACAGGTTTTCCAGCTCGACTTTTTCCTCGGGCACACCGAAAAATTCTGCTACGCGCTGCTGCTCAACCGAAGGCATCTGGGAACCAGAGCGAATAACATAACGATCATCAATTTTTTCAATAGTGCTGTTCAGTGGCTCCATGGGAGCATGAGACAGGTAGGGAAATTCATAGGTCGCTTCAATTGTTTGTGCGGCTGATGACAGGGCTGCCGCTGAGTCCCCTTCAACTTCCAGGGCGGTGCCAGGCTGTTCTGCCAGTAGGGCATAATCATTGAAGATATCATCAGAACTGCGCATTTCTGCGGCTGAATAATCCCACTGCGTAATCAGGGAATCACGGCCACGCTTGGCGGTGTGGAAATTTTTAGCCAGTACCGCAACACCACGGGGGATCTCCACAACATCCACAATACCGGGAATTTTACGTGTCTCGCTATCATCAAAAGACAGTAGTTTGGCGCCAAAGCGGGGAGCATGGGCAACTACGGCCGTCATCATGCCTGGACGCTGAATATCAATGGTATAAACAGCCTTACCATTAATTTTCTCAAGGGTATCCACTTTCGGCAGGCTGGTGCCAATCAGTTTGTACTGATCCGGGGTTTTCAAGACAACATTTTCGGGAACAGGCAAGCTCGCAGCGGCTTCGGCAAACTCACCGAATGCTACTTCCCTGTTGGATGAGCTATGACTGATTACCCCATTGCTGATGCTTATTTCACTTTCCGGAACATTCCAGGCGTCAGCGGCAGTTGTCACCAGCATGGCGCGTGCAGCGGCGCCTACGGTTCTGTACTGAACCCAGCAGTTAGGGATACTCATTGAGCCTCCGGTGCCCTGCAGTCCCAGCATTAGATGCATATAAAGGCCTACGTTGGCCGGAGCAGATTCAACTCTCATCTGGTCCCAGCTGGCATCCATTTCTTCCGCAATCAGTGTCGCCAGACCAGTATAAATACCCTGCCCCATTTCTGTGTGCTTGGAAATCACCGTAATGGTGCTATCGGGGGCGATGTGGACAAAGGCATTGGTTGGCCAACTGGTCGGTGGTGGACCAAACTGTGCCATGGCATTTTTAACCGGGATATGAAAACCAATCACCAAACCAGCTCCCAATGCGGTCCACTTCAAAAAATCTCGTCTATCCACGATGAATCTCCTGTTACTTTTTGTCCGTGATAATCTTGCTATCATAGCAAAGTAAGCGCTGAACTACGTAGATGTTCGGTACGTTTGGATACCTTTATCTACTTTGAGGTCTGCTTTGAGCGGCATCAAAACATTTAACTGCCAAAAACAGCTATTATTCAGCAAGATACAATGAAAATTAAAGAGGTGGTCATGCCTAAAATTACAATTTCTCTACTATCAATTGCTTTACCAATTGCTTTGCTCTTAACAGGATGCGCAAGACCATGGAACCCCATGGATGACTATGTGCAGCTGACCCCCTCGACTATTCTTGAATCACCAGAGCCCCGTGCCAGCACCAATTATCCGGATGAGTCAGTGCAACGTGGTCAATATCTGGTGGGCTTGCTGGGCTGTGGCAGTTGCCATACCAACGGCGCTCTTGTGGGTTTGCCAAACCAAAGCCAGCTTCTCGCAGGCTCCAATACCGGCATCGCATATTCCAATCCATTGGTGGAAGCAAATCCCGGCATTGTATATCCATCAAACCTCACCCCGGATACGGAAACCGGCATTGGTTCATGGACTTTGCCGCAAATAGTGATAATGATCCAGGCCGGTATCGATAACCATGGTTCACGTACTCTGCCAGTTATGCCCTGGCCCAGTTATGCCAACATCAATGATGAAGATGCCAATGCCATAGCCATGTACCTGATGAGCTTGTCACCGGTAAGGCACCAGGTGCCGGAAAATGTAGCACCAGGTCAACGAGCCGCATCACCTTACATTCACTTCGGGGTTTATCAGAGTCGGGAATGACGAATTTTAGAGGTGCAGGATACATCTGCTATTTAGTCACTGCCCCCACTTCCCAATTTCTTCTTTCCCTCTTGGCGACAAGTCATAAATCCCTGTCGCCACCCTATCGAACCAGCCATAAAAATCCCGATACAGTATTTGCCTGGCTTTGGGATCATCGAGCGAAGCAGAGATAAGTGAAGCCTTGGTGGCGCCCTGGCTTTGCAGATACAGCGCTATCGCTATTGCCCGTTGTTTATAGGACGTCATAATTCCTTTTTTTGTACTCACTCCCCCTAAATTGGGATCACCTACTCGCCGGGTAAATTCACCCAGCAAGCGCTACTGACGAAACTTTGATTGACGGGGTTTATATGCGCCCGGATCAAGAAGCACTTCAGCCTTCATATGTTTAAGATGAGTTACCACCACTATCAGGCCCAGGCCCAGCATTTTTAATAATTTGAGTGCGGCTTTTTTTCGTTTTTTCAGAAAGGGAGTATTTTTAGGAACGGCGATATAGACCTTCGGGGAAAGCGCAATCCGGTCTACTGCCTGCAAAATTAAATTTAGATTGAGCGCTAGTTTCAACTCAACGACGACCGGCGCTTCTTCGCCACGAACAGCCACTACATCACAGCCCCTGACTTCGCCCTTCACCTCATAACCTTGAGCTTCCAGAAACTGCTTAACCGGCAAATACAGATCTGTTTCTTTCATGGGTTGCTTCAGATAAAGGCAAAAAGAAAAAGGATAAAGGTGGGCTTAAGTAAGTATTGTGCTCACAGTAAATATTTTTACAATGGTTGAATTAAACAGTCATATAAGATCTGAATTAAGAGCAGGATTCTGACCTTCCATGGTCACTTTTATCCTTTATCTTTTTTCTTTTACCAGTCCTTACTCCGCGACCCTAAGCGCAACAAGTTCTCCCACAAAGCCGGTATCGCCAATCGGCACCACAATATATTGCACACCATCAATCTGATAGGTCATGGGCAATCCAGTCTGTTTGGCAGGTAATTCAAATTCAACAATGATTTCTCCCGTGGCTTTATCATGGGCGCGGAATTTATTGCCGCCGCCTGTCTGACCGCCATACAGGCCTGCACCTTCTCCGGCAAAGAGCAGGGATTTTGTCACCAATAAGCCACCACGGTCGCCATGACCTGTGCGTTCGGGAATATCGACGCCGCGCAGTCTTGGGTGATTTTTAATTTCATCCGGGGTATCGGCATTGGCCATCATCCATGCATGCTCACCTTCGTTCATATCGATGGCAGTAATACGTCCATAGGGTGGTTTTATCAATGGCAGGCCAAAAGGGCCTTGCACACCAAAACCACCACGGGCCATGGCGTAATCAAAATCACTGTCCTCGAAGAAAGAATCCTGGGTTAAACCAATACTCATCGGATGCGAGGTTGACGGGATATAAAGCATATTGGTTTCCGGATCGAAAGCCACACCCTGCCAGTTAGCTCCACCGCCAAAACCCGGCATAAACAAAGTGCCTTTATTAGTTTCAGTCGTCATGGAGGTCGGGGTAAAAACCGGACCGTAGGTATACTCATTCAACAGGCGGATCGCCTCTGCCTTGATTTCCGGGGTCCAGTCCAGCAGGTCGTCCTCGCTCATGCCGAGGCGCTCAAACGGTGCCGGCTTGGTAGGAAAAGGCTGCGTAGGTGAAGTCTGTTCACCGGGAATAGTGGACTGTGGTACGGCTCTTTCTTCAATGGGCCACACTGGTTCGCCGGTAAGCCGGTTCAGGGTATAGACCATGCCCTGCTTGCTTACCTGGATCGCCGCCGGAATGATTTCTCCGTCCACGTTCAGGTCGGCCAATACTGGTGCCGTGGGGGGGTCATAGTCCCAGATATCATGATGGATCAGCTGGTAGTGCCAGATGCGCTCACCGGTTCTGGCATTTAGTGCAACCAGAGACTGACTGAACAGATTATCACCGGGACGATGGCCGCCGTACATATCGCCGGTCGCCGCTTCCACAGGGACATAGACAATACCCCGCTCCTGGTCGGCCGACATGGTGGCCCAGGAGCCTGCATTGCCAGTATAGGCATTACTGTTATTGCGCCAGGTTTCAGTGCCGAATTCTCCTTCTTGAGGAATGGTGTGGAATATCCACAGCCTCTCTCCGGTGCGCATGTCATAACCGCGAATATTGCCCGCTGGTCCTGTCATGGAACGGGGAGAACCGCCTGAAGGAAAAGCGGCGCCAATAACAATTACGCCATCGACAATGACCGGCGGTGCTGTCAGCCCGGAAGGAATATCTTCAATATCAATCTCAAAGCGGTCTTCCTGGCCAACGCGAAGATCCACCATACCGTTCTCACCAAAATCAAGATCCGGTTTGCCAGTCGCTGTATCCAGAGAAATCAGATAATAGCCAGGGGTCACCACAATAACGCGAGACTGATCACCCTCACGCCAATAGGATACGCCGCGTCCTGAATTGACCCGCGGACCGCGTCGGCCGCCTTCATCAAAACGATACATCCACAGGTTCTCACCAGTAACCGGATCAATTGCCACCACATCCCGGCGCCTGCCTGCTGTGGCATAAAGCACACCGTCGGCCATCACTGGTGTGGATTCATAATTAAATTCAGGATTGGGACCATGATTGAGCGTGGTCCAGCGCCAGGCTACTTCCAGATTCTGCACATTATCGGCGTTGATCTGATCAAGCGGCGCATAGCGTGTGGCATGGGTGTCATTGTGATAACCCAGCCATTCATATTCGATCACTCTCTGTGCGGTAGATGCACCGTTCAGCAAGGAGGCAACACGTACCGGGTTTAGGGAAGGCTGCATGGTAATCGCTACCAGATCGCCAGCAGCAGAGGGCAGAGCTTCTTCACCTGCAGGCAAACCGTTTTGCTGCAGCATGAAGGCCACCAGATCAGCATACTGCTCTGCAGAGAAACCGTTGGGATTGTTCACCGGCATGGTAGAAGCCGTAATCTGATAAAAAGCCGCCAGAGACTGATCCTGCCACTGACTCCAGAATTCACCGCCGACTAAACCCGGGCCACCTTCGCCACCGGCAAGGGTAATGCCGTGACATTCCACGCAGGAACGCAAGTAAAGTGCGCCACCAGCAATGGCCTGAGCTTGTGTATACACCCCTTCCCGAGTGCTGTTCTGGGCAACTGACAGCTGCGCAAATACTGTAAACAAGACACCTGCTACTATTGATGAAAAAACCTTGTTCAGGATATGCGTCATTTGAGTTTCCCTTTTGTCTGCGACCAGGTTTAAATTCGATTTTTGTAAAATTTTATTATGTTTCAATCCAGCCAGAGATACTGATGGACACAATGACGTTAGTCAACAGTATCGAATGGAACTACCAGGAAAATAAGAAATGGTATCAGGCGATTAATCCTTACTCAGGCGCCTTTTCCTCCGTAGTTTATACACAGTCCAACTACACTTATGCTGTTTAATGCGATATTTGACATGCCCTGTATATTTTGCCGGAAATACACTGATGCGTCTAATGCTGGAAGAGTAAAATACATCCCTTCCTGTTAGAGCCCAGGCACTTACTTGATGATGATTTCTGAAGAATGGTGCGCAGCTTTCTGCATGTAATCAATTTTGAGTGTATCCAGCACTTCCCGCAGTGAGGCCTCGTTTACTTCATCAATAATGGACTTCATCCCCTTAAGATGGCTGATGTCATTAATATATTTGATAGTAATGAAGTTAGACTCTTCTTTATCAAGATTCTGCAGGATTGACTTATCTATTTTCAGATAATCTACAGGATGGTCCTGCAACAATTTAACAGTCATGGATGTACTACCCACATCTGTCAGAGCAACTCTGGTTCCAGTCGACTTTAACTCTTTAAGAAAAACTCCCATCACTTTAGGGTTCTCCATAAAGTACTTTTCCGAGATGCCCAAACAAAAAGACTAGTTAATTTTTGGATGTGACTTGAGCTCCTCAATTACAAGTTTGATAAAGCGCTCATCATGAAAGGAAATAACCGAACACTCGTAAATAAAAACCTTTGTTTTATCATCATTAACATCAAGGTTAATTTTCAGCCATTCAAAAACATTGCGGATGACTACAATATCAATGGCTAGTGATAGATAGTTTTTCCTGACAATAGCGCTGTAATCTGCTCCATGGAAATTTTCATCCAGATTTTCTTCGAGCCTGAAACTGACGATTGCAAGTTCTTCACCATCTGAAACAGTCAGCAAAGGCACAAGGGGAACTGCTGAAATTCGAATATCATTATTAGTGAGACATGCACGAATTTTTTTAGCAATCAGCTTTTCAAACATATTGCCGCCGTTATCGGTCCCATCATTTTGATAAAGATAAATCAAATTCGACGTCTCAATAATCGCCAGATTACAAGCATGCTCAGCATCCTTCATAATTTCTGCTGCAGTTTTTTCAGAGTTAGTAATAGGCGTTATGCCTATAGCAACAGTAATCCTGTATTTCACACCCTTGATATTTATATCCAAAGCATTAAGAGAGTTTATTAATTTAAATGCTTTGTCCCAGGCATCTTCCACATTACAGAATTCCATTAACATTGCGAATGACTCGCTACCCACGCGGATGATTGTGTCACCCTGCCTGAATTCTTTTAGCAGTACTCTACTAACTTCATAGAGGACAATTTCCTCCAGTGACATATCCTGATTAAGCTGATCTGTTAATCGAATTATTTTCAAATGACAAAAAGAATGTTCTATACCATCAATACTTGCAGTCTTTAAAAGGTGTTCTAGCCGAGCATTAAATTTATCGGCTGCAAAGAACGAGGGATGATTTTCACCATCGACATGCTCAAGAGATTTTTCAGCAGAACCTTTAAAAGTGGGCAAGAAAATTTCCATCCCAATAACATTTAACAATTCACCAAAACTCCCCCACACAAGGCCATTCGCAGAAGCCATTACCCATATCCAATCGCCTTCATAGGTTTTCAGACGATGGCATGATGAGAAAACCTCACTTTTACCATCTGAGAATGAATTCAGCTTGTTAAGAACGTCCAGCTTGTCATCCGGATGCAGTTTGCTTTCCCAAAACTCAATATCTCTTGGAACATCCTCTTTGTTATAACCAAGCATTTTTAGCCAGCCTTCGCTAAAAGCTACTTCCCGTGTTTTGAGATTCATATCCCATACACCACCTTGCAGGCTTTCGAGAAGTGAAACAACTCTTGCGTCCTTGTAACCGCCGATCTGCCTAACCTTCGTGTCTGGATACTGCCATAGCTTAATTTCGGCCTTAAAATCTTCCACATGTAATTTTTCAATTTCCAAATCGTCTTGCAGATTTTGAATCCTGGATTCCAGCGCCTGCTTTTCAACTTCCAGGTCTGACAGTTTTCTGCCAACTTCAACCTGCGTTTTCAGACTGTAGTAAATGGTTTTATGCATACGCAATGCGATAAAAAGTATGAAAACCAGAAAGGCAAAAAGTGAAACTCCAACATTAAAATTATTAGCACCGCCCACATAAATAAGGTAAAGAGCACCAGGAAGAATTGCTGGAATTGAAAATACAGCAAAACCGTATCTTAAACTTGCCAGAGTAGCAGCGGAGCCAGTCACCAGTCCGCATACCAGAAAGCTTGTAGTGATTAGATAAATAAATAATTGCGAAGGAACTATCAATATCAATGACGAACCCCAGCCGATGCCTGACAAAAAAGTACCAACTACGTACAGTCTCAACCACAAGCTGGTATTTTGATGAGTATCGGGAGATTTTTTATAGCGATTGGCAACATTTTCACGGATCAACACAATCGAAAGGATGTAAGCATCCCAATACATAAGGTGCTCACGATTGGCGACCGGCCACAAGATCCATACCATAAATGAAGAAATCAGTATGACAGACCAATTGGCGTAGCTCAGGTTTTTATATAATTCTTCTACCTGATCAGAGAGGATTTTGCTTGCTGAAGTATTGTTATTATTACCATCCATTAATACTGCATCCCTATGTCACCTATCCAGTAGAGTCATCAACAATACAATTATGAGCAAGTATAGAAGTATAAAAAACTAGAGAAGCATAAACAGGTAACTGCCAGCAGTCCACTTTTCTATATTGTTCTGTTATGTAGAAATAAAAAAGAGGGAATTATTAGTGAATAACAGGTAAACCTTTGGTAATTCATTAGCGTTAATTGTAGAGTCAGAGTAGCTGTACTTGGCCTTGTTGAGTTCACTTCCAAAAATAAACGGGGAGTCAACTTAAACGACTAGATGATGCACTGTATGAAATTAAAAACAGTGAACGCAACCAAGTGTAATGTACCCAATCAATGAATGAATGAATGAATGACTATCCATTTTTGAACTTTTTTATACAACTTAAATTTGAGGAAAGCTTCCAGTGAAATCCCTAATGACAACACTTTTACTCATCATTTTATCTCTACCAGGCACGTCCAATGCGCAGTCTGAGCCTGATCCCGCACTAGCAGCAAGCGCAGTCTTCGATGAGTTTCTGGTCTTGCTCACCAAGCTGGAAATCGACAGCATTGTTGATCTGTTTGCCAGTGACGCTTTGTTCTGGGGCACCAGTTCTAAAATTCTGGTTGAGGATACAGCTGGTGTGAATGCTTATTTTTCTGCTTTAAGCGGCGGTACACCGGGACAGAATGTCGCGCGTAAACTTAACACGTCTGCTTCCGTAATATCAGATTCTCTGGTGCTGGTATCGGGTACCTGGGAGGTGCTTTTTAATGGCGCTGAAGGCGGAGCACCACTGCGGGTGAGTATGGCAGTAGCCCTACGTGATGGTGAATGGAAAATTGTGCAGTTTCATAACTCCAGTCTCCCTGAATAAAATCAGGCTGGTGTTTATTGAAAGCGAAACAGCACAGGTAGCAACACAACTACAAACAAGGACCACGCTGTATACATCGGCAAAAACCGGGCGATGGTCTGTTTGATTACCTCAAGACTACTCCTGCCCCGTATTTCCTTTACGTATTCATAGAAAATCCACAGCAGGTGAATAAAGATCAACAGGTTGGCGCCACTTACCGCCATTCTGTTTGGCGTGATACCAAACTCAACAATACGATAGGCAATTGCCGACAAGGCAATGGCATCAATAAGCAGGGTCACAAAAACCAGGCTCAAGTTGGTCAGGTCGAGTAGTCTTGACCTGTCTTCTCCTCTGCCCGTCACGGAAAACACGGTGATACCCCAGACCAGCAACAACAGGGCATTGAATATAATCAGAAATTCCCGGTCACTAAAGGGACTACGCTGCTCACCAATCAAGGCCAGTAAATAACCGATTGTCAGCACCAGGAATAAAGGGGAAAACACATTGGCAATGACTGAGGCGAGTTTGCTTTCCTGTTTCATCACCTGATCCCAGACCCAGGTGGCAATCAGCGGCGCCGACATCAGACCCCACACCAACACATAATTCACATACCATTCTTCAATAGACATATCAATCAGGGAGAACAGACCAAAGGTCAATGCCGTCAGCACTGCACCCCCGAGTAAAACCAGCGCAGTGAAAATAATCAGTTCACCAGCGTAACGAATAAATTTCAGGCGCGAGCCAATATCGCGCCAGCGCCCGCCACCAAAGACAAATCCCAACAAGCTGACAAGCACCAGGGGCATATGAATTAATGCCATGATCAGTGAGTCTGAATTATTTCTATTCGGCAGAATTATCAGTATTGAAAACAGCAACAATAGCCCGATACCACTTTGCATAGCCAGGCGCTTGTTGAAAGGTGTGTTGATGGTGAAGTAGGTAATTAATGCACCAAGCACCAGCAAGGGAATGAAGCGGGGATAAAACCAGCTTTCATCTACCGTGATAAAAGCAGGGATTTTGGCAATGGCCCAAACGATTGTAGAAATGAAAACACTATACAGAAGAAGATTTTTAACCGGCTTGCGGTTTTTGTCCTGGAAATCTTTTTCGCTAAAAGATAATCGCGCCTGCCATACCTTGAGCAGCGCATCATCTGGATGCTGAGCAATGGCAATACCGAACCATTGCCGGAAAGCCTCAGGATTATCATAAAAGGCCTGTTCAAGGACCATCGCATCCTGGTTTTTATAGGCTGTGCTTAAACTATCCATCGTTTCCCTGGTTGCACGGCTATTGCGAAACCAAGACTTCAGAAAACATCGGCATTAATTGCGTGGTAATCCTTTCTTGGATGCCGCTGACATGATCCCCTTCATAAATGGCTGACCGGTGTTTCACCCCATAGGTATTTAAAATACTGTCCATTTCCCTTACTGTCGCAGCAATACCCACATCCCGGTCACCGGCATCAATATAAATATCCTCGAAAGTTTTCAGCTGGGGAATATACTGATGGGTCATCACCAGGGGTGCATTTGCCACCCAGCGTGCCACTACATCCTGGCGCAACTCACCGTCCTTGAAAGGCAGGTCTACATAGAATGGAGGATTGTCTGGATTGGGTGACCACACCGCAGCTGAGGCCAGCATGGCTTTCACGCCGAAGCCCGCAGCAGCAAGCTGCTCATCATTCTCGATCGCCAAGACGTCGGCAAACTGATCCATTGATGGATTTAAGTTGGCTCCCATACAGCAAGGGCTCATGGCATATAAAGCCGCGAAGACTTCAGGATATTTCATACCGATACGCATGGTGCCGTAACCGCCCATGGAATGACCGGCCAAGCCTCTGCTGTCGCGGCTGGCAAGGGTGTGGTAGTTGGCATCAATATAGCTCACCAGATCTTTGGCAACATAGCTTTCCCAATCACCGGTAGCAACAGAGTTGGAATACATACTGCCCTGAAAACGGGTAAAGGCATTGGGCATGACAATGATCATTTCTGCAGCGCCCTCTTTCCAGGCCGCATCCACCGCATCGGGTACATTCACAAAATGATTACCGTTCAAACCAAACCAGTTGGAATCAGAATCGGTATAGCCATGCAGTAAGTAGATAACCGGATAACGCTTTTCAGTATCCGTTCGATAACCTGGTGGCAGGTAGATACTCACGTCACGCACTGAATCATCTCCGGACAAGTTGCCTTCCAGTGAAGGCCCAGCCACTTTAATGCGCTCAAAATGCCCCAACTGTTGTGCAGACACTGCTGCGGTAAAAAGCACAAGCAACACACCTGCAACAAAACGTAACTTTCTGATTTTTAACATACCCATCCCCTTCTTGTACCTTTTAACTTGTACCTTTTAACTTCACGCACCTTCTGGTCGGACATCGCTGCGCTCTTCCGGCCTGCGTCTTGCCACTAAATATACTGCAGAAATAGTATCATGGGATTCAACAAAGGCTTATTACACTGAAATAACATGAAATCAGGGTTTTCCATATTATGGCTCTTGCTGCCAATACTTGCCGCCTGCCCTGCCTATTCCCACACAGGCATAGCCACCACTGTCCCCGATCATGATGCCGTTATAGACCAGGCCCCGAAAATTCTGCGCTTTGTGTTCCCGGCCGAAGTCACCATCACCAACGCCAGGATCAGGCCGGTGGATGAAAAACTGATACAGCGTGGAGATACTATAACGGTCAGACTACCGCGCAATCGTATCGGTCAATCCACTGCTTTTGGGCAGGAAATTGATCTCGACATCCCTCTTCTGGCGCCAGGTATGTATCAGGTCGTGTTTCAGATTTTATCTATCGACGGCCATTCCCTGGCGGATGATTTCACTTTCACCATCATTGAACAATGAGATTATCTCTGGCGGCTATTTTTCAAAAAAAAAGCACTAAAAAGCCCGCATAAATGCGGGCTTTTTTAAAACAGCAACAAGCTGGTATATGTTCTGGATTTATTGAAGCTGTTCCAGCATCGCCTGTTGGATTTTCTTCATTTCTTCAGGTAACTGATCACCAATTTTATCGAACATTTCGCTCTGGCCTTCAACTTCCCGAATACTGTTTGCAGTATCAACGGCCATCAGTTCTTCAAAGGTAGCCTGATCATAAGCCAGGCCATTCCAGTTGATATCATCATATTTTGGCACATTACCGTAAATACTTTCCGTGGCATCAACCTTGCCATTCACGCGATTCACCACCCATTGCAGAACACGCATGTTCTGACCAAAACCTGGCCATAACCAACCGCCGTCTTCAGCTTTACGGAACCAGTTAACGCGAAAAATTATCGGCAAATCTTCAACCTTGTCTTTCATACTAAGCCAATGTTTCCAGTAGTCACCCATGTTGTATCCACAAAAGGGCAACATGGCCATTGGATCACGGCGAATAGCTGCCTGGTTTTCAGCAGCGGCAGTTGCTTCAGAACCCAGGGTAGCACCCATGTAAACACCATGGTCCCAGTCCTTGCTCTGGTAAACCAGCGGAAAAGTAGTACTTAAACGACCACCAAACAGGAAGGCGCTAATTGGCACCCCATTTGGATTTTCCCATTCCGGGCTAACACTTGGGCACTGGCTTGCCGGTGCGGTAAAGCGCGCATTGGGATGGGCTGCCTTGCGGCCGCAGTCAGGCGTCCAGTCTTTACCCTTCCAGTCGATAAGGTGTGCAGGTGGCTCATCAGACATCCCTTCCCACCAGACGTCGCCATCATCGGTCAAACCAACGTTGGTGAAGATAGTGTTTTTGGTCATGGTTTCCATGGCAGCAGGGTTGGAATCCATTGACGTACCCGGTGCAACACCAAAATATCCCGCTTCCGGATTAATCGCATGCATGCGGCCATCAGCCCCTGGTTTGATCCAGGCGATGTCGTCACCCACGGTATGCACCTTCCAGCCTTCAAAACCTTCTGGCGGAATCAACATGGCCAGATTGGTCTTGCCACAGGCACTGGGGAAGGCACCAGCAATATAGGTAAGCTCACCATCAGGTGATTCAACACCGACGATCATCATATGTTCTGCCAGCCAGCCTTCATCGCGGGCCATTACAGAAGCAATGCGTAGTGCTACACATTTCTTGCCCAGCAAGGCATTACCACCATAGCCAGAACCAAAGGAAGCCACTTCACGGCTTTCAGGGTAATGAACGATATAGCGGTTATCAGGATTACAGGGCCATGGCACATCCTGCTGACCTTCAGCCAACGGCGCACCAATAGAATGCAGGCATTTAATAAAAGGTTTGTCACCGAGTATATCCAGCACCTTCTGACCAATACGCGCCATGATGCGCATGCTGACAACAACATAGGGACTGTCGGTAATCTGAACACCAATCTGGGCAATATCAGACCCTAATGGCCCCATGCTGAAAGGAATCACGTACATGGTACGCACTGCCATGC
The DNA here is from genome assembly GCA_963925675.1 of uncultured Pseudomonadales bacterium. Lineage (GTDB taxonomy): Bacteria > Pseudomonadota > Gammaproteobacteria > Pseudomonadales > Pseudohongiellaceae > Eutrophocola. The sequence continues at coordinate 19,488 of CAWUSW010000017.1, forward strand.
AGCCATCAAATAGCGGGGTCAGAGTGTCGCGCATCTTACCGGGTTCCATCCAGTTATTGGTGGAACCGGCATCTGATTTCTGCTCACTGCATATATAGGTGCGATTTTCGACACGGGCAACATCGCGTGGATCGGAGCGCGATAAAAAGCATCCAGGACGCAATTCAGGGTTCAAGCGGATAAAAGTACCTGCTTCTACCAGTTCTTCACAAAGGCTGTCGTATTCTTCCTGGCTGCCATCACAGATATGGATGGCATTGGGTTTGCAAAGGGCTTCGATTTCCTTTATCCAGGAATTAAGTGTCTGGTTGGTCGTATTGGCCTGGGTAGAGGTCATAGGGTGTTTTGCTCCGCTAATTTCCCATGGCGGGTAGCCATGTTTTCCGAGGCGTGCATTTTAGACTGTCTTCGACCTTTTGAGTACCGTCAAAAGACAATTACTGAGAAAAAAAGAAGATATTTCTTCCCCGTCGCCTGCCTGGGAAAAAATCACCCTGCTGTTTTGAATGCCAACCGTGAAAGTGGTACATTAGCGCGCTTTTTTTAAGGACTTAAATACACAGTCCTGCCCAAATTAATTACTACTAATTGAACGACTCTGGAGCCCACATGACTACCTACAAGATTGCACTTCTGGACGGAGATGGCATTGGCCCTGAAATCATGGTCGAAGCGGTGAAAATCCTGAAACTGGTTGAAGCCCGCAATGATGTTACCTTCGAGCTGATCCACACCCCTTTCGGCGCCAACGCCTGGTTCGCCTGTGGCAGTGCATTTCCTGATGAAACCAAGGCTGTATGTGATGAAGCCGATGCCATTCTGAAAGGCCCTATTGGCCTGAGTCATGAAGAATCCAAGAAAATCCCTGTAGACGAACAGCCAGAACGTGGCGCCTTGCTGCCCATGCGCCGCCGCTATAACACCTACGCGAATTTTCGCCCGGTATTCCTACCCAAGGGTCTGGCCCATTTTTCTCCCCTAAAAGCAGAAATCATCGGTGAAGGCATCGACATCATGATGATTCGTGAACTTGTCGGTGGCCTGTATTTCGGCCACAAGGAAACCGGCATCAATGAGGATGGCCGCCGCTATGTGACTGAATCCCTTGAGTACGACGAAGACCAGATCAAACGCATCATGAAAGTCGCCTTCCAGACCGCGATGAAGCGCAAGAAAGTGCTACACAATATCCACAAGAGCAACGTATTGAAATCCAGTGTGTTGTGGAATGAAGTCATGGAAGAAGTCCATGTCGACTACCCGGAAGTGGAAGTCATCAATATTCTGGTGGATGCAGCGGCTACCTACCTGTGCCTGAAACCGACAATGTTTGACACCATGGTGATGGAGAACATGTTTGGCGATATTCTTTCTGACCAGGGTGGCGGCATTCTTGGCTCACTGGGCCTGATGCCATCGGCCTGTGTTGGTGACAAGAAAGCCTATTACGAACCCTCCCATGGGTCCGCACCGGATATAGCCGGTAAAAATATTGCCAACCCTTATTCCATGATTGGTTCTGTGGCGATGATGCTGGAGATGAGTTTTGGCATGGAAGTTGAAGCGAAGAATTTATGGCATTCCATGCAGAGTGTTTTTGCTGATGGCTTCAGCACTGCTGATTTGTCGAAGGAAGGATCTGGTGTAACCATGCTGTCTACTTCTGATTTTGGAGATAAGGTGGCAGAGGCGTTTTTGAAAACCAGTAATTAGTTTTTCTGGTTTTTTATTTTTTTCTTATAGATTTCTTTTCTTTCCCCTGCCGGGAGGGCCTTACTTTCTTTGTTTGTGCAAAGAAAGCACACCCCTGGTCGCCAGGCCTGCGGCCTCCCTCATTCCACGGCTTTTATCGGGGCCGGCGCACTTTATTAGACAGGGCGACTTCCTGTCGCGAGACGCCTGAAATGGCCGCCCATGGCCATTTCACCCCAATAAAATCCGTTCCATTCGGCTGGCTTTAGGGGACCCCAATGACTTTTCCAGTTCTCCTTTTTTTTCGAGATTAGAAACTCTGGGTTTTCACAAAGCTTGCTCATAGCTTGCTGTGCGTCGAGTGAGAGCTGCTGAGGAGCAGGGATATTGCAGGGACAAATGGCCATGGATGGCCATTTGAGCCGGGCAGAGCCCGGATGGCGAATCCCGGCGGCCCGTCGCGATATTCATGTGACGAAGGAAGCCGTAGGCCAGCGAACCCGAGACAGGTTTCTTTGTTTACTTTCTTTTAAAAGAAAGTAAAGCCTCACCGGCGAGGCAAAAGAAAGTAAATGTATCCACTAAAGAAACAAGCAAACTAGAAAATTAACTTCTCAATCTCAGCCCAGGACTTCTGCCCGTTGCCATACATCTCATCGCGCAGTGCCTGTGGCAACCATTTAACAAAGGCCGGTTCAAAAGCAGGTCTGGATTTTATTGCTGCAAACCATCTGTCCAGACCAGGCCGACGTCCATTCTCCCACAGCGGCTCCATGGCCAACGCTGCCAGACGATTCACATAGGGCGCCATGGCTACATCCGCCAGGGTAAAACAATCGCCCACCAGATACTCTGATTGACTTAAAGCCGCTTCCATCTTGTCCATATAATTCAGAAATAAATTAATCTTGTCTGCCGCGCCCGGTGCTTTTATGCCTTCCTGAATCCATTGCCACTTCAGTGTTCGTGCTGCTTTGCCTTCACTGCCGCCAGCGGCTAGAAACTGTTCAAAATTACCCGCCCCGTTGCGCAAAATCGTATGCCGGTGGGAAATCACATAGGTAAGCGCAGAACAGGCAGGATGAAGTTCTTCATCGACGGCTTTGGTCCACAATCGCACACGGGCTTTATCTTCTGCACTGGCTGGTAATAATGCATGCGCCGGATATTTGTCTTCCAGGTATTCACAAATCAGGGTGGACTCCGGTAGCACCAGATCACCATCAATTAACAGGGGCACTACGCCTTTAGGATTCAAGGCAAGATAGTCGGGGTGGAACTGCTCCCCTTTCAGAATATCCACGTAATATCCTTCCCAGGCGAGCTGTTTTTCTTCCAGGGCAAAGCGCACTTTGGCAGCGCAGGCGGAGGACCCGTGGTGATAGAGTTTCATCGTTAAAAAGTCTTTAATAACTCAGGGTAATTTCCGAATAACATCACCTTTTGATACAACACCAGGTTTGATGACCCTGGCATTGATACCGCGCAGGTTCAGCATCTTGCCCAAAGCAGAGTTCACAAAAGTATTAGCCTCTTTGCCAAAACGCTTGCCAAACTTCCTGCATCCCAGATGGGGTAATGGCGTTACTTCAATGACCGCCTGACCAAAGCTCAACTGAGTACCATGAGGCAGATTTTTAAGACTCAGATCAAAATCTACAAAGAATTGATCTCCTGCTTCAGGCCAGCGTTCTTCTGACTCAGTTATTGCACTGATGGCCCGGGCATTCATAAGAGTCAGCTGCCGGCCTTTATCAGCAGAACCATCCGCAGTATGTTTATCGCTCCGGGTCTGCCAGTTATCACCCACCAGCCCTGCCTGCAGATTCAGCACACAATGATCCATCACCTCACGACCTCCGGTGATCGGTCGCGACACAATCATCTCCACAGTCCCTTCCGCCGAGGGAGACTGTTTGATCATCTCAAGATGACTTTCCATCTCGACTAAAGATTTAACGGGGTGCATGGGCAATTCCTCTTGCATCGGGTTCACTGGGCCGTGCCTGCACTGGCGTAATAATTTTTAATTTCCTTAATGGTCGTTTGCATATCTGCGCTGCTGGTTTGCATATGAGTCACCAGACGGATTTTATTCCCCGTCTCAATCAGAATATCTTTGGACTGCAGATAATCAGCCAAGGCTTTTCCATTACCATCTTTAGGGACAAAGAAAACCATGTTGGTCTGCACGGCATTTAAATCCATATCAATCTCATCAATATCGGCAAGACCCCTGGCAAGCAAAGCCGCGTTGTCATGATCTTCCTGCAAGCGTGCAACATTATGCTCCAGAGCATAAATTCCTCCCGCGGCGATGATGCCTGCCTGGCGCATACCGCCCCCTAACATCTTGCGCCAGCGGCGTGCTTTTTTTATCAGTGCTTGTGTGCCACACAATACTGAACCTACCGGCGCACCCAGACCTTTTGACAAACACACCGACACACTATCGAAGTAACGCGTGATCTCCTTCACATCAATACCGAGCTTTACCGCGGCATTAAAAACCCGTGCCCCATCCAAATGAAATTTCAACTCCCGAGACTTAGCCAGTTGCGCTGCCTCGCTAATATAGCTCATCGGAAGCACCTTGCCCCCGGTGGTATTTTCCAGACACAGCAGTTGGGTGATAGCAAAGTGAAAGTCATCTGGCTTGATGGCGGCGCGCACTTTTTCCAGCGCGATAGTGCCGTCCGCTTCCATTTCCAGTGGCTGAGGCTGAACACTGCCCAATACTGCAGCGCCACCCGCTTCATATTTATAAGTGTGGGCATCCTGGCCTACAATATATTCATCACCGCGCTGACAATGACTCATAATGGCCACTAAGTTGGACTGGGTACCACTGGCCACAAAGATTGCCGCTTGCGTACCCATCATCTCGGCAGAAATCGCTTCCAGCTGATTTACAGTGGGATCATCACCCCAGACATCATCGCCGACCGGTGCTTCTACCATCATTTTGATCATGGCTGGCGTCGGTTTTGTTACGGTATCACTGCGAAGATCGATCATTAGGTATTCCCAGTTTTCTCTTTCTTGGTTTACAAAGCAGGCTTACCTGAGCCCTCTCACTTTTTTCTTTTCGCCTTCAGCCTTCAGCTAACAACTTTGCCGGACATCGCTGCGCTCTTCCGGTCTACTACTCATGGTGTTGAATTAAGTTTTCAGTCGCGCGATTCCAAACTGTGCAGTCGAGTATTAATCATCCGCAGGGTAGCTTCAACAGCCGCGTAAACCTGATTTGAATGCACGCCGCGTGTGCGTAAATTCTTGCCTGTATTGCCGACATGGTCGCCCGCCCAGGTGATAGTACATTCGGTCAAGGCACCGGTTTTACCACCACGGGGAATACGTACTGAATAATCCAGCAATTCCGGCAGTTCAAAATTTTGCAGCGTCATAATTTTTTTCAGGGCATCAATAAAGGCAGCATAGCCACCATTTCCCGTGCCGTTTTCAGAATACTCACTGCCTTCTATTTCCACAGTAAGACTCACCTGTGAATCTTTTTCATACTGACTGTGAATCTGACATTCAACCAGAGAGATATGTTGATAATCACTACTCTCCAGCACATCGGCAATGATAAAAGGCAGATCATCAGCTGTAATGGTTTCCTTCAAATCCCCCAGAGAGACAACCCGCTGTAACACGCGTTTCAGATTGTCATCGGACAAGGTGATACCAAGCTCTTCGATATTTTTTAGCACAGAAGCCTTGCCGCTGAGTTTCCCCAGCGCATAGGTGCGCTTGCGGTCAAAACGCTCAGGACTGAGCCGGGTTTCATAGAGCCCGCCCTTCACATCGCCATCGGCATGAATGCCAGCGGTCTGGGTAAATACATCCTGCCCCAGAATGGGCATATTCGCCGCAATGTATTTCCCGGAGAATTGCTCAACCATGGTGCTGATAGGGTGCAGATGCGTTTCATCGATGCCGGTTTTGATGCCCAGCTTATCGTGCAAGACAACCGTGAGCTCAGCAAGACTGACATTGCCAGCACGCTCACCAAGACAGTTCATGGTGCAGTGCAGATTAGTAACCCCGGCATTCACTGCGGCCATGCAATTGGCAGTAGCCAGACCGTAATCATTATGGGGATGAAAATCGAAGGCTTGCTCAGGAAAATTTTTGCGCATATCAGACAGCGCTGAGAACACTTCATCAGGACTCATCACACCCAGGGTATCGGGCAGCATAAAATGCTCAATGCCACAGTCCTTGATGGCGGTCATCAATTTAAAGACATAGTCTTTATTGTCGTGATAACCATTGGACCAGTCTTCCAGGTAAGCATTTACCCGCAAGCCCTGCTCTCTGGCATAGGCCACCGTGTTGTGAATATCTGCCACATGTTCATCCAGAGTTTTACCCAGCTGATTAGTGCAATGTTTTTCACTGCCTTTTACCAAAAGATTTAACACCTGGCCGCCAGCTTCCTTGATCCAGTTAACACTGCGGTCATAATCCACGAATCCGAGCACTTCCACCTTGCCTTCCAGCCCCTGGCCTTTAGCCCAGTCGATAATACTACGCACCGCATCCTGCTCTCCGTCGGAGACGCGAGCCGAGGCCACTTCTATGCGGTCCACACCCAGGGATTCCAGCATAGCCTGGGCAATATTGAGTTTTTCACCGGCACTAAATGACACGCCCTGGGTCTGTTCACCATCGCGTAAGGTGGTGTCCATAAGAGACACATATTCTGGCAGGGTGACAACTTGGTCAGTCACATCAAACTCCACTTATTTATTTAAACAATTAAATAATTCAAAACGAAAAAACCCGCCTGGTGGCGGGTTCAAAAATCTTTTTCTAACAAATAATCAAAGATCCAACCCGCCTTCAGCGATGGATAATAATGCCTTTGATAATTATTGCCGTCTTATTCATGGCGCGAAGTTTTGGGGATTTGGCCTTTAATGTCAAGTCTTGACTCTTAATACCCGGAAATTAAACAAGTTTTTCAAACCTTTCTCGCAGAACACCTTCATCGACAGTGCCTGAAAGGTTTAAATGGAAAGTGTCAGTAAGCAGTTCAATAAAGGCATCCGCATTTTCTATTTCTCTTTCATCTTTCATGCCATCGGTACTGTATTTTGTGTAGGTAGTGTTCTGCAAGGCATGCCTGCAGTCACCATCTGCCCTGGCCAATACCAGGTTAATAATGAAAAGTGATTGGGGATGTGTTGCTATAAAGTAATTGGCCATTTCGAAATCCACGGGATACTGAGGCACCAGGTCAAAGACATACATGTCCTTCCATTCATTCTTTAACCTGACAGAAATAGTGTATTCCTGTTTATTGTCCTTACCCGCCTTACCAGCCTGACTATCCTCATCCTGTGAAATTTTGAAATCCTCATGGGGGGAATGCTGAACAAGATCAGGCTCCAGCAATAAAGGCGCTGTCATTGTCAGTCCGCCAAAGCCCACATCGCAAATATAAGCGTCTCCACCCACCATTACTTTCAACAACATATGAGTACGCCCCATCAGTGTCTTATTCGGTGAACGCCAGAGGACTCTTGCTGCATGTTCGCTGACGTCGAACCCCAGTTGCTTCAAAACAAGCGCCAGCATCAGGTTTTGTTCAAAACAATAACCTCCCCTGCCTTGCACCACCAGCTTGTTAACTACATGGGCAGGCTGCAAACTAACCTCCCGAGCAAGAAAACTGGAAAGGTTCTCAAAAGCAATAGCCTGGGGATGTAAGCGGTGGATTTCCATCAGCGTTGCAAGTGAATTATCTGCGGTACCGGTAAAACCAATGCGCTGGAAGTAGGGTTCAAGATCCATGAAAAAAAGTGCTCGTGTGGTGGAAAATTACTTCAGACCAAAAGGGCTTTGCTAGATTCCTGTCTATGGTGGAGTACAATACTGGCTCATATTGCCTAATACACGTTTCAGGACTTCGCATCCTATTAAATCACCCGGAAAAATCAAGGTATGAATGATCTTACAGAGAAATTTGATCCAGCCCCCTTTTGGCGCAGGCTGGCAGCCATAGTCTATGACAGCGTCCTCATTCTGGCCATCTGGATGGTAGTTACCTTTCTGGTGTTATCGCTTTTCGGTATAGATAATGCCCGCACCGTTGACGGTGAAACTGTAGCGCTGGACCCCTTCTATAAAAACGTTCTGCTGGCTGCCATGATTCTAAGTGCCTATGCATTTTTTGGCTGGTTCTGGACCCATAGTGGCCAGACGCTCGGCATGCAAGCCTGGCGAGTCCGTGTAGTGAATAATGATGGGGGAACAATATCAGCCGGGCAATCAGTAAGCCGTTTTGCTCTGGCGCTTGTCTCATGCTTACTATTTGGTCTTGGCTTTTTAATGATGTTGTTTAATTCAAAAAAAGAAACCCTGCATGACAAATACTCCAATACGCAATTAGTTCTCAAGCCTTTAATGGAAAACAAAAAAGACTAGATTCTCGAGTTTAGATTCCTGTCAGCAAGAAAACCAACAGTTCTAACAGATCAGGCCGCACGCCTGAGCAATACGGTTCCCAGCAAAAGACAAAAAACAATGGGCACAGTCACCGCAACCAGAGGATTTAACTGATACACCAGACTGACTGTACTCAGCAGGTTCTGTATCAGGTAAAAAACTATCCCGAAGCTAATAGCCGTAAACACTTTTGAGCCCATTGTGGCGGAGCGCAATGGACCAAAAATAAAAGACACCGCCACTAATACCAGCGCAGCCGTGGTGATGGGTTGTAAAACTTTTTTCCAGAAAGACAGAAAATAAGAACTGCCATCCTGGCCCTGGTTTTCAAAACGGCTGGCATAACTATAGAGGTCCGAGATAGACATTTTATCCGAATCAATGATCAATACTTTTAACAAATCCGGATTCAGGTCGACATCCCATACTTTGCTCTCAAACTCAGTGATTACTGATCTGGCCTGATTTTCTTCTGTGTTAAAAATTGATTCCTTACCGTTTTGTAGCACCCAGTAGCCACCCTCCCCCTCAGTTTGAAAATAAGCACTTTCTGCATTTATCTGTCCTGCGAGAGTTTCCTGGTCAGTGAAAGAATAAATATTTATGCCGTGTAAAGTGCCTTGTGGATCAATAGCATTAAAGTGCATAAATTCTTCACTATCTCTTTGCCAATGACCATAACGGGAAAGGGCAACCTGCTCACCTCGGGCCAGCGCCCTGTTTAACTCGCCCTGCAACTCAAGTTTCGGTGCCACAAACTCGCCCAGTATCAGACCAAAAAACATCACCAACATGGCCGGCTTCATGACCGCCCAGACGATACGCATTACCTTGATGCCTGAAGCCTGCAGAATGACCAGTTCATTTGAAGAGGCCAAAACTCCCAAACCTACCAGCGCACCAATCAAAGCGGTCATTGGCAGTAACTCGTAAATATGTCGGGGGAATACAAACAAAACATACTTCATTGCATCCATAGACGAATAGACGGCATCAGTTTCGCCAATTTCATCAACAAGAGCAAAAACCAGATCCAGACCTCCCAGCACAAATAAAACTACCAGCATGGCCAGCAGAACCTGATTATGAATATAGCGGTCTATTTTGATCATCTGGTTAAGAATCCAGGAATTGCCAGTTCCGGTAATTTCCGGTTAAACAACAGCCAGCCCAATACCAGAAATACACCATGCACCCACCACAAACCAATCACGGCAGGCAGATCACCGGCAGCAATCAGATCCCTGCTGACCAGTAACAGCCCAAAATACACAATGTACAGAAACATCGCAGGCACCAGTTTGGCAAAACGTCCCTGCCGGGGACTCACGCGGCTTAAGGGAATAGCCATCAGTGTCAGTATGGGGATTATCAGCACCAGTGAAATTCGCCACTGCAATTCGGCAATATGCGATGGTTCTTCGGACTGCCAAAGGGCAAGAGTGCTCATCGCTCTTTCTTCCAGAGCAACATCGATGTTTATTTCCCGTGCTGGTATACGCACGCCCATTTCAGCAAATTGGGTTAACAGATAACTGCCATCCTCTGGTTCATTTTCTGCAATAGATCCCTGGCTAAAAAGTACAAAACGACCGCCATCTTCATCCTCGGATGGTATCGCTGATTTTGCGACAGTAATCCGGCCTGTTTCACTTTCATGCATAAAAACATTCTGCATTTCATCATCGACAATATCTTCGGTATAGGTTGTGCGTGCACCACGGGAAATATTTTGAAACAAACCTGGCACCATCACATCAAATTCATTCAACTCTTTTTGTGCTTCCAGCAAGTTATCTGTGTTTACCAATCCCCATGGCGTAAGCATAAAACAAAGAACGGCAATGGTGGATGCAACCAGAGCTGAAGAGATCAGGGTAATTCCCAGTAAACGACGCGTACTGAGACCGCAGGCTGACAGGACTGTCATCTCGTTATCAGCATACATCTTGCCGTAAGCGAGCAGGATGCTGAGCAACAGCGCCAAAGGCAAAATCAGCTGAATAAACTCAGGGATTCGATAAGACATCAGCAAAGCCAGCACACCAGGGTCGATTTCCCCCTGGGAGGCCTGGGCCAGATATTTAAGAAATCGCCCAAGCACAACAACTGCCAGCAGGATGACTGTCGTGGCAGCAGTCACCTGAAGTATTTGCCTGGTCAGATAACGGGAAATAATCATAGGTGGATTCTATTGTATCGCTTCCCACACAGCCACCTGTATGATTGTAGTCCCCGGTATAATGTTGAATATTGACCTTTGCAGGGAAAGTCCCTGGATGTTTTTTGATATATCGGAGAGGCAAGAGTAAAATTTTGTCTATCTCGACTTTCATTTCACTTTAGTCAAATAACGGAAACCTCAATGAACTTTACGATCAAGGCTGCTGCTCTTCAGAACATTTCTACTTCCTGCATGGTGCTTGGGGTTTATCAGAACAAGACTCTGCCTGAGATCACGGCTGAAATAGACAAACTGACGCGCATGAAGCTCAGTAAAATCATTGATGCCGGCGATATTAATGGCGCCCTTGGACAATCTTTGCTTATTCACCATATCGATGGTGTTCGCGCGAAACGTATTTTGCTGGTCGGCCTTGGCAAGAAAAGTGATCTGACACTAAAAAATTACATTCAGGCAGTCAACGGCGCAGCCCAGGCCCTGAAAAAACATGCGATAACAGATGCATTGGATACTCTGGTGAATCTGCCCACCCACGACACGGGTGCAGGCAAGCGTGGACAGTTGCTGGCCCAACTTATTGAAGACAGTCTGTATCAGTACAATCACACCAAATCAGATAAAGGAACAAAACCGGCACTGAAAAAGCTTGATGTTTTTCTGGCAGACAAGTCACAACGCTCTGCCCTGAAGAAAGGTCTCGATACTGGTGCTGCGGTTGCCGGCGGCATGGCACTGGCAAAGGAACTCGGCAATCTGCCTGCCAATTTCTGTACCCCGACTTATCTGGGCGAACAGGCCTTGATCCTGGGCAAACGTAACAAGCTGCTCAAGACCAAGGTGTTAAGCGAGGCACAAATGCGCCGTTTAGGTATGGGTTCTCTGCTGTCAGTTGGACATGGCAGTGATGAAAACTCTGCTTTCATCATCATGGAATATCGCGGTGCCAGTGAAAAAACCCGCCCCAATGTCATTGTCGGTAAGGGCATTACTTTTGATACTGGTGGTATCAGCCTGAAAGGGGGTAATGGCATGGATGAAATGAAATTTGATATGTGTGGCGCTGCCAGCGTCATGGGCACCATGGCAACCCTGTGTGCCCTGAAACCCAAAATTAATGTGGTGGGTGTTATCGCCAGTGCTGAAAACATGCCCAGCGCACGCGCGACAAAACCTGGTGATGTAGTCACCAGCATGTCCGGTCAGACCATTGAAGTGCTCAATACTGATGCAGAAGGCAGGCTGGTGCTATGTGATGCGCTTACCTATGTGGAACGTTACCAGCCCAAGTCTGTGATTGATATTGCCACGCTTACTGGTGCCTGTATTGTCGCTTTGGGCTCAGTAGCCAGTGGCGTGATGAGCAACAATGATGATCTGGCCGAAAAACTTTACCAGCATGGATTGGATATCAATGATCCTGTGTGGCGCCTGCCACTTTGGGATGAATATCAGCAACAGCTGGACAGTAATTTCGCTGACATCGCCAACATTGGTGGCCCAAAAGCTGGCACCATTACTGCGGGCTGCTTCCTGTCGCGATTTGCCAAAAAATATCCCTGGGCACATATTGATATCGCCGGCACGGCCTGGCTGCAGGGTAAGGCAAAAGGCTCTACTGGCAGACCGGTACCCCTGCTCGTTGAATACCTGTTGAACAACTGATCCAGACCTCTAAAGAAACTCTATATAAATGTCACAAGTCGATTTTTATCTTATTCAACAGTCTGACGATCAGGGCAGAATGTACTTTGCCTGTCGTTTATGTGAAAAAGCCATCAGTCAGGGCCTGAAAATTTATATCCACACCGGTTCAGAGCAGGCTGCCCAGGAAATGGACGACCTGCTCTGGAGCTACAAACCGGAGAGTTTTATTCCTCATACCATTATGGGGATTGATGATGAACTCGATTCAGATGACGAAATTCCTGTGTTCATCGGTTTTGGTCAAAGCTGTGATACCAGAGCCACTGTGCTGATTAATCTCAGTGAGGAAATCCCCGGCTTCCACGCTGATTTCGAACGAATCGCTGAAATCGTCCCCAATTCCGAAACCGCAAAAGCCAATTTGCGTGAGCACTGGAATACCTACAAGGAAAAGGGCTTCGAGCTTAAACATCACGCCTTGTAATAGATTTTTCGGTCGCCCGCTTAACATTCTCTCGCCAAGACGCTTTAAATGAAAGGTTTAAACTATCACAAAGTTAATTTATTAATGAAATAGTTTCCACTAGAGTGGTGGCTGTTTTGAGTTAACAGGAGCACACCACCATGAGTTCACATGGTCATTCTTTACCAAGTGTCAGCGAGTTCAGGGAACTTTTTTCCAGTTGCAGGGGCCTGAAAATGTCGCTGATATCAATTTCAGCATTCCATTGGCGACTAATTCTGCCAGGGGCAAAGCCAGCGCTGCCCGTTCCCGCATCAGCAGTCTGGATTTTCGTCTTACACAAATTGTGAACCAGACGCGAACCAATCTGGAAGTAGCCCTGGTCAATCTTGATGCAACCCGAGAAATGGAAAGTATTGCTCTTCTCGAGCTGGAAGCTGCCCAACGTCTTGCCGACGCTGAAGCCCGTCGTGTCGAAACCGGATTAAGTGATTTTTTCCAGCTTAACCAGCGCGAACAATATGTGGCCCAGGCCGAACTAAAGCGCTGGCAGGCCCATTTCGGTCATCAGGTCGCCTTGGCAAATTATTACGGGGTGAGTATAAATCTGAAAGCGCTGGGTATTGAGCAATTCAGCGCTGAATAAGTCCTGAATTACACACCGGTAAAAATAAAGCGTTTTTATCTCTCTTCTAGTGTTGTCTCCTTGGGATATATCGCCGGGTCACGCTATAATGCGCGCCTTTCTGACAGGCAGTATTTGCGGGCACGAAATTTTACTCATGGAAAAAACCTACCAACCTTCCGAAATCGAAAAATCCTGGTATGAAACCTGGGAAGCCAATGGCTATTTTGCGCCAAGCGGGCAAGGGACTCCTTACAGTATTGCGATTCCACCCCCCAATGTGACGGGCAGTCTGCACATGGGCCATGGCTTTAATAACGCCATCATGGATGCCCTGATTCGCTACCACCGTATGAAAGGCTGCAACACACTCTGGCAAGTAGGCACAGACCATGCCGGTATTGCCACACAAATGGTGGTTGAACGCCAACTGCAGGCGCAGGGTCTTACCCGCCATGATCTGGGCCGTGAAAAGTTTGTCGAGAAAGTATGGGACTGGAAGGCTGAATCCGGCGGCAATATTACGCGCCAGTTACGCCGACTGGGCTCATCAATTGACTGGACCCGTGAACGCTTCACCATGGATGAAGGCCTGTCCAAAGCGGTCGAGGAAGTGTTCATCCAGCTCTATGATGAGGACCTCATTTACCGCGGTAACCGTCTGGTTAACTGGGATCCCAAACTACATACCGCCATTTCCGATCTGGAAGTTATCTCGGAAGAAGAAAACGGCTATTTCTGGTATTTCCGTTATCCCCTGAGCAATGGCGATACCACAGCCGACGGCAAGAATTACATTACCATCGCCACCACGCGCCCGGAAACCATGCTGGGAGATTCGGCTCTGGCCGTGCATCCAGAAGATGAACGCTTCAAGGATCTGGTGGGAAAAACCGTACAACTGCCTTTATGTGAGCGCGAGATTCCAATCATTGCCGATGACTACGTAGACCCGGAATTTGGCACAGGCTGCGTAAAGATCACCCCCGCCCATGATTTCAATGACTATGAAGTGGGCAAGCGCCACAACCTGGAAGTCATCAACATACTCACCATTGATGCCGCTATTAACGATGCTGCCCCGAAAGCTTACCGCGGCCTGGATCGCTTCGACGCCCGCAAGCAAATTGTCAGGGATATGGAGACTGCGGGTCTGCTGGATAAAATTGAAGACCACAAATTGAAAGTGCCGCGCGGCGACCGCAGCGGTGTAATTATTGAACCTTATCTGACAAACCAGTGGTATGTGGCGGTAGAAAGCCTCGCCAAACCAGCCATCGAAGCTGTAGAAAACGGCGATATCGAATTTGTGCCAAAAAATTGGGAAAACACCTACTTTTCCTGGATGCGGGATTTGCAGGACTGGTGTATCTCACGTCAACTCTGGTGGGGACATCGTATTCCCGCCTGGTATGACACGGATGAAAATATCTATGTCGGTAAAAGTGAAGCCCAGGTAAGAGAAAAGTACAATCTAGCCGCTGACCTTGAGCTTAGACAGGATGAAGACGTTCTGGATACCTGGTTCTCATCCGCCCTGTGGACATTTTCCACCCTGGGCTGGCCAGAGGACACTGAGGAACTCAAAACCTTTCATCCTACCAATGTACTGGTCACTGCCTTCGACATCATTTTCTTCTGGGTTGCCCGCATGATCATGATGACCCTGAAATTCAGAAAAGAGATTCCTTTCCAGAAGATCTATATTCATGGACTCATCAAAGACGGTGAGGGACAGAAAATGTCCAAATCCAAAGGCAATGTTCTGGACCCTATTGACCTGATTGACGGTATTGAACTGGAAAAACTTGTAGAGCAACGCACCAGCGGCATGATGCAGCCGCAAATGGCAGCAAAGGTCGAAAAAGCTACACGCAAACAGTTTCCTGATGGTATTCCGGCCTATGGCACCGATGCCTTGCGCTATACATTTTATTCTCTGGCCTCTACCGGCCGAGACATTAATTTCGACATGGGCCGCATCGAAGGCTACCGAAATTTCTGCAATAAAATATGGAATGCTACCCGTTACGTGTTTATGAATGTTGAAGGGGAACAGGTAAATAAACCTGCCGGCTTGAACGATTACTCACGTGTTGATATCTGGATTCAGTCCCGTCTGCAGGTCACCCTGAAAAAAGTCGAAGATGCCATTGCCATTTACCGCTTCGACCTGGTGTCGCAGGCGATTTACGATTTTTTCTGGAATGAATACTGTGACTGGTATCTGGAGCTTTCCAAACCCGTACTGTGGGATGACAATGCATCGGCTGCACAAAAAAATGCTACGCGTTATACCTTGCTGGATGTACTGGAAAAAAGTCTGCGTATGCTACATCCCCTGATGCCTTTCATCACCGAAGAAATCTGGCAAAAGGCAGCGCCAATGCTGGGTATTGAAGGCCCCACCATAATGCTGCAGCCCTACCCTGAAGCAGACACCAGCAGCATTGATGAAACTGTCGATAGCGAAGTGGAATGGCTTAAAGGCGTCATTGTCGGAATCAGAAATATCCGTGGCGAAATGAATATCTCCCCCGCCAGTAATATTAATGTCCTGCTTACACGCGGGTCAGAACAGGACAAAAACAACCTGGCAACCAACCAGCAATTCCTTATTAAGCTGGCAAAACTGGAATCCGTCAGCTGGCTGGATGATCCTGAGTCAGCACCTCCTTCTTCCATGCAAGTGGTCGGAGATATGGAAGTTCTGGTACCCATGGCCGGTCTTATCGATGTGGATGCTGAACTGGCGCGTCTGGGCAAGGAACTGGATAAACAGGAGAAGGAAATTGGGAGATTATCCGGCAAGCTCGGCAATACGAAGTTCGTGGATAATGCACCTTTAGAGGTGGTTGCCAAGGAAAAAGAAAAGCTGTCTAATGCCCAAACAACCCTGAATCAGTTGCAGGATCAGGTAAGTAAACTAAAATTACTGTGATAGCGTATCAAGCATTATTGAAGTTCAAGGAAATATTCTTCGCGCTTGAAACCGCCCCTACAAGGGATAGCGAATCCATGTAGGCGGCACTGTAGGCCGGATAAGGGCGCAGCCCGTCATCCGACAAGACATTCGCAGAATGTCAATCGCAGTAATTGAACAATGCGTCGAAGTGGATTTCTTCAATCTATTCTTCGCGCACAAAACTACTAATTTTTTAATCATAAATCAGGAGAGGAAAATGCCGAACCTGAAACGTTTAGTCCTATTAGCGCTCCCTGGCTTATTGGCCGGATTGTCGAGCATTCCGGCGCAGGCGCATCTGGACAAAAATACGGACCTCAATGGTGGTCATTATGATTATTTTGGCAACTATCATTGCCATCAATCCAACTGTCGTGTGGCCCCTTCCCGCAACGATTTAATGGCCAGGCCACGCCTGTCCAACTCAAACCGCGATCAGGAACTTTTTTACCTGAAAGATGACTGGCCTCACTGGATGCTAATTAGCGACTGCCAGAACGTACGCACCCAGATTCTGGAGGCCACCAGTAGCGTTCCTGTCACCTGGACCAATCCACGTCACTGCGAAATCAGAGAAGGAAGCTGGACTGATCCCTATACCGGTGAGGAATTTGCTCGAGCAGCGCGTCTGGAAATCGACCACATCATCCCCCCTGCCTATGCAAATGCGGCTAATGGCTATCAGTGGAGCGATGAGAAGCGTATGCAATTTGCCAACGACCCATTGAACTTGATCCCGGTCAGTCGTGACAGCCATCGTAAAAAACGCGATCGGGGTATTGGTAACTGGCGTCCAGACGAAGATAGTTTTCACTGTGAATATGCCGCAGCCTGGCGAGATGTGTCCACAAAATACGATCTGGACCTGTTTCAACGCGATCGTAGCCGCATGAATACCATACTCAAGGATTGTGATATCCCGGAGCGTGATTTCGAACAGGGCAAAAAGACAGATGTCGAGGTGCGGGCTAACGGAATCCCGGTGCCCTTATAATGAGCAAGACAATTGCCACTATCCGGAGACTGACCAGATAGCAGCTTCATTTTTATTCATTCAATTTTGTGAAATTTCAGCTCATAAGCCCTTTAATATTCTCTTCTGAAAATGATACCATCCGTAACTTGCTGCGCTGCGGTGGTGCATTACTAATCATCGTTGCAGATTACTGTAAAATCAAAACAACATCTTTTTTGAAAAGAGTTAACCATGAATATCAAAATAATTATTGCTTCAATAATAGTAGCGATACTGCTGGCTGCTATTTCTATTTTCACCAGTATCTACAATCTATTCCCCGAACCTCTGGCAATTTTCGCTGTTGCCCTGATAAGCGGCTGCCTGACCAGTTACTGGATTTGTTCCGCTGAGGGGATCACTGCTGCCGCGTCTGCTCCACGTAAATCAAAACCCGGAAGAAAAGACAAACCGTCCAGATCATCCAGACCTGCTAAAGCCGTCAAGGCACCCAGTGGCGCCGCCAAGGAAAATGGCAGTGTTAAATGGTTCAGTGCCAGTAAAGGCTTTGGCTTTATTACCCGGGAAAACGGCGAAGATATATTTGTCCACTTTCGCTCAATAGAAGGAGATGGACACCGTATCCTGCGCGAAGGTCAAAAAGTTCAATTTGCTGTCACCAATGGTGACAAAGGCTTGCAGGCTGAGGAAGTATCACCTGCATAAAAAGCCAGCTGCGCATTAACTGCATAAAAACAGCATCAGAATCCGATTAGCATCGGGTTAGGATCAATAGTGCGGGGGCTTTTCATTGACTTGCGGTGCATCGGAAGATTCTTCCACCACACTCAGCTTATCGCTCAATAATTCTAGTCTGGCATTGAGCTGATCCAGTTGTTTCTGCTGATCAGTAATCACATCATTAAGTTCGGCAATCGTCAGATCCTGAAACTCCAGGCGTGTTTGTATCTCGATCAATGGATCCTTTTCATTTGAATTGGCATTTGAACTGCTATTGTTCGTGCCACCCTTATTATCCCTTGTGTCAGTGCTCATCAGATATATGCCTTTGTCAGTTCAGGTAAAGATTATAACTGACCCAAACAATCGATTCGATCTGCTCTTGCTGAAAATACAGTAGCCGGTTTCAATAGCACCCTTAATCTGTAATAATTTCACCATTACGTAATATCATCCAAAATCAGGTATTCATGCAATCTGAAAGTCCAAAAGCCCCAATTCGCTGGTTAGTCCTTGCAGTCCTTGGCTTGCCCATGCTGGCCGTTGTCACCATCGTCCCCTGGTACGGAATTAATTATGGTTATGACCTCTATGAATGGGGCTGGTTTCTGGCACTGTTAACTTTTTGCGAAATGTCCATCACCGCTGGATATCACCGACTCTGGTCGCATAAAGCCTACAAAGCCCACCCTGTACTAAAATTCATTTTTGCTCTGGGTGGCGCCTGTGCCCTGCAAAACGATTGCATCACCTGGGCTTCAGATCACCGGCGTCATCACCTATATGTCGATGACAATGAAAAAGATCCTTACTCTGCTGGTAAGGGATTCTGGTATTCACACTTTGAATGGATGATTCGTGATTACCAGAGCACCCGGGAAGACACCAGTAATGTTGCGGATTTATTGGCAGATCCAATCCTGGTGTGGCAACGCAAATATTACCTGCCCTTATTATTAATACTGAATTTCGGCTTGCCTGTCTTGCTTGGCCTGATCAATGGCGATATCTGGGGAAGTTTATTACTGGCCGGTTTCCTGCGCCTGGTTGTGAGCCAGCATTTTACCTATTTGATCAATTCCGCAGCCCATATCTGGGGAAGCCGCGCCTACGATCCATCACAGAGTGCCCGGGACAACTGGTTTATTTCCCTGTTTACCTTTGGCGAGGGTTACCACAATTACCATCACACCTTTGCCTGGGATTACCGCAATGGCATCAAGTGGTACCACTGGGATCCAACCAAGTGGTTAATCAAGACCTGTTCATGGATAGGCCTGACCAGCAAATTGCGCCAATGTTCTGCCTATCGCCAGGAACTCACCCGACTTCAGGTTCAATACACCAAGGCTCTGGAAAAATGTGAAAAGGTTATTGATTCTCCATCCTGGCAAGAGAAGCTGGAACTTGAATATAGTCAACTGGTGGAGACGCTGAATCATTGGGCGGAACTCAAGCAACAGTGGTACCACGCCAAATCCGAGCAACTCTCCACTGACTGGCAGGAAAAATTTCATGAACTGGAAGCCGAAAGTTTGCGTCAGCGCTATCGGCTACTGAAGATTGAACTCGAAGGAAAACGAAAAAGCTGGCGGGCACTTCTCAATACCTTCACTACCCTGCCTGCACAATCTACTCAAACCGCCTGATCCCTTAAATGGATTTTTCTCTACAGGAAAGCACCTCCAAAGCCTGGCTTGATGCTGTCATGGCCGACTTTGACAGTTTTCTTCTGGACCATGCCAGCTGCGAAAAAAAAGCCTCGGGCATGGCCATCTCGATGATCTCCCATTATCCCGACAAGCCAGATCTGGTTAAAGAAATGCTTAACCTTGCCATAGAAGAAATGTCGCATTTTCGCGATGTGGTGAGAATAATTCTGGACCGGCAGCTGGAGCCGGCAGCCGACGGTAAAGATGAATATGTGAATCGTCTGCACAAAGCCATGGACAAGGGCAAGGAAGCCTACATGCTTGATAGATTATTGATTGCCAGCATCGTTGAAGCCAGGGGGGCGGAACGTTTTGGTATGATTGCCGCCGCACTTGCGCAAGGAAAGTTGAAAAAGTTTTACCAGGCAATTACTGATTCAGAAAGCCGCCATTACCAGCTTTTTCTGAACTTGGCAGAAATCTATTATGAGGAAACTGCAATTACACCACGTCTGAATGAATTACTGGATATTGAAGCGCAGATCATCAGGACATTGCCATTCCGGGCAGCCTTGCATTAAACAAAACCCCATCTGAATAGTTTCAACCTTGAGTGTCTTATCAGGCGGACCACGTCCGCCATGTCGGATGACGGGCTGCGCCCTTATTCGACCTACACACTTTCCACTTGTGACTTGCGACTTCCAAGCTACAGCGCCCTGATTACGCGGTTTAATACTTATTTTTTCCACATTATGAAAAAGATTTGGCATTGATAATAGATATCACTAAGAGTAAGATGCGTGCGCAATAATGACTCACTAGTCATAATTATTATTTTCCAAATTATGAACTAAATCAGCCGGTTGAACGTATTAGACTCTTATTGAGAATCTTTAAGCGTATTTGGAAAAAGCCAGGTGAACAATCAGATCAATAAATAACTTCAAATACCGTTTTTAACTCAACAACTAAACAGAATTAAAAAGAAAAAAGGAATCTTTCCATGCTGAAAAAGCTCCTGCCATTCGTGATCATAGCGGCCTCACTCGTTGTTGCCGTGACACTGAGCATGACACGCCCCGATGCTGAACAAAATGAACCTCTACAACTGTCAGTAGTTGTTGATGCCATAACAGTGAGCGCTCAGGATGCATACATTTCCGTATCTTCACAGGGAACCGTTGCTCCGCGTACCCAAACCAACCTTGTCTCCGAGGTTTCAGGTCGTGTTGTTGAAGTATCCCCAGCTTTTGTCGCCGGCGGATTCTTCAATGAAGGCGATGTACTGATAAAACTGGATGACCAGAATTACCTGGCAGCAGTGAGTCGTGCCCAGGCCTCAGTGGCCTCTGCCAATAGCCAGCTTGAGCAGGAAAAGGGTCAGGGTGATGTTGCCCAAAGGGAATGGGATCGCATGTCTGCCGAGGAACAATCTCGTATCCGGGCAAAAGAGTTTTACCTGCGCAAACCACAACTTCAGGAAGCCGTTGCCCGACTGGAATCGGCACAAGCTGATTTGCAACAGGCTGTTACCGATCTGAATAAAACTACCATTATCGCCCCCTACGACGGTCTGGTCAGTAGTAAGAATACTGATATAGGACAATATGTGACAACAGGCGCTTCTATAGCTGAAACTTTTGCAGTGGATTATGCTGAAGTCCGACTTCCTATCCCCGAAAGTAAAATTTCCTTTCTGGACCTGCCCTCACATACCAGCAACCTGAACGCCGCTGACAATATGCAAAGCGCACCGGAAGTCGACCTGGTCAGCACAATCGGCAATGAGGATTATCACTGGATCGGTAAATTATCCCGAACCGAAGGCGTTCTGGATACGCGTACGCGGGTCCTGTACAGCGTAGTTCAGATTGCAGATCCCTATAACATCTATAATGATAATAATGAATGGAATACTCAGCCCTTGCGTATAGGCACTTATGTGAATGCCACTATTCGTGGTCGTTTGCTTAAAAATGTCATCGTACTGCCACGTTACACCCTGCAATCCAACAATATGATCTGGACTGCTGATACAGAAGGCCGACTACGACCAAAAACGGTTGAAGTGCTTACCATTAATGGCGATGACGTTTACATTTCTGCAGGACTTGAAACTGGCGACAGGGTTGTCCTGACACGGCTTGAAAATCCGCTGAACGGCGCGTCAGTTCAGATAAATGAAATTGATGAAGATGTGATTCCGACCGTTCAGGCCATTCAATAAACCAGCAGATTAACTTTACCGTTATAAACAGGCGTCACGAAAATGTCAGAGTTAAAAGAAGAAAAAGGTTTGATTGCATGGTTTGCCAACAACCATGTTGCGGCAAACTTACTGATGATTGTCATCATTATGGCGGGCCTTTTTTCTATTTATACTATTACCAAGAAGGCTATGCCGGATTTTGATCTGACTACCATTCAAGTCACCATGGCCTATCCCAGCGCAACGCCAGCAGATGTCGAAAAAGGCATTATCATACTGATTGAAGAAGCCGTGGAAGATGTAGAAGGCATTACTGACATTCGATCTGTCTCGCGCGAAGGTAGCGGTTCAGTCACACTTGAAGTTGATGAGTCCTATGACATCAATGAAGTGCTTAATGATGTCAAAACCCGCGTTGACAGCATTATTAATTTTCCGGTAGATGCAGAACCCCCCGCGGTGAGCAGAACGCTATTACGAAATGATGCTATGCGCATAGAAGTTTACGGTGATATAGATCCCGTAAGTCAGAAAGAATTGGCTCAGGAATTAAGAGAAGAACTTCTCAAACTGAACAACGTTACTTCGGTAAGAATGGCTGGTGATCGCCCTTATGAAATCGGCATTGAAGTGTCCGAAAACACCCTGCTCAAATATGGCCTTTCCCTTGATCAGATTGCCCAGCGCATACGCGCCTCTTCACTGGATCTGCCCGCTGGCTCTATCGATACCCAGGGCGGTGAAATTCTGGTCAGGACACAGGCGCTAGCCTATGATTACCAGGATTTTGACAAGATAATTCTGCTCACCTCAACCGATGGCACCATTCTCACCCTGGGTGATATCGCGACTATTATTGATGGTTTTGAAGATACCGAGACTTATGCCCGCTTTGATGGCAAGCCATCCATCAGCCTTACAGTTCTTACCACCAGTAATCAAAACATGCTACAGGTGACAGAAGCGGCGCGTAACTTTGTCGAAGAACGCAAGCTCACTTTGCCGGAAGGAATTAGCCTGGATGTCTGGGCAGATTCATCTTATTACCTGAAAGACAGACTCAACCTGATGACCAGCAACCTGATGATGGGTGGCTTACTTGTGCTGATCATTCTTAGTATTTTCCTCGAAATAAAACTCGCCTTCTGGGTTGTGGTTGGCATTCCCATTTCTTTCCTGGGTGCCTTTGCCTTGATGCCTGCTGTGGGACTGGATCTCAACATGCTGAGCCTGTTCGGCTTTATTATGGTGCTGGGGATTGTGGTCGATGACGCTATCATTATTGGTGAAAGTGCACATCACAGCATGACCAAATATGGCCACAGTACCAGTAGCATCGTGCATGGCGCGAACCGGGTTGCCTTACCGGCGACCTTTGGCGTGCTGACGACTATCGTCGCCTTTTTTCCACTGTTAATGATCAGCGGTTTTGCTGCAGCATTTACCGAATCTATCGGCTGGGTAGTAATTCTGTGTCTGGTATTTTCATTGGTGGAATCAAAACTGATTTTACCGTCTCACCTGGTCCATTTCGGCAAACCAAATACCAAAAGCTGGTTCAATAAAGTGCCACATTTTTGCAACGCCCAGCTTGACCGTTTCGTCCAGAATAAATACGTCCCCTTCGTTGAAAAATGCATAAGAAATCGATACATCACCTTCACCAGCTTTATTGGCATGTTCATTATTACTGCAGGCCTGTTAGCCGGCGGTGTAGTGCGTCTTGTTTTCCTGCCAGAAATTCCCAGTGACTTTATTCAGGCCAGCGTCACCATGGTAGAAGGCTCTCCGGAACAGCAGACCCGGGCAATCATGAACAAACTGGAAGATGCCGCTCTATCATTAAATGGCAAATTTGAATTCAGGGACTCCGAAACCGGAGAAATGTCTAGCAATGTTGTGGACCACGTCATTGTTGTTGGTAGTGGTGTCTCCTCCGGCACTGCCGCAATCGAAATGGACAAAGATGTTCCCAGCCAGATCGAATCAGACCTGTTAACCCAGTATCTGGAAAACTATGTGGGCAATATGCCTGGACTGAAATCTTTGACCTTCTCTTCCGGTACCGTCTTTGGTGGTAATCCAATTTCCTATCAGCTGGTGAGCAACAATCCTGCCGAACTGACTGCTGCAGCTGGTGAACTGGAAGCCAAACTGCGCACCTACAATGGCCTGATCAATATCAAGAATGAAGCGGTCAACAGCAAAGATGAACTGCGTTTACAGCTTTTACCCCGTGCTGAAGTGATGGGCTTTACCCTTAACGATCTGTCAACACAGGTTCGCTATGCCTTTTATGGTTCCCAGGCCCAGCGCCTGCAACGTGGCGATGATGAGGTGCGCGTGATGGTCCGCTATCCGGAACAGGAACGTATTTCCATCGGCGATCTGGAAGACATGTATATCCGCACCAACGAAGGTGAAGCAGTGCCCTTCTCGTCCATTGCTGATTTTGATATGCAGCCTGGCTATGCCCAGATCAATCGAGTCGATGGTGAACGCTCTGTAGCGGTTAATGCGGATATTATCGAATCAATGGTTGAACCTGGCGTAGTGAATGAGGACATCAAAACAAACTTCTTCCCTGAATTAAAATCACGCTATCCAAGTGTCGACTATCGTGAAGATGGCGGCACTGCAGAACAGTCATCCATTATTCAGGACATGGTACGCGGTATGCTATTCGCTATTTTCGGCATCTATGCCCTGCTTGCCATCCCGCTACGCTCCTATTCCCAACCCGTGATCATTATGGGCGTCATTCCATTTGGTATGGTCGGTGCAATCGTTGGTCACCTTGTGGTCGGCATTCCGGTTAACTTTATGTCCTTTCTTGGCATCATTGCCTTGTCCGGCGTTGTGGTAAACGACAGTATTATTCTGGTTAACTTTGTCAATAAAGCAGTTGAAAAAGGCGATGATGTCGTCAGTGCTGTGATCAAAGGCGGTTCACGTCGTTTTCGTGCCATCCTGCTGACCTCCCTAACTACCTTTTTCGGCTTGCTTCCAATTCTTCTGGAGACCAGCATGCAGGCCCAGTTCCTGATTCCGATGGCAACATCGATGGCCTTTGGCATCGTCTTTGCGACAGTGATTACCTTGTTACTGATTCCATGTCTGTATGTAATTCTGGAAGACATGAAGGGTAAGGACATTATTGACACCGGACTCACTGCATCACCGGCATAAACAGATTAATTTTCTACAGCTCTTAAAATAAATTTTAAGAGCTGTGCCATTTTTCCCCTTCGCTTTTGAAAACTACCTTAATATGCCTGAAACAAGGCTTTAAATAGTCACTGGACTACGCCAGTGCACGTCACTATGCTAGTGCCATAAGACATCTTGGACAGAGAACACCATGGCACTAGCAAAAGACTATCTTGATATACCTGGTACCATCGTTTTCGATGCTGATATGTCACGCAAGGCTATCACCTGAACCAGTTCTGCATGTCGCTGATGAAGGCAGAAAACCGTAAACGCTTTCTCTCAGATGAGCGCGCCTACATGGATGAATGGCCACTTACCGAAGTTCAGAAACAGGCGCTACTTGATCGTGATTACAACAAGTGTCTGGAAAATGGGGCCAATATCTATTTCCTCGCCAAATTGTTTTATACCGACGAAACGCCTTTCGAGCGAGGTGTGTCCACCATGACAGGTGTCAGTCCTGAAGAATATAGAGCCATGATGCTTAGCGGAGGTCGCCCTATTGAAGGCAATCGTTCCCGTACAGAAAACGAAACAAACAAACAGCAAGAGCAATAAGTATGGCACGCATTACTTCTGCAGTGTATTCGTCTCACATCCCGGCTGTTGGTGCCGCCATTGATCGTGGTACCACCGATAATGACTACTGGTCTCCGGTATTTAAGGGCTTTGAGTTTTCCAAGCAATGGCAGGCTGACAACATTCCCGATGTCATCATCCTGGTCTATAACGATCATGCCAGCGCCTTTGATATGAAAATTGTGCCCACTTTTGGTATCGGTTGCAGCGAGCAATTTGAAAGCGCCGATGAGGGCTGGGGGCCACGTCCGGTGCCACCGGTGATAGGCCATCCTGACCTGGCCTGGCATATAGCCCAGTCGGTAATTCTTGATTCATTCGACCTGACCATCTGTAATGATTTCAAAGTAGACCATGGCCTGACTGTGCCAATGTCCCTGATGTTTGGCCAGCCTGAAGCCTGGCCCTGCAAGGTCATTCCTTTCATGGTAAATGTGGTGCAATACCCACCGCCCCTGGGCCAGCGTTGCTTTGATCTCGGCAAGTCACTGCGCAAGGCCGTGGAGTTATTTGATGAAGATCTCAATGTCCATATCTGGGGAACCGGGGGCATGAGCCATCAATTACAGTACACAAGAGCTGGCCTCATCAACAGTGAGTGGGATATGAATTTCATCAACAAGCTGGTCAACGATCCCGAGGTGCTGACTAAAATTACACACACGGAATATATTCGTGAAGCGGGCTCCGAAGGCATCGAACTGGTGATGTGGCTGATCGCCAGAGCTGCACTGGGCTCACAGGTAGACGAGATCTATCGCTTCTATCATGTCCCGGCATCAAACTGCGCATTGGGTCATTTGATTCTCGACAAAGCGGGCTCGTAACAGCTTAAGGAAAACGCATATGGAAAGTCTTTTTCAGGTCACCGATATTTCAAGTGCTATTCAATTAGCCGTTGCCCCTGTGTTTCTTCTTGCCGGTATCAGCGGCGCGCTGAATGTGATGACTCACAGGCTCGGAAGAATCGTAGACCGCGGCAGGTATCTAAAAGACAAACAGCCCACTTGTAATGAAGAGGAAGAAGCGCTGGTTATGGAAGAGCTCAAATGTCTTACCCAGCGCGCCACCTTAACCAACTGGGCAATTTCACTAAGCACCAGTTGCGCGCTGTTGATCTGCCTGGTGATCGTTGTTCTCTTTATCGGTGCCCTGTTAAATCTGGAGGTTGCCATCTTCATCGCCATTTTATTTGTGCTGGCCATGCTCTTGTTGATCCTGTCGCTGATGCTATATCTGAAGGAAATATCCCTAAGCACTTCGGCCTTTATGTTTTATACCGAATAGCTGCCTCCAGAACCGGCCACTCTTGTTGCAAGTAGCCGCGTCTTGAAAGAGAATCATTGTCTCGTTTAATGAATAAAAATTAAAAAAGGGACCATCATGCCTCTTCGTAAAATTCTGATTGTTGTTTTGGTGAGCAGTTTTCCGTTTTCCGTTCAAGCCCAGGCACTGGACTGCGATCGCAGTTGTCTTGCCGGCTTCCTCGACCAGTACCTGAATGCCATCGTGGCTAATGATGCCTCTCAGGCACCTTTGAGCTATGGCTTCCGCCAGACTGAAAATTCGATTGTCACCCCCGGCGATGAAGGGCTCTGGTCCACTGCCACTAACCTGGGGGAGTTACAGCGCCGTTATCTCGATCCGCAAAGCAGTTCGGCAGGTTACTTTGGAATAATTGAAGAAGATGGCGAGCCTGCCGTAGTAGCCCTGCGCATGAAAGTCGTCAACAATATGATCACTGAAGCCGAATGGCATATTGGCCGCCAGAATGATGTAGGCCTGCGAGGCGAACCCGGCACGGTTTACTTCGATGTGGATAACCTGATTGCCAATCCGCCTAATCAGGGCGCTGTTTCCCTTGCTCATCGCTACAGTCGCGATGACCTGATCTCTGTTGCCAACAGCTATTTTGACGGCATCATTGCCCAGAACAGCAAGGTCATCAAAGGCCATCCTGGTTGTTCTCGCCGGGAAAACGGTGCAGATACCTTTGGCGGACCCTTGGCGGAAGGCGCTACCGGCTTTAACGGCACTTCAGATTGCCGCACGGCTGGTGATTTCGGACTGGCCCAGATCGCCGCACGCCGCGTACAAGTGGTGGACACGGAACAGCAGATCGTCATGATGTCCGTAGTGTTCCTGCGCCGCCCGGGTAACGAGCGCTGGCGCAATCATTTCACTCATACCATCAGCATCGAGGACGGACTCATCCGCCATGTCCATGGCGCCATGTTTTACGCGCCACCGGCGCAACCAGTACCCAACTGGCCTCCCTATGATGGTAATTTCCCACTAAGCTTTGAATAAGGCGAATACATTTAGTCTATTGGAGATCTGAGATGAAATGCCCTGCTGGACTGCGTAAAAGCACACTTTCACTGGTTCTGGCTCTGCTCGCCACCACAGCCTGGGGGGCATCTGATGACGGCCCGCGCGTCACAGAAGCCAAAGCATTTCTTGCCGATGCCGAGAGCCGGCTTGAAGCCGCAGGCCACGAACTGGCCCATGCTTCCTGGCTGGCAGCAACCTATATCAATTACGACAGTCAGAAAGTGGAAGCGCTGGCCTACCAGCGTTTCATTGAACTATCTGTAGATTATGCCAATTCAGCGGCGCGCTTTAATGATTTGCTCCTTGAAGACAGCGATCGCCGCAAGATGGAGTTACTTAAACAGGTACTCACCTTTCCTTCACCTACAGATTCCGCAATGAGCCGTGAACTGGCAGAAATCGGCTCGGAAATGGCCGCTATGTATGGCCGTGGCCAGTATTGTCGTGATTTGGCCAGCGGCGAGTCGGAATGCTTGTCAGGGGATACTATTGAAAACCTGATGCGCACCAGTCGTGATGCGGATGAATTGCTGGAACTATGGATCGGCTGGCGTGATGTCTCCCCTCCCATGAAACCTTTATACGAGCGTCAAGTTGAGATTGGCAATCAAGGTGCCCGGCAATTGGGCTATGACAATTTGAGCACGTTCTGGCGTTCCAAATATGATATGGCCCCCGATGCCTTTGCTGCCGACGCGGATCTGCAGTGGTCCAAGGTGAAACCTTTTTACGATGCCTTGCACTGTCATGTGCGTGCCGAGCTCAATGACTACTACGGTGATGATGTGGTTCCCGCCACCGGCCCCATTCCAGCTCATGTACTGGGCAACCAGTGGGCACAGGACTGGAGCGCGGTTTACGATCTGGTCGCGCCGCAATCTTCGGCTCTGGGCTACGACCTGGATCAACTGGTGGAAGATAATGTTGAAGATGCCCAGCACATGGTCAGAATCGCGGAAAACTTTTTTACCTCACTTGGTTTTGAGCCCTTGCCAGACACTTTCTGGGAACGCTCCATGTTTACCGAACCAGTAGACCACCAGGCTGTCTGTCACGCCAGTGCCTGGAATCTGGATGACCAGGATGATCTGCGCATCAAGATGTGCATCGACAAAAACGCCGAAGAATTTAAAACCGTGCACCATGAATTGGGACATAATTTCTACCAGCGCGCCTATAAAGAACAACCGCCGCTATTTCGTGGCAGCGCAAATGACGGCTTCCACGAAGCTATTGGCGATACTATCGCCTTGTCCGTTACCCCAAAATACCTGGTGGATATTGGCTGGCTGCAGGAAGAGCCTCCTGTGGAAGGCGATCTGGGTTACCTGATGAATATGGCTTTGGAAAAAATCGCCTTCCTGCCCTGGGGGCTGATGATCGACAAATGGCGCTGGCAGGTATTCAACGGCGAAGTGTTACCGGATCAATACAATGAAGGCTGGTGGGATCTGCGCGAGCAATACCAGGGTGTGATAGCCCCCGTTGCCCGTAGTGAAAAAAACTTTGATCCAGGCGCCAAGTATCACATTCCGGGCAATACCCCTTACATGCGCTACTTCCTGTCCTTTATTCAGCAGTTCCAGTTCCATAGTGCCCTGTGCGAAGCCGCTGGCTTCGAGGGCGCCCTGCATCGCTGCTCAATTTACGGCAGCAAAGAGGCCGGTGAAAAACTCAATGCCATGTTGGAGATGGGCATCAGCCGCCCCTGGCAGGATGCCATGGAAGCCATGACCGGCCAGCGTGAACTGGATGCCTCGGCGATTATTGATTATTTTGCCCCGCTGAAAGAGTGGCTGGATGTACAAAATCAGGGACGACAGTGTGGTTGGTAATATTACTTATTCTGGCCGTAAGCAGACGCTCAGCACCCCTCAAAATCCACATGAAATGACCCGTTAACTACCCCGATCAGGCTGAAAACCACTAACAGCTTTAAATACAGGGAGGAATTTGGTGGCGCATGCTGGGTTCGTACCAACTACCATGGGATTAAGAGACCTCTACCCCGGGCTGCTGCAACTTTTTCTTACTGCCGAATTCTGCTTTAAGTTTGAGAAAAGGTGTGTGATTACATGCAAATACTTCTGATTTTTCATAACGTCATTGCGCCCCTGAATTTTTTTTAAATAAAATCAATTATAATCATTTATACTTTTCACATAAGTGTAAATGATTATGATGGGGCTGATTCAGCGACTCTAAATATGATGAATAAATTTATGGGAGACATATAGTGAATTACCAGCACAAGGGTTTCACATTGATTGAAATGGCCTTGGTGGTGCTCATAATAGGGATCCTTGCATCAATGGCCTTGCCCACTTATCGCGATAACACCGAGAAAGCGCGTCTGGTGGAGCTTCTGCTCCAGGTAGACGCCATGCGTACTGCCATGACCAGTGCCTACGAAAGCGGTGACCGTTCCATGCTCTCCTTGAAGGTCAGCAAACTCGATACTATCAAGGACCAGATACCCAACGTACCCTTACCCGATAATTTTACCTATCCGCCCTTTGAAATGTTGATGCTGTCTACATCGCAGCAATTTGGTCCTTTTGGCGGCACACCTCGCCCCTATTTGGTAATCAATGCAAAAGATGTCGATGCAGTCCGGACGCTACATAATTTTTCACTGATATACCCCCAGGACAGGCAGGCCTGGTGGGCTCCCTCCACTGTGATGGTGATTCCGCTGCTTGATGACGCGATACTTGGTATTACCAGAAGCTCCATGCCAACTAACGCAGGGGCGCTTCCCGGTTCTTCCTCTTCAACGTCGTCTTCTTTAACGTCGTCCTCTTCGACATCGTCTTCCTCAACGTCATCGTCCTCTATGGGATCAGGGACTGCCAGCAGCCAGGGAACCGGAGGTGCTTCTTCTACAGCAGTTGCCAGCCCGGGTTCTTCGACCGGTTCCAATAGTGCAGCTTCCAGCTCTTCATCTGGAACCAGCAGTCCATCAGTTACCCCCCCATGTGTTCATCCGGGTAACGGCCATGCCTACGGCCGCTGCAGAAACCATTAGGACAGGAGGCAAACAAGACCATGTCAAATGAGAATTCCATACACGATACCATCGCCCAGGCCAGTAAAGAGATTTATGCAGACGCATCTGATAGACAAGAGAAAATTACCGGGCCAGTTAAGAAACAATCATACCGTCTGCTCGCGATGATTCTGATTATCCTTCTTTTGTTAATCACCAAGATACTCCTGGACACAACTGTCAGACAACTGGAAAGCGACATGTCTGTTTCAGCTCTGGATCTATTCATGGAAGCAGATGCCAGCGTTGTTATCTATTACCAGCAGACAGGATCACTGCCTGATGAGCTGCCTGAAGCGGCCCTGAGCTCAATAGTTGAATACAATCGGCTGGACGAGGACCGCTACAGCCTGAAAGTACTTTTACCACCTCATGATACAGTTATTGAAAGGTCTGCCCAGACCATGGCACCACCCACCAACACAGCACAACTGTTAGGACTGTAAAAATAAAGCTGAAATAAATAGCGGGTGGTGATTCGTTGCTTTCGCTATTTGGACAGATTTTTTACAAACCGGCCTTGTCCATCCAGCTGCTCCCTTCCGCTACAAGAAAAGACAGGAGAAATGCTGACAGTTATACATCCAGCGCGTTCAGGTACAAAACGCCATTCTCACAGCCTGATTAGAAATTGAACCTGGAAATTTCCGCCATCCTTTTAGTGCTTGTTACCACCAGGATAGTAGAGTTAAAGACTTAGCCCAAATCTGAAATATCAGAATGAATCTGCAGCAACTCCAGAATTGTCTCAGGTGGACGCCTGCCAAAACCACATTCTGTAGCAATGCCAAATTCGCTCCTGCTTTTTTCAGCAGCAAGAATGCGCTTTTTTGCCCCTTCTACGCCATCTCTTTTATGAACAAGCCCCAGATATAATTCCGTTGACGCTGGTAACTCCAGCCCCTGTAAAGGCGCGAAATATTCAGCATCATCACGGGCATGAGGAACAGCCATATGAATCCAGCTCACCTCTCTTGACGCACCCTTGCAGATTGCATTGGCAAAAATGACACTGGTTTGTAAATCCTGCGGTTCAATAATATGTTTATGACCGGGATCGCCATAACATAAATGAATACCTGTTTCTGTTGCTGCAGGAATGGTGTTAATTAAACGCCCAACCCGCTCTGCCGTGCCAGGCAATATATCCTTATAAAAAATTGCCGGTCCACCTTCATAGGCAATAATTTCATAACAAACATCCCACTGGACCGCCAATTCATCATTTGGAATGGCGGCAAGCACCTGGTCAACTTCAGCCTTGAACACTTTTTCCACTGCCAGCTCTGCAGCTTGCTGGGCCGAAAGATCAAAAAAACCGACTAATATAGCCATCGGCGTAGGCAATGAAACCTGGAAGCGCGTTGTTTCAGGAATATGGCCGGCTTGTTTTAATGCTTTAAATTTTGAATAAGATTCAATGGCATATTCTGCATAGCCAAACTTCCCCAAATCCAGATCTTGCGGTGAAACACCTTCTTTAATTTTGTAAAAAGGTCGCTGGGTATTATCCTGAATCCCCTCAACCTTTCTACTTTCAATTAATTCAAGCTGGGAGTGCTTTGCCAAGGATGCATCCACCCATCTAATCCAGTAAGCACGCACCCCGGTTTCCCCATCAGGATAACGTTTAGCTCGCTCACCGATAACACTGCCTAGTGTGTTAAATACATCCTCGGTATTTTCAAGACCAATACTGCCAATAAATAAAATATTTTTATGTGGCTTCATATCTCTTTTTTTATTTATTGTTACTCATCATTATCGGCTTTTAAAATAATGTGCCCCACTCCGGTGCTTGATGCCGGCACATGGTAAAAGCGATAAACCTCGTCTACTTTCTCACCCAGTGCTGCACGCATCACCAACCACATGACCAGCTCTACTGCTTCGGCCCCTGCTTCGCGCATATATTCCAGATGAGCAATATCCTTTAATCGTTCCGGATCACGGCTCAGGTCATCAAGGAAGTTTTTATCGAATTCCTTATTGATTAATCCTGCACGAGGCCCCTGAATCTGATGTGACATGCCACCGGTACCAAAGATCACCACGTTCAAGTCTTCATCCCAGCTTTCAACGGCTTTTTTCAATGCTTTGCCCAGGTTGTAGCAGCGGTTTCCTGTAGGTGGCGGATATTGCACAACGTTCACAGCAATCGGAATGACCCTTACTGGCCAGGCATCCGGTTGTCCAAACATCAGGCTCATTGGCGTAGTAAGGCCATGATCTACTTCCATTTCATTGACAATGGTGAGATCAAATTCATCAAGAATGACCGATTGCACAATATGCGCCGCCAACTCCGGATAGCCCTTTACTATCGGTACCGGTCTCGCGCCCCAGCCTTCGTCGGCAATGGGAAATTCATCGGCGCAGCCGACAGCGAAAGTCGGAATCATCTTGAAATCAAAGGCATTGTTATGATCGTTATAAACCATGATCACCACATCCGGGGCAGTTTCCTGCATCCACTTTTTTGAGGCTTCAAAGCCTTCAAACATCGGTCGCCAATAATCTGTGTCTGTTTTGCCAAGGTCCACTGCAGCACCAATGGCCGGAGTGTGAGAACACCCTATACCAGCTGTAATTTTCGCCATCAGACTTCATCTCCCTGTGCATTTTCTTTTGTTTCAGATTTCGAGCGCCAGCCATCCACAGAACGGCCTCCGGCCAGCATCATGTCCACATATTCCTGTTCGCTCATGCCGGTCATTTCTGCCGCCATATATTGATAGGAATGTTGATCAGTAAAGGCGAGTTTAGCCAGACAATAAACCACGCCGCCTAATTCCAGCATGGTATTCCACTGTCGATTTAAAACAGCGTCTCGCTGTGCATCACTCATTTTGAACTGACTTAAATAGTTCGATTCATCCGCCAGGAAAGCCTTGCGGTTATCTTCCTTCATCAGTGACATGAAGAAATTGTTCAGAGGGTAGCCCTTACGAGCCCGTTGGGCATCAAACACCCAGGTGCCTGGGAGATCTTCATATTCATGGTGTTGTTCTTTCATGGTATTTCCTGCCACTATTTAGAGGATGCAAGCATAGTGAAACTAGCCCTTGCAGTCCAATATTTAACGACATTAGCTCTTCCCTTACGGTTTCAAGCGGGAATAACTTGGCATCCTGTGGATGTTTCTTCGAATGACGGGCTGTGCCATTATCCGGCCTATAGACAAACCTGCTGGTCCGGGATTTAAATGTTTGACTGTATTTCCTGTGGGGTAGTCCATGTTTTTCTAACCGACAAGTAGCAAAGCAGTACATCAGGTTAGCTGAGAACCT
>CAWUSW010000018.1:0-50764 GCA_963925675.1 uncultured Pseudomonadales bacterium
AAGCGATTGTAGAGACGTGATTGCATGCCATTAAAATGACTTAAGAGCAGCCAGGCATGCAGTGATTGTGAATCTTGTTTTCCCGCGTGGGGATTGCCGTCCTTGGTAAACAATTTCGATCCAGGCTTTAAAAACCGGAAAAGCTGCCATCTTTTCAGACAAGAACTACTGACTGGCGTTCACGGTTAAAATTTAACAGGTCATCCTTGACCAGGCCCTAAAATCAGGGAGTTACAATTTTATCTTCCAGCCGAATAGCTTCTTCAGCACTAAGAATAATTCCGAGACTGGCGTCTTCGAATACTCTATAGACTAGTACCGTTGCGTATTTTGCGCCACTGAAAGTTTCCACATTCTCGGAGCTCAAGCCCACCGCCTGCTTGAATTGTTCTCCCAGACCAAGCTCACCTATTGTGTCTTCAAAGGTAATGTCTGGTTTTTGCAATGCCAGCAAATCCCCCACTCTAAGTCTGTCACTACGGCCTTTATTAATCACAATCGAGTCATATAGGTTGCCTACAGTGCGGCCGGAAACAATATCAATAATCCTGCCATCAATGGCAAAAGAAGGCGGGCGGGGAAAATAATTGGAATCAATTCTATTTCCGGAGCCTGGGATGAAGCGGTCTCCTTTACGAACTTCTTCAAGAAGATCTGAAAGCACCAATGTCGCGTTATCATCATTACGCTCCTGCAAGCTAGCCCTGCCAATACGCTTACCTTCCAGACCAATGACAGCATTGGTAACAGGATCTCTATATACTTTACCGCCCCTGATAATGTCATATTGAATGACATCATCAGTCCAGTTTCCTTTGGCAAAAACTTCATCGTTATCAATGGAAAATAATGTTTGATTTCTGTTGCCCAGTACATAAGGAGAGCTTTCAAAATCGCTTTGTGGAAGAATAATATTGCCGCTCAGAAAGGCACTGATTTTATCCAGAGGGATAGCCGGAATTGCATTGTTCAATGACTGCGTTCTTATCTGGGGCGAAAGCCGGACGGTGCGCAGTCCTGCGCTGTCCGAACTGCCAGCTCCGCCGCGACGCAGAGTTAACAGCGGGCCATCTGCCGAGTATTCAAGAGCAATGACATCGCCAGGATAAATTATATGGGGGTTTTCAATTTGCGGGTTCAGCTCCCAAACTTCAGGCCATAACCAAGCATCTTCAAGAAAGCGACCAGAAATATCCCAGAGGGTATCGCCTTCCACAACTTCATATTGGGCTGGCGCATCAGAACGTATCTGAACCTGATCAGCAGCAAAAGCCACAAAAGACATTGCTGGTATCAGCAGAAAAACCGGAATAAGCTTTTTGAGAATGTTAGTCACAGTTAACCACGTCAGGCAGACTAAACAGGCCGGCAGGCATTAATTTTTCGCAATAGTAACAATAAGTTCTGAGATTTTATACAGTTAGCAATGATATTTTAGGTAAATTGTGACGTATGTTGGTATTTCTAAATTTATAGCTAAAGTAGATAAACCTGCTAGAAACCAAATAGAAACATAAAAAAATTCCCCTTAATCGCGTATCATTAGGCCTTTAAATAACCCATTACTACCCCGATTTATCAACCATGAGCTTAATGACAATACTTGAGTTTCCAGATCCCAGGCTGCGCCAAGTCGCCGCCCGGGTGGAGACCGTTGATGATGAAATCCGCGAAATCCTGGATAGCATGATTGAAACCATGTACGACGCAGAAGGCATCGGCCTGGCGGCAACCCAGGTGGA
This sequence comes from uncultured Pseudomonadales bacterium, assembly GCA_963925675.1. GTDB lineage: Bacteria > Pseudomonadota > Gammaproteobacteria > Pseudomonadales > Pseudohongiellaceae > Eutrophocola. Next base: position 1,743 of record CAWUSW010000018.1, read on the forward strand.
TATCCATCTGCGTATGCTGGTTATAGATATCTCTGAAGATCGGGCCAGCCCCATGATCTTCATTAATCCAGAAATTTCTGTGCTGGACCCGGAACCGCTTGGTTACGAAGAGGGTTGCTTGTCCGTGCCTGGCTACTATGAAATGGTTACCCGACCTCGCCGAGTGATGATCAAGGCAGTAAATAGAGATGGCGACGTTTTCGAGCAGGAAGCTGAAGGCATCCTTGCTGTATGCATTCAGCATGAGGTCGATCATTTAAATGGCACACTGTTCGTGGATTATCTTTCCGCGCTCAAACGACAACGCATCAAGTCCAAGCTGGAAAAAGAACATCGCCAGCAAAAAACGCCTACACTGGCCTAAAACTCTGATACCTATCCAATGACAGCATCTTCCCTGCGTATTATTTTCGCTGGAACTCCCGATTTTGCAGCCGCCCATCTAAGTGACCTGCTAGACCGGGGTTTCAATATAGTTGCTGCCTATACGCAACCTGACAGACCTGTAGGCCGTGGTAAAAAAATCCGTCCTACACCGGTAAAAGAACTTGCCCAAACCCATGGAGTACCTGTATTTCAACCCGAAAAACTGCAAGGTGATGATGCCTTACAATTAACCGCCCTGGCTCCAGATATCATCGTGGTAGTGGCATATGGCTTAATTTTGGATGAAGAAATTTTGCAAATTCCACCCTATGGCTGCATCAATGTCCATGCTTCGCTACTGCCTCGCTGGCGAGGAGCAGCGCCGATTGAAAGAGCCATTCTGGCTGGTGACAAGGTCACTGGTGTATCCATCATGCAAATGGAGAAAGGTCTGGATACCGGCGCAGTCCTGTTACGTCTGAACACACCTATCACTAACCAGGATAATGCGCAGACCCTCACATCCAGACTACTGGCTCTTGGCAATCAGGGGCTTGCTGAAGTTCTCAACGATCTTCCTGGCTATCAGGCTAATGCCGCACAACAGGATGATTCCCTTGCTCTTTATGCAAGCAAGCTGCGCAAGGATGAAGCTTTAATCCACTGGCAAAATTCTGCCATAGACATTCAACATCAAATCCAGGCCTTTTTTCCTCGCTCTCCAGCCTACTGCCTGTTTCAAAATAATCGTCTACGTATTATTCAGGCAATCAGTATTGTCAGTGATCAAAAACAAAACCCCGGCACGATTCTGGCAAAAACAGATCACAGTATTCTGGTAGCCTGCGGTGATGGCGCCCTTGAAATCACTAAAATTCAGTTTCCGGGCAAGAACCCGGCGGAGCTAAAAGACGTCTTTAACGGACGTCCGGGTCTGTTTAGTCCAGGCGACTCCTTGTCTAATGACCCTGATACTATGCCTGACTCAAAGACACCAGATCAGGCCTTATGAAAAAAATAAGTGATCGCTTACTTGCAGTACAAACCCTTGCTTTCATAACCGCAGAGAATGGTTCACTGTCTTCTCGGTTAAGCAGCCTTGCCCAAAAATACCCGGACGCAAACCTTGCCCTGATACGGGAATACACTTATGGCGTTTGTCGCTGGTATCAACGCCTGGACTTTATCGCCAGTGGCTTATTGCAAAAGCCGCTCCGCAAGAAAGATAGTGATGTGCATTGCCTCATCCTCCTCGGGCTCTATCAGTTATTCCATATGCGCACACCCGATCATGCGGCTATAAATGAAACTGTTGGCCTGACTCGTATGTTAAAAAAAGACTGGGCACGAAGCCTGCTCAATGCGGTGTTACGCAAAGCCCAGCGTGAGCGAGAAACCCTTGAGCTCGATCTGCAAGCAAATCTGAGCGCACTGTATTCTCATCCGGACTGGATAATTGCTGGTTTACAAAAAGACTGGCCAGAATCTTTTCAGGCTATTCTTGAGCAAAATAATATTCAGGCACCGATGACCCTGCGCCTGAATACTGTCTTTGGCAGCAGGATTGACTACCTTGGTCGTTTACAAGATGCCGGCATTGAGGCCAAACCTGGGAATATCTGCGAAACCGCAATCATTCTGGATAGCCCTGTAGAAGTAATGCAGCTTCCCGGATTTCAGGAAGGGCATATCAGCGTTCAGGATGAAGCCTCTCAATATGTTGCCACCCTATTGGCCCCTGCGTCCGGGTCCAGGGTACTTGATGCCTGCGCGGCACCGGGCGGGAAAACCTGTGCCATGCTTGAGCGTGTTTCTGGGCAATTGGAGATGCTGGCACTGGATAATAATGAAGATCGTCTGCAAAGAGTCAGTGAGAACCTTGATCGCTTGAAACTACAGGCCAAAATCACATGTGCAGATGCTGTTGATACAGATAGCTGGTGGGACGGCCAACCTTTTGATGCCATCCTGCTCGATGCGCCCTGTTCTGCTACAGGTGTTATTCGTCGCCACCCGGACATTAAACTGTTACGCCATGCCAAAGATATTCCCCGTTTAAATCAGTTGCAGCAAGAGTTGCTTGTTGCCTTATGGCCCTGCCTGAAAAAAGGCGGCAAATTACTATATTCAACCTGCTCTGTTTTAAGAGCTGAAAATGAACAACAGGTAAGTACTTTTATTCAGGCAACAAAAGATGCCAAGGCAATCCCGATAAGTCATCCACTGGCTGCTTCCTGCTCTATTGGCATGCAATTTTTACCAGGAAACGATAATCTCGATGGTTTTTACTATGCTTTGCTTGAAAAATATTGAACAATTGCTTCCCCCTAATTTACGGCATCATTAGAGTATGTTTTAGTCTCTCATCCAGAAATACTATAATTATTTCAACGAGCACTATTGAAGTCAGCGGGAGCTTTCGCCAACCATGAAAATAATAATACTTGGCGCCAATAAAGTCGGTGCCGCACTGGCCGAAAATCTGGCTAAAGAAGCCAACGATATTACCGTGGTTGATCCCAGTGCCATTATGCTCAGGGAGTTAAAAGACCGGCTCGATATCGCTACAGTCGAAGGCTTTGTCTCCTACCCTGATGTTCTTGAGCATGCCGGGGCCCGTGATGCTGATATGCTTATCGCCATTACTGACAGTGACGAAGTGAACCTGGTTGCCTGTCAGGTTGCTTATTCCCTGTTTCGAACCCCCAAGAAAATTTGCCGCCTGCGCTCCAACTCCTATGTTGCTTCCCAAAAGCTGTTCAGCCCTGAAGCCATACCTATTGACGTGGTGATTAGCCCTGAACAGGAAGTTTCCCATTACATTAAAAGCCTGATTGATTTACCTGGAGCCCTGCAGGTACTTGATTTTGCAGATGGCCTGGTGCAATTGGTTGCCGTAAAAGCTACTCGTGGCGGTCCTTTGATAAACCAGGAATTGCGTACTCTACGCGAGCATATGCCCAATATAGATACACGCGTGGCAGCAATTTTTCGGCGTAATCGTCCAATAATTCCGGAAGGCAATACCGTCATTGAAGAGGGCGATGAAGTCTTCTTTATCGCGGCAAAAGAAAATATTCGCGACGTGATGAGCGAATTGCGTAAAGTCGATAAACCCTACAAAAAAATAATGATTGCTGGAGGAGGTAATATTGGCGAACGCCTGGCTGCCTCCCTGGAAACCAACTACCGCGTGAAAATCATCGAATCAAATTTTGAACGTTGCCAGGATCTAACCGAAAAGCTCAAATCCACTACTGTCTTGCATGGTGATGCTTCCGACCAGGAAATGCTTACCGGAGAAAATATAGAAGACATCGATATTTTTCTTGCGCTAACCAATAATGACGACGCTAATATCATGTCATCTTTACTGGCAAAAAGAATGGGCGCCACCAATGTGATGACCCTGATTGCAAACCCTGCCTATGTAGATCTTATTCAAAGCGGAGAAATTGATATCGCTATTTCACCGCAACAGGCAACTATCGGTAGCCTGTTAACACATGTTCGCAAAGGCGATGTGGTTACCGTGTATTCACTGCGCAAAGGAGCTGCTGAAGCAATGGAAGCCATTGCACACGGGGATAAAAATACGTCCAATGTAGTTGGTAAACAAATCCAGGAAATCAACTTACCGGAAGGCGCTACCATTGGCGCAATCGTGCGAGACAAAAAAGTGTTTATTGCCCACGATGACATCGTCATCGAAACCGATGATCATGTGATTCTGTTTCTGGTTGATAAAAAACGTATCCCTGAACTGGAGCGATTATTCCAGGTCGGGCTTGCCTTCTTTTAACATGCTTTTACTTACGCTGAAACATCTTAAATTACGGTTAAACGCCACCTGTAAATTGGAAACTCCATGAATCTACCGGTTATTTTTCGTATTTTAGGCGTGCTGTTGATGCTTTTCAGTTGTACCCAAATACCACCACTCCTGGTTTCCTATTATTACAATGATGGTGTCATCTATTCATTTCTGACCACGTTTATCCTTACTTTTTTATCCGGCTTTATTCTCTGGGCCCCGGTAATGCGGAACAAGAAGGACCTTAAAACCAGAGATGGCTTTCTGGTAGTAACCTTGTTCTGGACGGTACTTGGTTCATTCGGTAGTTTCCCCTTTATGTTCACTGAATCGTTGAATATGTCAGTGACAGATTCTTTTTTTGAATCCATTTCAGGACTGACAACTACCGGAGCCACGGTGCTTTCCGGACTCGATGAATTACCTCGATCTATTTTGTATTACCGTCAACAACTGCAGTGGCTGGGCGGCATGGGCATCATCGCCATTGCTGTTGCTATCTTACCTATGCTTGGCATAGGCGGTATGCAGCTTTATCGCGCAGAAAGTCCTGGCCCTATCAAAGATAACAAATTGCTACCCCGCGTCACGCAAACGGCCAAGGCTTTGCTGCTCCTCTATATTGGCTTGACCATGCTATGCGCTTTGGCCTATTTCCTCGCAGGGATGAGCCTTTTCGACGCAATTGGTCACAGTTTCGCAACAATTGCCATTGGAGGGTTTTCAACTCACGATGCCAGTATTGGCTATTTCGACAATGTAGGCATAGAGATGATCGCCACCGTCTTTATGCTTATTTCAGGGATAAATTTTGCGCTGCACTTTTTTGCCTGGGACCATAAAAGCCTCAAGCATTACTTCCATGATTCCGAATTAAAATTTTATTTAGGCATGATTGCAACAATAGCCGTGATCACTGTTTTATTCCTGTTTTTCTCCGGTACCTATGAATACCAAGATGCAATTTTTAAAGGTATTTTCGGGGTGGTTTCCATTACTACCACTACCGGTTTCAGTACTGCAGATTTTAGCGCCTGGCCTACTTTTCTTCCGTTTTTGCTTTTTTATATGGCAATCATTGGAGGTTGCGCCGGCTCTACAGCTGGAGGCATGAAAGTCATTCGTGTTGTATTAATTATCAAACAGGGAATTCGTGAAATCGAAAAACTGATACACCCCAATGCTGTCATTCCAATTAAATTAGGCAATCAACGTGTGCCTGATCGAGTGCTTGAATCTGTCTGGGGGTTTTTCTCAGTTTATGTCATGGCTTATATGGCCATGTTACTGGCACTGCTTGCTGTTGATCTGGATATAACTACGGCTTTCACCGCTGTGGGCGCCAGCATTAATAATCTTGGACCGGGCCTTGGCGGTGTCGCACAAAATTATGGAGATATTCCGGATGCCGCGAAATGGATCCTGTGTCTGGGCATGCTGTTAGGCAGGCTGGAAGTTTTTACCTTGCTGGTTTTATTATCCCCACACTTCTGGCGAAATTAGTGCTGCATTTTTTCTCGTAGCAAATCCCATGCCTTATCCGGGGTAAAGGAATTCATACAGGCAGACATGTCACTATCTTCTCTCTCAAAATTACAAACCCGTTTATAACAAGGACTGCATTTAAAAACCGGGTTTTCTGCATCCAGGTGAAACTGATTATTACCACTAGTTCCAATTAATTCTACACTGGTCGGTCCATACAAAGTCACTGAAGGAATGCCAACAATGGCCGCTAAATGAGCCAGGCCAGTATCACAACACATAGCTCCTTGCGCATTTTGTATTAGCCCGCCCAGCTCAGACAAAGATAATTTTGGTAAAGCCTGTGCATTGCTATGCTGTGCTGCAATTCTTTGCGCCCTTTCCAGCTCTTGATGATTTCCTCCTGGCAACACCACATTTAAACCTTCAGTTTTTACCAGGCTAATAAAATCATGCCAGTAATTTTCAGGCCATAATTTTGTTGTCCAGCTGGCATTATGTACAAGAAATAAATATGGTTTTTGAATAGCTAAATCAGGGCTTATAAATGCATTTTTCTTAAGGCCATAATTGGCAATGTAATCCGGTTTTTCATAATCTAAAGCAAGCGCAAATAATTGTCGTTGTCGTTCTATAGCATGTTGGTTTTTATCAATAAAATGCCGGTTTTTATAGGCTAGAAATGCAGGCTGCTCAGCTACACTGTTTCTATCCATGCCATCTACCGGCCCTTTTCTTAATAAGCTTATGAACGAACTCTTAACATTGTTTTGAGCATCAATAATGGCATCATACTTATTAGCATTAAGTGCATGATAGAAATTCACAAATTCTTTTTTTCGCAAAGATTCACGGAAATTTTTACGCCAACGTCGATGCGCACTTTTATATATATTTCTAACAGCAGGATGCCAGGAAGGAACTTCTGCAAAAGATTCATCAACCACCCAGTCGAATTCGATACCAGGAAGCATTGCACTTGCATCGGTCAAAGCCGGTAAAGCATGCATCAAGTCACCCATAGATGTCAGCTTGATAACTAATACACGCTTTTTAATAATGAAGTCTCTTTTTTGTCAGTTTATATTTTTAATTTACACTATGTCAGGAAAATAATTTTTTCAATTTTGCCGTCCATCCATGACGCCTGCCATGTTTGTTAGCCGCCTTATCATCTTCAACAAAATTAATTTGTATTGATTGTCTGGTGCCTTCAAATGCCGGATAGCCATGCCAACAATCATCGGTAACTTTAAAAGCAATCATTGCTCCGGCATTGGGAGCTAATTCTGCAACATAATCGTCCATGTTTTCACTTTTCAATACTCTTAATTTACCTGTTTCAGGTAGCCAGGGTTCATTAAAATAAATCAAAATAGTCGCCATTTTTGATTTTGAGTCAGTATGAATACGGCCATCCTTTGCTCGGGATACACCTCTTAAGGTTATCACCATTGGCCGATCATGTAGATCAAGCTCAAGCTTGTTGGAAATAATATTTCTGAAGTCAGCGCCGTTTAATTCTTCCAGTAATTCGTTGAAACGTGGGCCTGGATTCACTTCACTCAAGGCAAAGCTTCCACCTGTAGTTATGTCAGGAAAATCTTTTAATATTTCATCAACAAAATTATCATTAACTGAACGATCTACAACAAAATAAGGGTAGGGGCTCTGGCTGGTTTGTGCAGCAGATACTGCATCAAGGTTTAATAGTCGGCTCATCGATACTCTCTAATACTTTCTAGTACTTCCTAGTACTGAACAAGTGTTCTGGCAATACTCTACACGCAAATAATGACAACAAAACCAAGTGATTAATACGGCCTAATCTCATCGGGCGGGAGCCGCTTAAAGCGCTTGTATTCCCATTGGTATTGCTCAGGATATTCATTAACCGCATTTTCAATACTTCTGTTCATCGCTGTTACAGAATCTAGTATATGCTCGGCATATATTTTGGCATCGACCTTTCTAAATATAATCTTCCAACCCTTTTTTTTGTCTGTTGTTATTCGCGCAGCAAAGCCTAAAACAGCGTTTGCCCCTGTCTTTTGTATCAAGCGAGAAACCAGACTCATGGTAAGAACCTCCTTACCAAACAAAGGAGCATATTCTCCGCCAGACTCCGGAGGAACCTGATCCGGTAAGATGCCGACAATTTCGCCATTTTTTAAGGATTTTAGCAACAAAGCTACGCCTTTATTATCAGTGGCTACTAATTTTGCTCCTGACCGACTGCGTGCATTGTATATCAGTTTACCAAGATGTTTATTTTTTGGAGCCTGATAAAGTTGAGTGCTAATTCCACATCCGCAGTTATTTAAATACACACCGAATACTTCCCAATTTCCCAAGTGTGGTGCCAACACTACCGTCCCTTTACCGCTTGCATATGCTTGCTGAAGCAGCTCCAAGCCTTCAACTTCCAAGATCTTTCCCAGCACTTTTTCTGTCGGCCATAACCAGGCCGGCCCGGATTCACTTAATGTTTGAAAAGTGTTGATTATGCTGTTTTTAGCCAGTAGTTGGCGCTTACTTTTATTATCTTTCGGGTAACACAGCTGCAGGTTGATTTCAGTTATTTCTGCCATTCTTGAAGACAGCAGCCAACTCAAGCGCCCCATTACAGCGCCTATGCTTCTAACGACAGGCAGTGGCAAAATCGCAAGAATACGCAGGAAATTTATAAGTATCAAAGATTTCAATTTATCAGGTGCCGGTGGTGCGCTCGTTTTATTATTTCTACCAGGTAGAATACAGTTAATTCTCGCTATCAAGACAGGTTTTTAGCATAATTAGCGCTTTTTAAATCTAGGGATCTCTCATTAAGCCTGAACAGTTTCAGGAATTCAGAGAATTTACCTAGTCTAATTTTATCTGAATTAAGCCTCCAGGAGCCATTTTTGAATAATTCGGCACCCATTGACGTGTCAACGTTTCAGGGACTCATTCTGGCCCTTCAGCAATTCTGGGCCGATCACGGCTGCGTCATTATACAACCTCTGGATATTGAAGTAGGGGCTGGCACCTTCCATCCAGCTACTTTTCTGCGTGCTATTGGCCCGGAGAGCTGGAATAGTGCTTATATTCAGCCCTGTCGACGACCTACTGACAGTCGCTATGGCGAAAACCCAATGCGCTTGCAGCATTATTACCAGTTTCAGGTAATCCTCAAACCTTCTCCAGCCAACATTCAGGATTTGTACTTAAAATCCCTAAAGTTTCTCGGAATTGACACGAACGTCCACGATATTCGCTTTGTTGAAGATAACTGGGAATCTCCTACACTGGGCGCATGGGGCCTGGGCTGGGAAGTGTGGCTTAATGGCATGGAGGTTACCCAATTTACCTATTTCCAACAGGTTGGTGGGCTTGAATGCTTTCCTGTTAGTGGTGAAATCACCTATGGCATCGAAAGAATTGCCATGTACCTGCAGGGCGTAGACAGTATCTACGATATTGTTTGGGCCGAAACGCCCAATGGGACTGTCACTTATGGGGATGTTTTCCACCAAAATGAAGTTGAGATGTCAGCCTATAATTTTGAATACGCCAATATTGATAATCTTTTCAAGGGTTTTGATGATAGCGAAACACAATGCCAGCATTTAATCGACAGCAAACTTGTTCTGCCGGCCTATGAGATGGTCTTGAAAGCCTCACATTATTTCAACCTCCTCGATGCAAGATCTGCAATTTCAGTAACCGAAAGGCAACGTTATATTTTGAGGGTGCGCACATTGGCACGTCTGGTAGCCCAGGCCTATTTAGACTCAAGAGCAAGACTTGGTTTTCCTCTGGCACCTGAAGCGCTAAGAATATCTGCCCTGGAGAAATTCAATAATGAATAACCAGGATTTACTCATTGAAATTGGCACTGAAGAATTACCACCAAAGGCATTACCAACCTTGTCAAAAGCTTTTCAACGAGAAATTGAAAAAGGGCTAAAGCTCAACAATCTCGCTTTTGAAGGTAGCAGAATATTTGCCACACCAAGAAGATTGGCAGTTCTCGTTACAGCCCTGCAGACAATGCAAGATGCTGTCACAGTAGAAAAGTTTGGCCCAGCGCTACAAGCTGCCTTTGATGATCAAGGCAAACCAAGCAAAGCTGCTGAGGGTTTCGCGCGATCATGTGGTGTCACGGTTGCAGATTTGCAGCAAAAGAATGACGGCAAGCTGGAAAAACTTTATTTCTCTGCAAAGCGGGATGGGGAGCAAACCACTGCTTTATTACCAGAAATAATCAATCAGGCACTGGCAGCTTTACCTATCCCTAAAAGAATGCGCTGGGGTTCTTCAAAAGAAGAGTTTGTACGCCCGGTACATTGGGCTGTTGTATTGTTCGGGGATCAGCCTGTATCAACACAGATTCTCGGCATTCAATCCGGAAATGAAACCAGAGGTCACCGTTTTCATCACCCTCAGGCTATAAGGCTTAATAAGCCCGCAGCATATGAAAGTATATTGACTGATACAGCTTATGTCATACCGAACTTCAATATCAGAAAAGAAAAAATACGATTTTTAATTGAAGCTCAAGCACAACAAATTAATGCAACGATAGACCTGGATGAGGAGTTACTTGCTGAGGTGACAGCCTTGGTTGAATGGCCTGTTGCTTTAACAGGTGCATTTGATCAACGCTATCTGGCAGTACCAAAAGAAGCGATTATTTCTTCATTAAAGAAGCATCAAAAATGTTTTTATCTCGAGGATAGGAATGGAAATATCTTACCTAATTTCATCACGGTAAGTAATCTGGAAAGTCTTGATCCTGGTAAGGTTATAGCCGGCAATGAAAAAGTCATTGGGCCCAGACTTGCAGACGCTGACTTCTTTTATAGCCAGGACAAAAAACACAGCCTCGAATCAAAAAGAGAAAAACTGCAAACAGTTATCTTTGAGCAATCTTTGGGCACGGTTTTTGATAAAACAGAACGTGTGGCCAAGCTTTCTTCGTATATAGCTGAACAAACAGGGGCAGATACAGCGCTCGCTATAAGAGCTGCCCAGATTGCTAAATGCGATTTGCTTACTGGCATGGTTGGTGAATTTGCTGATCTGCAGGGCACCATGGGTCAATATTATGCACACCATGATGGTGAACCAGATGAAGTTGCCCAGGCAATGAGTGAGCAATATTTGCCACGTTTTGCCGGTGATCAACTTCCTGAATCCAATACCGGTATAATTCTGGCCCTCGCAGAAAGGATAGACACCATTGTCGGGCTTTTCGGCATTGGCCAACCTCCCACCGGCTCAAAAGATCCTTATGCACTTAGACGTGCAGCACTGGGCATACTCAGGATTATTGTAGAGAAAAAACTATCTCTGGATCTTGCTTCCTGTATTAAAAATGCTATTAGTCATTTCCCGGAGTTACCGGTAAAAGACCATCTTGAAAATTCAGTCCTGGATTTTATTTTTGATAGATTCAGGGCCTGGTATAACGATGAAGGCATCTCAACAAATATTTTTATGGCAGTAGACGCCGTTAGAACAGCCAGCCCTCTTGATTTTGATCTTCGTATAAAAGCCGTCAATCAATTTTCTACCATGCCTGAAGCAGAAGCGCTCTCAATGGCCAACAAAAGAGTTTCTAATATATTAGCCAAGCTGGATGAACAGCCTTCTACTGATATTGATTCTTCTTTATTTACAGAAAACGCAGAAAAACAACTGGCTGAAAAACTCAGCGCATTATTGCTTGAAGTTAAACCTCTATTAGAAAAAAATAATTATAGTGAGGCACTGACAGCCATGGCAACCTTGCAAAAAGATGTTGACTGCTTTTTTGATGAAGTCATGGTTAATACAGAAGATGAACTTATCAGAAAAAATCGGCAGTCTTTACTTCAGCAATTAAGACATCTGTTTTTACAAATTGCTGATATTTCACTTTTGCAGTCCAGCTAGATAACGCCCCCATGACCTCCAATTTAATCATTCTCGATCGTGACGGTGTAATTAATTACGACTCGGATGACTATATAAAAAGTGCCGAAGAATGGATGCCGCTTCCAGGTAGTATTGAGGCTATTAGTGAACTTTCACGAGCAGGATTCAAGATTTGTGTTGCTACCAATCAATCTGGACTCGGCAGAGGACTTTTCACTGAATACGAGCTGTCCAATATACATGAATTAATGCGCCTGGTTGTTGAAGAGCAGGGCGGTAAAATTGATGGCATTTTTTTCTGTCCACACTCTCCGGAAGAAAATTGTCCTTGTCGTAAACCCGGAACTGAATTATTAAATCAGATTGAACAGCAATTTTCGCAATCCGTTGAAAATTGCTGGTTTATCGGTGATACAGAAAAGGACATAGATGCTGCGCTGGCCAAGAATTGTAAACCAATTCTTGTTTTAACCGGTAAAGGGAGTCTTACCCATGCAACCATTACCCCTGACAAATTAACCAATATTCCAGTTTTTGATGATCTTTTTTCTGCCACCATGTTTGTAATATCAGAACTAAACAGCACAAACTGACTTCGAATTTATGCAATTTATTCGTTCACTCATTTATTACTTTGGCTCTTACGGTTTACTCGTCCCGCACGCAATACTATGTGTTATATCTGGTATCTTTCTGCCACTCAAAATTCGTTACAAATATTTTCTTCTATGGAATGCCTTTAATATCTGGTGGCTCAGCATTACTTGTGGCGTAAAATTACAGGTATCTGGCCGCGAGAACATTCCAGATGAATCATTTATTTTGTTGTCCAACCACCAAAGTCCCTGGGAAACAATTTATTTCTACTGGTTTTTTCGTCCTATTTGCGCAACCCTAAAAAAGGAACTACTGCGAATCCCATTCTTTGGTTGGGCATTAAACTTTCTTGATCCCATAGCAATTGATAGAAGTAAAAAGGGCAGGGCGCTACAGCAGGTACTGGATCAAGGACAGGAAAAGCTCAAGAGCAATATTTCAGTATTAATTTTCCCTGAAGGAACTCGAGTCGCTCCAGGTGTTGAAAAGAAATTTTCTGCAGGTGGTGTACAACTTGCAATATTGGCTGGTAGAAAGATACTACCCGTGGCACATAACGCCGGTGTTTGCTGGCCAGCACACAAAATTATCAAACATCCCGGGACTATAAAAGTCGTTATTGGAACCCCAATAGATCCTGCAGGCAGAAACCCGAAAGAGGTTATCCGGGAAATTGAAACCTGGATACGTCAGGCAACTTAAGCACTTGAATATAAGTCCTGCTGGAAAAATACTCAAATATCCAGGTTAGAAACATTCAATGCGTTAGTCTCAATAAATTGTCGGCGCGGCTCTACATGATCACCCATCAATGTAGAAAACAACTGATCTGCACCCATGGCATCATCAATAGTCACCTGCAACATTCTTCTGTATTCAGGGTCCATGGTAGTTTCCCACAATTGTGATGGGTTCATTTCTCCCAAACCTTTATACCTTTGCAGATAAATGCCCCTCATGGCTTCTTTCATCAACCAATCGAGTGCTTCTTTAAAGTCAGTAACTGGAAGAGTTTTTTCACCTCTTTTTACATAGGCGCCTTCTTCAAACAATCCTGACAGTTTTTCGCCAAGAGAGATGATTTCCTTGTATTCTTTTGACTTGAACAATTCGGGACGCAAGGTAGTTTTCCTTGAAACACCATGAATGATTGATTTCACCATGGGTTCATAGAGCTGTTCTTCTTCATCATGAATTACACTGAACTCATATGTCGCACCGGAAGTACTTGTGTCAGCTACTTTCTTTTCCAGGGCTTTAGTCCAGTCTTCAACTTTATCGCTATTAGACAAATCGTCATAGGTCAAAACAGGATGGCTTATCAATTCTTCTACAACTTCACCAGGATACTGGCTGGACAATCTTTTTATAATTGAACGGACGTTTCGGTATTCATTGACTATAGACTCAAGTGCACTACTGCTAATCCCGGGCGCATCTGAATTGACATGGAGGCTGGCTCCTTCCAAAGCATTCGTCGTTTGAAATATAGCCAACTCTTCTTCATCTTTCAGATATTGTTCTTGTTTCCCTTTACGGATTTTAAACAGCGGAGGCTGGGCAATAAATATATGTCCCCTTTCAACTAATTCTCGCATCTGCCGAAAGAAAAATGTCAGCAGTAAAGTTCTAATATGAGATCCGTCAACATCCGCATCCGTCATAATAATAATACTGTGATATCGCAAGCTTTCTGGATTAAAGCCTTCACTCCCAATACCGCAGCCCAAGGCTTTAATCATCGTGCCGATTTCAGCAGAGCTCAGCATTTTGTCAAAGCGAGCTTTTTCCACATTCAGAATTTTGCCTTTAAGCGGCAAAATTGCCTGATTTTTCCGATTACGTCCCTGTTTGGCTGAACCTCCTGCAGAGTCACCCTCCACAAGATATATTTCTGAAAGCGCAGGGTCTTTTTCCTGACAATCAGCCAACTTTCCGGGTAATCCGGCAATATCCAGAGCACCCTTGCGACGTGTCATTTCCCGTGCCTTTCTTGCCGCCTCTCTGGCTCGAGCGGCATCTAACATCTTATTAACAATACTTTTCGCTTCCTGGGGGTTTTCCATCAAATAGTCTGAAAATTGACGCCCCATTTCTTGTTCAACGGCGGTTTTTACTTCAGAAGAGACAAGCTTATCCTTGGTTTGTGAAGAAAACTTCGGATCTGGCACTTTCACAGAGATAATTGCAGTTAGCCCTTCTCTGGCGTCATCCCCGGAAGTGGGCACTTCCTTACCATTTTTATTACCCAATTCTTTATCAATATAACTCTTCAACACACGCGTTAACGCTCCCCGAAATCCTGCCAGGTGAGTGCCGCCATCTCGTTGGGGAATATTATTGGTATAAGCGTAAATGCTTTCTGTATAACCATCATTCCATTGCAACGCGACTTCAATACCGATATTTTCAGCTTCTGCTGAAAAATGAAAAATTTTGTTTACTGGCGTCTTGTTCTGGTTCAAATAGTCGACAAAAGCTTCAAGACCGCCTTCATATTTAAAGGTTTCAGATTTCTCACTGCGCTCATCTGACAGCTCAATAGCAATACCCGCATTCAAATAGGCCAATTCACGAAGTTTTTTCGCAAGCACAGCATATTCGAATTCAATATTGGTAAAGGTATCCACAGAGGGCTTGAAATGGCATAGCGTGCCGGATTGGTCAGTTTTCGCGGTGACCTTTAATGGCGCTTGAGGTACACCATGGTGATAGATTTGTTCAAAGGTTTCACCATTGCGATAAATGGTTAATTTTAAATAGGAGGACAGTGCATTCACTACCGATACCCCCACACCATGCAAACCGCCACTTACCTTATAGCTGTTGTCATCAAATTTTCCACCAGCATGTAAAACGGTCATGATTACTTCAGCAGCAGAAACGCCTTCTTCATGAATTTCCGTTGGTATGCCTCTGCCGTTATCCGAGACACTTACTGTTTCATCGCTGTGGATAATCACCTTGATCAGGTCACAATGACCTGCAAGAGCTTCATCAATAGAGTTGTCTACCAGTTCGAAAACCATGTGATGCAAACCAGTGCCATCGTCAGTATCACCGATGTACATACCTGGTCGCTTTCTGACCGCATCAAGGCCCTTCAGGACCTTAATACTTGAAGAATCATAGGTATCATTTTCAGCCATTGTAATACTTTCCTCATATGTACTAAGCGCTTGATTTATATGGCACTTTTTGGTATTTCAGGCCCCTAGCCCGCGGGCATATCCTGAATGCTAATACTACCATGTTTCACGTGGAACAGCTTGCATTCTTGGAGCTCATAATTGCTGTGTCTTATAATTTCCAGCAACTCATCCTGGTCTGTTCCCGTTAAAAAAAGCTGGCCCCCTAACTCTCTTAACAAGCTGCAGACTTTTACCCTGTTTTCTTTATCAAGCTCAGCCGGCAAATCATCAATCAGATATAAACATTGCCGCCCAGACTGCTGGGCCAGGAAGGCGCCTTGTGCCAACTTCATGGCGCCAACCAGTAACTTTTGCTGACCGCGCGAAAGTATGTCACAGGCGTTTTCAGCCCCCACTTTTATCTTGAGATCGGCTCGCTGTGGTCCAGCAACAGTATGGCCGAAACTCAAATCCCTGTGTAGCCCCTTTTCAAGCACCGCCAGGATATCATCTTCTTCGTTCCAGCCACGGATGTAGCGCAAGCTCAGACCATCCACCTGGATCAATCTGGCGAGCATTTGCTTAAGGAAAGGAAGAAAGGCTGAAAGATAGACCCTTCTCGAGTCATCTATTTCCTTTGCATGGCGTGCAAACTCCTGAGTCCAGGGCGCAAGCTCAGCTTCAGGAGCTCTGCGTTTGAGTAAGATATTTCGGTTTTGCAGGCTGCGCTGAAATTCACGCCAGTGATTATGAAACTGATGTTTCACGTGGAACACGCCCCAATCAATATATTGTCTTCTGATCTTTGGGCCGCCTTCCAGAAGCCTGAAAGCTTCAGCATTGAGCAACTGCAGAGGTAGATGCTTCGCCAGTTCTGCAGAAGATTGCGCTGTTTCTCCCTGCACCTTTATCTTTGGGGGGGCATCCAGACTCCTGCTGGCGCCAAGTGTTGTGCCATCCAATAGCTCGCCAAAGACGGAGCAGCTGCGCATTCCATGCTGAATTAGGGGAGTTTGCTGAGTATTTCTAAAAGATCGGCCAAGGCCCAGGAAATAGATGGCCTCAAGTATGCTCGACTTGCCGCTGCCATTCTCACCAGCGATAAGGTTTACACCAGAGGCCAGCTCCAGTGCTTCCTGAGCAATATTGCGGAAAGTAGTTAGCTGTAACTTATGAATGCTGGGCATTCTGCACCCTGCACTAAATCCTGCAAAGAGAAAGGGTTCACTACAGTCTCATCGGCATGACAACATAGGTGGCACTACTGTCATCAGAGGAGTGCAGCAAGGCGCTGCTATTTGGATCAGAGACAATAATCTGCACGTTGTCTGTATCCAATACGTTCAGAACATCCACCAGATAAACAACATTAAAGCCAATCTCAACTGAATCGCCTTTATATTCCACGGCTACCGTTTCCTCAGCTTCTTCCTGCTCAGGGTTATTAGCAATAATCTTGAGCTCGTCATCGGAAAGAATCAGACGAATACCGCGAAATTTTTCGTTGGAAAGGATTGCTGTTCTGTTAAGGGAATCTCGCAGTTGTTGTCTGCCAGCAATAATATTTTTATCACCACCTTTGGGAAGTACACGGTTATAGTCTGGAAACTTTCCATCAACCAGTTTTGAGGTAAAGGTAAAGTTATTCATGCTTACCCGAATATGATTAGTACCAATTACTACATTAATATCTTCGTCTTCACCATCAGAAAGTAGTCTACTGAGCTCCAGAATGCCTTTGCGAGGTACAATAACTCCGGTAGTCTCGTTAACATCAGCTTTCATATCTTCGGTTTGCATTGCCAGGCGATGCCCGTCAGTTGCTACCACACGGAGATAGTCAGGACTTACTTCAATTAGCATACCGTTTAGATAATAGCGTACATCCTGCTGCGCCATGGCAAAACTTGTGTTATGAAGCATGGTTTTAAGCAAGCTCTTGGAAGCAGCAAATTGTAGCGTGCCAGAAGACTCTTCAACTCCAGGAAAATCAGTTGCCGGTAGTGTCGACAAAGAAAAACGGCTGCGGCCAGACTGAATTTTGAGTTTTTCATCATCCAGATCGAATTTGAGTGAAGCGCTATCAGGCAGCGATTTGCAGATATCCATCAGCTTTCTTGCGGGTACTGTTATTTCACCATCACTTTTCGCCGAATCGACCTCAACACTACCCATCAGTTCAACTTCCAGATCCGTTCCAGTAAGTGAAAGCTGATTTTTATCCAGGGCAAAAAGGACATTGGAAAGAACCGGCAAAGTCTGACGTCTTTCCACGACACCGGTGACCAATTGCAGGGGTTTAATCAATGCTTCACGGGAAATTTCAAATTGCATGGCGTTAACTAATCCTTTGATTTATATGTATTATTAGCTTGAAAGAGAACGTAAAAGATTTTGGTAATCTTCATTAATATCGGAAGACGATTTTCGCAGATCGCTAATTGTGCGACAGGCATGCAAGACTGTTGTGTGATCTCGCCCTCCATACAAATTGCCTATTTCAGGCAAGCTGTGATTGGTTAATTCTTTTGAGAGACACATCGCCACCTGGCGCGGACGGGCGACAGACCTGGTTCGACGCTTTGAGGTCATATCAGCCATTTTTATTTTATAATATTCAGCCACTGTGCGCTGAATATTATCGACACTAATGAGTTTATTTTGAATGGCAAGAAGGTCCTTCAAGGCATCCTTAATCAGGGGGATGGTGATTTCTGAGCCCATAAAGCGTGTGTGAGCAATTACTTTTTTCAGGGCACCTTCCAGTTCGCGAACATTTGATCGCAGTTTTTGCGCCATGAACATAGCTTCCTCATTGGGCAGGTAAACCTGCTCCTGATTGGCTTTATTTATTAGAATTGCAGCCCTGGTTTCCAGTTCCGGCGGTTCGACAGCAACAGACAAACCCCAACCAAAGCGGGACTTCAAGCGCTCTTCTAAGCCATTGATTTCACTATGATATTTGTCGCAAGTCATGATAATTTGCCTGCCACCCTCAAAAATAGCATTGAAGGTATGGAAAAACTCTTCCTGAGAACGCTCTTTATTGGCAAAAAATTGAATATCATCAATTAACAAAGCATCTACAGAGTGGTAATAACGCTTGAATTCATTGATAGCATTCAGTTGCAGTGCAGATACCATGCTGCCGACAAATGTTTGTGAATGCAGATAAACCACATTCGCATTAGGATTCTGTTCAATTAAATGATTGCCAATGGCATGCATAAGATGGGTTTTACCAAGACCTACACCACCATAAATAAATAGCGGGTTATAGGAGCCACCTGGATTATCGGCAACCTGGGCCGCAGCCGCGCGAGCAATCTGATTGGATTTACCTTCAATAAAATTGTTAAAGGTGTAGTTACGATTAAGTTCACCTTTATACCGTTGGTGCCGGCTTTTGCTGCCTAATGCAGGAATTGACTGCTTTACTGATCCAGAATGGCGAGAACCAAATACATCTTCCAATACGCTCTGATGGTTAGTAGAACCATACGAAGAGTCCTGCAAAGAATTCTGTGTAGAGCGCAAGGATGAGGCAGTTTGAGAATAATTAACCCCATTATCATCTTGTCTGCTCAAACTATCTGGCAATGAGTCAATTGGCTGAAATGACGCTTTGTTTCCGTATTCCGGTTCCAGTGAATTGGTCAGGTCTGAAGTACTAAAAGCCTGATCAAGTGAAATATCGGCGGGAAGTTTTTCAGCGTTGGCAATTTCCAGTATTACCGCTGGTTGTGTATTTTCGTTATTTTCGTGAATAATTTCTTTAATGCGTTCCAGAAAATGATCCTTTACCCACTCCAGGATGAATTTATTCGGCGCGAGCAGGTACAAGGTGTTATTTCCATTAATAAAACGTAGTGGTCTTATCCAGGTATTAAATTGTTGAGAAGGAAGTTCGTTTTTAAGACAGTAAATACACTTCTGCCAGGTGGCAACAATCACGATTTTTACGACTCCAGTTTATTTTGATTATCGGTCCGGAAATTTTCATTAATTCTACCCAGTGGCAACAGTGTTATCCACACAAAAAGGCCTTTTTTTCGTTTATTTCTCTCTTTTTTTTATCTATATATATCATGTAGTTATATTGTTTATGCTGGTATTTTGAGGCTTAAAACGCTTTGTGAAAATGGCCGTAAAAAAATGACTGCCTGTGCACAACCTGTGCATAACTTGTGGGCTGGACGACGCATTGTCCAAATAATAAAAAACAGAAAATCGGGGGCTGTCCCCATTATAGAATTCTGATAGATAAACAGGCTATCAATTGGTTTAACCAAGCAAAGGGCTGCTTTAACAGTTTGTTAGCGGTTGTAAGCTATAAGCTTTCCTTAGCCACTGACAGATACCGCAATGAAATTGCATTATGAAGGGAAACACATTAGAATTCGCATCCCTTTTTTAGGGCTATTACCAATGTCATTTTTTAGGTCATTGGGCAAACTAAATAACATGTATATTGTACGACTTTTCCAGGAATTATTATGAAAAGAACATTTCAGCCAAGCGTCATTAAACGCAAAAGAACTCATGGCTTTAGATCACGTATGGCAACTAAAGCTGGTAGGCAGTTACTGAGTCGCAGAAGATCCAAAGGTCGCGCAATCCTGTCCGCTTAATACCCGGGTTAATTCTTGCTTTTAAAAAGTAAGCCCCGGGGTCAGCCCCAGCCAACAGGAGAAATGTCCGTGGTGGATCAACGATTCCCCAAAACTTGTCGCCTGTTGGACTCAAAATCCTACGAACAAGTATTTAATGAGCCCACTATCAGGGTGTCCAATAAATACTTTTTAATTCTCGGAAATTGGACTGAACTGGAACATGCCCGGCTTGGTGTTATCGTTGCCAAGAAAAATATTGCCAAGGCAAATCAGCGCAACCGTATTAAACGTTTGATCAGGGAGGCATTCAGGGTGAAAAAATCATCATTCGCACCTGTAGACCTGGTAGTAATGGCAAGAAAAGGCCTTCAACTTCTTGAAAACAGTGAATGCCAACCGTATATCCATGATTTAATGGACGAAATTGTAAAGAAGAAGCCTTCAACCTGAAAACATCCCATGGTTAAAATTCTCTCCGCACTAATTCTTCTATATAAGCGCCTGATAAGTCCCTTGTTAGGACCCCATTGCAGATTCTATCCATCCTGTTCCAGCTATTTTCTCCAGGCATTGGAAACACATGGCGCAGCGAAAGGGTGCTGCCTGGGGATTAAAAGAATGTGTCGCTGCCATCCACTAAATGAAGGTGGAATAGATCCTGTCCCCGCAGCCGATTGTTCAAACAATACTGATCTTTGCTCCGCGGAATTACCCAATAGCTTTACTGTTAACAAGGAAACACAACCCCGCCATGGACATTAAACGCAATATAATTCTGGTAGGACTGGCGGTTGTCAGTTATTTGATGCTGCTGGCCTGGAATAAAGATTATCCAGCAGGATCACAAGGGGTGCCTGATACAGGGGAAACAGCAGCGAGTAACAACGGACAAGCACCAATAGTAGACCTGCCACTAGTGGCTGTTACTGAAACAGGTAACGGCATTGATGACTTACCTAACATTCCGCAAAGCGCAGGGATATCTGCTGTTCCGGTTGTTGAAACAACCTCTGCATCGCAGCGTATAACCATCAACACCCCGAAACAGATAATTACTGTTGATTTGCTTGGCGGCGATATCGTCGCTCTTTCGCTGCCTGATTTCCCTGTATCACTGGAAACACCAGATCAACCATTTAGATTGCTCAGGCAGGATTCTGCACAGGTTTATATTGCACAAAGCGGTTTGATTGGTCGTGATGGTCCAGATGCAAATCCACTGGGAAGACCAGCTTACACCAGCGCACAAAGCAGCTATAACGTTAGTGATGATTCACTATCTGTAGACCTTATATTTACTACCGAAGATGGCATAGAAATAACCAAAAGATTCATCGTATCCGCTGACGACTACCTGGTCAGAGTCCAGTACCTAATTAATAATAGAAGCAGTAATTCCTGGCAGGGCAATATGTTTGGCCAGATCAAGCGCGATAATTCTGATGACGCCAGCCAAATTGGTGGTTTCCGCGTCAACACCTTTTTAGGTGCAGCCATCACAACACTGGATGACCCCTATGTAAAATTCGATTTTGATGATATCGCTGATGGCGTTGATACAATAACAACAACCGGTGGCTGGATTGCTTTCTCGCAACATTATTTTCTGGGTAGCTGGATTCCAGATGCCAGCACAGATAATTCTTTTACCATGCGCCGCAATGCACAGGGTGAAAATCTACTGACTTTTGTTAATCCATCGCTTACTGTTCAACCAGGTGAAAACCAAACCATTGAGGCGGGATTCTGGGCAGGGCCCAAGGACCAATACCGACTTGATGAAATATCACCAAACCTGGGCCTGACGATAGATTACGGCTTGTTCTACTTTATTGCCTCACCCATATTCTGGTTGCTGACAGAAATTAATGACCTGGTTGGTAATTATGGATTTTCGATATTACTTCTTACACTTGTCATCAAAATTATTCTCTACCCGCTATCTGCAAAAAGCTTGAAGTCTATGGCCAAAATGCGACGCTTGAGTCCAAAAATTGCTGAAATCAAAGACCGCTGTGGTGATGACAAACAAAAGTTTATGCAAGAACAAATGGCGCTGTGGAAGAAAGAGCAGGTTAACCCTTTTGGCGGTTGTCTTCCCATGTTATTGCAGATGCCTGTCTTTCTAGGCATCTACTGGGTACTGAACGAAAGTGTTGAATTGCGCCAGGCATCTTTTATCTTCTGGTATGAAGATCTCTCACAAATGGATCCGTATTTCATTCTGCCTATATTGTTTGCCGCTGCTATGTTCTTACAACAAGTAATTACACCAATGCAGACAATGGATCCGGCCCAGGCAAAAATGATGAAATTTATGCCGCTTATTTTTGCAGTATTCTTCCTCTGGTTTCCAGCAGGACTTGTTTTGTATTACACCGCGAACAGTGTGCTTTCTATTCTGCAACAGTGGATCATCACTAAGCAGATTGATCGAACCTATAAGCCCAAAGGGTCCTGACCTTATAGTGGGAAATGTAGATGACTGTCAGTAACGAAACAATCTGTGCAGTCGCCACACCTGCAGGACGCGGGGGTATCAGTATTATCCGGGTGTCTGGTTCTGACTCTTCCAGAATCGCTAAAAATATAGCAGGACATCTGCCACCTCCAAGATATGCCCACTATGGAAATTTTCTAGCCAGCTCTGGCGACACTATTGATTCCGGTATAACGCTTTTCTTTCCAGGCCCGGATTCATTTACCGGTGAAGATGTCATTGAACTACAGGCCCATGGTGGGCCCTTCGTTGTCGATATTCTACTTCAGGAAATTCTTTCCATGGGAGTACGATTAGCAAGGCCCGGTGAATTTTCCGAGCGGGCTTTTTTAAATGACAAAATTGATCTTGCCCAGGCAGAAGCTATTGCAGACTTAATTGAAAGTAATTCAGCTGAAGCAGCACGCTTTGCTGTTCGTTCTCTGCAAGGTGAATTTTCGGCATTAGTTAATAGCTTAATTAATGCCATAGTGGAACTGCGAATGTATGTTGAAGCTGCAATGGATTTTCCGGAAGAGGAAGTCGATTTTCTCGAAGAGGGTGATGTAGAAAACAGATTACAACAACTCCTTAAGCAAATGGATGGCGTTCTTGCTCAGGCCGTGCAAGGTACCATTATGAAGGATGGTTTAAAGGTAGTTATTGCCGGTGAGCCCAACGCGGGGAAGTCAAGTTTGTTAAATGTGCTGGCAGGGCAGTCCAGAGCTATCGTTACTGAAATAGCCGGCACAACAAGAGATATACTTAAAGAACATATCAGTATAGATGGTATGCCTCTTCATATTATTGATACCGCGGGGCTTCATGTCAGCGAAGATATCGTTGAACAGGAAGGCATAAGACGTGCATGGCAGGAAATAGGAGAAGCGGATCTTGTGCTGCTGGTCATTGATGCAAGTAAAGAGTTTGATTTAGAGCACTTTGAACTTTTTACAGAAATACAAACACTAATTCCTGAGCCAGAAAATTTATTTCTGGTATTTAATAAAATTGATATTGCCAAAACTTCTGCGAGGCTGGAAATAGGCAATGAATCTTTACCGACATCAATATATCTTTCAGCTAAAAACATGCAAGGTATTGATCTATTAACTTCAGCACTCAAAACCCATGCCGGCCTGAATACCACAACTGAAGGCGGCTTTATCGCCAGACGACGTCATCTTGATGCGCTTGAAAAATCGCGTTCATTCCTGATATCGGCATTGGCGCAATTAGTTTCTTCAAAGGCTGGTGAACTTGTTGCTGAAGATTTACGTGAAGCTCATCAGTGTCTTGAACTAATCACCGGCAGATATACCCCGGATGACTTGTTAGGTGAAATTTTTTCCAGTTTTTGCATTGGGAAATAATAAAAAGCTAATGGAAAAATAAAAAGCCTTTACCGTTTAGACCTAATACAAAAAAAGTTATAAACACTTATCTTTACTTAAACACGTCTCTTCCACAATTGTATCCCCAACATCATTACATTGAGATTTACCTGTGGAAAACACCGCTTTGATCCGTGAACAAACTGTGCAGTCTATTTGCAGCATATAATGGCATGTATAAAGCGCTTGTTTATCATCAGGCTATACCCTGCTTACACTCAAGTTAGAAGCAGGCTTCCAACAAGGTTTATATGCAGGCAAGCCATTGAAGCTATGAGGAATAAACCACTTACACACAGAAAACAGCTTTACTAATAGTAGTAATAACATTAAATATATACTCTTCTTTCTATATATATACTTATTTATATATATAACTATAAAAGAGTAACAAAAGTCTTTTTCCTTCATTTTTACATCGAAATGCTTATACTTAGCCCCCCATTTTTGACCAATACAGCATATAGCGTATAAATACGGTAAAAACTGAAACACTTATAGATAATGACACACACAGGTAGTACTACTCAGACATTTGATGTCATCGTTGTTGGTGGCGGACATGCCGGCACAGAAGCGGCGCTTGCTGCTGCGCGTATGGGGGTTAGAACATTACTTGTTACTCACAATATTGACACCCTCGGCCAAATGTCCTGCAACCCTGCCATCGGGGGGATAGGAAAGACTCACCTGGTAAAGGAAATTGATGCTCTCGGTGGTGCCATGGCAAAAGCTGCTGATCTCGCCGGTATTCACTTTAGAACTTTGAATGGCAGTAAAGGACCTGCAGTGCGAGCAACCAGAGCACAGGCTGATCGAGCACTATACAAAGCGGCAATCAGGCATATGCTGGAAAGTCAGGAAAATCTCAGTATTTTCCAACAAGGCGTTGATGACCTGATTATTGAAGGCGAAACGGTTCAGGGTGTCGTCACCCAGATGGGCCTGAAATTTTTTGCCTCGCAAGTGGTTTTAACGACAGGCACTTTTCTGGGTGGAAAAATCCACATCGGACTTAACAATCATGCCGGTGGCCGGGCTGGAGATGCGCCATCGATAGCGCTTGCTCAAAGACTTCGAGAGTTGCCTTTCAATGTTGGGCGTCTGAAAACAGGGACACCACCTCGACTTGATGCTGATACCGTAGATTTTTCCGTAATGGTTGAGCAAGCAGGTGATACTCCATTACCGGTAATGTCATATCTCGGCGAAATAGATCAACATCCCCGACAAGTGAGTTGTTATATCACTGCAACAAATGAGAAGTGTCATGAAATCATTCGTGGGGGGCTGGAATTTTCTCCAATGTATGCTGGAGAAATTGAAGGGGTAGGGCCACGCTATTGTCCGTCAATTGAAGATAAGGTGGTCAGGTTTGCTGATAAAAACAGCCATCAGATTTTTGTTGAACCTGAGGGGCTTAACAGTCGTGAGTTATACCCTAACGGGATTTCTACCAGTCTTCCCTATGATATTCAGGTGCAGTTAATTGCAGAAATTAAAGGCTTTGAAAATGCCCGAATTGTGCGCCCAGGCTATGCCATAGAATATGATTATTTTGATCCCCGGGATTTGACCTATTCCCTGGAAACGAAATTTATCAAAGGCTTGTATTTCGCCGGTCAGATTAATGGCACAACGGGCTATGAAGAAGCCGGTGCCCAGGGATTATTGGCGGGTATCAATGCCGCCCTGGCGATTCAGGAAAAATCCCCGTGGTGTCCAGGACGTGATGAAGCCTACATAGGCGTTCTGGTTGACGACCTGATTACTCAGGGAACTCAGGAGCCCTATCGTATGTTTACTTCAAGAGCGGAATACCGGCTTATGCTGAGGCAGGATAATGCAGATTTCCGTTTGACAGAGACTGGCCGCAAGTTCGGCCTGGTTGATGATATTCGGTGGCAGTCCTTTTCTGAAAAACAAGAGCAGGTAACGAATGAAAGCGCACGACTGGAGAGCACCTGGGTACAAACAAAAGGGTCCCTAAGTGAAAAAATTAACCCGCTTCTGGAAAAGCCCATTAGCCATGAATACACCTTGTCTGAAATCCTGTCGCGTCCAAAAGTGAGAATGACAGACCTGAACCAGGCTTGCATAGATGAGGGAATTCTTGCTGAGCACCCCCATCCGCTGGTTGCAGAGCAGGTAGAAATCCGGATTAAGTATCAGGGTTATATCAATCGTCAGTACGGTGAAATAGAAAAACTCAAGCATCAGGAAAATACTGCTATCCCTGCTGATTTTGATTATCAGTCAATTTCTGGTCTTTCCAGTGAACTAACTCAAAAACTTGGCCAGAGCAGACCAGATAGTATTGGTAAAGCTTCCCGAATACCGGGTATAACTCCCGCGGCCATTTCCCTGTTGCTGGTTTACCTGAAAAAACACCAGCATAAAAAACCTCGGGATATATCCTTATCACCCCAAGAAGCTGGGGAAGAGTTCAATAATAAGCAAGATAAGATTGCCTGATGGATTCTGAGCAACAGCAACTCAGCCAAAAACTGAAGCAACAGTTACAAACAGGATTGTCGAGCCTGGGTCTGGATTTGAGTAATGCCCAGCAGAATAAACTTGTTCATTACCTGATACTGCTGAATAAGTGGAATAAGGCCTATAACCTTTCCGGGATAAAGGAAATAGAGCAGATGCTCAGTTACCATTTGCTGGACAGTCTCGCCATAATTCCTCATATTGATGGCAATATAATTCTGGATGTTGGAACCGGGGCTGGTCTTCCAGGGATTCCTCTGGCAATTTTTTACCCGGATAAAAAGTTTTTCCTGCTGGATAGTAATGGCAAGAAGACCCGTTTTCTATTTCAGGTAAAAACTGAATTGGCTCTGGAAAATATAGAAGTGTTTCACAATCGAGTGGAGAGCTTTCAAAGCCCGGAACAAATTGATATTGTCCTGTGCCGAGCTTATGCCACCCTCGACAAGATAGCGATGCAATGCGGGCATTTATTGAATGACGATAGCAAAATACTGGCAATGAAAGGTCAATACCCTGAAAAAGAAATAGCAGAATTACCAAAATCATATAAATTCAATAAGACTATTGAATTAAGCGTGCCAGGTGTTGAAGGGTATCGGCATCTGATTGAGATCGTCCCGGTAAGCGGATAATGAACAGGATTTTATAAAAAGTGAGCCATATTTTTGCTATAGCCAACCAGAAAGGCGGAGTGGGTAAAACCACAACGACTGTCAATTTGGCAGCCTCACTGTCTCGCATGAATAAAAATGTATTGCTGGTGGATCTGGATCCTCAGGGTAATGCCACCATGGGTAGCGGCATTGAGAAAAATGATCTAGATGTAAGCATTTATGATCTCCTGGTACAGCAGGCGCTACTGGAAAATATCGTCCTTAAAACACCTGTAGCAGGTTTTGACCTGCTCCCCGCGAACTCGGATCTGACAGCAGCAGAAGTAGAGCTTTTGGATCAGGAAGGCAGGGATCACCGCTTGCGCGATATTTTAACTCAGTCAAAGGTGGCTTATGACTATATCCTGATTGACTGCCCGCCTTCCCTGAATATGTTAACCATTAATGCCCTAGTAGCAGCAGATGGGGTGTTGATTCCCATGCAATGTGAATACTACGCACTGGAAGGTTTATCGGCACTCTCCGGGACGGTTCAGGCAGTGGCGGCGGCTTTAAATCCGCGATTAAGTATCGAAGGGATCGTGCGAACCATGTATGACCCCCGCAACAAACTTTCACAGGAAGTCTCGGACCAGCTCATTGAATATTTCGGTGATACAGTTTACAGAACAATTATTCCCCGCAATGTAAGGCTGGCTGAAGCACCCAGTTTTGGCGTACCGGTAATAGTGTATGATAAATCCTCGCGTGGAGCGTTGGCATATATTGCCCTGGCAGGTGAAATTCTCAGGCGCCACAGCACCAAAAATAGTGAACAAACTCAAGCTGAAAGCTCTTCTGCGCCCACCAATGGCATAAGCGGGCAAATTTAGCTCTCGCGGTAATATGTATCAGAACGGTAAAATTAAGTGATAAAAGTGGCAGCTAATAATGGCAATTAAAAAAAGAGGCTTGGGCAGGGGGCTGGATGCTCTGCTGGGAACGGGAAACTCCGGTTCTGAAGCACAAAAATCACAAGTCGACGGTTCTGCCTCGCCTGCAACTCCTGTAGAGGTGTCAATTCAGCCTGACACACAAACTCACTCAGGCGATGAAAACAATACGCTTAAATACCTCCCCGTAGAGCTCATTCAGCCAGGAAAATACCAGCCACGCATTGACATGCGTCCTGAATCCCTTGAAGAGCTGGCAAGTTCAATCAGGGCTCAGGGGGTAATGCAGCCCATTGTTGTACGTTCCATCAGTAGCAATAAATACGAAATTGTTGCAGGTGAAAGACGCTGGCGAGCATGTCAGCTGGCAGGTCTGGACAAGATTCCGGTAATTATCAAGCAGGTTGCCGACGAAGCCGCCATTGCCATGGCGCTGATTGAAAATATCCAGAGGGAGAACCTGAATCCCATTGAAGAGGCTATGGCATTACAACGCCTGATAGAGGAATTCGAACTCACCCAGCAGGAAGCCGCAGACGCAGTAGGTAAATCCCGCACCACAGTCACCAATTTGTTACGTTTAATGAGCCTTAATCCCGATGTTCGCAGGCTTGTTGAGCATGGAGACCTGGAAATGGGTCATGCACGTGCACTTTTAGCTCTTCCATTTGAAAAGCAGGTGGAGGTAGCAAGAATGGTCACTGGCAAGGATCTGTCCGTGCGTCAAACTGAGGCTCTGGTCAGACGTTTACAGTCCGCAAAGGGTAAAAAAGCCCCGTCGGGTAAATTAGACCCTGATATCCGTCATCTGCAAGATAATTTAGCGGAAAAACTTGGTACGCAGGTGATGATTCAGCACACAGCAAAGGGAAAAGGAAAACTCATTCTAAAATATAACTCCCTTGATCAGCTCGATGGCATTCTAGAACACATAAAATAGTGTAATTACTCGCTTTTTTTAGGGAATCAGGTTGTAGGATTTTCTGAAAATCAATATAATGCGCCCGGTCTAAAAGCACTGAAAAAACACTATGTATGGAAGCGTCCGGGGACGGTGACACAAACGGTCAGAATAAACAGGTTAACAAACCTGCCGCCGTTTCTAGAATAAAAGCGCCTCCACTCTACATAGCTTTTATAATCCAGTTTTTTATTTGTGTGATGCTGACATTGGCAGTCTGGCTTTTGCTGGATGCTGTAACAGCATATTCGGTATTGTTGGGTGGCTTAATAAGTATTGTGCCAAACAGCTATTTTGCCTGGAAGGCTTTCCGTTATCGCGGAGCGAGCAACACGCCATTGATTGTAAAGTCATTTTACGCTGGCGAAACAGGCAAACTGATTATGACAGGCGTAAGTTTCGCTTTGGTGTTTGGCGGCGTAAAACCCTTGAATGAATTAGCAGTAATTGTAAGTTTCATTATTGCTATTGTTGTAGGGCTTGTTACGAGCGCATGGGTTAGCATGGCTAAAAGGTAGGCGCCATTAAAACCAGGTAGTCAAAAAAGTAAGAAGTTTTTATACACAGACACGTATTTTATAACAAAGAACGCTTTAACAATTCTGGCGAATTAATAGAAAATTAACTCATGGCAAGCGAAGCAATTAACGAAGAAGCAGGACATGTTGAAGCCCAAGCCCAGACACAGGGCGAATATATTCAGCATCACCTTCAGTTCCTTACTTACGGAAAGAACCCGGACGGTCACTGGGGCTTTGCTCATACTGAAGAAGAAGCTACTGAAATGGGCTTCTGGTCTTTTCATGTAGATATACTGGGCTGGTCAGTTGCCCTGGGCTTACTCTTTGTACTTTCCTTCAAGAAAATGGCCGATAAGGCCAGTGTTGCAACACCATCAGGATTTCAGAATTTTGTTGAGTGGGTTTATGAATTTGTTAATCAAAATGTAAAAGATACTTTTCACGGCCATAGTTCACTGATTGCGCCATTGTCCATGACAATCTTCTGCTGGGTTATCCTGATGAACACCATGGACCTGGTTCCGGTAGATATCCTGCCCTGGATCGCACAGACCATTTCCGGCGACGAGCATATTGCATTTCGTTCAGTACCAACGACAGACCCCAATATCACACTGGGCATGTCACTCAGTGTTTTCATCCTGATCATTTTTTACAGCATTAAAATCAAGGGTGTTGGCGGGTTCTTGAAAGAGCTGGCTTTTCAGCCCTTTGGCCCAATGATGATGCCTTTCAATCTACTAATCGAAGTGCCGACTCTACTGGCCAAGCCGGTATCACTTGGCTTGCGTCTTTACGGAAACCTTTACGCTGGTGAGCTGGTGTTCCTGCTTATTGCTTTATTTGGCTGGTGGCAGCTTCCTGCGCATTTCATCTGGGCAGCGTTTCATTTGCTGGTCATCCCGTTGCAGGCGTTTATTTTCATGATGCTGACTATTGTTTATCTAAGTCAGGCTTGTGAGGATCACTAAGAGTCTTGTAAGAAATAAACATAACGAAAATTATACCGTTTTATAAAATCACTAAATAAGGTAATTACCTTAACAACTGGAGGAAGAAATGGAGTCAATATTGGCTTTTACAGTACTAGGAGTACTGCTGGTATTAGGTATGGGTGCACTTGGAACCGCTATTGGTTTCGGTATCCTGGGCGGCAAGTTGCTCGAAGGTTCAGCTCGTCAACCAGAACTGGCCCCTATGTTACAGGGTAAGATGTTCCTGGTAGCCGGCCTGATTGATGCGGTAACCATGATCGGTCTTGCTATCGGCATGTGGTTTACTTTTGCCAATCCTTTTGTTGCTGCGCTACTCGCGGCTGGTTAATCGACCTTTTTCGAAAGAATAAAGCATTGAATTGACAGCAATTAATTAGCGAACAATAGAAAGTACACTGGGTAAGAGGTGTTACTGTGAATATAACAGCAACAATATTTGGACAAATGATCGCCTTCGCGTTTTTCGTGTGGTTCTGCATGAAATATGTGTGGCCGCCGTTGACAAATGCGCTGGCAGAACGGCAAAAAAAGATTGCCGATGGTCTTGAATCAGCAGAACGCGCTGAAAAAGACCTCGAGCTGGCACAGGTTCAGGTGGCAGATCAGTTAAAAGAAGCAAAGGTTGATGCGTCCGGCATTATTGATCAGGCAAACAAACGTGCGAGCCAGATCATAGACGAAGCTAAAGAACAGGCTCGTGAAGAAGGACAGCGCTTGATTGCAGGCGCCCAGGCAGAAATCGAACAGGAAGTTAATCGCGCCAAGGAAAAACTTCGTACCCAGGTGGCAGCTATTGCCATTGCCGGTGCAGAAAAAATCCTTGAAGCAACGATTGATGAAAGCGTACATGCTGAGCTTGCAGAGAAACTTGCAGCCAGTTTGTAATCAGTCAACGACGTTAATTGAAAACATAGATAAAAGACAATATGGCCGAGTTAACGACATTAGCAAGACCTTACGCCAGGGCAGCATTTGAAGTTGCCGTGGAATCTGAAAGCCTGGGCACATGGTCAAAGGATCTGTCCCTTGTGGCTGCAGTTGCTGGAGAGGCAGTTGTTAAAGCGGCGCTGTCTTTACCTTCATTAACAGGTGAAAAACAGGCGCAAACGTTGATTGACCTTTGTGGTGATGAGATTGGCGCAGCGGTGAAGAATTTCATCGCGATCCTTGCAGATAACAAGCGCATTGGCTTGATGCAGGAAATTGTAAAACTGTTCGAAACGCTGAAAGCTGTTCAGGAAAAGAAGGTTGATGTGAATATAACATCCGCCTTTCCGCTTTCAGATGGTATTGAAGCCAAGTTGACTGCATCTTTGAAAGAAAAGCTGCAGCGTGACGTGATTCTGCACAGTGAGATTGATAGCACCCTGATTGGTGGCGCGATTATTCGCGCCGGCGATCTCGTTATCGATGGGTCGGTGCGCGGAAAACTGTCCAAGCTTGCTGAAGCCATGAAGGCCTGAAAATAGCGATACGGACAAAAATTAAACGAACTGAACAACCAAGTTAAAGGCAAAATTAAACTCACTAGATACCCTTAAACAGGGCTTGAGTTGAGGAAACAAAAAAATGCAACAACTGAACCCTTCAGAAATTAGCGAAATTATTAAACAGCGCATCGACAGTCTTGATGTGTCTGCTCAGGCGCAGAACGAAGGCACCATCGTCAGCGTATCCGACGGTATTATCCGTATTCACGGTCTTGCCGATGTAATGTACGGTGAAATGATTGAGTTTGAGGGCGGTATCTACGGTATGGCTCTTAATCTGGAGCGTGATTCAGTAGGTGCGGTTGTACTTGGTGACTACCAGAGTCTTGCTGAAGGGCAGACTTGTCGTTGCACACAACGAATTCTTGAAGTGCCGGTAGGCCCGGAACTGGAAGGCCGCGTTGTTGATGCCCTGGGTAATCCAATTGATGGCAAAGGCCCAATCAATGCAAAAGAAACAGACGCTGTTGAAAAAGTAGCTCCCGGCGTTATTGCCCGTCAGTCAGTATCTCAGCCGGTGCAAACCGGTCTAAAAGCTATTGATGCCATGGTGCCAATTGGTCGAGGACAACGTGAATTGATTATTGGTGACCGCCAGATTGGTAAAACAGCGGTAGCCATTGATGCGATTATTAACCAGAAAAATACCGGTGTTAAATGTATCTATGTTGCGGTTGGCCAGAAGCAATCTTCTATTGCCAGCGTTGTACGTAAACTGGAAGAGCATGGCGCTATGGATCATACCATTGTTGTTGCAGCCGGTGCTTCTGACCCGGCTTCCATGCAGTTTATTGCGCCATACTCTGGCTGTACCATGGGTGAGTACTACCGTGATCGCGGTCAGGACGCCCTGATTATTTATGATGACCTGACCAAGCAGGCCTGGGCTTATCGTCAAATTTCATTGTTACTACGTCGTCCACCAGGCCGAGAAGCCTATCCAGGTGATGTTTTCTATCTGCATTCCCGTCTGCTTGAAAGAGCTGCGCGTGTTAATGCTGATTACGTTGAAAACTTCACAAATGGTAAAGTAAAAGGCCAGACAGGTTCTTTGACGGCTCTACCAATTATTGAGACCCAGGCTGGTGACGTATCTGCTTTTGTACCTACCAATGTAATTTCCATTACGGATGGTCAGATCTTCCTGGAAACCAACTTATTTAACTCAGGCATTCGTCCTGCGATGAATGCAGGTCTGTCTGTATCTCGTGTAGGTGGCGCAGCGCAAACCAATATCATCAAGAAATTGGGTGGTGGTATTCGTTTGGCACTTGCCCAGTATCGCGAGCTGGCAGCCTTTGCCCAGTTTGCTTCAGACCTTGATGATGCAACCCGATCGCAGCTGGAACATGGCCAACGTGTAACAGAGCTGATGAAGCAGAAACAATATTCGCCTCTTTCAGTGGCGGAGATGGGCATCGTTCTTTATGCCGCGAATGAGGGCTATCTAAAAGAAGTCGGATTGGACAAAATTGCTGATTTTGAAGCTGGCTTGTTGTCCTACATGAATTCTGAATATAGCGACTTGATGAACAACATTAATGAAACCGGTGACTATACCGACGATATTCAAAATTCCTTTAAAGAAGCACTGGATAAATTCATCTCAACCCAGAGCTGGTAAAAAACAATGGCAGCCGGAAAAGAAATTCGCAATCAGATCGGGAGTATTAAAAATACTCAGAAGATCACCAGCGCTATGGAAATGGTTGCAGCGAGCAAAATGCGCAAGGCGCAGGAGCGCATGGAGCTGGGTAAGCCCTATGCAAGAAATATCCGTAGCGTGGTAAGTCATCTGGCACACTCTTCGCCGGAATATCGCCATATCTACATGGAAGAACGCGAAGTTAAGCGTATTGGTTATATTGTTGTTTCTTCAGATCGTGGCTTATGTGGTGGTCTGAATATCAACTTGTTTAAAACCATGATTGCTTCCATGAAAGCCTGGCACGATGAAAACGTCGAAATCGATGTTTGTGCCATTGGTTCAAAGGGAGCGGCTTTTTTCAGCAACTACGGCGGCAATGTCATTGCAGCGATCAGGGGTGTTGGCGATAAGCCTGCCGTTGAAGATCTCGTTGGCGGTGTAAAAGTGATGCTTGATAATTTTGCTGAAGGGAATATAGACAAGTTGTTTCTGGTGTCTAACGAATTTGTTAACACCATGACCCAGCAGCCAACAGTTGAACAGTTTTTACCCTTGCAGGCAGCTGATAATGATGAGATGAAGCATCACTGGGATTATCTTTATGAACCAGATGCGCGTGACTTGCTCGATGGTTTGCTTGCACGTTACATAGAATCTCAGGTTTACCAGGCTGTTGTTGAGAACAACGCCTGTGAACAGGCAGCCAGAATGATTGCTATGAAAAGCGCAACTGATAATGCAGGCGAGCTTATTGATGAGCTTCAGCTTATTTATAACAAAGCCCGTCAGGCAGCAATTACACAGGAATTATCGGAAATTGTTAGTGGTGCAGCGGCAACATAAAAGTTGCGATAAACCACTAGTAGAAAAAAATTAATTAGTTAATTACTAAAGATAGATTATAGAGGAACCGGACATGAGTACCGGTCGTATCGTACAAATTATTGGTGCTGTTATTGACGTGGAATTTCCACGGGACTCTGTACCCAAGGTTTATGATGCCTTGGCGGTAGATGCAAGCGATATCACACTTGAAGTACAGCAGCAGTTGGGTGATGGTGTTGTCCGTACTATTGCACTGGGTTCTACTGAAGGTCTGCGTCGCGGCCTCAATGTCAGCGATACTGGTTCAGCAATTAGTGTCCCGGTAGGGGTAGAAACACTGGGCCGCATCATGAACGTACTGGGCGACCCAATTGATGAGTGCGGACCGATCGGTGAAAAAGAGAGGATGCCTATTCACCGTAAAGCTCCCGCTTATGATGAACAAGCGGCATCTGAAGAATTGCTTGAAACAGGTATCAAGGTAATTGACCTGGTATGTCCTTTCGCCAAAGGCGGTAAAGTGGGTCTGTTCGGTGGCGCCGGTGTAGGTAAGACGGTAACCATGATGGAGCTGATCAACAATATTGCTACCGAGCATAGCGGCCTTTCAGTTTTTGCCGGAGTTGGTGAGCGTACTCGTGAGGGTAATGACTTTTACCATGAAATGCAGGAAGCCGGTGTTATCGACACCGAAACTTTCAGTAACTCAAAAGTATCAATGGTATACGGACAGATGAACGAGCCTCCTGGAAACAGACTGCGTGTTGCTCTGACCGGACTGACCATGGCAGAAAAATTCCGCGATGAAGGTCGTGACGTACTGTTCTTTGTCGATAATATTTACCGTTATACCTTGGCAGGAACTGAAGTATCAGCACTTCTTGGCCGTATGCCTTCAGCGGTAGGTTACCAGCCAACACTGGCACAGGAAATGGGCGAGTTACAGGAACGAATTACTTCAACAAAGACCGGCTCGATTACTTCCATCCAGGCGGTATATGTCCCTGCGGATGATTTGACCGACCCTTCCCCGGCAACAACCTTTGCTCATCTTGATGCAACCGTTGTACTGTCGCGTGATATTGCCCAGCTGGGTATTTACCCTGCTGTGGATCCTCTTGACTCTACTTCTCGTCAGTTGGACCCGCTGGTTATTGGTCAGGAACACTACGGGGTTGCTCGTGGCGTTCAGTCAATTCTGCAAAAATATAAAGAATTAAAAGACATTATTGCCATTCTTGGTATGGACGAGCTGTCAGAAGAAGACAAACAAGCGGTAAGTCGTGCACGAAAAATTGAACGATTTTTCTCTCAGCCGTGTACTGTGGCAGAAGTATTTACCGGAGCACCAGGAAAATATGTGTCTTTGAAAGAAACTATCAGCAGTTTTAAAGCAATTCTTGAAGGTGAGTATGATGATCTGCCAGAGCAAGCGTTCTATATGGTTGGCGGCATTGAAGACGTAGTAGAAAAAGCGAAATCAATGTAAGGCTCATTTGACTGAATAGCAGGTTTTTAAAACAGGAATAAAAACGGAATACCCAATATGGCTATGACCATGCATTGCGATATCGCAAGTGCCGAAGAGCAGATCTTCTCCGGCACAGTTGAACAACTGGTTGCAGCAGGCAGCCTTGGTGATCTCGGTATTCATCCGGGTCACGCGCCTTTGCTCACAGCCCTGATTCCCGGCCCTGTTCGTATCACTAAAGAAGACGGTGAAGAAGAAATCTATTATGTGTCAGGAGGCTTCCTCG
Organism: uncultured Pseudomonadales bacterium; assembly: GCA_963925675.1. Taxonomy (GTDB): domain Bacteria; phylum Pseudomonadota; class Gammaproteobacteria; order Pseudomonadales; family Pseudohongiellaceae; genus Eutrophocola. Next base: position 37,765 of record CAWUSW010000018.1, read on the forward strand.
AAGTTCAGCCTGGTACGGTAAATATTCTTGCTGATACTGCTGTTCGTGCTGACGATGTTGATGAAGCTAATGCAATTCAGGCCATGAAAGAGGCTGAAGAAGCCATTCATAACCAGGGCGCAGAGATGGAATATGCCGAGGCAGCATCACAGCTGGCTCAGGCAGCTGCGCAGATCAGAACATTGCAGCAATTACGTAAAAAGCTTGGCCGATAAACACTGTTATTAGTTAAGTACCTGTTGATTAAACGGTCTGTTATTCAAAGTACACACTAATAAAAGGGCAGCATTCGCTGCCTTTTTTGGTATTCTAGACACCCAAATTTCATCTGCGGACCTTATCGTTTTGAAACTCAATGTTGTAGTACTGGCAGCGGGAAAAGGCACTAGAATGGCGTCTTCCTTTCCGAAGGTCTTGCATAAAATTGCCGGCAAACCCCTTTTATTACATGTATTGGAAACTGCCCGCGCCCTGGACTGTGAGAACCTGCAGGTTGTTACCGGATTTGGTTCCGACGCTGTTGAAAGCGCGATGGGGAAGTCGGCAACGCGATATGTACTTCAGCAAGAGCAGCTTGGCACTGCCCATGCGGTTATGCAGACAGTTGAATACCTGGACGATAATGCCGTTGTTTTGATCCTCTATGGTGACGTGCCTCTGATAAAAAAAGCCACACTGGAAGCCTTGCTAGATAAAGTTGATGAAAACAGTATGGCTGTTTTAACCTGCGAGGTGTCAGATCCGACAGGATTAGGCAGAATTATTCGGGATAATAGTGGTCAAATATCCAGGATTATTGAGGAAAAAGATGCAAACCCGGAACAGCAGGGTGTGTGCGAAATAAATACAGGATTTATGGCTATCCCGGTCAACAGATTGAAAACCTGGCTGCCTAAAATTCAAGCTAATAACGCCCAGAAGGAATATTATCTGACCGATCTGGTTGAAGTTGCCATTGCCGATGGCTGTAGTGTCGCCACCAGCAAATGTCTGGATCAAAAAGAAGTAACCGGGATTAATGACAGAATCCAGCTTGCAGAACTGGAAAGGAAATATCAGTTAGAAATGCATGAAGAATTAATGAAAAACGGAGTTTCTCTGGCTGACCCGGCACGCTTTGATATCAGAGGCAATGCCACAATAGCTGCCGATGTTGAAATTGATATTAATGTCATACTTGAGGGCGACGTCACCATAGAGCCCAATGTGAAAATTGGAGCTGGCTGCGTGCTTAAGAATTGCCATATTGGCAATGGCTCTCAACTTTTTCCTTACACCCTGATAGAAGATGCCCTTATCGGTAAAAATTGTCAGTTAGGCCCTTTTGCCAGAGTAAGGCCGGGCACTGAATTGAAAGATTCAGCCAAGTTAGGGAATTTTGTAGAAATAAAAAAAGCGGTGATAGGTGAAGGCAGTAAGGTGAATCATCTGTCCTATGTAGGTGATGCTGAACTTGGTAAAAATGTAAATATTGGAGCAGGAACGATTACCTGTAACTATGATGGTGTGAATAAATTTAAAACTATTATTGGCGATGGTGTTTTTATAGGTTCAAATGCTGTTCTTGTTGCGCCGCTTGAAATTGAAGACGGCGGATTTGTGGCTGCCGGGTCTACCATTACCAAGCCAGTTAAAAAAGATCAGCTGGCAGTAGGCCGAAGCAGGCAATCAAATATTGAAGGCTGGAAGCGGCCAGTTCCCAAGAAAAAATAAACCTAAAAGAAGAAATATATGTGCGGTATTGTGGGTGCCATTGGGCGCAGGAATGTAAGTGGAATTCTGCTGGAAGGTCTTAAAAGGCTGGAATACAGAGGCTATGATTCTGCCGGACTCGCTGTAATAAACAGAAAAGACAAAAAACTGGCCTGTGTAAAAGCAGTCGGGAAAGTTCAGGCGCTGGAAGACAAGATCAAAGAAAGTCCTGTAGATGGCGCAATCGGAATTGCCCATACGCGCTGGGCCACTCATGGTAAACCTACCCACGAAAATGCCCACCCTCATTTGTCCCATGATCGTCTGGCATTGATACACAATGGCATCATTGAAAACTTTCTGATCCTGAAGGAAGAGCTGCTCAAAAAAGGCTACGAATTCAAAACAGAAACAGACACAGAAGTAATTGTGCATTTAATTCATATGTTTCTCACCGAAGAGGAAATGCCATTTTTTGATGCCGTAAGCAGAACTATCAGTTTACTTGATGGGGCCTATGGCTTGGCAGTAATAGATAAGGAAGATCCCAAACGTATTATCGTCGCACGCAGCGGAAGTCCGCTGATAATAGGTGTTGGTATTGGGGAAAACTTTATTGCTTCAGACCCCGCCGCATTAGGGCAGGTAACTGACCGTTTTATTTATCTTGAAGAAGGCGATATCGCGGAAATAAAAGCCGAGAAAATAAAAATTGTAAATTGCGGGGAAAAAGTTAAACGTGAAATAGTCCGTTTAAACCAGAATCTAGAAGATTCAGTTAAAGGCAAGTATCGCCATTTCATGATGAAGGAAATTTTTGAGCAGCCTGACGTGGTCAGAAATACCCTGGCAGGGAAGCTCAGCAAGACACATGTTCTGGAAGAAGCCTTTGGCATTAATGCAAAAGAGGTTTTTGATAAGACTAAACGAGTACAAATAGTTGCATGCGGTACCAGTTACCATGCAGGCATGATTGCAAAATTCTGGTTTGAAAATATTGCGCGTATGCCCTGCTCTGTTGATATTGCCAGCGAATATCGTTATCGCAATATGTTGGTACCTGATGCTTGTCTATTTGTAACGATTTCTCAATCTGGCGAAACCGCTGACACTCTGGCCGCCTTACGCTACGCTAAAGCCGCAGGCTATGTTGGCTGCATGTCGATCTGTAATGTGGCTAACAGCTCAATTCAGCGCGAGTCTGATTTTTCAATCATGACGCTTGCCGGCAGAGAAATTGGGGTGGCATCAACAAAAGCTTTTACCACACAACTATCGATACTGACGCTATTGTGCATTGTATTGGCTCGACGCAATGGCCTTAGCGAGGAAAATGAACATGAACTGGTTGAAAACCTGCATGAGCTACCAGAGATTTTGCAGAAAACATTAGCGCTAAGTGAGCAAATACGAAAAGTGTCACTGGATTTTGCAGACAAGCGTCACTCCCTTTTTCTGGGAAGAGGGGTTCAGTATCCGGTCTCCAAGGAAGGCGCATTGAAGCTGAAAGAAATTTCATATATCCATGCAGAAGCTTATCCAGCCGGTGAATTAAAACATGGACCGCTTGCCCTGGTCGACAATGAAATGCCGGTGATCGCTGTAGCGCCTAATGATGAACTGCTGGAAAAACTGAAATCGAATTTACAGGAAGTCAGTGCGCGCGGTGGACAACTCTATGTTTTTGCCGATGCGGAAGCCGGTTTTAAAAACGATGAAAACATCACCGTAATAAATGTTCCTCACTGCTCGGAATTCCTGGCTCCCATTATTTACACGATACCTCTCCAGCTCTTGTCCTATCATGTTGCGGTTATTAAAGGCACGGATATTGATCAGCCAAGGAACCTGGCAAAGTCTGTTACTGTCGAGTAAAAATTACGGACAGGAGTCTCTGCTTAAGAACAGGAGAAGATGCAGCGTTCAATGCAAAGAGCGTTAAGAGAAACACTAAAAACACATCCAAATAAAGAGGCTTCATAGAAGCCTCTTTTTTTATCTGGCAGGAAAAGTTTTACTTAATTGTCGTAATCCTCATTACTATCATTGTCGTCTTCTTCATCTTCCTGATCTTCTTCATCGTCATCATTCCAATCGTCATCTTCCCAATCATGATCAGTAGATAATTCGAATGTTTCTCCTTCTATAGAGTAATAGTGTTCATAGACATCGTCGTCGTCACCAATAAAGCCATCCCGATCATAATCATCATCCCACTCGCCATCACTGTCAATATCGCGCTCAACAGCAGTTTCTGTGTAGAGTAATGCATCTTCATCAAGCAAACCGCCAAAGCCGTTATACCAATCAGCGATGTTTTCGGGATCACCACCTGGCACAGTGGCAACTAATGCCATGTGATATGTGCCTGGGAAAATCACTGCACTGGTAAGGTTCTCTATAAAAAACAGTCGTTGAGAATCAGTTACCTGGTAGTTTTTAACAGGGATCATAAAAAGTTTACCGTTAGGTGCAAAAATCCCCAGGTAAATATCAACAAGCTGGTCTGCAAGGAGCGCTGTATTTCCTCCCATGCTTACCCGAACATCAATGGTATCTCCGGGATAATAGATATGCTGTCTGGTATCAATAGAGCCGGCAAGATAACTGAGGTCGTTGGTAATGCTATAGCTGTCATCATCTGCCAGCACCAAGCCTGAAAAAGTTACAGCTGAAATTAGAGCAAGAATGTTATAAATAGTTTTCATTGTCATATCCTCCGTGTAGGTACGATTGGATTACAACACAGCATTCTTACTGTTTTCTTAAGGTAGGTTTGCACACTCCCTTAATAGTGAGAAATTGTGAACAGGTTCACAAATTTAGAGTATTAAGGAGTTACAGGGATTACGAGAGAAAGGTGTTTGGCAGGGACGTTTTATATGCCAATAGTATTGGTTTTTTTGTTTGAACGCAGCGATTTAAGGCTTTTGTTCAAGCGTTTGAGATGCTCCTGCAGCAGTCCACCGCGCAATTTTGCTACCCCCATGGCTAATACATCTATCACTACCAGGTGAGCAATACGTGAAGAAACCGGTGAAAACACATGCTGGTTTTCTTCCACGTTAATGTGAATGGGTATCGCACAGAGCTCTGCAACCGGCGTATTATCTGGCACCAGGCCGATAACCGTAGCGCCGGCCTCTCTGGCCAGCTTAACGCTTTGAATTAATGCCGTAGATCGTCCGGATTGGGAAATAGCAACGACGACATCATTACTTTTCAATGATATGGCAGACATATGCTGGATATGGGGATCAGTGTAAGCAGCTGCGGTAACCTGCAATCTGAAAAATTTGTGCTGAGCATCAATAGCAACTGAGCCGGATGCTCCAAAACCGTAAAATTCGACTCTTTCAGCCATGGCAAGCGCCTCAATAGCAGACTCGAGAGCGGCAATATCCAGTTCTTCTCGAACGGCAATGAGGGAACCAATAGTTGAATCAAATACTTTTTTACTGACATCGGCAATGGAATCAGCATCACTGACCGAAAACTGACTGTAAATGCCGCTGCTGCCAAGGTAGCGAGCGAGTTGTAATTTAAAGGACTGAAACCCGTCATAACCAACGGCTCGGCAAAACCGTAATACAGTGGGCTCGCTCACCTGGGAATGGTTGGCAAGGTCAATAACGCGCATATTCAAGATAGAGGCTGGATCGCTGAGGACATAATCAGCTACTTTGCGTTCAGATTTTCTGAGTTCGCCGAGGGATTCAGAAATTGCTTTGATCAGGTTAGTGTTTTCCAGAACAATGTCCTCGTTTTTCACAATCATGGATAGTTAGTAGAGTCTAATAAAGACAATCAGTATAAATTGGCCGGAAGCGTAAATGTAAATTATTGCAGCGAAAAGGAGTATGCATATCCAGGAAAAGTAGAGAACTTCTGCTGAATCTCAAGTGATTAAAATTCAAAGCATGTTTGTGTGTTTTGTACGGAAGTTTTTCACCTGCGGGTCATGGCTTTTGCTAAAATTCCGGCCCATGGACATATCCCACATTCTCAACTCTCTCAACGATAATCAACGCAAGGCAGTCACATCCGATCCAGGCAACCTTCTGGTGCTGGCCGGTGCCGGCAGCGGTAAAACGCGTGTGCTGGTTCACCGCATTGCCTGGTTAATTCAGATGGAGGGTGTTTCCACCCATGGCATTCTGGCGGTGACATTCACCAATAAAGCAGCCAATGAAATGCGCCTGCGAATTGAGGAGCTTCTTGAGCGTCCAGCAGGGGGGATGTGGGTCGGTACTTTCCACGGATTAGCCCACCGCTTATTGCGCGCCCATTCCCAGGAAGCGGGTTTACCCGATAAATTCCAGATTCTTGATTCCGATGATCAGTTAAGGCTGGTTAAGCGAATCTGTAAAAATCTTGAAGTGGATGAATCCAAGTATCCAGCCAAGCAGTGTCAGTGGTTCATTAATAAGCAAAAAGACGAAGGGCTTCGCGCTGCGAACCTGGAAGATTTTGGTGAGGAATTCATGCAAATCATGATTCGCATCTATAAGGCCTACGAGGAAGCCTGCGATAGAGGCGGAATGGTAGATTTTGGCGAATTGCTGTTACGTTCCCATGAATTGTGGTTAAAGCAGCCGGCTTTACTGGAATACTATCAACACCGTTTCCGTCATATTCTGGTCGATGAATTCCAGGATACCAATACTATCCAGTACGCCTGGTTGCGTATGTTGGTAGGACAAAGTGGCTTTATTACTGTTGTCGGCGATGATGATCAGTCTATTTATGGCTGGCGTGGCGCACGGATTGAAAATATTCAGAATTTTGACAAGGATTTCTCTGATGCAGACCTGGTCAAACTTGAACAGAACTATCGCTCTACGGCGAATATTCTGAATGCAGCAAACAGTCTTATTGCTCAAAATACAGGCAGGCTGGGTAAGGAGCTCTGGACTGAAGACAAAGATGGCGAAAGCATTTCTTCCTACAGTGCTTTTAACGAACAGGATGAAGCCCGCTTTATTTCAGGCCAGATAGAAAAGTGGGTTAATTCCGGCAACAAGCACTCCGAAGCGGCCATTTTGTATCGTTCAAATGCACAATCCCGGGAACTTGAAGAAGCCTTACTGAGGGTGTCCATGCCCTACCGAATTTACGGTGGTTTTCGCTTTTATGAACGTCTGGAGATCCGTAACGCTTTGGCCTATATGCGTCTGGTGGCCAGCCGTAATGATGATGCAGCCTTTGAGCGCGTGATCAATACACCGGTAAGAGGTCTGGGCGCGAAAACCCTCGACAGTATTCGACAACTGGCCAGGGCAGAAGGGTGCTCCATGTGGCAGGCCGCTATAAAAGTAGTGCAGGAATCGCTTCTTCCACCACGGGCAGTATTGAATGTTTCAGGCTTTATGTCTTTGATTGATGCCATGGAGGATCAGGTATATGGCACGCAGCTGTATGAATTAACTGAATATATCATTAAACAAAGCGGGCTAATTCAGCATCATGAAAAAGAAGGTGGAGAAAAGGCGCGCACCCGCCTAGAAAACCTTGATGAGCTTATCAATGCGGCGAAAGCATTCGAAGTAGAGGATATTCCCAGGGAAGAAGAGTTATTGTTTAACGAAGGCTCCAATGAACAGTTGAGTGATTCGGCTGCACAAGTAGAACAAAAGGAGATAACCGAGCTTAATATTCTGACCGCCTTTCTTGATAAAGCCGCGCTTGATGCCGGTGATGCCCAGGCACAGGAATTTGAAGATGCGGTACAGTTAATGACACTGCATTCAGCTAAAGGTCTGGAATTTCCCCTGGTGTTCATCGCCGGTATGGAAGAGGGCTTATTTCCCCATAAAATGTCGATGGACGATCTGGCCGGTCTGGAAGAAGAGCGTCGTCTTTGCTATGTGGGGATAACCCGTGCCCGGGAAAAGCTTTACTTTACCCATGCAGAATCAAGAAGAATGCATGGTGAAGAAAACCTCACTCGGCCATCACGGTTTTTAAGAGAAGTACCCGAAGAGCTTATTGAAGAAATACGAATGAAAGGGGAGGTCCGCAGGCCTCGCCATTATCCGGGCAATGCGCCAGAAAACCATGATATTATCGGCGCTCATTCTATTAATAGCGGAGCCAAAGTAGCCGGTTCTGATATTAGCCTGGGCCAACGGGTCAAGCATCCCAAATTTGGTGAAGGAGTTGTTTTAAATTACGAAGGCAACGGAACCAACGCCCGGGTGCAGATAAATTTCGATACTGTTGGCGGCAAATGGCTGGTTATGTCATATGCCAAGCTGGAAGTTATCTAATAGCCGCTAACAAAAGTTAAAAGTTTGTAGGAGGGGTTTTAACCCCGAATGAATTCAACGTTAAAAGTTAATAGTTAAAAGCAAAGAAGGGGATTTTAAGAAATGTCAAATAACATGGGAATTAAGGCAGGCTTGGTTGTGTCGCTTATGTTGCTACTGCAAGCCTGTGGTAGCGACGCAGAACAACCAGCAGCTGGTGGCAGTGCTGCTGCAGCACCTCAGCAAAGCTATGAGTGGAAACTGGTTACTGCCTGGCCAAAAAACTTTCCAGGTTTAGGTCATGCGCCAGAAGTATTTGCCTCAAAAGTTGAGGCGATGTCAAACGGGCGCATGAAAATTCGTGTCTACGGTGATGGAGAATTAGTTCCTGCACTGGAAGTATTTAATGCGGTTAGCGCCGGTACTGCTGAAGTCGGACATGGGGCCGCTTATTACTGGAAAGGCAAGGCACCAGAAGCGCAGTTTTTTACTGCCTTACCCTTTGGCATGAATGGCCGCGAAATGGAAAGCTGGATTCAATATGGTGGTGGACAGGAATTATGGAATGAACTGTATGAGCCATTTAATCTGATCCCTTTACCCGGAGGGAATACCGGCGTACAGATGGGCGGGTGGTTCAATAAGGAAATTAATTCGAAAGCTGATTTTCAGGGTTTAAAAATGCGTATTCCTGGTTTGGCTCAAGATGTGCTTTCGCGCCTTGGTGGTGTTCCGGTAAATATGCCGGGCAGTGAACTATTTACTTCTTTGCAAACAGGCGTCATTGATGCCACCGAATTTAATGGTCCTTATAACGATCTTGCTTTTGGTTTATATGAAGTCTCTGATTATTATTATTACCCTGGCTGGCATGAACCTGGTTCGGTTATGGAATTTCTGTTTAATAAAGAAAAATTTGAAGCTCTGCCTGCAGACCTGCAGGAAATTATGCGTACTGCGGCAGAAGCAGCGTCTCTTGATATGACCAATGAGTTTACCGCACGTAATACCATTTCACTGAAAGAGCTGATTGATAATCATGGTGTTGATCTCAGGGAATTTCCGGATGACCTGATGCAGGAGCTGAATATAATTTCACAGGAAGTGATCGATGAGCTGGCGGATCTGAGCCCAATTGGTGCCAGAATTCATGCCTCCTATCGGGAATATGAAGAAAATGTTAAACAGTTCCATTCTGTCTCGGAAGAAGCCTATACACGGGCCAGAAGGCTATAGGGAAAAACAAGGTACAAGAAATAAAAAAGCCGGCGTTAGCCGGCTTTTTTGTAGGAGCGGTTTCAACCGCGAAGAAATAATTACATGTTCTTGATCACACCCGGAAGCCAGGTCGCCAGTTCTGGCCAGAAGGTTAACATGCCCAGCATGGACAGCTGGATAATAATAAATGGAATGACACCTTTATATATCTGAGTGGTCTTAATGGAATCAGGCGCAACGCCGCGTAAATAAAATAGGGAGAAACCAAAAGGCGGGGTTAAAAAAGAAGTCTGCAAATTCACAGCCAGCATCACCCCCAGCCAGACAGGATCCAGTCCCATGGCTAATAGTACCGGGCCTACTATGGGAACCACCATATAGGTAATTTCAATAAAATCCAGAATAAAGCCAAGCAGGAAAACTACTAACATAACGGTAATCGTCGCCGTGATAACGCCACCAGGCATGTCGGTAAAAATTTCTTCAACAATGATGTCGCCACCAAAGCCACGAAAAACAAGGGAAAAAACAGCAGCGCCAACTAAAATCATATAAACCATGGCGCTGACTTTTGCAGTAGAAACAGCAACGTCCTTGAAGATGGCAAAGTTCAGCTGGCGGTTAATCAGTGCCAGTAATATTGCACCCAGACCGCCTACACCGGCTGCTTCTGTTGGCGTGGCCGCGCCGGATAAAATGGAACCCAGTACAGCAATGATTAACAGCAGAGGCGGCAGAAGACTTTTACTGAGGGTTAGCAGGATATGAGAGTCACCGGTAGCCTTCTTCAGATCGGCATCACTTGCCGGCGGGGCCGCTTCAGGTTTCAGAATTGCAATTCCCAACATATAAATAATATATAACACGACCAGCATCAATCCAGGGATCATGGCGCCGGCAAACAAGTCGCCTACTGAAACATTCTGGGTAGAAAATACGCCCATGCGTATTTGTGCCTGCTGGTAAGCATTGGAAATAACATCACCAAGCAAAACCAGCGCAATCGATGGAGGAATGATCTGTCCCAGAGTGCCAGTGGCACAGATGGTGCCGGTGGCAAGTGAAGGGCTGTATCCGGCTCTGAGCATCGTAGGTAGAGAAATAACGCCCATGGTAACTACAGTGGCACCAACAATACCGGTACTTGCAGCCAGCAGCATACCAACCAGAATGACAGAAACTCCCAGTCCGCCGCGCATTTTTCCAAATAATAATGCCATGCCTTCAAGCAAGGCTTCGGCTATTTTTGATTTTTCCAGCATCATACCCATGAATACAAACATGGGGACAGCAAACAGGTTGGTATTAATCATGATGCCGTAAAAGCGGTTGGGTATGGCGCTGAGAAAGGCACCATCAAAGGTGCCAGTCATTAAACCTACCGCAGCGAAAACCAGTGAGGTGCCAGCAAGGGAAAAGGCTACAGGATAGCCGCACATCAACACCAGACAGACAGCAAGAAAAAGAAACAGCGGAATTAATTCAATCAAATAACACCGCCCACTGGTTCTATTTGCTCTTCAGGGTCTTCTTCCTTAAAGAATAGAAAAAGAAAATTCCTGACAATCTCGGCTATGCCTTGCAGTATTACCAGGAATGCCATGACCACAATTAATGTTTTGAGCAGATATACATAAGGAATGCCGCCCGCTTCAGGTGAGGTCTCTCTGATGCGCCAGGCTTCCTGAACATAGTCCCAGCTTGCCCAGAAAATAAAACCTGCCACAGGAAGTAAAAGCAAAAGACCGCCAAGCATATTGACCCATGCTTTATAACGATGTGATGCTGGACCGTAAAAAATATCCACTCTTACATGACCGTCATGCTTAAGGGTAAAGGCAGCGGTGAGCAGGAATAGCAAAGCGTTAAGGTAGATAATGGATTCCTGAATGGCGATTGAGCCGGTATTGAAGACATAGCGAGTCAGCACAATATAAAAGGTTACCACTACCATCAGGATGGAACACCAGGCAGCGGTCTTACCAATGAATTCTGTCATCCCGTCTATTAAACTGATACATTTTTTAACGATATTGAGCACGGTTTATCTCTGAATATCAGGGACGATTAAAGCTTTGTAATGTAAAGGTCAGCGTACTGAACTCTGTCAGGCTGAATTCAACATCGGTAATAATAGTGTTGCCAACCTTGACGGAGGGAATTATCAAAGTCCCGGCATCAAGATCCATCGTTGCAGCATCCTGTCCGCTATCAACCAGGGCGAAGATCCTGGTGGTGATGACGCTGAAAACAACACCAGGCGCGCTGGTATCCTGAACCATGATTACCCGGTACATTTCATTACCGACTCTTACCGGCAGGTAGAAGCTATTGGATAAAGTTGAATATTCGGCAGTGGTTTCTATTCCATCATCGGTACCGTCGTTGGAGCCATCATCGCCAGATCCGTCATCTACAGTATCGGAGTCATCTACGATTACATCGGTGACATAAATACGGTTCACCAGCACAACATCGTCAGCATCAACACCATCAGTATCCTGATCAGTTAACGGTAATTCACCAAAAGCACCACCCAATGAACCCTGCAGATTAACTCTGGGTAGCACTGCAATAGCATCAACCACAGGCATCCCTGAAATGATGCGTGCAAAAACTGTGAAACCGCCATCAACAGTATCGAGCTGGGTATTGTTAACCACATTTACAAACCACTCACTGGTGGCGCTGTTAACCTGACCACCAGCACGGGCCATTGCCACGGTGCCGCGCAGGTTAGAGATTTCGAATTCATTGACTACCGCAGCATCTCTGGGTATTGAAGCCCCCAGAGGACTGGCAGAATAACCGCCGCCCTGGATAACAAAGTTAGGCACAGATCGGTGTACGAGGGTGTCATCATAACGACCACTGCTGATGTAATTGAGAAAATTGGCCACGGTGTTGGGAGCGACGTCAGGGAGCAGTTCCATACAAAACTCACCCGCATTGGTATCAACACATACGGCATCTTCATAGAGAGTTTCGCCTTCACCTGGTGTTGGAGTGTCGCCACCATCATCGCCTCCAGCGCCGTCGTCGCCATTTCCATCATCGCCGCCGTTATCACCACCATCACTGCCATCATTTTCGAAGTCAGTAATATCGCCATCAAAAATGGTGACATCAAAAATATCTATTGTCGGAGAATTAAGTACAGGAATTTCCGGGCCAACCACGGGGACCTCGGAGAGCTCGTCATTATCAAAAGAAACAATAGTGGATGATGAAATAAGGTCAACAAAAGTCATCCCTTCGCCAATTACTCTGGCAAAAACGGTATAGCCTCCGTTTTCGTTATCGAGAGTGGCTGAGTTATCACTGACATTGAAAATAAACTGGCTGGTTGCGCTGTCCGGATCATTTGGATCATCTGGAACCATGGCCACAGTGCCGCGGGTGTTTGAAACACTCGCTTCATTGGAGATCTGCGGGCGAGTAAAAAGCTCCTGATATTTCTCAATGTCTGTGCCCCCGATATCAACATATCTTCCAGCTTGAATGTAAACAGGGCCATCTTTTTTGGAAAAATGGAAAATGGAACTTCTGTAGCTTCCCTGTGAGACATAGGCGAGAAAATTCTGCGCCGTTACTGGCGCGTCAGTTTCCAGCAATTCCATGCAGATATCACCAAAGGTAGTTTCCACACAGACAATAGTCTGCGCCCGGGCAGGCAGTGAAAACCCCAATAAAATCAGGAAGATAAAACTAAGCTGTAGTGGAAATCTGACTAACTTCTTCATGTTTGTGTCCAACAGGCTAAATGCGATACATGGCCCGCAAAATGAGGGCGCAGAATAGCACAATTCAATGAGTGAGTGCGAAGAGTTCTTTCTGGGTGA